>NZ_JBLWYT010000004.1:0-441552 GCF_048381975.1 Hwangdonia sp. | reverse complement strand
AAAATAAAACGTAAAAAAGTTATACCGCTATTAACACACTATAATAACCATCATTTATTTTTTTAAATTTTAAAAGAAAAATTATTATATAATATATAATGTGGATAAGTTGAATTTACCTAAGCTTAACATTAAAAAAATGCTATTTAATATTAAAACCCTAACTTTGCACAAAACAAATAGCGATCTTCTCCTAAAAACAAAGCTATTTAATAACAAAATTTTCTCCCGACACTTCGGGATTGGAAATTAAAATGATTACAAAAAATTAAATGACAAGAAAGAAAAAAGGGAAATCCAAAAATAAAGGCATTTCCAACTTAACAAATACCATTCTAAGTATTTTAAAAAAAGATAGAAACCAATCATTCAACTACAAACAAATTGCTGCAAAACTTGGTGTAAACGATGCGAGCAGCAGAAATCAAATTATAAAAAAATTACGCGATTTACAAGGAAAACAGGAAATTGAAGAGGTTGAGCGCGGTAAGTATAAAGCCATTGTAAATACCGAATATCACATAGGTAAATTAGATTTGGCCGCAAAAGGAAATGGTTATATAATTTCCGAAGATTTTGATGATGATGTGTTTATTGCATCAAACAATATCAATAAAGCCCTAAACGGCGATGAAGTAGAATTTTATGTTTATAAACGACGTAAGCGCGGAAATCTAGAAGGCGAAATAACAAATATCATCAAACGCGAAAAAAGCGAATATGTTGGCGTTATTCAAATTCAAGAGAAAAAGAACTTTGCCTTTGTAGTGGCGGATAGCAATAAAATGTACAAAGACATTTTTGTGCCTATTGATAAAATCAATAAAGCTGAAAATGGCGATAAAGTATTGGTAAAACTTGAAGATTGGCCGGAAAAAGCCGATTCTCCTTACGGAAAGGTCATTCAGGTTTTGGGCAAACCGGGAGATCATAATACCGAGATACATGCCATACTTGCAGAATATGGATTACCACACGATTTTCCCCAGGAAGTTGAAGATTTTGCTAATAAAATAGACACGTCAATTACTCAAGAAGAAATAGCAAAACGACGCGATATGCGTCAGGATTTAACCTTTACTATCGACCCTAAAGACGCTAAAGATTTTGATGATGCCCTATCATTTAAAATGTTGGAAAACGGTTTGTACGAAATAGGTATTCATATCGCCGATGTATCACATTATGTGCAAGAAGGTACTATTTTAGATGATGAAGCTTACGAGCGCGCCACCTCGGTTTATTTAGTCGATAGAGTGGTACCTATGTTACCAGAAGTATTATCGAATAATGCCTGTTCGTTACGTCAGCACGAAGAAAAGTATACCTTTTCTGCAGTGTTTCAAATGAATGATGCCTGCGATGTTAAAAACCAATGGTTTGGCAGAACAGTAACCTATAGCGATGCCCGTTTTGCTTACGAAGAAGCACAGGCTGTAATTGAATCTAAAACCAACACGATTCCCGCAGAAGTTTCATTAACAGGAAAAACTTATAAAACAGATCAAGCCATTGCAGATGCTATATTAAAAATGGACGAATTAGCTAAAAAAATGCGTCGTAAACGTATGAGTTCTGGAGCCATTTCGTTTGATAAAGTAGAAGTAAAATTTGATTTGGACGAAGAAGCAAATCCAATAGGGGTGTTCTTTAAAACCAGTAAAGATGCTAATAAAATGATTGAAGAATTCATGTTATTGGCCAATAAAAAAGTAGCTGAGTTTATAGGTAAACAATCACCAAAAAAGACTTTTGTATATCGTGTGCACGACAAACCGGACGATAGCAAATTATCTAATTTACAAAGTATTGTTTCTAAATTTGGGTATAAACTTAATTTTAAAGACCGTAAAACAACATCGGCATCACTTAATAATTTATTAAAGGAAGTCAATGGGAAAAAAGAACAAAATTTAGTTGATACGCTTACCATTCGAAGCATGAGCAAAGCCGAATATACCACGAATAATATTGGGCATTACGGATTGGCTTTCGATTATTACAGTCATTTTACATCGCCCATTCGAAGGTATCCCGATGTGATGTCGCATCGCTTGTTACAACACTATTTAGATGGCGGAAAATCGGCTAACGAAGCTATTTACGAAGATAAATGCAACCATTCCAGCAACATGGAAAATTTGGCCACTAAAGCTGAACGCGATTCTATAAAATACATGCAAATTAAGTTTATGGAAGACCATAAAGATGAAGCATTTGTAGGCGTAATTTCAGGGGTAACCGATTGGGGAATTTATGTAGAAATTATTTCAAATAAATGCGAAGGCATGGTAAGTGTTCGCGATATGAAAGACGATCATTACGCCTTCGATCAAGACCAATACGCCATGGTTGGCAGAAATACCAAAACCATGTATCAGCTGGGAGATGAAGTTGTTGTAAAAGTTAAAAACACCGATTTGGTCAAAAAACACCTCGATTTTAATCTTATCGGAAAACATGAAAATTAATTTAATTTAGCTATAGTTTAAGTTCGGATATAAGCTTTTTTAAAAAGCACAATGAATTATACTAATATAAAATACAACCCATGATACTAACAACAACAAACACCATTGAAGGGCATAGCATTCAAGATTATTTAGGCATTGTTACAGGAATAAGTGTAAATATGCCAAAAGCTACATTTTCATTTAAAATGGAAAAATATTACCAATCTTACGAAGTAAAAATCAATGATGTTAAAGAAGACGCCTTTCAAAAACTTAGAGATAACGCCATTAAACTAAAAGCCAACGCCGTAGTGGGCATTAGGGTTGATGTTGAAACTTCACCAACATCGGGCTTAATATTTGTTTCCATTACAGGAACCGCTGTTAAGGCTGTTTAATTTTCTACTCATCTTTTTCTATTTCCTAAAAAGTCAAGATGAGTTCATTATAAAATTTTCATAAATAAAGTAACAACGGAATAATTATTGATAATTTTACGTTTAATAAAAAAACAATTAATAAAAATGTTTATGAAACGTATAGTAACAATTCTCGCTATTTGTATTTCAACACTTTCAATGGCCCAAAAACCCATAGAAAAATCAATTGGTGAATTTTCAGAACTTAAAGTCTACGATTTAATTGAAGTAGAGCTCATTAAGGCTAATGAAAACAAAGTGGTTATTTCAGGAAAAAACAGAAGTAGCGTTTTGGTTAATAACAAAAACGGAAAGCTAAAGATTAAAATGAATTTAGAAGAAATTTTTGATGGCAATAACACAACGGTAAAATTATACTACACCAATGTTGACGTTATAGATGTTAACGAAGGCGCACTGGTGCACTCCAATGATAAAATAAAACAATTCGAGATAAATTTAAAAGCCCAAGAAGGTGGCAAAATAGACGTTAAATTAAATGTAAATTATGCTAATATTAAATCGGTTACAGGCGGCGTAATTACCACGGAAGGAAAATCGGAAAATCAAAAAATATCGCTATTAACCGGTGGTGTTTATAAAGGCGAATCCTTAAAAACGAAAAACACCGAAGTTGCCATTAGAGCAGCAGGTAAAGCTTATATAAATGCATCCAAATTAGCAGAGATTAAAATACGGGCTGGAGGCGACGTCTTTATTTATGGCGATCCGGAATATGTAAATGAAAGTCGAGTATTTGGTGGTCGTGTAAAGCGAATGAATTAAAATACAATACATTATAAATTTTAAACCCACTGTTTACAGTGGGTTTTCTTTTAAATAGTGAGCAAAGCTATTAAATAATCATAAAATATTTCTTTACTTTGTGTAAAGCTTCTCTCAATTATGTTTGATGATATTTTAACAGCAGTTCCATTTGGTATTATACTTGCCTTTACCATAGGTCCTGTATTTTTTGTGCTTTTGGAAACTAGTGCAACAAAAGGTTTTAAAAGTGCATTGATTTTTGATTGCGGCGTTATGTTTGCCGATGTTTTATTTATTCTCGTTGCGTTTTACAGTACAAATAGGCTGTTGGAAAAAGTAAAAGACGACCCTGGGTTTTTAATTTTTGGTGGTGTTTTACTGGTTACTTATGGTATCATTTCATTTGTAAAAACCTCAAAGTCTTTTCGGGAAATAGTAAGGGAATACCATAAAATTCAAATAAAAAAAGGTTACGGTAAATTATTCCTTAAAGGGTTTTTACTCAACTTTATCAATATTGGCGTGTTGTTGGGCTGGATCGCTTTTATTGTATTGGCAAACTCATTAACCGAAACCAAAACTGGGGTTATCACTTTTTTATCAACTATATTAATCGTTTATTTTTTAGTGGATTTGGTTAAAATAGCTATTGCAAAAAAACTGAGAAACAGGCTAACGCCCAGGCTCATTTTTAAATCTAAAAAAATAATAGCATTGGTTATTCTCGGGTTTGGTATTTTGCTATTGGTTCAAGGTTTTTTTCCAAATGAAAAGGAAATGATAAAAGAACGATTGGAACAAATCAACCCTATAAAAGATAGGCTTTCAGAATAAGTAAAAATCTTGTATTAGTACGGTATTATTTTTTGGGCGTTACCACAACCCTTCGACTGCGCTCAGGGCATGTGGTCGGGCTATTCGCTGCAAGTCCTCGCTACCTGCGTCGCTGTGGGCTTTCCACTGCTATCCCTAACGCAATTTACAGCGTAATTCAACAGTTTACAAACATTCAAAAACCCTTAAGTTCAATCGAAATGAATTCCTCAAGGCTATGCCTAGGAGTTTCCATTGTCCCGAAATTCCGGGAGTCATTCTCAAAAAATTAATAATCTAAAATAACTTCAAAGGTAGTGCTTGAAGGCTCTTAGAGGCGTCGATCGGATTCAAATATATTTATTAGCAGGTTTTGCACTACTTTAAAATAATTTTTTCTAAAAATTTAAAATAAAAAAACCTCCAAGTTTCCTTGAAGGTTCTTTGAGGCGTCGAGCGGATTCGAACCGCTGTAGAAGGTTTTGCAGACCTCTGCCTAGCCACTCGGCCACGACGCCTTAATCGTTTGCAAATGTAAAAAAAATAAACTTTTTACACTACTTGTCTTTGGTTTTTCTTTTATCACTCATTTTTATAGTTACTCTTGCCACATCCCCACCAATTGGCGGATTTAGTTTGCCTACCCAAACGGTGGCTTTTTCAACTAATTTATCTTCTGCAAAAATTCTATTTAAAATACGTTTTGCTACCGTTTCAAGCAAATGGGAGGGTTTTTCCATTTCCTCTTTTATAATCCTGTTTAAAAAAACATAGTCCACCGTGTCTGTTAATTTATCCGTTTTTGCAGATTCCTGTAAATTGGCTTTAACCTGTAAGTCCACACGGTAATCACTTCCAATTTTGGTTTCTTCCTTTAAGCAACCATGGTAAGCGAATACACGAATATTTTCAACTTTTATAATTCCCATGAGGTTCATTTTAAGTCGTCAAAATTACCTAATTTTGCACAATAATTTGTTTAATATCATTAGTTTTTAAAAGCTAATACATAGCGTTGTAAATTTTTATGTCTGAAGAAAAAAAATCACTTAACTTTTTAGAGCAAATCATAGAAGAAGATTTAGCTAACGGCATGTCGAAAAACGATTTGCGCTTCCGCTTTCCACCCGAACCCAATGGTTATTTGCATATTGGGCATACTAAAGCAATTGGAATAAGTTTTGGTTTGGGCGAAAAATACAATGCGCCGGTAAACCTTCGTTTTGATGATACCAATCCCGCAAAAGAAGAACAAGAATATGTTGATGCTATAAAGCGTGATATTGAGTGGTTAGGGTATACTTGGGCAAACGAGCTGTATTCTTCAGATTATTTTCAACAACTTTACGATTGGGCCGTTTTGCTTATTAAAGACGGAAAGGCCTATGTAGATTCGCAATCTAGTGAAGCCATGGCCGAACAAAAAGGCACGCCAACCCAACCAGGAGTGGATGGCCCTTATAGAAATAGAAGTGTTGCCGAAAATTTAGACCTTTTTGAACGCATGAAAAATGGCGAATTTGAAGCTGGGTCACACATTTTACGCGCTAAAATTGATATGCAGCACACCAATATGCTCATGCGCGACCCGATTATGTACCGTATTTTAAAGAAGCACCATCACAGAACAGGAAATGATTGGTGTATTTACCCGATGTACGACTGGACGCATGGCGAAAGCGATTATATTGAACAAATATCACACTCTTTATGCTCGCTTGAATTTAAGCCTCATAGAGAGCTTTATAATTGGTTTAAACACGAAGTGTACGCTTACAGCAAAAACAAATACCCATTGTTGCCCAAGCAACGTGAGTTTGCCCGTTTAAATTTAAGTTATACCATAATGAGCAAACGCAAGTTGCTTCAATTGGTTGAAGATGGTGTTGTAAGCGGTTGGGACGATCCGAGAATGCCTACCATCTCTGGCTTGCGCCGTCGCGGATATACCCCAAATGCTATTAGAAAATTTGTTGAAACCGTTGGTGTGGCAAAACGCGACAATGTGATTGATGTGTCGCTTTTAGAGTTTTGTATTCGCGAAGATTTAAACAAAACAGCGCCTCGGGTTATGGCGGTTTTAAACCCTGTTAAGCTTGTAATTACCAACTATCCGGAAGACAAAGTGGAATGGATGGAAGCCGAAAACAATCAAGAAGATGAAAGTGCAGGTTTTAGAAAAGTGCCGTTTTCTCGTGAACTCTATATTGAAAAAGAAGATTTTAAAGAAGAGGCTGGGAATAAGTTTTTCAGACTGAAATTAGGTGGCGAAGTCCGACTAAAAAATGCTTATATTATTAAAGCGGAAAGTGTTGTAAAAGACACCCGCGGAAACATTACGGAAATTCGTTGTACCTATACCGAAGACACTACCAAAAAAGTAAAGGGCACCTTGCATTGGGTGTCTATAAATCATGCGATTAAGGCTGAAGTTAGAGAATACGATAGGCTGTTTATGGACGAAGCTCCAGATAGTCATCAAGATAAAAACTATATGGATTTTATCAATCCAAATTCATTAAAAATCATTGAAGCTTTTGTCGAGCCAAGTTTGAAAGAAGCTCAAATAGGCGATAGGTTTCAGTTTCAACGTTTAGGTTATTTTAATGTTGATGACGATTCTATTTCAGAAAAATTAGTATTCAATAAAACGGTTGGTTTACGAGATTCTTGGGCGAAGCAATCCCGAAGTGTCGAGACTAAAAATAAAACCAATCAAAACCAAGCGAAACCCCAACAACAAAATAACCGTCCGGCGATTGAACAAATAAAATCGTACGGTAAAAAATACGATAGATTACCAGAAGATGCACGGGAAAAGGCCAAAGCAGAAATTATAGAATTGGCAAAACACGTGGCTTATGACGATTTAGAACCGCTGTTCAACACATCTGTTAAAAAATCCGGAACACGAATTATTACCATGATTACACTCGGAGTTTTGTTAAAAAACGGCTTGAAAAAAAATGAGGCTATAAATGCGTTTATTTCAAAAGCTTTAGACGATAAAAATGCGTTATTGGTTGCTGAGGCTAAGCAAGTGTAACACCCATTAAAGTGTTAAAAAAAAATACGTGATTAATATTTTTACCTATATTTAAGTTCTAACTATAAAACTAAAATATATGGAAATGCCAATTAACCCCATAGCAATCCCAATTGCTGCAGTTGCTGCACTGGTTGTAGGATTTATATGGTACAACCCAAAAGTATTTGGAAACGCATGGATGCAAGCTTCTGGAATGACGGAAGAAAAAATTAAAGGCGGAAATATGGCCAAAATATTTGGATTAGCCTTGTTTTTTGCAGCCTTATTAGCCGTACAGCTTATGCAAATGACCAATCACCAATGGGGCGCCTTAGGAATGGTTGGTGGAGATCCAACCATAGCTTTACCGTCATTTGAAGCGTTTATGGCAGATTACGGAACGGCTTACAGAACCTTTAAACACGGTGCGTTTCATGGCACACTGGCAGGAATTTTTGTAGCGCTTCCCATTATTGGAACCAATGCCTTATTTGAACGCAAAAGCGCCAAATACATTTTTATAAATGCAGGATATTGGATTGTTACGCTTGCGGTTATGGGCGCTATCCTTTGTGGTATGTAAAATTTTGTAATTTTTTAACACATTTAAAGACTGAGGTATTTAACTTCGGTCTTTTTTCTTTTTGTATTGATACACTATAAAATCTATAACACGGTTAGTCAGCTTCCAAATTCTTGGGATGCTTTACCAAATAACGATATTTTCTTAAAAACCTATTTTTTAAAAGGGCTTGAGCTATCGTCGCCTTATAACATTACACCCTATTATTTGGGCGTTTTTAAAAATGAAAAATTAGTTGGCATTGCTATAATTAAGCGTGTGGAAATGTATGCCGATGATATTTTTAGAAACAATAAAAGCCCAACATTAAAGCAATTGGCCAAACAATTGGTTTCTAAAATTATAAAAGGAAACGCCTTAATTGTTGGTAGCTTAATGCATACGGGGCAACACGGAATTTATTATAACCCCCAAGACATATCGCAAAAAGATTATTTGAATCAGCTTGAAAAATCACTACAAGATTTAACGGCCAGAATCAAATCTGAGTTTAATAAAAAGATACGCATTATTGCTTTTAAAGATTATTTTGAAAACGATACCATTCATAAAAGCCCTGAATTCTTCAAAAGGAATAATTTGTACAAAGTCCAGGTACAACCCAACATGGTACTTTCAATTTCAGAAAATTGGAAATCGCCTGAAGACTACGTATCGTCATTAAATAAAAAATACAAAAGGCGTTACAAAACGGCTCGAAAAAAGGTATCGAACATAGCTTGTAAAGAACTAAACGAAGATTTTATCAAGGCAAATTCCGAAATCCTTTTTGAATTATATGAAACCGTTTCGGATAATGCCAGGGTCAATTCCTTTAAACTACACAAATCGCATTTTTATAATTTAAAAGTCAGTTTAGGCGAAAAGCTTAAAGTTTTTGGTTTCTTTTTAAATGAAGATTTGATTGGGTTTTATACCTTAATTTTGAATAACGACGTTTTGGAAACCTACTTTTTAGGCTATAATAAAGAGCTGCAGCACAAGCATCAAATGTATTTGAATATGCTGTTTAACATGGCATTTTTTGGTATTGAAAACGGCTTTAAAACCATTGTATATGCCAGAACTGCTATGGAAATTAAAAGCTCTATTGGCGCAAAACCCAAAACGATGCATGTGTATTTAAAGCACACCAATAATTTTATAGCGAACACCATTTTAAAGTGCATTGTAAAATACATGAACCCGATTAGAAAATGGGAAGAGCGGCATCCGTTTAGCTAATCTAAATTAATAGTATAACCCATTATTTATTATGGATTTCATCGCTTTTTTTTCATGGGCAACCAATTTATTGTAAGCTACTACACTTAGATTAGATTCCACTCCATGAAACTTCAATTCAAAAGATTTTAAAACTTCATTAAAAATTAACTTTACGCGTGCTAAGTGGTAATCGGAAGTAATAATAGTTAAACCTACATGGTTTAATTTTTCAACAATGGGCTTTATTTTTACGGCATCGTCAACCGTATTTGATGACATAGCGTACTTTAAAAAAGCATCTTTTAAAACTCCTTTTTTAAGTAGATATGCTTTTGCATAATAGGCGTGAGGTTTAGGGTATGTATTAAAATGATTGCCCCAACCGCCAGTGCAAAGCACAAGGTTTTCTTTTGAAAATATGTTTGCACAAAAATCCAATCTACTTGTAGAAATGGCACTTAATTCCCCTTTTGGGGAATTTGGAGATCCTAAAACGATTAAAACGGTTTTTTTCATGCGCTTGAGCAATGTAAAAACCCTCTAAAAATAAATTCAGAGGGTTGATTTTATAAATAGAATATCTTATTCTTTTTTCTTCCTAGCTTCTTTCATGGCCTCCCCAATTTGATTGCTCGCAGCAAAACTAGCAACCATATCGTTTAGCATATTGCTTCCGGCCTGTGGCGCATTGGGTAAAAGAATTAAATTACTATTGGTTTCTTCACCTAAAGATTGAAGGGTATCGTAGTGCTGTGTAACCACAATTAACGCCGAAGCTTCCTGACTGTTAATGCCAACGCGATTTAAAACCTCGACAGATTCCTCTAAACCACGCGCAATTTCACGACGCTGGTCTGCAATACCTTGACCTTGCAAACGTTTGCTTTCGGCTTCGGCTTTTGCTTTTTCAACAATTAAAATACGCTGTGCATCACCCTCAAACTGAGCCGCGATTTTTTCACGTTCAGAAGCATTAATTCTATTCATCGCCTGCTTTACCTGCGCATCCGGATCAATATCGGTAACCAGGGTTTTTATAATATCAAAACCGTAATCAGACATGGCGTCGTTCAATTCAGCTTTTACGGCCAATGCAATATCATCTTTTTTCACAAAAACATCATCCAATTTCATTTTTGGTACCTCGGCACGCACCACATCAAATACATAAGAGGTAATTTGGTCGTGTGGATAATCTAATTTATAAAACGCATCGTACACTTTATCACGAATTACCTTGTATTGCACCGATACTTTTAAACGCACAAATACATCGTCCAGTGTTTTGGTTTCGATAATAACATCCAATTGCTGAATTTTTAAGCTTAAACGACCGGCAATTCTATCTACTAAAGGGATTTTTAGCTGCAAACCAGACTGACGAATACTATGGAATTTACCAAAGCGTTCTATAATGGCAGCCGTTTGTTGTTTAACAACGAAGAAAGCAGAGATTAATATGATTAATCCGAAGATAATAATGGGAATAAAAAGAAAATTGTTCATGGAAATATTTTTAATGGTTAAGAAAATGAACTACTAATTTAAGCTATATTTGAATATTTAACCCTAAATAAGCAATGAATAATAACGGATATTTCTTATTAGTAGCACTAACACTGTGTTTTGTTACAAAAAGCTTTTCTCAAAAAGGAAATTATCGCATACAAAATGGCTTTGGAATTGGTGGAGGAATCACCCAATTTGATATAACCACAGATAATTTTATAACCAAATCGTCCAATGGATTTTTGGGCGGTATGTCTTCAACCGTTAATATTCCTACCAGATGGTACGATATTAGTTTTGGGATGCAACTCTCTGAAAACCGAATTGAAATTTCTGCGAGACCAACGCCGTTAAGCAACAGTAATCCGGACGAATTTATTGCGTATAAAATGTTTGCCGCCCAAGTGGCAATGTTGATGCATATTAAAGTGATTCCGGATTATTTAACCATCGATTTGGGGCCGATGTTGCAATACAACGGAAAATTGGAACTTAAAGATGACACTAAAAAAGGCTACTACATCAATAATTATAACCTTTTAACCGCCGAAGACATCACAACTATTTCCCAGTTTAACGTCAATGGTGCTATTGGTGCATCGGTTGGCATTAAAAACTTTAAGCTAAAAGCCCAATATATTTACGGATTTACCAATATTTTAAAGAAATTAAATTCTGAAAATGTGGATGTTTCCGGTGGAACCCCTCGTTTTAAGGGTAATCAAACGATGTTGGTTTTGGGCGGAATAATTTCGTTTTAACTTTTTTTCGGCATCTTTATTGCGCCACTTTTTAAACCTGCTTAAAATTAAATAGACCTGTTTTATTTATTTCCCTTCATAATTTATAACCTAAAACACATAAAACTGCATTTTTTCAATTTTAACGGTCGAATTTTTAAGTATTTCCCATTCACCAAGGTTTTGATATTCATTCTATTTATCGCATTTTTGTGCCATAAATACCGAGTCGCTAATCAACTAATTTAATATGAACACCATGGGTTATAAATTACAAACTCCAAAAGGATACTTTCCGCAATTAAATATACAAGAGACAGAGCAAGCCATTAAATTGATTAAGGATTTTTTTGAGCTTAGTTTATCTTCGGAATTGCGATTAAGAAGAATCACAGCGCCGTTGTTCGTGAAAAAGGGGTCTGGAATTAATGATGATTTAAGTGGGATAGAGCGCCCTGTTTCCTTTCCTATAAAATCGATGAATGACGCTGAAGCTGAAATCGTGCATTCGCTGGCAAAATGGAAAAGATTGGCCTTGGCCGAATTAGGCATCGAGTCGGGCTATGGCGTATATACAGATATGAATGCCATTCGTCCGGACGAAGTATTTACAAATATACATTCTATATATGTAGATCAGTGGGACTGGGAACGCGTCGTTACTAACGAAGAACGAAATATTGATTTTCTTAAACACGTTGTTACTAAAATTTATAGCGTTTTAAGAAGGGTAGAATATGTGGTATTTGAAAATTACCCACAATTAAAACCCGTTCTTCCTAATAAAATTACGTTTATTCACACCCAAGAATTAGCAGAACAATACCCAAACCTTACGCCTGATGAAAGAGAAACCGAAGCCACAAAAAAGCACGGTGCCGTATTTATAATTGGAATTGGAGCGCAGCTTCCGGAAGGGCGAAAGCACGATGGAAGAGCACCAGATTACGACGATTGGAGTACCGAAACCGGAAATGGTAAAAAAGGCTTAAATGGTGATATCCTGCTTTGGAACCCTATTCTTGAACGCGCATTTGAGATTTCATCGATGGGTATTCGTGTGGATAAAGAAGCCTTAAATACTCAATTAGCAATTGAAGGTGCGGAAGACAGAAAAGAATTGATGTGGCATAAAATGCTTTTAAACGGTGAATTGCCACTATCAATTGGCGGTGGCATTGGGCAATCGCGTTTATGTATGTTTTTCTTGAAAAAGGCGCATATAGGCGAAATCCAAACCAGTATCTGGCCCGAAGAAATGATTGAAAAATGTAAACAGGCCAATATTCCTATTTTAAAATAAGACTTAACACTTTTAAATAAAAAATGGCTGTCAATTATATTTGGCGGCCATTATTTATGATAAAATCTTAGTCTAGTGAGCTAATCACTTTTTCAATCCGTTTAACCGTTTCGGCTTTTCCAATCATAAACATAATATCAAACACTTCGGGACCTTGCAACGCGCCAACCAAAGCTAAACGTAGGGGCATCATAACTTTTCCGAAACCAATTTCGTTACTTGTTATCCAGCCTTTTATTTCGGTTTGAAGGTTTTCTACGGTAAAATCTTCAACCTTGTTTACTATTGAAATGACTTCTTCTAAAATGGCTTTGGTGTCGTCTTTAAACGCTTTTTTTGAAGCTTTCTCATCATAAGAAGTTGGGGCAATGAAGAAGAAATGACTCAACGCCCAAAATTCGGATACAAAAGTCGCACGTTCTTTAATTAAACCAATAACCATGGCGATGTAATTAACATCAATTTGGGCTAACTCAGAGCGTTCTGCTTTAAACAATTCAGCCAATACATCGTTATTTTGCTCTTGCATATAATGGTGATTGAACCACTTGGTTTTATCCGGATCAAAACGTGCCCCGGATTTGTTTACCTTTTTCAAATCGAAAGCTGCAATCAATTCATTTAAAGAAAAAATTTCTTGTTCCGTACCGGGATTCCAACCTAAAAAAGCCAAAAAATTTACCATAGCTTCGGGGAAATACCCATCTTCTTTATAACCTCTTGAAACGTCTCCGGTTTTTGGGTCTGTCCATTCCAAAGGAAACACTGGAAAGCCCAATTTATCGCCATCGCGTTTGCTTAATTTACCTTTTCCGGTTGGTTTTAATATTAAGGGTAAATGGGCGAATTCTGGAGTTTCCCACCCAAAAGCTTTGTATAATTGATAGTGTAATGCTAAACTTGGCAACCATTCTTCGCCACGGATAACGTGCGATATTTCCATAAGGTGGTCGTCCACAATATTGGCTAAATGATAGGTTGGCATGCCATCGCTTTTAAACAAAACCTTATCATCTAAAATATTGGTATCGATTTTAATCGTACCGCGAATCATATCATTTAAGTGCAGCGTTTCGTCTTGTGGCGATTTAAACCGAATCACATAATCGTCGCTAGCCTCTAATTTGGCTTTGGTTTCTTCCGCCGAAAGCGATAAAGAGTTGTTTAATTTAAGCCGGTTATGCCAATTGTAAATAAAGGTTTTGCCTTTGGCTTCGTGGTCTTTTCTGTGAAAATCCAATGTTTCAGCCGTATCAAAAGCATAATAGGCGTTACCCGAAGCAATCAACTCATCGGCATATTGTTTGTATAAATGTTTACGTTCGCTTTGACGATACGGTCCTTTTTTCATTTCCGCTTCCGCGGAAATCCGTGGCCCTTCGTCAAAAGGCATATTACACCAATTTAATGCATCAATAATGTATTGTTCGGCGCCTTCAACATAACGGTTTTGATCGGTATCTTCTATCCTCAAAATAAAAGTACCATTGTGTTTTTTAGCGAATAAATAGTTGAAAAGCGCGGTTCGAACGCCGCCAATATGTAAAGGCCCGGTTGGACTTGGTGCGAAACGCACACGAACGTTTTTGGTCATGTTTTATAAATTTCTTCAAAGATACAATTATCGAGATTTTTAAAGACACAGATTGCACTGATTTTCGCGGATAAGGTTTTGCATATAGAAAATCTGTGAGGGGCCAAATAAACCATGTAAACTCTAGTTTGCCTTTAAACCAAAATTAACAGACAGTTAAGACGCTTATAAAAATAAAATTGTAATTTAGTAAGTTATAAGCCTTAAACAATACAATTGAACAATTTTAAAACTATACAAACCAAATTAGAGCAATTTATTAGTCGGTATTACACCAACGAATTAATAAAGGGTGCTATTTTGTTTTTCGCCATTGGCTTGTTGTATTTTTTATTTACGCTGTTTATCGAGTATGTTTTATGGCTAAATCCTTTAGCGCGAACCATTTTATTTTGGGTGTTTATTTTAGTTGAGGTTTTGTTACTCGCTAGGTTTATAGCTGTGCCGTTGGCTAAATTATTTAAGCTAAAAAAGGGAATTGATTATGTGGATGCTTCTAAAATTATAGGCAATCATTTCCCTGAAGTTAGCGATAAATTATTGAATGTTGTTCAGCTGAAACAAAACCCATCGCAATCTGAATTATTGTTGGCGAGTATTGAACAAAAATCGATGGAACTGAAACCCATTCCGTTTAAATTGGCCGTAAATTTTAAAAAGAATTTGGGCTATTTAAAATATGCCGCCATTCCTGTTTTAATCATTTTAGCTACTTTTTTAACCGGCGAATCCAATTGGTTTAGTGATAGTTATAAACGTGTTGTACATTACAAAACGGCCTACGAACCACCAGCTCCATTTCAGTTTTTTGTAGTTAATAACGATTTAAAAGCCATTGAAAATAAAGATTTTAAATTAGAAGTTAGAACCGCCGGCGATGTTGCTCCAGAAAGCGCGCAAATAATTTACAATAACGAAACCTATTTTTTAAACAAAAAGGGAATAGGCGAGTTTGAATATGTGTTTTCCCAACCAAAATCCAATATCGAATTTCAGTTATTGGCAAACACCGTAACCTCAAAACCGTATACCTTAAATGTTGTTGAAACACCATCATTATTGAGTTTTGAGATGGTTTTGGATTTTCCGAAACACACCAAAAAGAAGAATACTACTTTAAAAAGTACCGGCAATGCCGTTGTTCCGGAAGGCACCAATGTTACGTGGCGACTTAAAACAAAATCGACCGATACTGTGCACTTGTACGCCACTGACACCTTGGATTTTTCTTCGGATAAAATAGATAATTTTGAATTATCCAAACGTCTTTACAAGCATTTCGATTATAGCTTAAGCACTAGTAACGTCAACCTTAAAAACTACGAAAATTTGGCTTTTAGAATTGATGTTGTTAAAGATGAGTATCCCGAACTCAACTTAAAAGTGCAGGTGGATAGCCTGGATTTACAAACCCTTTATTTTTACGGTCAAATTAGTGACGATTATGGGTTTAGCAAGCTTCAAATGGTGTATTATCCCGTTAATGATGCAACTAAAAAGCAAGTGGAGATCATACCTATTTCCAACACAAATATTGATGAATTTATTACGGCTTTCCCCAATAATTTGAATATTAAAGCTGGCATTGCTTACGAATTGTATTTTCAAGTATTTGATAATGATGTGGTTAACAATTATAAGCGTACAAAAAGCAATGTGTTTACCTATAGAAAACGTACCAAGGCTGAAGAGGAACAAAAACAACTGAATGAACAAAACGAAACAATAAAAGACTTAAATAAATCCTTGGAAAAGTTCGAAGAACAAGAAAAAAACCTAGAAGAATTATCTAAAACCCAAAAGGAAAAGTCGAGCTTAAATTTTAACGATAAAAAGAAATTGGAATCATTTTTAAAGCGTCAACAACAACAAGACGAAATGATGAAAAATTTCAATAAAAAACTCAAAGATAATTTAGAGAATTTTCAAAAAGAAAACATAGAGGAGGACACCTTTAAAGAAGATTTAAAAAAGCGGTTGGATGAAAATGAAGAGCAACTTAAAAAGGACGAAAAACTTTTAGAGGAATTAAAAAAACTTCAAGAAAAAATAAATAAGGAAGAGTTAACCGAAAAACTTGATGAATTAGCAAAACAAAATAAAAACAAAAAGAGAAGTCTTGAGCAATTAATCGAGTTAACCAAACGCTTTTATATTGAAAAGAAATTGGAAAAGCTTAAAGAGGATTTAATGAAGTTGGCCATCGACCAAGAAAAATTATCCAACGAACCTGAAGAGAAAAACACCAAAGAAAATCAGGATGGTTTAAACGAACAGTTTGAAGAGTTTAAAAAACAAATTGAACAACTTGAAAAAGACAGCAAAGCATTAAAAAAGCCCATTGATATTCCCCGGGATAAATTGGATGAAAGGGAAGTAGACGACGAACAGCAAAAAGCTACTGAAGCTTTGGAAAAAAGCAAAGAGGAAAAAGCGTCAGACAAGCAAGAAAGTGAGCTCAAGAACAGTGAAAATCAAAATCAGAAAAACGCTAAAAAAAGTCAAAAGAAGGCGGCAAAAAAAATGATGGAGATGAGCGAGAAAATAAAAAGTTCCATGGGATGGAGTGATGCCAATCAAATGCAAGAAGATGTTGAAATGCTTCGACAAATTCTAGATAATTTGGTATTGTTTTCTTTTGATCAAGAAGCCCTAATGAATCAGTTTAAAACCATTGAAGCCAATAACAATAAGTATGCCTCTTATTTAAGAAAACAGCATAACCTTAAAGAACATTTTGAGCATATTGACGACAGCTTATTTGCTATGTCGTTGCGTCAGCCCAAACTATCTGAAACGGTAAACAAAGAAATTACCGAGGTGTTTTATAATATTGATAAAGCATTAAGTTTACTGGCAGAAAACCAATTGTATCAAGGGGTTTCAAATCAACAATTCACCATTACAGCCGCGAATAATCTGGCCAATTTTTTAAGTGATGTTTTAGACAATATGCAAGAAAACATGAGTATGTCCCAGGGCAAGGGAGGAGAGGGCGAAATGCAACTTCCGGATATTATTACGACACAGGAAGAGCTTAATAAGATGATGGAAGAAGGCTTGAAAAAAGGTGAAGGTCAAAAACCCGAAAAGGGTGAAGGCGATAAAGAAGGTGAGGGCGAAAAAGAGGGAGAAAAAGGAAAGCAAGGACAAGAAGGAAATAATGAGGGAAAGGGAGAAAACGGCAACCAAAATGGCGGTGAAGGTGAAGGAGAAAACGATGATTTGAATGGTAAACTATACGAGATTTATCAGCAGCAACAGGAATTGCGAAAGGCCTTAGAAGAACGTTTGGCAAAAGAAGGAAAGGGCTCAAAAGGAGATGGCGATGCGCTGTTAAAAAAAATGGAAGAGGTAGAGTTGGATTTGTTAAATGAAGGATTTACAAATCAAACCCTTCAAAAAATGATGGAATTAAAACATCAATTATTAAAAATGGAGAACGCTACGTTTCAACAAGGCGAAGACAATAAGCGTGAATCTGAAACCAACAAAAATGATTTCGACAATAACACAAACAATCAAATTCCATCGGCTAAACAATATTTTAATACTACCGAAATATTGAACAGACAAACCTTACCTTTGCGTCAAATTTACAGAAAGAAAGTTCAAAAGTACTTTAAAAAAACAAATGATTAGTTTTAATTACGAAACCGATTTTTCATTGGAAAACGAAGAGGCTGTTTCCTCATGGATTTCACAAACTATTTCCACAGAAGGATTTAAAGAAGATGATATAAATTATGTGTTTTGCGATGATGCCTATTTACATAAATTAAACGTTGAATTCCTCAATCACGATACTTTAACCGATATAATTAGCTTTGATTATTCAGTCGGAAAAATTATACAAGGTGATATTTTTATATCTGTGGAACGGGTAGCGGATAATGCCAAAGATTTCAATACTCCTTTTGAAGAAGAATTACATCGCGTTATAATCCACGGTATTTTACATTACTGTGGCTACAAAGATAAAACGGAAGAGGACGCCAAGGAAATGCGCAATAAAGAAAACCACTACTTAAAGCAACTGGTTTAATATTCAAGAATTCAGCGTATATTTGCAAACCAAAAATATTAAGATGTTCCACGTGGAACGTTTTATGATTATAAAATGAATGAGACATTGAGCTTGCCGAAATGTGTATCATTCAAAGCAATAAAAAAACAATAGGATGTTTAACGACCTTTATGATGTTATAGTTGTTGGTGCTGGCCACGCAGGAAGTGAAGCTGCCGCCGCTGCCGCCAATATGGGAAGCAAAACATTGCTGGTTACCATGAATTTGCAAAACATTGCGCAAATGTCTTGCAACCCCGCTATGGGCGGTATTGCAAAAGGGCAAATTGTTCGTGAGATTGATGCGCTTGGTGGCTATAGCGGTATTGTATCCGACACTTCGGCCATTCAGTTTAAAATGCTTAACAAATCCAAAGGGCCTGCAATGTGGAGTCCCAGAGTGCAGAGCGATAGAATGCGTTTTGCGGAAGATTGGAGATTACTTTTAGAAGGCACACCAAATCTTGATTTTTATCAAGAAATGGTTTCTGGTTTGTTGGTGAAGAATCATAAAGTTGTCGGAATAAAAACGTCGCTTGGATTAGAGATTAAAGGCAAAACCGTTGTGCTTACAAACGGCACTTTTTTAAACGGTTTAATTCATATTGGCGACAAGAATTTTGGAGGAGGAAGAGCAGGTGAAAAAGCCGCAACTGGAATCACGGAACAATTGGTTGGTTTAGGTTTTGAATCGGGTAGAATGAAAACCGGAACGCCTCCAAGGGTTGATGGAAGGTCATTGGATTTTTCTAAAATGATAGAACAGCCTGGGGATGAAAACCCCGAAAAATTCTCTTTTTTAGATATTACAAAACCATTGGGGAACCAGCGCTCTTGTCACATGACTTACACAAGCGAATTGGTACATGATTTGCTACGTGAAGGTTTTGATAGATCACCGATGTTTAATGGTAGAATTAAAAGTTTGGGCCCGCGTTATTGCCCGTCTATTGAAGACAAAATTAATCGTTTTGCAGATAAAGACAGGCATCAATTATTCATTGAACCCGAAGGCTGGAAAACATGTGAGGTTTATGTAAATGGGTTTTCTACTTCGCTTCCTGAAGATGTTCAGTTTAAAGCATTGCGCTCTGTTGTCGGTTTTGAAAACGTTAAGTTTTTTAGACCAGGTTATGCCATAGAATACGATTATTTTCCACCAACACAATTAAAGCATACTTTAGAAACCAAGTTGGTTGATGGTTTGTATTTCGCTGGTCAAATTAACGGCACTACGGGATACGAAGAGGCCGCTTCGCAAGGATTAATGGCAGGTATAAATGCCAGTTTAAAAGTTAAGGAAAAAGAACCTTTTACCTTGAAAAGAGATGAAGCTTATATTGGTGTTTTGATTGATGATTTGATTACAAAAGGCACCGAAGAACCGTATCGTATGTTTACATCTCGTGCGGAATATAGAACGTTGTTACGTCAAGATAATGCAGATAAAAGATTAACACCAAAAGGTTTTAAAATTGGTTTGGCTTCAGAAAAGCGTTTAAAGCGAATGGAAGAAAAACATGAAGCAGCTGAAAAATTTGTGAATTTTTTTGAAACACAAAGTGTCAAGCCAGAGGAAATAAATCCGATATTGGAATCAAAAAAATCATCACCGGTTAATCAATCGGGAAAACTATTTAAAGTGTTTGCTCGACCAAATATTGAAATGGATGATGTTAGAAAAATAGAAAGTGTTGAAGCTTATATTCAGGAAAACGATCTGGACAGAGAGGTTATTGAGCAAACGGAAATACAGGTAAAATACTCTGGGTATATTGCGAAAGAAAAAAACAATGCAGACAAATTAAGCCGATTGGAATATGTGAAAATCCCGCAGAATTTTGATTACTCACAAATTAAATCCATGAGTTTTGAGGCGCGCGAAAAGCTTAAAAAAATCCAACCAACTACGGTATCGCAAGCATCAAGAATTAGTGGTGTTTCTCCAAATGATATTTCGGTGTTATTGGTTTATATGGGACGCTAAATTCCTTCGAATGCAGTAATCTCATTATTGAAAACAAGTAAACGTTGTTATTTAAAATGCGAATTACTTACAAACGTTCCACGTGGAACATTCGTTTTTTTGTCATTCCTGCGAAAGCAGGAATCCACTTTTGAAAACAAAACAAGATCGTCATAGTGCGATTTATTTTTAGAAAACAACTTGCTAAAACATTCGTGTATTCGTGGCTAAAGAAAATTTAAAAGTAAAAGACCATTCTGTTTCAGGAGAGGAATTTGAATTAGTTCTAAATTCAGAATATGGATTTTTAGAAACCTCGCCGCAACCAGTTTCAGATAAATTATCCGAATATTATAAAAGTGAAGATTATATTTCGCATACGGATTCACAACGCAATCTGTTTGAAAAAGCATATCATTTAGTTCGGCAATTTTCACTTAAAAAGAAGTTGAATTTGATAAACTCTTTTTCCTCAACCGAAAAAAACCTATTGGATGTTGGATGCGGAACAGGTGATTTTTTACAAAGCGCAAAACAAAATAATTGGACTGTTTTTGGAATTGAGCCCAACAAAAAAGCCCGGGACATTGCCAATAAAAAAACAAACCATTCCGTTTTTAAAACCGATGAGCTTTTTAAGTTTGAAGAACACCGTTTTGATGTCATTACACTTTGGCATGTTTTAGAACATTTACCAAATTTGGAAGAACAGATTTCAATATTCAAAAAAATATTAAAACCCAATGGCACTTTAATAATTGCCGTTCCTAATTACAAAAGTTACGATGCCAAACATTACAAACAGTTTTGGGCCGCTTTCGATGTGCCGAGACATCTTTGGCATTTTAATAAAGCATCAATTTCAAAATTAGTTTCAAAACAGGCCATGCAAGTTGTTAAAATGAAACCCATGCTTTTTGATGCGTTTTATGTGAGCCTACTTTCGGAAAAATACAAAACAGGAAAAATGAACATGCTTAATGGTTTTTGGATAGGATTGCTTTCAAATTTAAAATCCTTACGCACTAAAGAGGCATCTTCCTTAATTTATATCATAAAAAACAGGTAAAATTTGTTTTCGTGTACGCATTTAAGCGATTAACCATACAAACAGCTATATGCTAGTCCTATTTAAAAAAGGCTCTTAAATCGCTTTAAACGATTCTGTTTTCAATAGACACTGACTATTTTAATAGATACATTCTATAAAAATTACTTATACGTTAAATTCAAAATAATTCCGCTTTAAATTATCACTTACTTTATTACATTTGTGCGAATTCTAAAAACAGAAAAACCAAACCCATGAAAAATATAGTTTACCTCGTATTAGCAATGATTGTTTTATCCTCTTGCCAAAAACAAGCAAAGATTGGATATGTAAATAACGGAACGCTTATAAACGAATTTCAAGAAAAAAAGGATCTTGAAGCAAAATTTCAGATTAAGGAAGAAGCTTTTAAGAAAAGAGCCGACAGTATTGGTAAAGCATTTCAAGCAGAAGTACAAGAAACCCAAAAGGAAGCGCAAAGAGCTTCTCAAAAAAAGCAACAAGAATTAATGGGCGGTTTGCAGCAAAAACAACAGCAATTGCAACAGCAAATGCAATATGAGCAGCAATTGTTAACTCAATCTTTTCAAACAGAAATCGATTCTGTAATTATTAAAGTAAAGGATTTTGTAAAAGATTACGGCGAGAAAAACGGTTACACCTACATTTTAGGCACTACCGATGCCGCATCAACCGTTATGTACAGCTCGGAAGAAAACGATTTAACCCAAACCATTGTAGAGGCTTTAAACGGTACCGAAAAAGAAGTTGCTAAAGAAACTGACAAAAAGGAATAAGTCTTAAAACACTAATAAACAAATAGTTAAACGCTTTTGGAGTCATTTCCGGAAGCGTTTTTGTTTTTATCCTAATTAGTGGCTTATGTTTCCTTTTTATGAAGCAAGCGCGTTAATTTAATAGACAAATCGGTTAAAATAATTTTTGAATTTCCGTTGCGCTCAATATGGTAAATCGCGTCTTGTAGCTCGTTGCTAATATCCATAATGTTATTCCCGTGCACAAAAGGCGCAAAATTTTCAAGTTTGAATTTTTCGGTTTTAGGCTCTAAAAAAACAAGATCGGTAGCGTTGTAGTTTAGCAATAATGCTTGACGAAAAAAATCCAAACAAAAATTTAAAAACTGCTTTTGGGTTTCGCGCCCTGTTTTTGCAATATCGGCGCTCCACGAAATTAAATCGTGTATGGCCGCTTTGTTGCCTTTGGCCTTAAAAGCACTACGAATCCAGAAAATAAACCAAGTTTCAAATTGGATGTCTTCAGAATCCCGATACACCAAATCGCAAGCTTTGTTGTAATTCCCGTCCGATTGATGCGCTATTTTTGTAGCAACAGAAAGCTCTAAACCATACTTTTTAACCAAAGCATCTTTTATCACATCTTCAGCCAATGGCGGAAAATGCAATAGTTGGCAACGCGATTTTATCGTGTTGATTATTTGCTCATCGTCTTCGGTAATTAAAATAAAAACGGTTTTGCTTGGCGGTTCTTCAATCAGTTTTAAAAGTTTATTGGCGCAGGCGGTATTCATTTTTTCTGCCATCCAAATCAGCATCACTTTATAGCCACCTTCGTAAGATTTCAGCGTAAGCGATTTTACAATCTCATGGGCTTCATCAACCCCAATTTGCCCCTGTTTATTATCAACCCCAAGCAATTTGTACCAATCAAACAAATTTCCGTAAGGTTGCTCTTTTAGCAATTGGCGCCACTCTTCCAAATAAAAACTCGAAACTGGTTTGCTTTTCACCTTATCGCTCGTGGTTACCGGAAATGCGAAATGTAAATCGGGATGCGAAAAATTCTTGAATTTTAGGTTACACACATCATTTCCAGTATGGTTTTCACCGCCCGAATTAGAGCATAAAATGTACCGCGCATAAGCAATGGCCATGGGTAAGGTACCAGAGCCCTCTTTACCAACAAACAATTGGGCATGCGGTATTCTGCCATTATCAACACTTTGCGTCAAATGGTTTTTAATGTGTTCTTGTCCTAAAATATCTTCAAAAAGCATAAAGCAAAATATACGAATTTTATTAGAAGTTAAGCACCAAAAAAGAAGTAAAATTTTAGAGTTTTTTTCATTTGGGCGTTACCACAAGGGTCGCGCTTTCGGCAGTCGCTTTTTTGTGTTGCATAGGTGCAACAACACAAAAAGAGCTTCAACAAAACCTCAATCCCTAACGCGCTTTTTGTTATCTTATGGTTTTAGATTTGAAGTTTTTTTATTTTTTGGAGCGGTTCGTTTAACGTTTGGGGCACGGTTTCGTAGCTGACGATATGAAGCTATGAACGATACCCATTGTTGTGTACAGTTTTATTTTATTAAATATCTTTTATCGTGTTTTTTGCCAATTTTCTCGATGATTTTATTGAGGTACTTCTTTCTTTGTCCATTAGATTTATTGTATTCAGGAATCAATTTACTAATAACAAATTCGTCAGTCGATATTTTTTGCAATAATCCACCCCTATAATGAGATGCTTCTAACTGAATGTTATCTAACAAATATGAAATCGATTCAGGAGTGAAATCCTCTAATTTCAATTCATCAATTCTTGGTAACAAATTCGATTGAAGGATTTTTCTATACTTACTACCAGGCTGGTTAAATTCACGAATAAGTGTTTCAACCTCAAGCGGTTTTAAAACCCGAGATAATAGAATTGAAATACGATCGACAAAGATCCAAGATTTGTCATCTTTGGAAGATGAAGCTTCATAAATCCATTCGAGCCACCATGACAAATCTTCGAAATTTAATTTAGGAAGTTTATTGTTATCGCTTATCACGTCCAATGATTCACACAACTGCCATCCTAAATGGATATTTCTCTTTCGAAGTAATTTAATAAATAGGTCTCCTTGATTGCTCCAATCCAATTCCATGTGCCCAATCAGGTCAATTGGTTCCAAGTTCAGTTGTTCTTTATCTAATTCTATTAGATTATTTAAACTCTCAAAAGCATCTTCTTCACTAATACAATAATTCAATGCAGCCAAGACTACGCCTTTTTCATTTTGAGAGATTTTTTGAACGATTGTCTTGTTGTCAGCGCTATACTCACACAATTGTTTTAATGAACTTAGAGCCCAATCAGCGTTTTTGCTATGCTGATTCTTAACAATTTCAATTAATTCCTCAATATGTTCTTTGGAGAAAACAGAAAGATCTAATTCGATATCATCATCAACAAATTTTAATATGAAATAAATGGGTACTACCACATCGGTAACACCTTGAGATAGAAGTTTAATTGCAATATTCATACCTTCTTGAGACCGAGTATCTTGGAGGAAGTCATTTAGACAAGCTATTCTAACACTTTGTTCTTCGTGTGTTTTATTTGAATCAAAAAAGGTATCATAAACTAAGGCGGCATTCTGCCCGTGTAATAATGTGCCTAAAGCACTATCAAAAGCTTCAAAGTTATCAATTTGTTTGTTGTCATATTGCTTTTGAACTATTTCTGCTGCATTTACTAATTCTAATAAATCGGCTTGATTTATCTTTTTTCGGATTTGACGTGCAATTCTCGAACAAAAGTTATAATCAGTACAGTTTTCTATTATTAAATTAATTCCAAATGTTTTATCGTGCTTTGCGCTTAATTCAATAACCTTAGCAGCAGCAACTCCTCCTAAAGAATTCTTTGACTCTATTATCTGAATCAAAGTAGGAATGTGTTCTTGTGTAAGTGGAACTGAATAATCTAATTTATGCTCCAAAGAGGACATAGTTTCAAAATCTTCCTCAGATCTGGTCTTTATTTCTTCAAGTAATCTTTCAACGATGCTTGATTGGTTTTCATCGATGTAACAAACAGCTACTAAAGCTAATTCGAAGTCAAGTTTTATTACTGTTTCAAGAAATTCAATTGACTTTGGATTTGGTAACAAATTTAAAGTTAGAAAAAGGGCTTGATCCCAATTCCTGTTTTTCATTTTTCTTTCAAGAATTGCAGGATCTTTTTGATATTCTTTTGCCAAATCAGATGCTGCTAGGAACTCGGTAATAGACTGATGGAAAAATGATACTTTCTTGTTAGGGCTTGTTATGAAGAATTCCTTTGCAATTAGCCAATTCAGTATGTCCTTGTACTCTAAACCTTCAGGGCAAATTTGTTTAATACTAGAGATGACACCATCAATATCAATTGTTTCTGAACCAACATCAATCGCATAAGCAGCAAGCTTCTCTAAAGGTGTAAAGATATTAATCTCTTGTCCAAATCGGCCTTGTATGTCGCTCAAAAGAAGCTTAAAGTATTCAGAATAAATACTACTTGGCTTAGTATGGTTTGTAATATGAAACTTTCCTTCTATAGCTAATTTGTAAAAAATAGGTCTCCTTAATATTGATAAAACCTCTCTAGAAACAGTTTCAGGTTCAAGAATATTTTTACTCGATAGGTTTTCTTGTACGAATTTCTCTTCTATCGAGTCTATTCTATAAATAGGTAAATCCAAGTCAATAAGTCCATCGCTTGTTCTTGATGATATTATAAATGAAATAGAAGGGAAAGATGATAGCAATTCATTAATATCAGTGTCCCAAACGTTGTCCTCCTTGTACTCAACTGGTATTTCATTGAAAGCATCAAAATAAATTTTAACAGTAAAATTTGCACATAGGTCATTAAAATTAATACCTGTTGGTAGAGATCCTTCAATAAGATCAATTACATTACCTTGATAATTTTTTAGATCTATAAAAATAGGAACAATAAGATTACTAGGATCGACAGGTGTTGATAAACAACTATCTAACAATTTTTCGGACAACCTGAAAACACTGCGTTCTATAGAAAAGCTTTTACCCGAACCAGGCAACCCTAAAAGAATAAATCGAGTTGGGCCATGATCCAATATCCTTTCAATTGAAGCACCATAGTATCTATAATCTTTTGTTTCGTTCGTTTTACTTTTTTCTGGGTAAACTTCAAGTGGGATTATAGATATACTGTTAGTGTTTTTTAAAAATCTTGATGCATGACGAGTCAACTTTAATAGGGTTCCAGGATCATTTTTAAGGTTAGCTATAGAAGTAGCTAATTCTTCAGGCTTACCTAAACTCTTTAATAAGTCAATTAATTGACCATGATTACTTGAGCCATCTTCGTTAATAGTTGTAGTGTACCCTAATAAATGAATGCCGTAATTTCGTCTCCAGTAATCTACCTCTGCTTCTGTGATGTCAGCTACAATACAATAATGGTCTCTATTTCCACCTTTATATGTATTTGCTATTAGATCTCTGACAAATAAAAAATCAGGATCACGTAATCCGAATCCAATGTACACGAATGGTCTACTTAACTGTAGGGTTTTAATGGCATCTAATGCATGATGTAATTCTCCGTCTGGATTAAGAATTCTATATTGCTCTCTAGTTAGAATAATACTACTTGAGTCTTGAGCATCACCGTGAAGTTTGTATAAAAACTGATTACTTCTAGCGCCTACTATCTCAGCTGTTTCAACCAACATTCGATTGGTTATAAATCTAAAATGCATTTGAGATTTCCACTTGAGAAAACTTTGCTCCAAAAGATTGTCATAATTGGTAGTTACGAAACAAGTGGGTCCTAAATTGACTATTAACTGGTGAATTTGATGGGGTTGAGAAACACCAATCCTGCACGTCTTTCTAATAAACTGTCCTACTAGTTGCGGTGTTAATTTGTCAAACCCATAACTCGCTGCCTGAAGTAATTCTCCTTTTTGAAGTTCTTTGTCAACTAATGATTTATCTATCCCGATTTCTTCTAAAAATGTTGATAGTTCTTCGATTAGCCCATACCAAGTCGGTAACCCAGACCATAAGGATATCCCAGATCCAATAAATAGTACAGTATCGTCTTGGTTTAATATCCTTTTTAATTGGTTATGCATTTATTAGGTTTTTCATTTTGTACACAATGTTATCAAGTATATGAATCCGTTTTAATGATTTATATACAACGTTAACGAAATTATCCTTTTTTTCTCACAAAGTCAAGCGATAGGCTTAACTAATATTTCAATTTGTATCAAAAAAACAAAATGCTCAATGTGTTTATACTTAAATAAATTCAGCAGAGGTAATTTATTTTCAAGCTACATCGTTTTCGTTAAAAAACACATTTTAATTGGCTGTATAATTGGTTACATTTGTGTTTCAAATAACTAAGAAACAAAAACATATATACAATGAAAACCCTTAACGACTTTAATTTCGAAAATAAAAAAGCACTAATCCGAGTAGATTTTAACGTGCCACTAAACGACAATTTTGAGGTAACCGATGCCACAAGAATTGTATCGGCAAAACCAACCATAATTAAAATATTGGAAGATGGCGGGAGTTGTGTTTTAATGTCGCATTTAGGTCGCCCTAAAGGATTTCAAGAAGAATTTTCGTTAAAGCACATCGCATCAAAAGTTGAAGATGTGTTGGGTGTTGACGTTAAGTTCGTGCCCGATTGTGTTGGAGACGAAGCAGAAAACGCCGTGGCAAACCTAGAACCGGGTCAAATTTTATTGTTGGAAAACCTACGGTATTATAAAGAAGAAACCGCTGGCGATGTCGAGTTTGCCAAAAAATTATCGAAACTAGGCGACATTTACGTAAACGATGCCTTCGGTACAGCCCACAGAGCGCACGCATCAACCACTATTATAGCGCAGTTTTTTAAAGACAAAAAATGCTTCGGAAATTTATTGGCGCAAGAAATTGAAAGCATTAAAAAAGTCATGGAAACAGGCGAAAAACCAGTTTTAGCTGTTTTGGGCGGAGCAAAGGTTTCTTCAAAAATTACAATCATCGAGAATATTCTGGATAAAGTAGACCATTTAATTATTGGTGGCGGTATGTCGTTTACCTTTGTTAAAGCTCAAGGAGGACAAATAGGAAATTCCATTTGTGAAGACGATAAAATGGACTTGGCATTGGATATATTAAAACAAGCCAAAGCTAAAAACGTTCACGTGCACATTCCTGTTGATGTGGTTGCTGCAGACGATTTTAGTAACGATGCAAACACGCAAATTGTGGATATTAATGCCATTCCTGACGGATGGGAAGGTGTTGATGCCGGACCAAAATCGATTGAATTATTTCACGATGTTGTTATGGATTCCAAAACCATTTTATGGAACGGTCCTTTAGGCGTTTTCGAAATGGAAAGCTTTGCAAAGGGCACCATTGAGTTAGGGAATTCTATAGCAGAAGCTACTAAAAATGGAGCGTTTTCACTTGTGGGTGGTGGCGACTCTGTTGCCGCGGTAAAACAATTTGGTTTTGAGAACAAAGTAAGTTACGTTAGTACTGGTGGTGGCGCAATGCTTGAAAGTTTAGAAGGTAAAACATTACCCGGAATAGCCGCTATTTTAGAATAAACGAAATTAAGTTTTCAAATTACATTAAAAAATACGATTTTAGCCATACTATCGTTAAACCTTATCTAGGTTAGATAACAAACAGAACAGATTTTATGGCTTTTCGATTTTTTATAATATGCTTGCTTTTTAATTATGGCGTTTGTGTTGCACAAACTCAAGACTCCATTTTGCCTAAAAATGAATCCATTAAAGATTCAATAGTTGATGGGAAACCCCATGGTGTTAAAAAAATTGAAGCTGAAAAAGATAGTACCTCCATTAAGAAATTGGAAGACTTGGAATTTGCGGCGAAAATAGATGAAAAATGGCTTGAAGAACTATACAGCAATAATCTGTTCGACACCATTTATAAATCGGTTACCGAGCTTACTTACGAGCCCATCGATTATCCGGAATTGCCTACCGACACCTTAAAAAAACGCTTAAAAGAACTCGATGCCAGAACGCCTTTTAATGTGGAGTACAATCCGTCGTTGGAAAGCGTTATTAAATCATATTTAAAACATCGCAGAAAGCATTTGCAAAAGTTAATGACTTTAAGTGCATTTTACTTTCCTATGTTCGAGGAGGAATTGGATAAACATAACATTCCATTAGAAATAAAATATTTAGCCATTGTTGAGTCGGCATTAAAACCCAGAGCCAAATCCAGAGTGGGAGCAACAGGTTTGTGGCAGTTTATGTTTGGTACGGGCAAAGAGCACGGATTGGATGTAAGCAGTTATGTTGATGAGCGTAGCGACCCTATAAAATCTACCAAAGCTGCCGCAGAATATTTAACACGCTTATATAAAATATTTGGCGATTGGGACCTAGCTTTGGCCGCCTACAATTCGGGGCCCGGAAATGTTACCAAAGCCATTAGGCGCTCTGGCGGTTATGAAAATTATTGGAACATTAGGCATAATTTACCACGCGAAACCGCAGGTTATTTACCGGCGTTTTTAGCGAATATGTATATTTTTGAATATGCCGAAGCCCATGGTTTTAAAAATCTTAAACCCCAATTCACATTAATTGAAACCGACACGGTTATAGTAAAACATATGATAACGCTCGATCAGGTTTCAGAAGTTACGGGCACACCAATTGAAGAACTTCAGTTTTTAAACCCTTCGTATAAATTAGATATTATTCCTTTTATAGAAAAAGAAAATTATGTGTTGCGATTACCACGAGAGGTGGTTGGTACCTTTGTAAATAACGAAGAAAAAATATATGCCTTTGTAAAAGAAGAGTTTGCACAGCGCGAAAAACCATTACCGCAGTTTTTTAATGCGAATGATAAGGTACGATACCGCGTGAGATCTGGTGATTACTTAGGAAAAATAGCCAGAAATTATGGTGTTCGCGTAAGCCAGATAAAACAATGGAACGGCTTGAGGAGCAATAATTTAAGAATTGGCCAGCGATTAACCATTTATCCGCGAAAACCTTATGTTGCAAGCGCAACGGCAACCAATACAACACCTAAATCAAAGCCTATTTCCGGCAATGTAACAACCTATACTGTAAAAAGTGGCGACTCGCTTTGGAGCATCGCCCAAAAATTTCCTGGAGTTTCTGTTCAAAATATTAAAGATTGGAACGATATTAGTGGTAGTAAATTAAAACCGGGAATGAAACTTAAAATATCAAAAGGTTAAGTTCCTAAAAAAACCAAAAACTTAATGATGCGTAATTTTCTTTTAACAGCATTAGCCATTGTGCTACTAGTCTCTTGCGGAGACAAAAAATCTTCCAACGATAGAATACTTTTCGATTCGTCTGGAAACGTTAATCACATTTCGGTTGTAGTTAGTAACGAACTATGGAACGGTAGTGTTGGAGAAGCCATTAGAAACGTGCTTACCACGCCAATTTATGGGCTGCCACAAGACGAACCCATGTTTAATATTAACCAAATACCAACCAAGGTGTTTTCCGATTTTATTACGAGAAACCGAACCATTTTAAAAATAGAAATGGGTAAACCCTCAGGGTTTAAAGTCGTTAGAAATGTATACGCGCAACCTCAAAAAGTAATTGTTGTTTCAGGAAATACCAAAGACGATGTTATTGGGTTGCTTAAAGACAATTCGGAAAAAATATTGGAAGAATTTAAAAATGAAGAGCTAGCAGAACAGCAGCGACGTATGAGCAAATCGCTTCACCGTACAAAAAAGATTGAAGAAAAACTGGGGTTGAGTATTAAGTTCCAGACGGCTTACCGAATCGCCAAAGAAATCGATAATTTCTTTTGGATACGTAAAGATATTTCAACAGGAACAACCAATTTAATGATTTACGAGTTGCCTTTGAGTGCTATTAAAAGAAATGATAGTGTTGTAAATCAAATTATTAAAATTCGAGATTCTATTGGTAAAAAGTATATCCCAGGCCCTACAGATGGCTCTTATATGGTTACCGAGAATGCTTATGCGCCATTCCATTCTGAAACCATTTTAGACAACAAACCCGCTTTAGAGACCAAAGGACTTTGGGATTTAAAAGGTGCTTTTATGGCTGGTCCCTATATTAATTATGCCATTGAAGATAAAATTAATAACAGATGGATTATTGCAGAAGGCTTTGCATTTGCGCCATCTGTTGAAAAACGGGATTATATGTTCGAGCTAGAAGCCATAATTAAAACGATTAAAATTAATTAACGGTTTGCGTGTAAACAGAGCATCCTTAAGACCTTTATTTAAAAAATTCAGTCATAAAAAAAAACCAGCTTTTTAAGCTGGTTTTTCATTACTAGTAAAATACACTTTTACTGTTTTTTATCTTTTGCAGGCTCATCGCCTTCTTCTTTGCTAGCGTCTTTAAATTCCTTAATGCCGCTACCCAATCCTCGCATTAATTCCGGTATTTTTTTACCGCCAAACAACAGTAAAACAACAACAACAATTAAGGCTATTTGCCAAGGACCAATCGCTAATGGTAATATATAAAAACTCATAACTTTAAAATTTAAAAAGCAAAGTTAATAATTAAAGTTTAATAATGGCGTTTTAAAGCTAACTTTAGTACAAAGAGAAACTACTCGTGCCATAATTTTATATATTTTTGTTTTCAACATGAAGAACGAAAAGAAAGAACCTAAAAAAATAAAACGAAAATTACTCGATAAGTATCGCTTAGTCATTTTAAACGAAAACACCTTCGAGGAACGCCTGTCTTTTAAACTAACAAGACTAAACGTTTTTGTGTTGGCTTCAATCTCAATAATTGTTTTAATAAGCGCTACATATGCATTAATTGCTTTTACACCGCTTAGGGAGTATATTCCTGGGTATTCTTCAACAGCTTTAAAAAAGAAAGCCGTAGAGCTTAATTATAAAACCGATTCGTTGCAACAGGTTATTTCTATGAACGAAAGGTATTTTTCATCGATAAAAAAAGTATTGCAAGGCGATGTAAGCGTTGTGGATTTTAATAAGGATTCTATAGTAGAAGCCATAAAATTAGAAGATACCGAAATAGACTTAAGTCCAAGTTTGGAAGATTCCTTATTGCGTGAAAAAGTGGCCAAAGAAGACAAATACAACCTCTTTGAGTCGGCTATATCGGCTTCAAATTTTGTACTGTTTCCCCCTGTTAACGGTACTATTAGCGAGCCTTATAATCTTAAGGAAAAACATTATGCGGTAGATGTTGTAGTGCCCAAGGACGCCCCCATTAAAGCCACGGCCGATGGTATTGTAATTTTTGCCGAATGGACACCAACTACGGGACATGTAATAATTATTGAGCACAGTTACGGTTTAATTTCTGTGTACAAACACAATGGTGCATTAACAAAAACACAAGGCGATTTGGTAAAGGCAGGCGAGGTTATAGCCACAGCGGGAGATTCTGGAGAGCTTTCAACGGGTCCACATTTACATTTCGAGCTTTGGAACGACGGTTACCCAATAAACCCAACAAACTTTATAGATTTTGAATAAAAGCGGTTCCCTCGAGCGCAGTCGAGAGGTTAAAAACAAAATTAATAAAAGGTCTCGACTGCGCTCGATGTAATATTTAACTATAAATTAAATGCTATCAATAAAATCGGCTTTAGCAAAACCCTTTGCAAAACGTGCTTACAAGCGCATTAAAAAATGGGCAGAAAAGCCTATTGAAACACAAGAGAAGGTTTTTCAGGAATTAATAAGTAAAGCGGCTGCAACTTCCTTTGGGAAAGACCACGATTTTATTAGTATAAATAACCATTCAGATTTTGTAAAACGCGTTCCTGTAAGAGATTACGAAGCGCTTAGATCCTATGTTGAAAAAGCAGTATCGGGCGAAGAAAATGTACTTTGGACAGGAAAACCTATTTACTTTGCAAAAACCTCGGGCACAACCTCCGGTTCCAAATACATACCTATTACCAAAGAAAGCATGCCCACCCATGTTGAGGCGGCAAGAAATGCTATTTTAATGTACATTCACGAAACCGGGAATGCTAAATTTGTTGACGGGAAAATGATTTTTTTACAAGGCAGCCCAATTTTAAAAGAGCAAAATGGCATTCAACTAGGTAGGCTTTCGGGTATTGTGGCCCATTATGTGCCCAAGTATCTTCAAAAAAACAGATTGCCATCCTGGGAAACCAATTGCATTGAAGATTGGGAAACCAAAGTGGATGCTATTGTTGAAGAAACCTTGCCCGAAAACATGACGGTTATTTCAGGTATTCCGTCGTGGGTGCAAATGTATTTTGAAAAACTGCAACAAAAAACAGGCAAAAAGGTTGGTGATATTTTTAAAAACTTTAATCTTTTTATTTTTGGCGGTGTAAATTACGAGCCCTATCGCGCAAAATTTGAAAACCTAATTGGCAGAAAAGTAGATAGTATTGAACTGTACCCCGCCAGCGAAGGTTTTTTTGCATTTCAAGATAAACAAAACGAAAAAGGCATGTTGCTTCAATTAAACTCTGGTATTTTTTATGAGTTTATTAAAGCCGATGATTTTTTTAACGACAACCCCAAGCGCATCACGATTGCAGATGTAGAAATAGGGGTAAATTATGTGATGATAATCTCTACAAATGCCGGACTTTGGGCCTACAATATTGGTGATACGGTTGAGTTTACGTCAACAAACCCGTACCGTGTAATCGTTTCAGGAAGAATAAAGCATTTTATATCGGCTTTTGGTGAGCATGTGATTGGTAAAGAAGTTGAGCAAGCCATGAAGGAAGCCACTTTAAACACAGCGGTTAGGGTTTCAGAATTTACGGTGGCGCCTCAAATTAACCCAACTGAAGGTTTGCCGTATCACGAATGGTTTGTTGAGTTTGAAAATGAACCAGAAAATCTTTCCGCGCTAGCGAAAAATATAGACCAATCGCTTCAAAAACAAAACAGTTATTATTTCGATTTAATAGAAGGTAAAGTTTTGCAACCGCTTAAAATCACTAAAGTTAAAAAAGACGGTTTTCAAGAGTATATGAAATCTGTTGGGAAATTGGGCGGGCAAAATAAAATTCCGCGCCTATCAAACGACAGGAAGATTGCTAAGCATTTTTCGACGGATTAAAAATTTAAGGACCGGTTATGTGTAGAATTGACCAATACCATTGCAGCTTTCATGTTTAAAGTAATACAAATAGTATTATCTTTGCAAGAATTTAATAAGTATGAGTAAAAAGAAACGTCACGAAAGAACGAGAGCTCAAGAAAGCTCGAATGCCATTGAGAGAATGTACATTACAATGCGCCATTTGTTTAACCGTGGTTTTTATAAACCCATGGGGGTTTCGGGCGAAACGTTAAGACAATCGTTGTTGTTGCTACGACCAGAAATTTACGGATCAATTGGCGATGAAAAGGCAGAATTGGAAGGTTTACTTTATGTTATTGATAGATTGCCAATTGGTATTGAAGAGTGTACTTTTATCAATTTAACGAGTGATGAGGGCTATGCGAACTCTCATTTCAAACCTATAATCCCACCCAAAAGGCGTCGAAATTGCTATAGAATAGATGCCGAACAAATGAATATTGAGATTACCAGAGGACGATCGGACATCTACGATATTTTAACCCACCTTACCTTTCTTTTTATCGAATCGCACAAAATTAGTAATCGGGTCATTATTGATGAAAACGGCGCTACCACAAGAGATTGGATTAAGTTGGAAAAAGCGGTTTTATCAACTAAAAAGTTAACACAACCCGAACGTGAAATTGCAATTACGCACACGGCAAACATATTGGGGCGCACATTTAACGAGTTAACTAATGTGTATTCTAAATTTGCAACACCCAAACAACCGGAGCGCCTGTTGCATATTGTGTACTGGCTGGGTAAACTTGCCATTGAAGAGCAAATAAACAACAATAAGCGCACGGTTACTTTTAGTCCGGTGCTTAGGGAGCGCCTTGGCCACCATATACACGGTGAGATTTGGGCAAATACGATTAAGGAAACCTTACATAAAAACAATTTATTAGAACGGCCAATACATATTATTAGCGCCAATATGCATAGTGTTATGAATACGCTTTTCGCTCCAACGGCCTTAAAATCTAAAAAAGATATTTTCGAGGTCTATAAGTCTTTAAGTCAAAAAGAAAGCGAAAGCCTGCGAAATAAAGTCACTAAAGAGGCCTTGCTTAACGGGATGATTTATATTAAGGACAGCTCGGGTACCAATATCGACGTTCAAATTTTCGATACCGATAAAATAGATGCTTCTAAAATTGACGTAAAAACCAACGAAGCCGCATTAAATTCAGAAAAACCAGTGGTGTTTGTAATGGATTATGCTTTTGGTGAACAAGCCTACGAAACGATTGATGAATTATTGAAACCTTATATCGTAAAAGGAAAAGATATCCATTTAAATGTAGAATCCATTTCTATAATGGGTAAAGCTGGAATTTTAGAAGGCGGGAAAGGCGATATTATGATTCCCACGGCGCATATTTTTGAAGGAACAGCAGATAATTACCCTTTTAAAAATGAATTGAAAAAAGAAGATTTTGAAGGTGAAAACGTTAATGTTTGCGAAGGCTCAATGATTACTGTTTTGGGCACATCGTTACAAAACAAGGATATTTTAAAGTTTTTCCATGACTCGACATGGCACGTTATAGGCTTGGAGATGGAAGGTGCCCATTACCAAAAGGCCATTCAAGCGGCTTCCAAGGTGAGAAATAGCATAAACCCAAACGTAAAAGTGCGTTACGCTTATTACGCCAGTGATAATCCTTTAGAAACAGGAAGCACTTTAGCATCTGGCGGATTGGGAACTTCGGGCGTAAAGCCAACCTATTTAATAACCAGAAAAATATTAGAACAACTATTTAATTAACACAATAAAATTATGAGTAAAGATTTGCCACAACAAAACCCGTCTGAAGAAGTCGATTTAGGACAGTTGTTCAAACTTATAGGAAATGCTTTTGACCGCTTTTTTAAGTTTATAGGTAGCATATTGAACAGTCTTTTTTTGGCGTTTGTTTGGATTGTGTTTTTTCTAAAAAAACACTTTATAAAATTTATAATTGCTGGAATTGTTGGAGTTGCTCTAGGCATATTATTGGAAAAAACTTCCGAACCGGTTTACAAATCGTACATCACTGTTAAGCAAAATTATAATACTGGAGAAAATTTATACAATGCTATTAGCTATTATAATGATTTAGTAGAGCAACAGGATATAAGTACTTTGGAAAGTGTTTTAGGTGTTGAGCAGGACGCGTTGTCTTCTATAGACAAAATTGAAATTGAATCAACACTTAGTGAAAATCAAAAAATACAAGCTTACGATGCATACATAAAAACACTCGATTCTACCGTAGCATCAACAATTGATTATGAATCGTTCTTAAAAAATGATAAGGATTACAATCATAGGTATCAGCAAATTACCATTAAAGCTAAAGAAAGAAATAGTTTTAGTGCCGTTTTTAATAATATTATAGAAAATATAAACTCTAATCCATACTTTAAAAGAGAACAAGAAAAAGATATAAAAGCATTAAATGAACAGGCGTTGGCAATCAATAGGTCGTTGATTAAATCTGATACTTTACTTAATGTTTACCAAAAAGCCATTATAAAAGCTGCAGAAAACAACAATAATTCACAAGCTAGAATTACAATTGACAACAAAGATACCGGAAGTTCTACAAAAGAGTTTGAATTGTACTCTAAAGACTTGGAATTAAGAGAAAAGTTAGTAGAAATTGAAAGAAACATTGCCGACAAGCAACACATTATAGAAATAACATCAAGTAAGCAAGACAGTGGCTCTATAGATAACAGCAAAGAACTTTTAGGCAAATCAATGGGCTTAAAAAGCTATTACGCCTTGATTTTGTTAACACTAACTTTTTTAGTCTTAATTGGTTTAGAGTTTATTAAGTTTTTAGGACGCTATAAAGATAAAATATAGACTATGACTATTTTAATAACAGGTGGTGCCGGATTTATAGGATCAAATTTCATCCTATATTATTTAGAAAACAACCCAGATGTTAAAATAGTAAACATTGATAAATTAACCTACGCCGCTAATGTATCAAATTTAGCTAGTGTAGAAAACAACGATAGATACACTTTTATTAAGGGTGATATTTGTGATAGAGCCTTAATTGAACGTTTATTTACTCAATACGAATTTAAAGGTGTTATACATTTTGCGGCAGAATCTCATGTTGATAATTCTATCAGTAAACCTACAGCTTTTATTAACACCAATATTGTAGGAACATTTAATTTAATTGATGTAGCTAAAAACCATTGGATGGATGCTCCAAAATCGCCAAAACCACAGCATAAAAACTCAAGATTTCATCATATTTCTACCGATGAGGTTTATGGTACATTGGGAGAACATGGCTTATTTACAGAACAAACACCTTATGCACCAAACAGCCCGTATAGTGCCTCAAAGGCATCATCAGATTTTATAGTTCGAAGCTATTTTCATACTTACGGTATGAATGTGGTAACCACCAATTGCTCAAATAATTACGGCCCCAATCAGCACGACGAAAAACTTATTCCAACCATAATTAGAAAAGCGCTGTCTGGAGAAGACATCCCCATTTATGGCGACGGAAAAAACATTCGCGATTGGTTATATGTTAAAGACCATTGCTACGGGATTGACCTGGTTTTTAAAAAAGGCATTGCGGGTGATACCTATAATATTGGAGGCAAAAACGAACGTAATAATTTATATATTGCACATAGAATTTGTGAGATATTGGACGAAATGAAACCTAAAACGAAGTCGTATAAAAATCAAATTTCGTTTGTTACAGACAGGCCGGGGCATGATTATAGGTACGCCATTGATGCGTCAAAAATTGAAACCGAACTGGGTTGGCAAGCACACGAAAGTTTTGAAACCGGCATACTTAAAACCATTAATTGGTATATTAAGAAATACAACGTTTAATTTAAAGAGATTTCCACTTTCGTGGAAATGAAAAAAATAATTGATGAAGGGTATCATTTTAGCAGGAGGTTCGGGCACGCGTTTGCATCCACTAACCAAAGTGGTTAGTAAACAACTTATGCCTATTTACGATAAACCCATGATTTATTATCCGCTTACCACGTTAATGTCTACGGGAATACAAGAAATTCTAATTATTTCCACTTCAAAAGACACCCCAAAATTTAAGGAATTATTGGGCGATGGAAGCGATTACGGTTGTCATTTCCAATACGCCATTCAAGAGGAGCCAAACGGATTGGCCGAAGCATTTATTATTGGAGAAGAATTTATAGGAAACGATAGCGTAGCCCTTATTTTAGGCGATAATATATTTTATGGTTCAGGTTTAAACAGCATTTTACGAGCTAGCGTTAATCCAATCGGAGGTATTATTTTTGCGTACCATGTTAACGATCCACAGCGCTATGGCGTTGTTGAGTTCGATGACCAAAACAAAGCGGTTTCAATTGAAGAAAAACCAAAACAACCAAAATCTAATTTTGCGGTTCCGGGCATATATTTTTATGATAATAATGTAGTTGAAATTGCAAAGAACATAAAACCGAGCCATAGGGGCGAACTAGAAATAACAGATATTAATAAAGCTTATTTAATTAAAGGAGCGCTTAACGTAGAAATTTTAGATAAAGGCACAGCTTGGTTAGATACTGGTACTTTCGCATCGCTCATGCAGGCTTCTCAATTTGTACAAGTTATTGAGGATCGCCAAGGTCAAAAAATAGGATGTATTGAGGAAGTGGCATATAAAATGGGATATATTGACAGTATTCAACTAAATAAACTAGCACAGCCACTACTTAAAAGCGGCTACGGCGAATACCTTCAACAATTAATAGATTAACATGACGGTTGAAGAAACAAATTTAAAAGGCTGTTTTGTAATAGCGCCTAATGTAATTGAAGACGAAAGAGGTTATTTTTTTGAAAGTTTTAACAAAGCTCAATTCGAAGCTAAAACAGGAATTGCCACCAACTTTATTCAAGATAACCAATCGCAATCCTCAAAAGGGGTTTTAAGAGGACTGCATTTACAAACTGGAGCGTTTGCTCAAGCCAAACTTGTTAGGGTAATTAAAGGCAAAGTTTTAGATGTCTGTGTAGATTTAAGAAAAGATTCGCTAACCTTTGGAAAACACTTTTCAATAGTTTTAGACGCTATAGAGCACAATCAACTTTACATTCCTAAAGGATTCGCCCACGGTTTTTTAGTTTTGGAAGACCAAACTATTTTTTCTTATAAATGTGATAATTATTATAATAAAGCTTCAGAAAGAGGCATTATTTATAACGATAAAACATTAAATATCGATTGGGGTTTCCCAACGGAAAACTTAATGCTTTCAGAAAAAGACAAAGCGCTACCAACACTAGAGGCTTACCTAAATGAATAAACGAGTTTTAGTAACAGGAGCCAATGGGCAATTAGGAAAAACCACTAATGAGTTATTCGCTAAAAACGAATACGGCCTAGAATTTACTTTTGTTACTAAAGCAGAATTAGATATTACCAAAGAAGCCGATTTAAAACCGTTTTTTAAAAATAACAAGTTTGATTATTGTATAAATTGTGCCGCTTACACCAATGTGGAGCAAGCAGAAAAAACACCTGAAATAGCCTATAAAGTAAATGCCGAAGGTGTAAAGTATTTAGCTGAGGCTTGCAAAGAAACCGATACGGTATTAATCCATATTTCAACAGATTATGTTTTTGATGGCGAGAAAACAGAGCCTTACACAATCAAGGACATCCCAAATCCTATTAACGAATATGGTAAATCAAAACTATTGGGCGAGCAACATGTTCAAGATATTTTAGATGACTACTTTATAATAAGAACCTCGTGGCTGTACAGTAAACAATACGGACATAACTTTTATAAAACCATTTTAAAAAAGGCTAAAGCAGGAGAAGCTTTACTAATAACTGATGATCAACTAGGTTGTCCAACAAACACTGAGAACCTAGCAAAATACATAATAAGTCTAATTGCAATCAAATCAAAAGATTACGGAATAAAACATTTTTGTGATGAAGGAGAAATGACTTGGTATGGTTTTACAGAACAGATTTTAAAAGAAATTGGTTTGTTTAATAAAGTAAACCTTGCCAAGGCAAAGAATTATCGTACTTTTGCACGCAGACCAAAAAGAAGTGTTTTATTAAAATAAATTTTTAGATTTAATGTGCGGAATAACGGGAATCTATTCTAAAAAAAATATTCAAAATATTAAAGAAAGAGTTTTAAGGATGAATACCTCTATAAAACATAGGGGGCCTGATGCCGAAGGAGTTTATGGAGATGATAATCTTGTACTTGGGCACAGACGATTAAGTATTATAGATACAAGAGAGGTTTCTAATCAACCAATGCATTCCAACTCTAACTATTGGCATGTAGTGTTTAATGGAGAGATTTATAATTTTAAAAAAATAAAATCAAAGCTTAATTACAGTTTCAAAACAACCTCAGATACAGAGGTCATTTTAGCGGCCGTAGAAGAAAAAGGAATTGATTGGTTTATTGAACAAGCTAATGGTATGTTTGCAATTGCTTTGTATAATTCTGAGACTAAAAATTTGTACCTAGTAAGAGACAGGTTGGGGATAAAGCCCCTTTACATTTATAATGATGGCGAACATTTAATTTTTTCATCAGAGATAAAAGCCATCCTGTCTAGTGGCTTGGTGGATGCACAATTTAACGAAGAAGCAGTAGACGAATATTTGGCAAATAGGTACATACGCTCCCCTTATACATTCTTTAAAAACATCTTTCAAGTACAACCCGGAACATATTTACTGGTTGATAAAAACCTGTCTTCAATTGAAAACAAATATTGGGACATTCCACAAGTATTTAATATGTCCAAGGAGTATAATGAGGGTAGAATTCTAAGTGGGTTAGACGAAGAGTTAAATAAAGCGATTAAATATAGGCTTATTGCCGATGTGCCATTAGGAACTTATTTAAGTGGAGGAGTTGACTCTAGTGTCATTACTGCAATTACGGCTATAAATAAAAAGGAAAAAGTTAACACGTATACAATTGGATTTAAGGAAATTAATGAGTTTGAGTATGCAAAGATGATTGCTGAAAAATATGATACCGAACACCATGAAATCTTAATGCATAAAGAAGATTATATGTCTAATTGGGAGCGCCTAATTAAATTCAAAGATGCACCACTAGGTGTGCCCAACGAAATCCCGTTAGCTGTAATGTCTAGTAAACTAAAAGAAAAAATTACTGTTGTATTATCGGGCGAAGGAGCAGACGAATTGCTAGGAGGATATGGTAGGATTTTTAGATCACCATTTGATTATTCCAATAAAGAAACTAATAAATCATTTTACGATTACTTTATTTCAAAATACGAGTATGTACCCAGGTCTATGCGAGATGAATTAATTAACACACCTAAAAACTACAGACACAAGTTTGATAAAGAAATAAAGGAAAGTTTTGATTCTAGCTCTAAAGAAGAAAGTGTTTTCAAGTTTTTTCATAAATACCATGTAAAAGGATTATTACAGCGGGTTGACATGACAACGATGCAAACCTCAGTAGAAGCTAGAGTACCCTTTTTAGATCATAATTTAATTGAATTTTCATATCGTAATATTCCTTACGATATGAAACTACGTTGGATAAATGACGAAGCGGAGAATAAAGCAAAGTCTATGAGTGCTGATCAATATAGCGAAACCTTGGACACACCAAAATATTTACTCAGGAAATTATCTTACAAATATTTGCCCGAAGAAATCATTGAGCGAAAAAAAATAGGATTTCCTGTGCCTTTAACAGAATGGTTTGATAACCTAGAATCTCTAGCCAAAGAGCTTTTACCAAAAGCCAATTGGTTAAAAGAGGGTGTTGTTAACGATTTAATAGAAAAAAGTAAAACCGAATCTAGAGCAGGACAAATACTCTGGATGTTTATTAATATAGAATTATTTAAAAGTAACTACTTCAATAAGCAGTGGAAGTGGTAATATAACATTAGCTTATGTACAAAAGAGGAGACGAAAAAACAACGATAGGATACACGTCTGGGGTGTACGACTTATTTCATATTGGACATTTAAATTTAATAAAAAATGCTAAAGGATTATGCGACAAGCTAATTGTTGGAGTAACTTCTGATGAGTTAGTTGCTTATAAAAACAAAAAAGCCGTAATAGGCCACCAAGAGCGCATGGAAATTGTTAGAAACATTAAACATGTTGACGCAGTTGTTCCCCAAAACGATATGGACAAATTCAAAATGTGGGAACGCCTAAAGTTTGATGTCATGTTTGTTGGCGATGACTGGTTTGAGAGTGAAAAATGGAAAGAACTTGATGAAAAATTTAAGGCCGTTGGAGTAAAAATTGTGTACTTTCCATATACCAAAGGAACATCTTCTACTTTAATAAACGAAACTTTAAAGAAGCTAAGAGAGTAGGTTTTTTCATGCAGGAGCTATAAATTTAACTTATTAAAATGAAGCTTGTAACATTTAAACATGTTTTAGTAAAAAATTTTTTAGCTCTTTCTACTTTACAAGGAGTTAACCTTATTCTACCATTTGTAACTTTGCCCTATTTAACTAGAGTGCTAGGGGTTTCTAATTATGGGGTTGTGGTAATGGTTTATTCTATTATGCAGTTTTTAAATGTGATTTGTGATTATGGTTTTAATTTATCAGCTACAAAAGATATTTCATTACACAGAAATGATAAGTTAAAAGTTAACACTATTTTTAGCAGTATCCTAATTATTAAAGTATTCTTGCTAATAATATCATTGGCTATTTTATTAATATTAACCAATCTTATACCTGTTTTAGCAGGGAATCGATTGGCCTATTTTTGGGGTTTTGGTATAGTAGTTGGCCAAGCAATAACGCCAACATGGTTATTTCAAGGTATGGAAAAAATGAAATATATTACCATAGTTAATTTAGTTTCTAAGTCGCTTTTTACACTTTTAATTTTTGTATTTATAAAACATTCGAGCGAGTTTATATTCGTACCCTTATTGTATTCTATTGGGTTTGTTCTTGCAGGAGTATTATCATTATTTTTTGCTTATAAAGAATTTGGAGTTTCCTTTTATTTATCTAAATGGAAAGATATAAAAGAAGAATTAAAAAACAGTACCCAATACTTTTACTCTAGGGCTTCGGTTGCTCTATATACCTCAAGTAATAATTTTATTGTAGGTTTAGTTCTTGGAGAATTTTATGCAGGAATTTTTGGAGTTGCTGAAAGGTTGTTTACAGCAATGACAGTAATTTATAGCCCATTATCTGATGCAATTTACCCATATATGGTTAAAAAAAAAGACTTAAAACTGTTTAAAAAAATATTTATTTCTGCAATGGTTTTTAATCTACTAGTTTGTTTAATTACCGTAATTTTTTCTTCCGAAATAGTTAATTTTGTTTTTGGAGAAGGATACCAAGAAAGTGCTATGTTGTTAAAATATTTTTGCTTTTTAGCATTAATTATTGTGCCAGCGACTTTTATTGGTTACCCATTACTTGGTGCATTTGGTTTTGAAAAATACGCCAACTATAGTGTTGTTGTAGCATGTATAATTCATGTAACTATTTTAATTTTTATAGCTTCTTTCCTTACTATATATTCAATGGTATTATTATTAATTTTCACTCAAGTTATTGTTTTAAGTATAAGATCTGTAGGTGTTATTAAACTTTTTAAATTAAATTTATTAGGTAATAAAAAAAACTAGATGTTTTAATGAAAACAGCTCTCAGACGATTAAAGATAATATTAAAAACAGTGATAGGGCTGCCTATTTATTATATTTCTATTTTTTTTCCAAAGAAAAAAGGTCTAATTGTAATCGGGTCTTCATTAGGAAAATATTTTGCAGACAATTCAAAGTATTTTTACTTAAAGTACTATAACAGAGACAAGAGTGGTTTAAATCTAATTTGGCTAACAAAGAGCAGAGATGTTGTTAGAGAACTAAATTCAAAAGGTTTACCAGTAAAATTCTTATATTCTTTTGGAGGCGCTTATACAGCCTTAAGAGCGTCAAAAGCCTATTTGTCTCACCAATTAGACGATATTAATGGAGCCTTAATTGGAGGAGCAAAAATTGTTCAATTATGGCACGGGATGCCGTTAAGAAAAATTGGGTATGGAGGGGATTGGATGGACGACAATCTTTCTGGTAAAGTAAAACTTTTTATTTCCAAATGGTTGCCATATGCATATTATATGAAGTGCGATGTTTTAATGGCACCCTCTAAAAGAGCAAAGGATAATTATGTAGAACCATTTTCTAAGTCATTTAGAAATAATAAGATAGAAGATAATATTGTATTATCGCAACAGCCTAGAACATTCTGTTTTGAAGAAACCTTTGAATTAAGCGAAACTTTCTTTCCAGAAAAGAAAATGCTTTTAGAGCTTAGGAGTAAATATAAATGCATTATTTCATGGTTGCCAACCCAAAGAAAACAATTTAATAAAACAATAATAGACGTAATTAAAGACTCTGGGTTGAACATGAAAAAAATGGATGCTTTTTGTAGAAAAACGAATAGTATATTTGTGATTAAAGCTCATTTTTTAGATTTTGACTTACTTAAAGGAATTACAAAAGGATTTAACAATATTTTAATATACCCAAACTCTGACCCATATCCGTTACTTAAATTTACTGATGTATTAATAACTGATTATTCAAGTGTTTTCTTTGATTTTTTGTTATTGGATAGACCAATAATATTTATGTGTCATGATTTAGAAGAGTACACCAATAAAGCTCAGTTTTACTATGACTTTGAAACCTTGGAGATTGGGCCAATATGTAGGTCATGGAAATCAACAATCAAAGTTATCTCAAATATTTCTGAAGATAACGATGATTTTGCAAAAAAAAGGAATAATAAATTTAATATGTTTGGATTTGTGGAATACTTTGACACTGTATAGTAAAAAAAATATTTAATAAGTCAATAATGAAAGTCAAAATTGCTACATTTTTTTGCTTGTTCTTGTTTTTCCTGCCTTTTACGCAAGCTCTTACACTGAATGTGGGATTCCCTTTAAAAGTGTCAGAAATATTACTAATAGTAATGATTGGAATATACTTTTTTATTGGGTATGTGCCTAAAGAATATTTACACTTTATTATAAATAACAAGGCCATATTTCTTTTCTTATTATGGGCACTTCTGTCATTTATGATAAATAGCTTCTGGCAGTATGATTATCCTTTAAAACAGATACCATTCAGAATAAGTGCTATTGGAGATAGTTTTTTAAGGTTTTGTTATATAATTTTAAATATAACAGCTTTTTTTATTAGTATATATTTTATTTCAAGAAACAAAAGGATTTTAAAGTTTTGGGTTTTAGGAGCTGTTATTGCAAGTTCATACTCATGGTATTTGTTTGTTTTTTCAGCGCTCGGGTTACCTTATATAAAGGTATTTGGGATGGAATCAAATCCCCAAAATTTATTTGGGATAATTAGATGTGGCACTTTTAAAGAAGGTAATTTTTTCGGCCTATTTTTAATATTATCTTCATTAATTGCCTTTTTTAGAGGTAAAACAAAAGTAGGTTGGTTTTTAATGTTTACAATTATTACAACTATGTCCACGATTTCTATTGTAAGTGGGTGTTTAACATTGGTTTATATTTACAGAAAAAAAATGTTCACAGGCAAAATTTTGATTGTTTACCCTTTAATTTTAATGGCGGTTATTTTTTCTGCAAAAACAGAGTTTTTTCAGCGTTATGTTAAAGGAAAAATATTTCAACCTGTTAGTCATCTTACTAATGATAACTTTTCTAAAGTAGATAGATATCTTACTGGTAGAATTGCTTTTAAACAAGGTTTATATAACCCATTTATTGGTGTAGGTCCATATAACTATGCGCTTCATTATGATTATTATAATGATTATGAAACCGTAGTAAAAAACCCATCTAAATGGTTTGATAATTATATTGCAAGAACTAATAAGAGGGCTATAACAAACAATGTATATTTAGAAGTATGGTCTGAGTATGGTGTAGTTGGGTTTGTTTTTTTTATGTTTTTTTTAGTAAAAACCTTATTTGTGGCAATCAAAAATAAAAATGATTTTATAACTGGAGGAGTTATTGCTATTTTGATTTCTTTTAACGCATTTCCTTCTTTTATAATGTTATTCATTTGGGTTTATTTAGCTATACCTTATGCATTTAACTATAACAAACGGGTAAATGAAAATCCCTAACTACGTATTAAAAGCAAGCAAGATATTCTTGTACTTGTTAGCTCTACTTCCTTTACTCTCTTTACCTTTGGTTAGTATAGCAATCATGCTGTTCGTTTTTTTTTCTATAATTTCTTTTAGATTAACTAACCAAGAAAAAAACACAATGGTCAAAAAGGAATGGTTTTTGTTTTTTTTATTTACAACTCCTTTTTTGTTTTATTTGATTGCTTTAATTTGGACTGAAGACTTATCACTCGGCATTAAACTAATTGAAAAGAATTTATCGTTTTTAGTAATTCCGTTTACGGTTTTTATTTTAAAACCCTTTAAATCACATCTGCAAATAAAAAACTTCATTAAAACGTATATTATATCATGTTCTATTTCTGTAATTTTTACAATATTATATATACTCATTAATCTTAAAAGTATTTATAATCAACAAAACACTTATTTTATAAATATAAAACTTAGAGAGACTATTGAATTGACGCCAATTATTGGAGAACATGCTATATATTTTTCACTAATTTTAGGAATAGGATTATTATTGCTTTTTTACAACAGATTCAAAAATCGTAGACTTAATATTTTTTTGTTTTTGATGTTAACAATTGGAATTGTTATTGCGAGCTCTAGAGGCGTGATTATAGCCATATTGATTGTTGGGGTTTTATTAGCTTATCAAGAAATCAAAAATAAAAGGAAATTAGTTATAATAATAGTGTTGTCAATCTCAGGTTTTGCTGTTTTAGCTTACGTATCTCCTATTAAAAAACGAGTAATTGAAATTGTTAATACCAAGTACATTTATCCTAAAGGAGACTACTATAATTCGTTTAACTTAAGGATGGCCATTTATAATTGCTCCTTGTCGTTAATTAATGAATCGGCAATTATAGGCTTTGCTCCAGCCGATTTACAGCAAAAATTAAATGAGTGTTATAAGAAATTTGATACTAGTGCATTTCAAAAAACTAATTACAATACCCACAATCAGTATCTAGATTATATTTTATCATTCGGAGCAATAGGTTTTATTTTAATTTTATTCTCATTTGCATATTTTTTAAAAATTGCAATTGTAACCCAAAACAATGAGTATTTTAATTTTTTAATCTTAATGTATATTGCGTTTTTAACTGAAAATATATTAGTTAGAAACACGGGGATAGTTTTATTTGTAATGTTTAATTGTTTATTTGCTTATTCTACTTTATTAAAAAATTTTAATTTAAATATCAAACAATGATAGTGATTAATGCTAGGTTTTTAACTCAAAAGATGACAGGCGTTCAAAGATATGCTTTTGAAATATGCAATTTGTTACCAAAAAAAATAGGAAATAAAAAAATTGTTTTGGTTGCTCCAAAAGCCACAATAATAAATAAATTAGATAACGATATAGATATTGTTTTTTATGGTAATTTAAAAGGGCAACTTTGGGAACAGATTAGTTTACCAATATTTTTAAACAAGAATAAAAACCCCTTGTTAATTAATTTTGTTGGTATAGCACCGGTATTTTATAAAAGGAAAGTAATGTTTTTATACGATTTAGCTTTTAAACATTATCCAGAATGGTTTTCTTATTCATTTCAAAAACCATATAATCTTTTGATACCCTTAAGTTTAAAGAACTCTTTGAAGATTATTACAGACAGCAATTATGTTAAAGAAGATATACATAAAGTATACAAGATTAGCAATGATAATATTTATGTTATATATGCAGCACCTTCAGTCAAGTTTAAGAATTTGAATTTAAAAAAAGAAAAATTTATTTTAACCGTATCTTCAATCGATCCTAGAAAAAATCTTCAAAGAGTTATCAAAGCATTTAATGAATTGAATTCAGACTATAAACTCGTTATTGTGGGATCAAAAAGCAAAACGTTTTCAAATATTGAATTAAACGAAAAAAAGTATAATAGAAACATTATCTTTACAGGCTATTTAAGTGATGAAGATTTAATTAAACTTTATAATAGAGCGGAAGTATTCATTTATGCCTCTTTGTTCGAAGGTTTTGGCATTCCTCCATTAGAGGCTCAAGCCTGCGGGACTGTTTGTGTTGTATCTAACACAACTTCATTACCAGAAGTATATGAGGATTCAGTAGAATACTGCGATCCGCATTCTATTGAAAGTATTAAAAACGCGATTAAAAAACTATTAATTGATTCGAATAGAAGAAATCAATTAAAGAAAAAAGGAGAAAAGAATGTTAATCGATTTAGTTGGAATGATTCGACAAATAGGTTAGTTAAAAAAATAGAAGGCATTTTATGAAAAAAGCATTAATTCACGACTGGTACACCGTATATGGCGGAGCAGAAAGGTGCGTTGAGAGTTTTACGAATATTTGGAGTGATTTTGATCATTTTTCTTTAATTGATAATTTATCACAAAAGCATAGAGATATCATTTTAAAGGGTAAACAGACAAAAAATTCTTTTATCCAAAAGCTTCCATTTGGAAAAACAAAATATAGGAGCTATTTACCATTTTTTCCTCTTGCGATTGAGCAGTTAGATTTAACAGATTATGACTTAGTTATTTCTTCCTCATCTTCCGTTGCAAAAGGAGTTTTAACGAGACCTAATCAACTACATATATCTTATGTTTATTCTCCTGTAAGATATGCATGGGATTTGTACGCACAATACATCAAAGAGGCCAAGTTAGATAAAGGAATTAAAGGGTTCTTTGCTAGATATTTCTTGTTTAAATTAAGACTATGGGATTATTCGACAGCAAATAGACCAGATCATTATATAGCAATCTCTAATTATGTAGGAAAAAGGATAAAAAAAATTTATAATAAAGAATCTATTGTAATTTATCCACCAGTTGATACAGAATCGTTTACAATAACTAAACAAACTAGTGACTATTATATTACATGCTCAAGAATGGTTCCTTATAAAAAGATTGATTTAATTGTGGAGGCTTTTTCTAAGACGGATAAAAAATTAATTGTTGTTGGAGATGGTCCTGACTACAAAAAAATAAAAAAACTAGTAAGCCCAAATATTAATCTAAAAGGATACGTTGAAAAGGAAGAGATGCAAGAATTGATTAAACGAGCAAGAGCCTTTATCTTTGCAGCTGAAGAAGATTTTGGGATTGCTCCGATTGAGGCTCAGGCTTGTGGAGTTCCTGTAATTGCCTTTGGAAAAGGGGGAGCTCTTGAAACTATTAAGGGAGTGTTTCCAAGTGAAAGCATGATTTCCGAAACTGAGACTGGAGTATTTTTTGACAATCAAAAGGTAAACTCACTTTTAGAAGCTTTAAATTATTTTGAAAAAAACGAATCATTGTTTAATAAAGAAGTTATAAGAAAAAATGCGGAGCGATTTAGCATTAAAAGATTTGAAAATGAATTTAAAGAAACAGTAGAAAGATTATATAATAATTGGAAAGAAATAAAATAAAATGAAAAAAGCATTAATTACCGGAATTACAGGTCAAGACGCTGCATATTTAGCTGAACTTTTACTTGACAAGGATTATAAAGTTTATGGGACATATAGAAGGACAAGTTCGACTAACTTTTGGAGAATTGAAGAATTGGGCATAGACCAACACCCAAATTTAACCTTATTAGAGTACGATTTAATTGATTTATCTAGTGCGTATAGAATAATTTCAGAAATCGACCCAGATGAAATTTATAATTTGGCCGCACAGAGTTTTGTGGGTGTTTCTTTTACACAACCAATTGCCACAGCTCAAATTACAGGGGTTGGAGCTATGAATTTACTTGAAGCTATAAGAACAATTAACCCTAAAATTAAATTTTATCAAGCCTCAACATCTGAAATGTTTGGAAAAGTCCATGCAATTCCTCAAAATGAGAATACACCATTTCACCCAAGAAGCCCATACGGTGTTGCAAAAGTATTTGCGCATTGGGCAACACTAAATTATCAAGAGTCTTACGGTTTATTCGCCACTAGCGGTATTTTATTTAACCATGAATCTCCATTAAGAGGTAAAGAGTTCGTAACAAGAAAAATTACTGATGCAGTAGCAAAAATTCATTTAGGAAAACAAAGTCATTTAGAATTGGGTAATTTGGATGCTAAAAGAGATTGGGGATATGCTAAAGAGTATGTTGATGGGATGTATAAAATGCTACAAATTGACGAACCAGGAACTTTTGTGTTAGCTACAAATAGAACGCAAACTGTTAGAGATTTCGTTTCATTAGCCTTTAAAGCTATTGATGTGGATGTTGAATGGAATGGAAAAGAAGAAAATGAAATTGGTCTAGATGTAAATACTGGTAAAACACTAATTAAAGTAAATCCAAAGTTTTACAGGCCAGCTGAGGTGGATTTGCTAATTGGAGACGCCTCTAGAGCCAATGATAAACTAGGTTGGAAACCTAAAACAACGCTTCAAGAACTTTGCGACATGATGGTTAAGAAAGATATTGAAAGAAATCAAAATGGAGGAACGTTCTAAGAAAAAAGTATTTATAACAGGTATTAATGGTTTTACAGGACTTCATCTAGAAAAACATTTATTGGAAAAAGGATTTGAAGTTTTTGGAACTACATTTAGAAAAACAGATAATCCCAATCACTATCCTTGTGATATTTTAAAAGAGGAACGGATTAGTGATATTTTGGTGACGATTAAACCCGAATATATTATTCATTTGGCAGCTATATCCTTTGTTGCTTCTAAAGACAAACAAAACATTTATAATGTTAATGTTTTTGGCACTATAAATTTACTCGAAGCAATAAATAAATTAGACTATATTCCTAATAAAATTCTAATTGCAAGTAGTGCTGCTGTTTATGGTAATATTGAAGGTGAATTAGATGAAACTTTATGCCCGCAACCCGTTAACCATTATGGGAACAGTAAATTGGTTATGGAAAATATGACAAAAGCTTATTTTAATAGTCAGAACATAATTATAACTAGACCTTTTAATTATACAGGTGTAGGGCAAGAGTCACATTTTTTAGTTCCTAAAATTGTATCGCATTTTAAAGAAAAAAAAGCTAATATTTCTTTAGGAAACATAGATGTTTATAGAGAGTTTAATGATGTCGATTATGTTATAGAATGTTACACAAAGCTTTTAATCTCTAACTTAAAATCAGATATTATTAATGTTTGTAGTGGTAAAGCAGTAAATATAAAGTATATAATTAGCGCAATGGAAAATTTGGCGAATTATAAAATAAACGTCAATGTAAATCCTGATTTCATTAGAAAAAACGAAATAAAAACACTTACTGGTTCAAACAAAAAATTAATTTCAGTTATTGGAGATTTTTCAAATAATTATCAAATACAAAACACATTAAAAAAAATTTACAAACATTAAAATTTTTATTTAATTAAGATGAAAATAAATAACATCTGCTGTATAGGCGCAGGTTACGTAGGTGGCCCAACCATGGCGGTAATAGCCAAACAATGCCCAAACATAAAGATTACCATTGTAGATGTTAACGAAGCAAGAATAGCGGCTTGGAACTCCAAAAACCTTGATGAGCTACCCATATTCGAACTAGGTTTAGCCGATATTGTGAAAGAAACCAGAGGCAAAAACCTTTTCTTTTCTACAGAAATAGATAAAGCCATAGATGAGGCCGAAATGATATTTATATCGGTAAATACGCCAACTAAAACCTACGGTAAAGGAAAAGGGATGGCGTCCGATTTAAAATATATTGAATTGTGTGCCCGACAAATCGCCAGAGTGGCGAAACAAGACAAAATTGTTGTAGAAAAATCTACACTTCCCGTAAGAACAGCATCTGCCATAAAAAGTATTTTAGATAATGTGGGTAATGGTGTTCAATTTCAAATTTTATCTAATCCAGAATTTTTAGCCGAGGGTACTGCGGTGCAAGATTTATTAAACCCGGACCGTGTACTAATTGGGGGAGATGAATCTACGAAAGAAGGAGAAATAGCCGTTAAGGCATTGGTAGATATTTATACCGAATGGGTCCCTAAAAACAAGATTTTAACAACAAACGTATGGTCTTCAGAGCTTTCAAAACTCACTGCTAACGCCTTTTTAGCGCAGCGTGTTTCATCAATAAATGCCATGTCAGAAATTTGCGAGAAAACTGGCGCAGATATTAAAGAAGTTTCAAAGGCTATTGGAATGGATTCTAGAATTGGGCCTAAATTTTTAAATGCTTCGGTTGGTTTTGGTGGATCATGCTTTCAAAAAGATATTTTAAATCTTGTGTATATTGCAAAAAGTTATGGATTGAACGAAGTGGCAGATTATTGGGAACAGGTCATTATTATGAACGACCACCAGAAAAATCGCTTTTCTGATAACATTGTAAGTACATTATACAATACCGTTTCCGGTAAAAAAATAACCTTTTTAGGTTGGGCGTTTAAAAAAGATACGAACGATACCCGTGAGTCCGCTGCCATAAAAGTAGCCGATAACCTTTTAAATGAGCAAGCTAAAATAGAGGTTTATGATCCTAAAGTTTCCGAAGAAAGAATCTATGCAGATATAGCTAATTTAAATACACGATCAGCAAAAGAAAACAAAACCTTGTTAACAGTAAAAAAAGATCCCTATCAAGCTTGCAATGACGCACATGCCATAGCTATTTTAACTGAATGGGATGAATTTAAAAACTATAATTGGGAAAACATTTATAATAACATGCCAAAGCCGGCATTTATATTTGACGGAAGAGGAATTTTAAATAAAGAGATAATTGAGGGTATTGGTTTTATCTACTACAAAATAGGTAGCGGAAATTAAATAACATGAAAAAAGTTTTAATAACAGGTGCGGCGGGATTTTTAGGCTCTCATTTATGTGACCGATTTATTTCTGAGAGGTATAAAGTTATAGGAATGGATAACTTTATTACTGGCGACAAAAAAAACATACAGCATTTAGATTCTAATCCAAACTTTGAGTTTGTTGAACACGATGTGACCCAGTTTATCAAAATTGAAGGCGAATTAGATTACATTCTACATTTTGCATCTCCGGCTAGTCCTATCGACTATTTAAAAATTCCAATACAAACCCTAAAAGTGGGGTCTTTAGGAACGCATAACCTGTTAGGATTGGCTAAAGCTAAAAAGGCACGAATACTCATTGCCTCAACATCAGAGGTATATGGCGACCCTTTGGTACATCCGCAAAACGAAGATTATTATGGTAATGTAAACAGCATTGGCCCGCGAGGTGTATATGATGAAGCAAAGCGCTTCCAAGAATCAATTACTATGGCATATCATAGATTTCACGGATTGGAAACACGGATTGTTCGTATATTTAACACCTACGGACCAAGGATGCGACTTAATGACGGACGAGTTATTCCCGCGTTTATGGGGCAAGCTTTAAGAGGAGAGGATTTAACCGTTTTTGGCGATGGTATGCAAACCCGTTCGTTTTGTTATGTTGATGATCAAGTTGAAGGCATTTACAGGTTACTGTTAAGTGATTATGCCTACCCTGTTAATATTGGAAACCCTAATGAAATTGCAATTAAAGATTTTGCCGAAGAAATAATTAAACTAACAGGAACAGCACAAAAAGTGATTTATAAGGACCTGCCAGTAGACGACCCCATGCAACGCCAACCCGACATTACTTTAGCAAAAAAACTATTGGGATGGGAGCCGAAAACAGGAAGAGAAGAAGGTATGAAAATAACTTTTGAATACTTTAAATCTTTATCAAAAGAAGAATTATTTAAAAGCGAGCATAAAGATTTTAAAGGTTATATTAATAAGTAGCAATGGATTATAAACGTGGTAGATATTCAAATTTAATGAAACCATTATTTGGTTTTATAGATTTAAGCATTATTATTTCTACTCTTTTATTTTTTGAGTTAAACCTAACAAACATTTACCTTTTTGTAGGCTATTTGTCTATGCTATGGATAATCATTTCTTTTAAAAATCATTTTTATGAAGTCCAAAGGCACACTAGAATAATTCAGGTTATACCGCTTTTGGTAACACAGATGCTTTTTTTTGCCGTAATTATGTATGCTTACATAGGTGTATTTAAACAACCCAATATAAGCAGATTAGGATTGGCTCAATATTTGGCTACGGTTTTTGTGTTAATCTCGGTGGTTAAAATATTGACTTTTATTTTACTTAAAAGATATAGATCTGTTTTAAGAGGAAATACCAGAAATGTTATCGTTATAGGAAAAAACGAAAAAACCAGACAGTTAATAAAAACGTTCAATAATAGACTTGATTTTGGATACAAGTTTATGAAGCAGTATAATACAAATAAAGAAGGGTTTTCACTGCACGAATGTTTTAATTATGTTATTGACAATGATATTGACGAAATATACTTTTCAATAGCAGAACTCTCTAATAAACAAATAAATAGATTGATCGATTTTGCGGATAATAACTTGCGGGAGTTAAAGTTTATTCCTGACAACAAAGATATTTTTACTAAAAAACTTAAGTACGAATATTATGATTACATCCCAATTTTATCTTTACGGTCTATACCTTTACAGGAATCTTTAAATAAATTTATCAAGCGTTTATTCGATATTTTATTTTCTTCGTTTATCATTGTTTTCGTCTTATCGTGGTTAACTCCGATTTTAGCCATTTTAATAAAGCTTGAATCTAAAGGGCCTGTGTTTTTTAAGCAATCTAGGAATGGCTTTAATTATGAGGAGTTCGATTGCTATAAATTTAGGTCGATGACGCCAAATAAGAACGCTCATTTGCATCAAGCCACTAGAGGCGATCAGCGAATTACCAAGATTGGAAAATTTATTCGCAAAACAAGTATAGACGAATTGCCCCAGTTTTTTAATGTATTATTTGGCGATATGTCTGTTGTTGGTCCACGACCTCACATGGTTAGCCATACCAATATGTATGCCCAAAAAGTTGATAAATTTATGGTTCGTCATTTTGTTAAGCCTGGAATTACTGGATTAGCGCAAGTAAGCGGATTCAGGGGAGAAATAGAAAAGGATAAAGACATTATAAACAGGGTAAAATATGATATTTTTTATATAGAAAACTGGTCGCTGCTATTAGATATAAAAATTATTGTTCAAACATTTTTAAATGCCTTGAAAGGGGAAGAAAAAGCATATTAAACATGCGCCACTAAATGGTTTAACTGTGTGTTAAAGTCAAAGTTTTTAAGAGCTGTTTTCTTTATTTTTTGCTTTAGTTCTAAATCTATTTCAAACGGTTTAATCTTTGCAATTATTCTATTCAAATCATTATAATTACCAGGTTTTGCAATACAACCTAGCGCGTTATCTTTAATAATGGTTTCGCCTTCACCGCCACCAAAGTAAATTATGGGCAAACCTAATCGCGCATATTCAAATATTTTTGAAGGCATCGAACCATAAATTCTGTTTAGTAACGGAATGATGGTTACATCATATTGTAACAATGCCTTGTGAAGCTTATCTCTAGCTACTTCACCATGGTAAAAAATGGGAAGGTTTGGGTTAGAGTTTAAAAAGCTTTTAATTTTGTCTTGTTCTGAGCCGTTGCCATAAATATGAAACTCGATATTACTATAATCTAGATGCTTTATAAGCTTATAAATACCTTGGGCAACACCAAGCAACCCAGCATATACCAAGGTCAATTTTTCTTTAGATATTTTTTTTTGAATAATTTCAGGAGGCGAAAAATCTGGGTAATTTCGATACAAAAAGGTTTCTTTCTTTGGGAAAATAGATTTTACATGTGCAATAATTTCTTCGCTTTGCCCTAGAATCAAATCAGCATTGTTATAGTTGAATCGTTCAATATATTCAAGGATTTTGTAGCTAAAATTCTTTTTTAAAGCACCCAGTTCCAAGCCAGCAATAGGCCATAAATCGCTTACATTCAAAATGATCTTGCGTTGTTTTGACCCTAAAAATAACACGCTAGTAAAGGCAACTAGCAAAGGCGGAGATTGAATAATGACGGTTTTCGGTATTTTATTCCACATAAAAAACCAAATTAAACTAAAACTGTAAGAGAGCATTGCTAACAATCGCAACACCTTGTTTTTTGAGTTGCTCGCGTAAATCCATAATCTAAAAATTTTAACACCTTTTTCAGTTGAAATATGCTTAAACTCACCTTTGTAGTCGTTGAATATTTTCCCGGTAGGATAATTGGGCAAAGGCGTAATTACCGACACGTTAAAGTTGCGCTTTTGAAGCCCATCGGCTAAATGAAAAATTCTATTGGATGCCGCACCGGTTTCTGGAGGGTAATAGCTGGTTATTATTAGAATATTCTTCATTTATAGGCTATAAATTTCAACCAAATGATTTACAATTCGTTCGGCAGCTTTTCCATCCCAAAGTTCTGGAATTTTACTTTGTTTCCAGTTACCAGAAAGCAAATTCTCAAAAGCAGATTTAATTTTTGAGGGATCATTTCCAACTAAAACATTTGTACCTAGCTCACAAGTTTCGGGGCGTTCGGTGGAATTCCTAAGCGTTATACAGGGTACATCCATAACCGTAGTTTCTTCGGTTATGCCACCTGAATCTGTTAAAACACCAAAAGCGTTTTTTACCAAATAATTAAACTCTAAATAACCCAAGGGTTCAATATAATGCAGGTTTTCAAAATTCAGCTTAAGCCCTTGCAGTAACTTTTTTGTTCTAGGATGCACAGGGAAAACAATAGGAAAACCTTTTCCTAAGGTAGCAATTTGTGTAATTAGGTTTTTTAACTGTATTTCTTCGTCGACATTATTTGGCCTATGAAGCGTCATCACCAAATAATGCTTTTTCTTTAAGTTTAAATCTTTCCAAATTGAAGGTTGTTTCAGCCTGTTTTCGTTTTTACGTAAAGTATCAATCATCACGTTTCCAACAAAAAAAATATTTTTTTCCAATACGCCCAACTGCTTCAAGTTGTTATTTGCGTATGTTGAGGTTGTAAAAAAATAATCAGTTAAGCTGTCGGTTACAATCCTGTTTATTTCTTCGGGCATATTCATGTCTCCCGACCTAATACCAGCTTCAACATGTGCTACTTTTACGCCTGCTTTTTTAGCCACAATGGTACAGGCCATGGTTGATGTAACATCGCCCACAACCATCACCAAATCGCATGGATTTTGTTGTAATTCCTTTTCAAAACCAATCATAATGGCCGCGGTTTGTTGGGCTTGCGTGCCGCTTTTCACCTCTAAATTTGTATCTGGAAAAGGAATATTAAGTTCCTCAAAAAAAGTATCGCTTAAATTTTTATCATAATGCTGACCGGTATGGACTAATCTGTAATTAATATTAAAACCTTCTTTTTTTTTCTGTTTTATAGCTTTAATTATAGGTGCAATTTTCATAAAGTTTGGGCGTGCGCCAGCTACAATAGTAATGTTCATTGTTTTTTTGGTATTAAAGATGAAAACTGTTTGAGCTTACCACTTTTTGAGCGTTGTAAATGCGTTTTCTTTTCAAAAAATATATGCAATCCTTTTTCAAGATAACGCTCCATTTCTGTTATAATTATAGCTTCTTTTTCTTTTGAAAGAGTCTTATCGCTCACATACAAAATTTTAAACGTATCAAGCTTTTGCTGCTCAATTACAAACTCTTTTACATGGCCATCGTCCTGAATAATGCTTTTGGTAATATAGTAAAAAGTAAGTCCTGCCGCTTTTTTTCCGCTGGGTAAAATAGCCATATCATTGGTTCTGCCCACTAGTTTTTCAAGAATGGGCTTTTTAAAGGTGCTTTCTTTTGAAAGTATGCCAATATCGCCAATATCGTAACGAATAAATGGTTGCGACTTATTGTAAAGTGACGTGATAACCAACCGGCCTTCTTCACCTAATGGCAACACGCTATTCTGTTCGTCTAAAACCTCTACAAAAAGGGTTTCGCTATTCACTTGCCATTCGTTTTTTGGGTTTTCAAAAGCAATTAAATCCAATTCAGAAGCCCCATATTCATTAACAACAGGCACTCCAAATTGGGTTTCCATAAGTTGTTTATCGTCATCAAAAAGCATTTCGGAAGTTACAATACAAACTTTTATGGAACCGCAAACGCTTTTTAATACCAGATTTTTGCCTTGTAAATATTTAGCAAACTGTACAATGGGGTTGGTATAGCCATTTATATATTCAATAGGTTTTGTCTTAAAAGTTGATAGCCATTTATAAAAAGCCGCTTCGCTTAAATCGAACACATTAAATCGAGTTCTGTTGCTTACAAAATCTTTTAATTTTTCTTTGTAATATCCTTTTTTATCTAACGGAATACCGTAAAATCGCGCTTGCTTCGAGGTGTTGAAATCAATATGATACCAGCCAAATCTATCTTGAATAACAGCCCAAGTTAAGGCATGGCAAAACTTGTCTTTTGAAAAAACAAACGGTGTTCCCGAAGCGCCGGAGGTTTTATCGATATAAATATTGTTTTTTGAAAAACCATCAGATAAAAGCGATGGTAAAGGCTGCTGCAAATCCTGTTTGGTCATCACGGGAATGCTATTCCAATCCAATGGATTAGCATTTTTTGCAAAGTTTTTATAAAACGAATTGTGTTTTAAATGATATGATACAATATCTTGTTTTCTGGTTTCCAGATAATCTTTAAAGGCATTATCATCTTTATTTTGAATAAATTTTAAATGATTTTTAGCTTCCTTTATGGGGAAGCCTTTTAGTTTTAACGAAAGATCGAATAGTTTCAAAAGAAAAGATAATTTTTGTAAAGTAAATAAAAAAAAGTCGTGTTTTAGTAGCATTAGTTTTATTTTTGTTTTCGAAAAAAAACCACACCACGATGAACATTTTAATATTAGGTTCTGGCGGAAGAGAACACACTTTTGCTTGGAAAATCGCCCAAAGTCCGTTATGTCAAAATCTTTTTGTTGCTCCCGGAAACTCCGGAACCGCGAAAATAGCAACCAATGTAAATATTGGTGTAACCGATTTTGAAGCCATTAAAACTTTGGTTTTAAATGAAAATATCGATATGGTCGTTGTTGGGCCAGAAGACCCTTTGGTTAAGGGTGTTCACGATTTCTTTTTGAACGACGCTAGCGTAAAACATGTTTCGGTTATTGGTCCACAACAAAAAGCGGCTGAATTGGAGGGCAGTAAGGAATTTGCCAAAGAATTTATGTTTCGCCATAATATTCCAACAGCAGCCTACCAGAGTTTTACAAAAGATTCAGTGGAAAAAGCTTATGCGTTTTTAGAAACCTTAAATCCGCCTTACGTTTTAAAAGCCGACGGATTAGCGGCGGGAAAAGGCGTGGTTATCCTTAATGATTTGGACGAAGCAAAAGCCGAACTAAAAAGCATGCTTGTTGATGCTAAGTTTGGTGCGGCCAGCACAAAAGTGGTTATCGAAGAATTTTTAGACGGCATCGAGTTGAGCTGTTTTGTGTTAACCGATGGCAAAAACTATAAAATCTTACCAACCGCTAAAGATTACAAGCGCATTGGCGAAGGCGATACAGGCTTAAATACAGGCGGTATGGGCGCGGTGTCTCCAGTGCCTTTTGCTACAGATGAATTCCTGAATAAAATTGAAGAGCGCATCGTAAAACCAACTATTAAAGGATTTAAAAAAGACCATTTGCCCTATGTTGGTTTTGTGTTTATCGGTTTGATAAAAGTTGGTAATGACCCCAAAGTTATTGAGTATAATGTTAGAATGGGCGACCCGGAAACCGAAGTGGTATTACCGCGTTTAAAGAATGATTTTGTTGAAATCCTTCAAGCGATGGCAAATCAAACATTAGATAAAATAAATATTGAAATTGACGAACGTGCGGCAACAACCATCATGTTGGTGTCTGGTGGTTATCCGGAAGCTTATGAAAAAGGAAAGGAAATTTCTGGTGTTGAAAACATAACTGATTCCATACCTTTTCATGCGGGCGCCATTATTGAAAATGGTAAAATAGTAACCTCAGGCGGACGGGTTATGGCTATTACATCATACGGAAACACCTATAAAGAAGCCATAAAAAAATCTTACCAAAGTATAGAAAAACTACATTTTGATAAGATGAATTATCGTAAAGATATTGGTTTCGATTTATAAATTATAAATACGAATGCGAAGAGATGCTTTTATCTTCTTCATTATTATCATTAAATATTTTAAGTTGCTTCATCCAGTAAAGCATGGCAACAAAACATATTACGATAAAAATCCAGGATACAATATTTGCCATCCACCAATTGTCTAGCTCCAAAGCTCTTAAAGCATCGAAGGGTGCAAAAAGCACATCGACAAATAAATCTTGTATAGCGTAAAAGAAATCTTTCATGTGTATTTTATTATTTTCTAACCGAAAATTTAGTTAGTATATTTACATAGCAAAAATACAAAAACAGTTAATGATTACAAGCCTTTTTAAAAAATCTAAGCCAATTAATTTTGCTATTGTTTTTTTTATTATGCTTTTTGCTTTCATTGTACTTAACATAAAGTACGTAAAAGCACCTGTTACAGGGACTTTCTTTATAAAAGAAACATTTTTGTTTTTAGTGAGTTACGTGTCTGTTTTGGCCCTTAGTTTTATTGTTGGCAAAAATAGTTTGACCCAAAAGAGCAATTACGAAATTGTATTGTATAGCTTGTTTTTGTTGGCTCTTCCGCAAACGGTAAGCCATCCGGATATTATTTACGCTAACTTTTTTGTGCTGCTTGGTTATAGACGAATTATAAGCTTACGCTCTCAAATAAACGTCAATAAAAAATTATTCGATGCGGCCTTTTGGATTGCCATTGCAGCTCTGTTTTACTTTTGGGCCATATTGTTTTTTGTGCTTATTATTATCACATTGCTTCTATACACCGATAACAATATTAAACATTGGCTGATTCCTTTTACCGGATTATTAACCGTTTTTTTAATTTCAATTAGTGTTTCGATAATTTGGGACGACAGTTTTTTTGGAATTTTCAGTAGTTTACCCGAATTGAGTTACAATTTTAACAATTACAATTCAGCGCAATATGTAATTATAATAACCATGCTTCTTTCTTTTGGGGTGTGGGCATCCATTTTCTATATAAAAAACATAAAGCAGAAAAAGAAAGCGTTGAGGCCTTCGTTTTACGTGGTGCTTTTTGCGGTACTTATTGGGTTTTTAATTATAGTTTTTGCACCAAATAAAGACGGCAGTGAGTTTTTGTTTTTATTTGCACCCTTAGCGATTATAATTGCCAATTACATTGAAATCATTCAAGAAAAATGGTTTAAAGAGTTGTTTCTTTCAGCTATAATTTTAGTGCCTTTTGTAATTTTATTGCTGTAGTTTTTTGCCAAAAGCCAAATCGCCGGCATCACCGAGCCCCGGAACAATATAACCTTTTGCGTTTAAGGTTTTATCGATGGTCGCAATCCATAAATGGGTGTTTTCATCAAAGGATTTCGAAACGTAATCTACACCTTCTTGAGCGCCAATAACGCTAACCAAATGGACTTCTTTAGGCGTGCCAAAAGGCTTTAAGGCCTCAAAGGTAGCAATCATGGACTGACCCGTTGCCAACATAGGATCGGCAAGAATTAAAGTCTTGTTTTCCAAATCTGGGCAGGCTAGATATTCCACAATAATCTCAAAGCTTTCAGGGTTTTCTTTGTGGTGTCTGTAAGCCGAAATAAAAGCATTTTCAGCTTTATCAAAATAGTTTAACAGCCCATTGTGCAAAGGCACTCCAGCTCTTAAAATAGAGCACAAAACAACATCATTTTCCAACAAATCCATAGTGCTACTCGCTAAAGGGGTTTCAATTTCTGAAGCTTTATAATTTAAAGATTTACTCAATTCGTAAGCTAAAACCTCGCCTGTACGTTCAATGTTACGCCTAAAACGCATGCTATCTTTTTGAATATTAGCGTCTCGCATTTCAGAAATAAAGGTATTTAATATAGAGTTCTGTTGCGATAAATCATGAATATGCATCGTGTGTTTTTTGTGGTTTTCAGGTAGTAAAGTTAATTATTTAGAAGTATATTTACACTTTAAAATCAATACATTATGTTTACAAGTAAAGCCAATAAAATTTTTAAGGAAGTTATAGAGAAGTACCACATTATCAATACGGTTGATCAACCTTTTGAGAACCCGTACAACAAAGATTCGCATTTAATCGAACATTTATTGTACAGAAAAAGTTGGATTGATACTGTGCAATGGCATTACGAAGATATTATTCGCGACCCACAGATAGACCCTGTTGCAGCATTGACACTAAAGCGTAAAATTGATGCATCAAATCAAGACAGAACCGATATGGTGGAATACATTGATAGCTATTTTCTTGAAAAATACAAAGATGTTACCGTAAAAGACGATGCCACGATTAACACCGAAAGTCCTGCTTGGGGCATTGATAGGTTGTCTATTTTAGCTTTAAAAGTATACCACATGAATGAGGAGGCTACGCGTAATGACGCTTCCGCGGAACACAGAGCAGCTTGTCAAACAAAATTAGACGTATTGTTAGAGCAACGTGTGGATTTATCAACGGCTATCGATACGCTTTTAAGCGATATTGAAAAAGGCGATAAATACATGAAGGTTTACAAACAAATGAAGATGTACAATGACGATGAATTAAACCCTGTGTTGCGTTCGCAGAAATAGAGCAACATAGCCAATTAAAATCGTTATGTCAGTCTGAGCTTGTCGAAGACTTTTTCTATTGAAGCTCATGTCTAATAAACTAAAACACATCCTGGTTATTCGTCTATCGGCCATGGGCGATGTGGCTATGTCCGTTCCGGTTTTACGCGCTTTGGAACAACAGCATCCCGAAGTTAAAATAACTGTTTTAACAAAAGCATTTTTTAAACCTTTTTTCAGAGATTTACAAAACGTTACTGTTTTTCCGGCTGATGTTAAAGGTGAACACAAAGGCGTTTTCGGACTTTATAAATTAGCGCGACAACTCAATAAAGACAATCGTTTTTATGCCATTGCGGATTTACACAGCGTTTTAAGAAGTAAGATTTTAAAAAAGTTTTTGCACTGCAAACGTTTTGTTTCCATTGACAAAGACCGAAAAGAAAAACGACTTTTAACCAAAGGAAAAATATTCAAACAACTTAAAACCACACACCAACGCTATGCCGATGTTTTTGAAACCTTAGGCTTTCCGTTGGATTTAACAAACCCTAAATTTCCTGAAAAAGCGGCATTAAATAGAAAACTCCAAAATATTTTAGGAGATGTTTCAAAGAAAAGGATTGGCATTGCTCCTTTTGCAACCTACGAAAGTAAAATGTATCCTTTGGACGCCATAAAACAAGTGATTGAAACGCTTTCAAAAGATTATAAAGTGATTTTATTTGGCGGTGGAAATTATGAAACCGAACTTTTGAATACGTTTGAAACCGAGTTTGACAATACTGTAAATGTCTCAGGGAAATTGACACTTGATGACGAAATGGATATCATTTCAAATTTAGACGTGATGCTTTCAATGGATTCGGGTAACGCCCATATCGCCGCTATGTTGGGCATAAAGGTGGTTACCATTTGGGGTGTTACGCATCCGTTTGCCGGTTTTGCACCGTTTAATCAACCTGAAGATTATGCATTACTTGCAGATAGAAACCAATATCCAAAAATACCAACTTCTATTTACGGGAATAAATACCCGGAACATTACAAAGAAGCCTCACGAAGTATTGCTCCAAAAGAGATTACTGAAAAAATCAAATCTATCATCTAAATGTGATTTGCCATTCCTGCGAATCCCGTTAGCTATCGGGAAGGAATCTATTTTAAATTTTCTAACGTCTAAGAGCGAAGCGGTCTAAAGTCTAGCGCTTTTAAATTATAGTTAACAAAATTAAGTCCGCGATTTAAGTTCTCACCCTTCGGGGGAGATGTCCGCAGGACAGAGGGGGCTTAAACATCATCATAATCAACAGTTAATGTTGGCGTTGTAGGGTGCGCTTGACAGGTTAAAATTAAACCTTCGGCAACTTCACTTTCGGTTAGAATATTATTTTGTCGCATTGTGGCTTCACCTTCTTTTATGCGCGCTAAACAACTGCTGCATATACCGCCTTGGCAAGAATAAGGCGCATCTAAATCTTCATCCAGCGCAGCTTCGAGTACGCTTTGTTTGGCAGACATTTCGAAAGTCGTCGATTCATCATCAACAATAACGGTAATTTTTGTCTTTCCGCTTGCGGTAACCGCTTCTTCTTCTATTTCGGCAGGTTTTGCTGCTTTAAATAGCTCGAAATGAATGCGGTCTTTGTCAATATGGTGTTCGGTTAAAACATCTTTTACCGTGTGAATCATAGCTTCTGGTCCACAAAGATAAAAGGCATCAACCACAACATGTTTATGCTCGTTTTTCATCACATAATTAACCGTGCTTTTTTCAATTCTGCCAAAAATAGCATCATCTTCATCGGCTTGACTAAACACAAATTGTATTGAAAAACGGTCTTTGTATTGGTGCTGGAGCTCTAAAAGTTCGTTTAAAAACATGGTGTCTTTTGTGGTTTTATTGCCAAAGACCAAAATAACCTTGCTATAAACCTCTTCTTCCAAAGCGCATTTTATAATGCTTAAAATGGGCGTAATACCGCTTCCTGCCGCAAAAAGCGCGATGTTTTTGGTTTTGGAATCGTTGGGCACAAAAACAAATCGACCCTTTGGAGGCGCAACCTCTAAAGTGTCACCGGCTTGTAATGTGGTGTTGGCATAGGCCGAAAAGGTACCGTCTTTAACCTCTTTTACCGCTACTTTTACCTCGCCACTTTTAGGCGAAGAACAAAGTGAATAATCGCGACGTACTTCATGGCCGTCAATCTCCGATTTTAGAGTAATATATTGCCCCGCTTTAAAAGCAAACGTTTCTTTTAAGTGCTCTGGGACATTAAAACTAATGCTTATCGCTTTAGAGGTTTCCCTTTTTATTTCTTTTATGGTGAGTTTATAAAATGATGACATATATAAATTTTTGACAAAAATAGTGAAGTTGGTTTTTAAATTTTAACTTTATTTGTAACAATTGCGATAAAAGGCTTACTAACCCATTGAACCAAATTTAAAAATATAACCAGCCAAACTATGATTAAACATTTTATAAATTTAGAATGGAAAGCTTTTTTTAGGTCTGCCAGCTTTGGCAAAAGTTTAGCCATTAAAATATTAATGGGCTTTTTCACGCTGTATTTTATGGTTATGTTTCTGTTTATAGGATTTTTGATGGATAAAATCTTAAAGGAAATATATCCGGATTTAGATCCGTTGGTTGCTTTTAACGGCTTGTTGTTTTTCTGGATAATTGGCGATTTGTTGATTCGATTCTTTTTTCAAAAACTACCGGTAATGAGTGTTAAACCTTTACTGACACTGCCCGTTAAACGAAAATCTGTGGTCAATTTTGTTTTGGGAAAATCGGCATTGTCATTCATTAATTTTTTACCATTATTCGCCATTGTTCCTTTTGGGCTCAAATTAATAGCAAACGATTACAACACATCAGCCGTTTTAATTTGGATGTTTGTTATTGTGCTCATTACGCTAATAAATAACTTTTTAAATTTTATTATTGAAAGCTTATCGGCTAAAACCGAACTGTCATTTTTACCCATTATTGTATTTGCTGGTGCTTTGTTCGGTTTAAATCATTTTAATATTATAAATATTGCGGGAGCGCTTTCAAATGGCGTCACTTACATAACTGAAAATCCGGTTTTATTAATCGTTCCTATTTTATTACTGACAGCCTTATACGCTTACAATTTTAAAATACTAAAACAAAAACTGTTTTTAGACAGCGGATTAAAAGCTAAGATTAAAGAGGTAAACACCTCAAATATGGAGTGGACCAAAAACTTTGGCGACATTGCCCCTTTTATGCAACTGGATTTAAAACTGATTTGGCGCAACAAGCGAACAAAATCCTCGGTTTGGATGGTTTTAATTGGCCTTTTGTACGGTTTGTTTTTCTATCCGCAACCCACCTATCAAAACCTACCTTGGTTTTTTATGTTTATTGGTGTGTTTTCAACGGGTATCTTTTTAATCAATTTCGGGCAGTTTATTCCCGCTTGGGATAGTGGTTATTATAAACTCTTGATGAGCCAAAACATTAAATACGAGCAGTATTTAAAATCGAAATTTACCTTAATGGCGGTAAGCGTTATTATTTTGTTTGTTCTTGGTATTCCGTATGTCTTTTTCGGATGGAAAATTTTATTGGCTCATTTTGTAGCTGCCATTTATAACATAGGTGTTAATACGCATGTTATTTTGTACGGCGGATCTTTTAACCGCAAGAAAATCGATTTAAACCAAAAAGCAGCCTTTAATTATCAAGGTACAGGTGCGGTACAATGGCTTATTGGCATTCCGCTTTTAATATTGCCAATGGGTATATTTGCACTATTTTACTTTTTAATAGGGTTTGAAATAGCTTGTTTGGTACTCGCTTTATTGGGCGTTATTGGTATTGTTTTTCATCAAAAATTAATGAAAATCATTACTCTGAAATACACAAAATCAAAATACAAAATGATCAATGCCTTTGATCAAGACAACTAAAAGAAAACATTATGATTACAACATCAAATCTTTCAAAAAAATACAGCAACAATATTGTTTTAAATATTGAAAAATTAGACATTCCCAAAGGCCAAAGTTTTGGATTGGTAGGAAACAATGGCGCTGGAAAAACCACGTATTTTAGTTTGCTGTTGGATTTAATTCAGCCCACAACCGGATATGTTAAAAACAACAATATTAAGGTAAATGAAAGTGAAGATTGGAAACCCTTTACATCAGCTTTTATTGATGAAAGTTTTTTAATTGGTTATTTAACGGCCGAAGAATATTTTTACTTTATTGGTGAATTACGCGGACAAAACAGAGCCGATGTTGATAGATTGGTAAGCCAGTTTGAAGATTTTTTCCACGGGGAAATCCTCGGGCAGAAAAAGTATTTACGCGATTTAAGTAAAGGCAATCAGAAAAAAGCAGGCATTGTTGCGGCACTTATTGGCAACCCGGAAGTTATTGTTTTAGACGAACCTTTTGCAAACCTGGATCCCACAACACAAATTCGATTAAAAGGCATTATTAAGGATTTAGCCGAAAAACAAGGCGTAACCGTATTAATTTCCAGTCATGATTTAATGCATGTAACCGACGTTTGCGAACGCATTGTAGTACTTGAAAAAGGCGAAATAGTTAAAGATTTAAACACAAGCGAAGCCACTTTAAAAGAACTTGAAGCACATTTTTCGGGAACTGAGGCTGTTTAAAATTATAACACGGAGTCCCGCTGGGTTTTCGCAGAGATACACGGAGCGTTTTCAGAATGTTATCAAAATCACTATGTTAATTCATGTTTTACTATGTATTCCTCTACGAGTCTCTGTAAAAACTTTGTGTGTCTCTGCGAAACAATCCATAATCATACAGTGTCCACTTTGCGCCTTAGCGTCTTTGCGCGAGCATTTTATAACTGCAATTTATAGCTAAATCCAAAAAGATGCTTATTTTTACGGTTACATATAATAATAACTAGAGTTTATAGTTATTTATTAGACTAAATAACCACCGTTGAAAACATCTATCAAAGCCATACTACTTATAGTTTTTTCTACTGTTTTAGCAACCAGTTGTTCTAGAAAAAAAGACAATTTTGTTAGCCGAAATTATCACGCCGTTACTGCCGAATTCAATGCGCTTTACAATGGCTATTTAGCTTTAGAAGAAGGCAGAAACACCCTTAACGAAGGGTACGCCGATAATTATTGGGACGTGCTTCCCATCGAGCGCATGCAAATTCAAGAAGACATTGTATTGCCCGGGCAGTCTAAAAACGAGAACTTTAATAGAGCCGAAGAAAAGGCGGTAAAAGCCATTCAAAAACACAGTATAAATATTGATGGCAAAGAAAAAAATCCGCAAATAGATGAAGCGTATTTGCTTTTGGGAAAAGCCCGTTATTTCGACCAACGCTTTGTTCCGGCATTGGCGGCATTCAATAATATTCTGAATAAATACCCAACGAGCGACAAAATAAATCAAGTTAAAATTTGGCGCGAAAAGGCCAATATCCGGTTGGACAACAATGAAGTGGCCATAAAAAAGTTGAAACGGTTGTTGGCCGATGAAGAATTAAACGATCAAGATTTGGCCGATGCCACGTCTATTTTGGCACAAGCGTATTTAAACACCAAATCTGTTGACAGCGCCATTACGCAATTAAACATTGCCGCAAACGCCACGAAAAACAACGACGAGCGCGGGCGTTATCGTTTTATCCAAGGGCAACTATACAATCAATTAGGTTATAAAGACAGTGCCAACATCGCGTTTGATAAGGTTATAGGGCTCAATAGAAAAACACCGCGTATTTACATGATAAGTGCCCATATTGAAAAAGTTAAAAATTTCGATTATGAAAACGGAAACAAACTGGCGCTTTTGGAACACCTTACGGCACTTGAAGAAAATAGGGAAAACAGACCCTTTTTGGATAAAATTTACCATCAAATTGCCGAATATCATTTAAATAATCAATCGGATTCTTTAGCGGTAAACTACTATAATAAATCTTTGCGCACCAATTCGCAGGATAAATTGTTGAGAGCTAAAAATTACCAAACTTTGGGCGACATGAATTTTGATACATCGAAGTATGAAATCGCAGGTAATTATTACGACAGCACGATGACGAATTTGGAGTTAAACTCCAAGCCCTATCGCATCATTAAAAGGAAACGCGATAATTTGGAAGATGTTATTTATTACGAAAACATAGCCCGTGTTAACGATAGTATCTTGCAATTAGTGAATTTTTCGGAAACCGAACGATTGGAGTACTTTGAATCCTTTGTTGAAGCTTTAAAAGAAAAAGCCGAAGAAGATGAAAAACAAGCCGAAGCTGCCGAACGGAATACAGGTTTGGCTACGGTTAACAATACCATTGGTGGACAGTCGCAAAACAGGGGAACACCAAACGAAGCGACCCTATTTTATTTTTACAACCCAACCACGGTGGCCTATGGCAAAAACGAGTTTATTAAAATTTGGGGCAACAGAACTTTAGAAGACAATTGGCGATGGTCCAACAAAGCAAATTCCAACACCGGAAATAGTGCTTCGGATGTTAATATCGTTGATTTGGCTTCAGATGAAGAACGGTTTGATCCGCAGTTCTATATCTCTAAAATTCCTTCCGAAGAAAAGGCCATCGACAGTATTTCAAAAGACCGGAATTTTGCCTACTATCAATTGGGTCTTATTTACAAGGAAAAATTCAAAGAATACGATTTAGCAAAAAGCAAGTTCCAAAACCTAATGAATAGCCAACCGGAAGAGCGGTTAATAGTGCCTTCAAAATACAATCTATATAAGATTTATGAATTGTTGGGCGAAAACGATGAGGCTTCCATTGCCAAAAACGAGATTATTACAAACCATCCGGAATCGCGCTACGCCACCATTTTAAACAACCCGGATTTAGCGAATTTAAAAGACGAGCAGAGCCCTGAGCGGGTTTACGAAAAGCTGTTTGCGCAACATGAAAATCAGGAATATGCTACAGTCATTTCAGCATGCGAAACCTATATCAATGCCTTTGATGGCGATCCCATTGTGCCAAAATTCGAGCTTTTAAAAGCCACGGCCATAGGCAGGTTGTTTGGTTATGAGGCTTACAAAAGAGCCATTAATTATGTGGCGATAACCTTTGCCAATACGCCAGAAGGCCAGCAAGCCGAAAAAATGGATACAGAGATTTTACCAAAAATGGCGAGCTCCGATTTTATTGAAGAAACCGATGATGCTTCAACCAACTTTAAAGTGGTTTATAAATTTGAAAACACAGAAATTGATGAAATTGAAGCGTTCCAAAAAACTTTGGATTCTGTTTTAAAAAACATAAAATATTACGATTTAAAAACATCGGTCGATGTTTACAGCCCAAATACAAGACTCGTTGTTATTCATGGTTTAAAAAGTGCTCAAGTTGCTAAAACTTTCGACCAATTATTAACCAAAGAAGACAGCCGAAAAATAACCGAACCTTATTTTGCAATATCATCTGCAAATTATCAAATCGTTCAGATTCATAAAAATCTGGATACGTATTTAAACATTAGTAATAATTAAAATTAATAGCATTATGTTCTCTGATAATAAAAAAGACAAACACATGGTAGAAGGAACATCCAGTCAAAATATAATATCCCAAGGCACTAAAATTGTTGGCGACTTTAATAGCGAAGGCGATTTTAGGGTAGATGGAATTATAGAAGGAAATATAAAAACCACAGGAAAAGTAGTTGTGGGTAAAGCAGGTTTTATAAAAGGCACCCTGCAAGGCACCGATGCCTATTTTGAAGGTAAATTTTCAGGAAAATTATCGCTGTCGGGCACCCTTACATTAAAAGCAGCAGCACACATTGAAGGCGAAGTGGTTGTTGGCAAACTAGCCGTTGAACCAGGGGCAACCTTTAATGTAACCTGTGTTATGAAGGGCTCTGTAAAAGATATGAACAAAAGTGGACAAGGACCGCAACAACAAAAAAAGTCAGAACCAGAAAAAACAGCTTAATACTTACGCGCGTTATTCTAGTATTGCTTTTCAAATGTTTGCCATTATTGGCATAGGTGCTTTTGTTGGTGTAAAACTCGACGATGCATTTCCAAACAAGCATAACCTTTACACTATTATTCTATCTTTAGTGTTTGTAATTTTTGCGATTGTTTTTGTAATAAGACGTATTATTGCAATCTCAAAAGAAGAACAATAAATGAACAATCTTTTTAAAAAGAGAGAGCTAAACTTTCTGGTGCAACTCATAGTGTTGAGTGCTTTGTTATTTGGTATCCACGCCTATTTAAACTTGCATTTTGCAAAAAACGCTGTTTTGTTTTTTCCGCTATGGCATATTTATATGTTTCATTTGGTTACCGTTGTAATAATCTATACGCTAATTAACTACCGCGAATCGATTGGCAAAATCGAAGTGTTCAATGCATTTGTTTTGGGCATGCTATTAAAAATGGTGTTGGCCATGGTGTTTTTGTTGCCGTGGATTTTATCAAAACCTGAACAAAAAGCATACGATCTCGCCAATTTTTTTGTTCCCTATTTTATTTTTCTTGCATTTGAAGTGTATGCTGTAACTAGATTACTTCAAAAAAAGTAGGCGTCCACCGCTAATTTTCAATAAAAAACCGTATTGACAAATAATCATTAAATTATTATTTGTCAATTAACTTTATGTGCGTACATTTGCACGGAATTTAAAGCAAGGTATTTTTAATCAAAATAGAATGACATTAAACACCTTTAAAAGCGTATTTTTTTCTGCATTATTTATGGCCACATCATTTGGTGGCTATGCGTCGGAAAACCAAGAGAACGAGAACGATAAAGAGTTCAATGCCAAAGAGATGATTATGCATCACGTTAAGGATGCTCATGAATTTCATATTCTTGATTGGAATGGGAAGCCAATTTCGATTGCTTTGCCTATTATTTTATGGACAGACCAAGGTTTGGTTACCTTTATGTCCAGCGAATTTCATCATGACGACTCTGGGTCGCACATCGTTGAAAAAGACGGTTTGAGATTTGTAAAATACCACGAAAAAATTTATCAACTAGATGCCAACGCACAAGCTGTAGCTTTTGATGCCGAGCATCACCCTACAAACGCTAGCAAGCCAGCGGATTTTTCTATCACAAAAAACGTGTTCATGATGTGGGTGTCGGTTATCGTATTATTGCTCGTGTTTATTTCTACCGCTCGGGTTTATAAAAAATCTAGCACTAAAATCCCAACAGGAATTGCAGGTTTTATGGAACCTTTAATTGTTTTTGTTCGCGATGAGATTGCAAAGCCTATGATTGGCGATCATAAATACAAAAAGTACATGCCCTATTTATTAACCGTATTTTTCTTTATATGGCTTAATAATATTTTTGGGTTAATACCTATTGTTAACGGTGCCAACGTAAGTGGTAATATTGCCTTTACATTAACTTTGGCGGTGTTTACCTTTTTGGTAACAAACTTTAGCGGCAACAAAAACTATTGGAAACATATTTTCTGGATGCCCGGGGTTCCTGTGCCAATGAAAATTTTCTTAATGCCCATAGAAATTGTGGGGATGTTTGTAAAACCAATCTCGTTAATGATTCGTTTATTTGCAAACATTACAGCAGGACATATTATTATTTTAGCCTTAATGTCCTTAATATTTATTTTTGAGACCACATGGGTATCTCCGGTATCGGTAGCGTTCTCATTATTTATCGGATTAATAGAAATTGTAGTAGTAGCAATTCAAGCATATATATTTACCGTGTTGTCTGCCCTGTATATTGGCATGGCAACCGAAGAAGCACATCATTAATTAATTTAAATTTTATAACTATGACTATTACAGGAATCGCAGCAATCGGAGCTGGTTTAGCAGCAATTGGAGCTGGAATGGGAATTGGAAGAATCGGTGGTTCTGCTATGGATGCCATGGCACGTCAACCGGAAATCCAAGGAAAAATCCAAACTTCAGCGCTTATTTTAGCAGCTTTCGTAGAAGCAGTAGCACTATTTGGTGTTGTTGCTGCATTAATCGTTTAATTATGATTACAAAGTACAGAGGTAACGGTTGGTTGCCTCTGTATTTTAATTAAAGCTTCTATAACCTTAAGGTTTATCCGTAAGGAACAACATGGAAAATAATTTTTAAATTTGGGGCAATCCTCAAAAAATGAAACCCATACGTGGGATTATAAAACTAAATAAATTAAGAAATGGATTTAATTACACCAGGTTTAGGACTTGTATTTTGGACAGTAATTACATTTTTGTTTTTACTTATTATCTTAAAAAAGTTTGCTTGGAAACCTATTCTTGGAGCGGTTAGCGAAAGAGAAGAAGGTATTAAAAAAGCATTGGCTTCAGCTGAAGATGCTCGTAAAGAGATGGAAAACCTTCATGCCGATAACGAACGCATTTTAAAAGAAGCACGAGCAGAACGCGAAGCTTTGTTAAAAGAAGCGCGCGATATTAAAAATAAAATGATCGACGACGCCAAAGGCGAAGCGCAAAACCAAGCGGATAAAATAATTACCCAAGCTCAAGCTGCAATTGAAAGCGAAAAGAAAGCCGCTATGGCAGAACTTAAAAAACATGTTGCGGATTTATCCATTGAAATAGCTGAAAAAGTAGTGCGAAAAGAACTTTCCAACAAAGACAAACAAGTTCAATTGGTTGAGTCTATGCTGGTTGAAGCAAAATTAAACTAATAGTATCATGGCAGGAGCAAGAGCAGCAATACGTTACGCAAAAGCAGTTTTAAGTTTAGCATCTGATAAAAATACAACCGAGGTTGTAAATAAAGACATGAAGCTAATAGCCAAAACTATTGCAGAGAGCACAGAGTTAAACAATGCGCTTCAAAATCCTGTAGTGAGTTCTTCAGTTAAAAAAGCCATTTTATTAGATGTTTTTAAAGGTTCTAATGAAATGACAAAAAATTTAATCGATACCCTAATTACAAATAAAAGATTACCGCTTTTACAAGAAGTCGCTTTAAAATACAATCTTTTATTCGACGAATTAACAGGAACTCAAGTGGCCCAAGTAACTACCGCTATACCTTTAACAGACGATTTAAGAGTTAAGGTGTTGGCTAAGGTTAAAGAGCTTACAGGAAAAGATGCTGAAATTAAAAGCATTATAGACGAAAGCATTTTAGGAGGCTTTATCTTGCGTGTTGGAGATATTCAATACAATGCAAGTATTGCAAACAAATTAAATAAGTTAAAAAGAGAATTTACATTAAACTAAAATAATTCAGAGTTCTAAATTCTGGGTTCAAAATTAATAAAGATGGCAGAAGTAAAACCAGCTGAAGTATCAGCAATCTTAAAACAACAACTGGCAGGATTCAAGGCTACAGCATCTTTAGATGAAGTAGGAACAGTATTAACTGTTGGTGATGGTATTGTACGTGCCTATGGACTTTCAAACGCTCAATATGGTGAGCTGGTAGAATTTGATGGCGGTCTTGAAGGTATTGTACTTAACCTTGAAGAAGACAACGTAGGTATTGTATTATTAGGACACTCTAAAGCAGTTGCCGAAGGTTCTACGGTAAAACGTACGGGCAGAATCGCTTCTATTAACGTAGGTGAAGGTATTGTTGGTCGTGTTGTTGATACATTAGGGACACCAATAGATGGAAAAGGCCCTATTGCCGGTGAAACTTACCAAATGCCCTTAGAGCGTAAAGCGCCTGGGGTTATTTATCGTGAACCGGTTACCGAGCCCTTACAAACCGGAGTTAAAGCAATTGACGCAATGATTCCTGTTGGACGTGGACAACGTGAGCTGGTAATTGGAGATAGACAAACTGGTAAAACAGCCGTTTGTATTGACACCATTATAAATCAAAAAGAATTTTACGATGCAGGCGAGCCTGTATATTGTATATATGTTGCAGTTGGGCAAAAGGCATCAACAGTAGCTTTAATAGCTAAAACCCTGGAAGAAAAAGGAGCATTAGCTTATACTACTATTGTTGCTGCAAATGCATCAGATCCTGCGCCAATGCAAGTTTATGCACCAATGGCCGGAGCTGCAATCGGTGAGTATTTTAGAGATACGGGTCGTCCAGCTTTAATTATCTATGACGATTTATCTAAACAAGCGGTAGCGTATCGTGAGGTATCTTTATTGTTACGTCGCCCACCAGGACGTGAGGCGTACCCTGGAGACGTTTTCTATTTACACTCACGTTTATTAGAGCGTTCTGCAAAAGTGATTAATGATGATGCGATTGCTAAAGAAATGAACGATTTACCAGATAGCTTAAAGCCCATGGTAAAAGGTGGAGGTTCGTTAACCGCTTTACCAATTATTGAAACGCAGGCAGGTGACGTATCAGCTTATATTCCAACAAACGTAATTTCCATTACCGATGGACAAATTTTCTTAGATGGTGATTTATTTAACTCTGGTGTTCGTCCGGCAATTAACGTAGGTATTTCGGTATCTCGTGTTGGTGGTAACGCTCAGATTAAATCAATGAAAAAGGTATCAGGTACTTTAAAATTAGACCAAGCGCAATTCCGTGAGTTAGAAGCTTTCGCAAAGTTTGGATCTGATTTAGATGCCGTTACTTTAAACGTAATCGAAAAAGGAAAACGTAACGTTGAAATTTTAAAGCAAGCACAAAACGATCCGTTTACAGTTGAAGACCAAGTAGCTATTATTTACGCAGGGTCTAAAAACTTATTGAAAGATGTTCCTGTTGAAAAAGTTAAAGAATTCGAACGTGATTATATAGAATTCTTAAACGCAAAGCACAGAGATGTTCTAGATACTTTAAAGGCAGGTAAATTAACTGATGAAGTTACAGATACATTAACAGCTGTGGCTAAAGATTTATCGGGAAAGTATAGAAATTAATAAAAAGGCCCATCGCAGCCTCCCCGAAAGGGAAGAGTTGTGAGATGGTGCTTGTATTTTAACATAATCAATTAATCCCTTCCCTTTGGGGAGGTTAGGTGGGGCTAATATGGCAAACTTAAAAGAAATACGTAACAGAATATCCTCGGTATCTTCAACGATGCAGATTACCAGTGCCATGAAAATGGTATCGGCTGCAAAGTTAAAGAAGGCACAAGATGCTATTACCGCAATGCGCCCTTATGCAGATAAGTTGACTGAGCTTTTACAAAGCTTAAGTGCCACTTTAGATGCAGACTCTGGAAGCAAATTTTCCACGCAACGCGAAGTAAACAATGTTTTAATTGTTCCTATTACATCCAATAGAGGCTTATGTGGCGCTTTTAATTCTAATATTATTAAGCAAACACAACATTTAATTAGCAATGTATACGCTGGTAAAAAGGTTTCGGTAGTTGCAATTGGAAAAAAAGCAAACGATGCGTTTGTAAAACAAAACATGGTTATCGCCAATAAAAGTGAGGTTTTTGATGATTTGACTTTTGATAATGTGGCAGAAATCGCTGAATCGTTAATGGAGAAATTTGTTGCCGGTGAGTTCGATAAAATCGAAATTGTTTACAACAAGTTTAAAAATGCGGCAACTCAAATTGTAATGACTGAGCAATTTTTACCAATTGTTCCTATTGAGGGTGAAGCAAATAACAATTCAGATTATATTTTTGAGCCATCGAAAGTTGAAATCGTTGAGGAGTTGATTCCTAAATCGTTAAAAACACAATTGTATAAAGGTATTAGAGACTCTTTTGCAAGCGAACACGGTGCGCGAATGACAGCAATGCACAAAGCAACGGATAACGCCACAGAATTAAGAGACCAGCTTAAATTAACGTACAACAAAGCGCGTCAAGCTGCAATTACCAACGAAATCCTTGAAATTGTTGGAGGTGCGGAAGCTTTGAATAATTAGATTACGATTTTTTTATTCACAACATTATAGACCTTTCATTAACATTTAGTGAGAGGTTTTTTTATTGCTGTTTGATTTTGATTAACACTTATCGCTTGCCAGTGTGCAACGTTTACGCCCATGTTTTTTTACAAGGCTACACCATTTTCCAGCTTTACTCTTACAGTAATCATTCTGCAAGACATCATCTACCTCGTGGCAACATTTGTCATTGCTTAAAGCTAGAAACCCTATTTCTTTAGCTAATGCTATTGCATTTGCTGCCTTATGCCCAACATCTTCTATTGTACAGGCAAACAATTCTCTTATTGTAACTTCCCCAGCATCAATCATTAAATTTTTTAGAATCTCGAATACCTTGCTATCTGGTGCAGCATCTTCAAGGCTTTCATAAAGTTCGCTGTCTGATACACCCCGACACTTGCATGCAGAATTAGAAGTATTACCTGATTGACCATTGTTTCGTGCGTAAGCTACTTTTTCCTCCACATGTTGAAGACGTACCGTCAATTCACCAATGTCTTTCCCTATTTTGTACTTTCCCATAATTAAAAATTTGAATTAAAATAAAGTGTTACCATATTTTTGAAGAGGTAGCCATGTCTAGATTATGGGAATAAAGCAACTCTTAAAATTAAGAAATATATTTCAATAAATAAATAACTATTTGATTATTATGTGTTTAAATGCCGGTATTTAGTTTTAAACATTTCGACTGACTCATTTTTCTTTCAAAAATCCAGTTTTCTGATTTTTTTTATGGCATCAATTTTGAAACCGTATCTTTATAATTCTATAATTAAGCCATGAAACTTTTAAAGCATATTTTATTCTCATTTTTATTGTTGGTCATGATGTCTAGCTTTTCGCAATGTTCCGGTGTCCCAAAGCTAGAAAAGAAAACCTCAATAAATTTTGGAGATGTGTATTCTCAAAAATGGACCTCAGGCATTAAAGAAGGTGGTTCGGGCATCAAGTTGTTTATTCCAGTTACAAAGTCAAATAAAAACCTGCAATTAGACTCGGTTTATTTTAGAGGAAAAGTTACAAAACTCTTATTGTCGCATGACGGTTTGCGTTATGTTGGCATATTCAAAAAGAAAGAAAAACGGAGCTACAATGTTGTAATGAGCAGCGATCCACTTGAAGAATACGGCAACGAAACACCACCAATACCAAAGAAAATCCCGTTTGACTTAAAAGCAAGCGAATGTATTGTAAGTTATAAAGAAAATAAGAAAACCAAATACATTAAAATCGATCAGATTAACGAAAAACCAATGGCATCATATCCAAGCGTACCGCCGCAATAATATATCTTTGGTTTACGTTAGCTAAAAACGTATTTTTAGCCCTATAAATAACCAATCGTTGAGCGGACTCAAATCACTTTTTAAGCAAACATTTATCTACGGATTAGCCACAGTGCTACCCAGAATGTTGAGTTTTTTATTGGTAAGGTTGCACACTGATGAAAGCGTTTTAAAATCGGTTGCCGACTATGGCGATGTGTCCCTCATATTTTCCTATTTTGTATTATTCAATGTGGTTTTAGCCTATGGCATGGAAACCGCCTTTTTTAGGTTTTTCAATAAAGAGGACGATAAATCCAAAGTCGTCGGAACCTCTTCCGTATCCTTAATAATTACGTCTTTGCTCTTCTTTGTTTTGGCCATAGCTTTTCAAAACCAGATTGCAAATGCTATTGATATTAAAGCAGAATACATTCATTTAGTCATTTGGATTTTATTGTTAGATGCTTTGGTTATCATCCCTTTCGCTTGGTTACGCGCCAAGGCCAAACCAATAAAGTACGCGGTAATTAAAATATTGAACATAGTGATTAACCTGGGATTGAACCTATTTTTGCTATTATGGTTAAAAGATTTAGCTACGGAGTCTTCTGTATTCGCATCGGTTTATCAACCGAATTACGAAATTAATTACATATTCATTGCCAATTTAGTGGCTAGTGCGGTAACGTTGTTATTGATGCTTCCGTTTTATTTTAAAGTAAAATACACTTTCAACACAGCGCTTTGGAAACAAATGATGCGTTATGCTTTTCCTGTTTTAATTGCTGGAGTAGCATTTTCGGTGAACGAAACTTTTGATAGAATTTTATTGGATAAACTATTGCCCGAAAACATAGCCAAAACCGAAATTGGAATGTATTCGGCCTGTTATAAATTGGCGTTGTTTATGACGCTTTTCGCAACAGCTTACAGATTAGGGATTGAACCCTTCTTTTTTAGTCATGCCAAAACAGAAAACCCACAAAAAAACTATGCCAAAATCTTGGAGTTCTTTGTTATTTTTGGTTCGGTAATTTTATTGACGGTGGTTGTTTTTGCCGATGTTTTAAAAGTTATTTTTATTGGAGACGAGGCCTATTGGGAAGCCATGTGGATTGTACCCATTGTTTTGCTGGCAAATTTCTGTTTGGGTATTTACCACAATTTATCGGTGTGGTACAAGATAACCGATAGAACAAAATTCGGGGCGTACATTTCGGTTTTCGGAGCTGTATTGACGCTTTTGCTCAATTTCTGGCTCATACCAATAATAAGTTACAAAGGCTCTGCAATTGCAACCCTAGCCGCCTATGCTTGCATGATGTTGGCATCGTTTTATTTCGGAAGAAAATATTACCCCATTCCTTATAATTTGAAAAAAATCGGAATGTATTTAGCGCTTTCCGTTGGGTTATCAAGTCTATCATTTTATCAATTTAGAGAAAATTATAGTGTTGGAATAGCATTGTTAATCGTATTTTTGACAATCATTTATTTTTCAGAAAAAAATCAAATTAAACAATTATTAAAGCGTTGATATGCAAATTAAAATAATAAACAAATCCAATCACGATTTACCGCACTACGAAACCATAGCATCGGCAGGCATGGATTTACGCGCAAATATTTCAGAATCCAGAACATTAAAACCCTTGGAACGCAGTATTGTTGGCACAGGTTTGTTTATAGAACTGCCTATTGGTTTTGAAGCTCAAGTGCGTCCGCGGAGTGGGTTAGCAGCAAAAAAAGGCATTACCGTTCTAAATGCTCCGGGAACCATTGATGCCGATTACAGAGGCGAAATTGGCGTGATTTTAGTAAATCTTTCAAATGAAGACTTTGTTATCAATAACGGCGAGCGAATTGCGCAATTGGTTATAGCAAAACACGACCGTGCCGAATGGATTGAAGTCGAAGAACTTTCTGAAACCTCTCGTGGCGAAGGCGGTTTTGGGAGTACAGGAACGAAGTAATTGACGAATTACGATTAACGATTTTTGATTTCAAAACAGGAAAACATTCGTGTATTCGTGGCTAAAACAAATTAACAACTAAACAAAAAACGACTTAACTCTAAAAGATGAAAATAATAGTTCCCATGGCAGGGCGAGGTTCTCGTTTACGCCCACATAGTTTAACCGTTCCAAAGCCTTTAATTCCGGTGGCAGGGCAACCCATTGTGCATCGCTTGGTTAAAGATATAGCTAAAGTTTTAAAACAACCTATTGAAGAAATCGCTTTTGTTTTAGGCGATCCAGCTTGGTTTGGCGACGATGTTGTGAAAAGCTTGGAAGCATTGGCAGAAAGCTTAGGCGCCAAGCCTTCTATTTACCGTCAGGATTTGCCTTTGGGAACCGGTCATGCCATTATGTGCGCAAAACCATCACTTTCGGGGCCGGCAGTTATCGCTTATGCCGACACTTTAATTAGAGCCGAATTTGATTTAGACCCTAAAGCAGATGCCGTTATTTGGACCAAACAAGTTGAAAACCCGGAAGCTTACGGTGTGGTAAAACTCAATGCCAAAGAAGAAATTGTTGAGCTTGTTGAAAAACCCAAAACCTTTGTAAGCGACCAAGCGGTTATTGGCATTTATTATTTTAAAGATGTTGGTGTTTTAAAAGGAAAGCTACAAGAAATTCTTGATGAGAACGTTATGAATGGTGGCGAGTACCAAATTAATGATGGTATAAAACGCATGATGGCTGAAGGGAAAATATTTAAAACGGGCACTGTTGACGAATGGATGGATTGCGGCAATAAAGCCATAACTATAGAAACCAATCAGCGGATGCTAGGGTTTTTAAAAGCTGATGGCGACGAGCAATTGGTATCAAATTCAGCCAAATTGGAAAACTCAAATATTATCGAACCATGCTTTATTGGCGATAATGTAACGCTTAAAAACAGTACGGTTGGACCATTTGTTTCCATTGGAAACGATAGTGTTGTTGAAAATTCAACCGTTAAAAATAGCTTAATTCAAACCCAAACAAGCATTAAAAATGCTAATTTAGACCATGCCATGATTGGTAACCACGTAAAGTACGATGGTAATTTTACCAGCATAAGTATTGGCGATTATTCCATATTGGAATAAATTCCTGTGTAAACAGGAATCTTATAAAACTGACTTTGGAATACTATTTGGAAACACAATGTTATGATGAGCGCAATCGAAGCATCTTTCTTATGAAACAAAAATTACACATATTGGTTTTCATTTTCGGATTGTTTCTCTTTCCGCAGGTAAATTACGCCCAAGTCGATTTTAACAAAAAACCAGATGACGATTTAGGCAATGTAGATGATAAATTTCAGGAATTGTTCTATGAAGCTTTAAAACAAAAAGGTATCGAGAATTACGACCGATCTGTTGAAGCGTTGTTAAAATGCATCGAAATAGATAATTCTGTACCCGTTTTATATTTCGAATTGGGTAAAAACTACAACAAGCTTAAAAACTTTGGTGCGGCTGAAGATGCGCTTAAAAAAGCTGTAAAAATAGAACCCGATAACGAATGGTTTTTGGATGAATTGTATGGGTTTTATGCTTCTCAAAACGAGTACGATAAGGCAATAAAAACAGTAAAGCAACTGGTTAAATACCACCCCGATTACAAAGAAGATTTGGCATCGTTGTATGTGCAGACAAAAAAGTATAATGATGCTTTAAAGGTTTTAGATGAATTGGATGCCGAGTTTGGAATATCGGTGGCCAGAGACCTGATGCGCAATCAAATTTACGAGGCAACGGGGCGCAAAAAAGACCAAATTAAAAACTTGGAATCCCGCGTTGAAAATAACCCAGACAAAGAATCGAATTATTTAGCGCTTATTTTCCGATACAGCGAAAACAACGACAAAGAAAAAGCATTTGAAACAGCCAAGGAATTGCTTAAAATAAATCCGAAATCGCAAATAGTACATTTAGCCTTGTACAAATTTTATTTAGATGATAATGCTACCGATAAGGCCATTGAATCGATGAAAATAGTTTTAAAAAGCAGCCAAATAAAACCGGAGGCCAAACTTAAAGTGTTGTCGGATTTTGTGAGTTTTGTTCGTGAAAATCCGGAATATGAATCCGATTTGGTTGAAGTTACCGCTTTGGTTGACGATAGCAATAATGGTAAAACCTTGGTTGAATTGGCACAGTATTATTTAAAAAAAGGCGATAAAACAAAAGCCTTAAAATACTACGAGGATGCTTTGGCTTTGGAAACCAATAACTTTCAAATTTTGCGTAATGTGTTACTGCTTTATATCGATTTGAAACAGTTTGATTTGGCTTCGGAAAAAAGCAGTAAAGCTCTGGAAAAATATCCGTCGCAACCCATATTTTATTTAATAAATGGCGTTGCCTTAAATGGATTGAGTCAATCTGAAAAAGCAGTAGAAATTTTAGAATCTGGATTGGATTATATTATTGAAGACACCAAAATGGAAGCCGATTTTTACAGTCAATTAAGTAAAGCTTATACCTCATTAAACAATACAGCTAAGGCAAAAACGTTTGCTGATAAAGCGAAACAATTAGAAACTTCAAATTAATGCACAGACCTACTTATATTATTTTTACGCTGGTTACATTGTTAATGTTTAGCTGCAAATCGAGCAAAACAATTAGTACTGGTGAAGCAAATTATGACTTATCCACAAGGCAATTAATAAATGAAAACGCCAAACAAGCAGCGCGTTTTAAAACACTGCAGGCAAAACTTAAAATAAGCTATTTTCAAGACCAAAAAGAACAAACGCACGCGGTTTCGTTTAGAGCGAAAAGGGATGAGGTGTTATGGATAAGCGCCACTTTTTCGGTTATAAGGGCCAAAGTTACCCCGGAAAAAGTAAGTTTTTACAATAAGTTGGATAATACGTATTTTGAAGGCGATTACGAGTATTTAAGTGATTTATTGGGAACGGAACTGGATTTTAAAAAAGTACAGAATCTGTTGCTTGGCGAAGCGTTATTTAATTTAAAAGAAGAGGCTTATAAGTCCAGTGTAGATAATGGCGTTTACGTGCTTCAACCAAAAAAACAACGCGAATTATTTGAGATTTTCTTTTTGTTGGATCCGTCGTATTTTAAGGTAAAATCACAGCAAATTTCACAACCAAAAACATTTAGACATCTACAAATAGATTATTTGGCGTACCAAGAAGTTAATGGACAAACGCTTCCGCTACACACCAAAATTATTGCTGTTGATGCGAATGAAGAAACCATTATTAAATTGGAATTTAAAAACGTATCGTTAAATGAAGACTTGCGTTTTCCGTTTAAAATACCATCTGGTTTTAAAGAAATTAAGTTATAACATTGAACACAAAAAAAACATATATATTTTTAACTCTGCTGGTTTTTTGCCTGTGCTGTGCTTCGGGGTTTTCTCAAAATAACAAACAAAAAGAACTGGAAACACGCCGTCAAGAATTAAGGCGCGAAATCCAAAAAATCAATGAACTGCGCTTAGAAAACAAGTCAAAAGAAAAATCGCAATTATCGTTAATTGAAGATTTTAATTATAAAATAAACGTCCTAAACAACTTAATTAAGGTTACCAACCAGCAAGCCAATTTAATTACCAGGGAAATTAGTTCAAATCAAAAGAAAATTACAAAGCTTAGAGACGAATTAAAACAGCTTAAAGAAGATTATGCGGACATGATTGTAAAGTCGTACAAAAGCAAAAACCAACAAAGTAGGATTATGTTTTTGCTGTCTTCAAACGATTTTAAACAAGCTTACAAACGACTGCAATACATAAAACAATATAGCGACCACCAAAAGCAACAAGGCGAAACCATAAAAGCGAAAACAAAAGAATTACAGGATATTAACACCAATTTGTTAAAGCAAAAAGAAGACAAACAAAAGTTAATTGCCGAAAATAAAGTAACTCAAAAATCATTGGAAGCCGAACGCAAACAGCATCAGGTTTTAATGCAATCCATTAAAAACAACATCAATCTTTATACAAACCAAATTAATAATAGAGAGCGTGAAGCCAGAAAAATTGATGCCGAAATAGATAAAATCATAAAAGCTGCCATTGCAAAATCGAATAAAAAGGCAGGCAAATCCTCTAACTCAAAAACCTTTGCCTTAACCCCAGCCGGTAAAGCTTTGGCTAAAGATTTTGAATCGAATAAAGGCAAGTTGGGTTGGCCTGTTGAAAAAGGCATTGTAAAAGTACGTTACGGCACGCAACCCCATCCTATAAATAGATCGTTAACCATTAAAAGTAACGGGGTTAGAATTGCCACCGAAAAAAACGCTAAGGTTAGGGCTGTTTTTAGTGGCGAAGTAATTGGTGTTGTTGCCATGAAAAACATAAACCCGCTGGTTATGATTCGCCATGGAAACTACATTACCACCTACAAAAACCTATCTAAAGTTTATGTAAAAGAAGGTGATAAAGTTACCACTAAACAGGAAATAGGCGAGGTTTTTACCAATAAAAGAACCGGTGAAACGATATTGAGTTTTAGTATCTCGAAAGAAAGCAGCACCCAAAACCCAGCGTCTTGGATTTATAAAATGTAAAACGGTCGTCATGCTGCCTCAATAGTTCAGCCTCATTTTATTTGCTTACACTCTAACAATCACAAATCCTTTTCTTGTTTTTCTGTAATGGTTTCCGTTCCAAAAATAGTAGCGCTTGCCTTTTACCCTTACAATTTTGTAATGTTTTGGCGCCTTTTTAATAACCGTAACCTTTGCAGGTCTGGTTTCTACATAGGTTGCACACGATGTTGCACTTAGCATAAATAATACTGAAAATAAAATAACTGAAGTTCTCATAGCAATAGAGATTTTGGGTTAATAGTATTAATTGGACTTGCCAAAAGTTTAAAAGTTTAATAGGAAGGTTTTTTGAAAATTATAATCAACTCCTTAAGCCCAACCTTGTGTTAAAGCTAAAATTTCTACCTGCATAACATAAGTCGTATAAAAACGATATGGTAAAAGAATGGCTATTATTTAATATTATTATTCAATTATTCGTAATTTTAGACGACAAAAATTATTGATAATGATAAATAAAAAAGTGGCTAATGTTCAAGAAGCACTTCAAGGCATCAAAGATAATATGACTTGTATGTTTGGAGGTTTCGGACTTAGCGGAATCCCTGAAAACGCCATAGCTGAAATAGTAAAAATGGGCACCAAAGGATTAACCTGTATTTCCAATAATGCTGGAGTTGACGATTTTGGATTGGGCTTATTGTTGCAAAAACATCAAATAAAAAAAATGGTGTCCTCTTATGTGGGAGAAAACGATGAGTTTGAACGACAAATGCTTTCAGGCGAATTGGATGTAGAGTTAATTCCACAAGGTACATTGGCAGAACGCTGCAGAGCGGCGCAAGCGGGTTTCCCTGCTATTTACACCCCAGCGGGATACGGAACAGAGGTTGCCGAAGGCAAAGAAACCAGAGAATTTAACGGAAAAATGTATGTTTTGGAACATGCTTTTGATGCCGATTTTGCCTTTATAAAGGCTTGGAAAGGCGACGCGGCAGGCAATTTAATTTTTAAAGGCACTGCTCGAAATTTCAATCCTAATATGTGTGGCGCTGCAAAAATAACCGTCGCTGAAGTTGAGGAATTGGTCCCATTGGGAACTTTGGACCCCAATCAAATTCATATCCCTGGAATTTTTGTACAACGCATATTTCAAGGTGAAAGATATGAGAAACGGATTGAGCAACGCACCGTTAGACCAAAAAATTAAGTGATGTTATTCCTGCGAAAGTAGGAATCCACTTTTTAAAATTTAGATTCATTTAAAAAGATTCCCATTTCCATGGGAATGACAAAATAAAATATAGATGTTAGATAAAACAGGTATTGCAAAGCGAATAGCCAAAGAAGTGAAAGACGGCTATTATGTTAACTTAGGAATCGGGATTCCTACTTTAGTGGCCAATTACGTGAGAAACGATATTGAAGTTGAATTTCAAAGTGAAAATGGCGTATTGGGTATGGGACCATTTCCTTTTGAAGGCGAGGAAGATGCCGATGTAATTAACGCGGGCAAACAAACCATTACCACTTTACCAGGAGCTAGTTTTTTTGATTCTGCCTTAAGCTTTTCCATGATACGGGGGCAACATGTAGATTTAACCATTTTAGGCGCTATGGAAGTTGCAGAAAACGGAGACATTGCCAATTGGAAAATTCCGGGACGTATGGTAAAAGGCATGGGAGGCGCTATGGATTTGGTGGCAAGTGCAGAAAATATAATTGTTGCCATGATGCACACTAATAAAAAAGGAGAGTCTAAATTGTTAAAAATATGCTCGTTGCCATTAACCGGTGTGGGTTGTGTAAAAAAGATAGTAACTAATATGGCCGTGTTGGAAGTAACCGAAAAAGGCTTTAAACTTTTAGAACGTGCACCGGGAGTTTCAGTTGAAGCGATTAAAAAGGCTACTGAAGGTACTTTAATTGTTGAAGGCGAAATACCGGAAATGATTTTCGATGAATAAAAACAATAGATAAAACGCATTAAATGTTAAAATAAATTGCATTTCGTCGAATTAATGTGTTTTTAATCTGATAAATTAAAAATTTGTTCCATATTTACATCAGCAAATTTACCAAATCAATTTATATAGATTTTTCCAAATCTACCATAAACTTAACCTAAATAATTATGGAATCAAATCTACCTGAACAACCCACTTTTAGAGATAGTAAACTAAAAGAAGCGCTCCAAGAAAATTTGCGGTTTTTAAAAAGTTTGCTTTATCTAACAAAAAAAATATTTATGCTTTAGCATAAATATTTTTTTTTGCCCAATCTGTATTAGTTTTTCTTCATCTGTCAATTTCTTCATTTCTCTTTTTATTTAAGATAGTTATTTGATTTCATCACCAATCCGGTTTATTTCAATAACAGGAATATAAGGGTTATCAATTCTTAAAAACACCTTTTTTTGGTAGTAGCGCTCAAGTAATATAAGCCATTTTTAACTCCAATTCACTGTGTTACAACCCAAAAGACCTAAATCAAAATTATCCTTCAAAAGGACAAAGTAAGTTGTTTCTTCAAAAGCGTTATGGGTAATCCGTAAAAAACTACATGAAATGAAGATTGTCTATAAAAATCACTTTTAGTCTTAAAAAAACATTTATTTTTCAGAGCAATTTTTAATCAAATAACCAAACCCGAATGAAAAAACTATTACTATCACTCCTAATTCTATTCAATGTTACTTTTGCTTTTTCTCAAAGCAATGATGTACAAAAAGCAGAAAAATACTTATCTACTAAAGGTGAGTTAACATTTACTTTTAAAGTTAATAGCCAGAAAGAAATCGACAATTACTCAAAGGATTTTTCTATAGTAAATTACGATTCAAAAACCAAAACCGTTAAAGCTTGGGCAAACAAAAATCAGTTTAGAGCCTTTCAAGCTAAACATATACCTTTTCAAGTTCCCGAGAGCGAAAATGAAATGGATGCAGATTTAATTTATGATAGTAAATCTAAGAATTCAAAAGGTAGTCTTTCAGCAAAAGGACTTGCTAATACACTTAGCTTTCCGGTTGCTAATTACCCAACCTATGCCCAATATGCCCAACAAATGCAGGATTTTGAAAACGACTACCCTACTTTGGTTGATAAATTCAGTATTGGAACAACCACTCAAGGTGATAAAGAATTACTCTTTGTAAAAATTTCTGATAATGTTGGTACCGATGAGCAAGAGCCTAAACTTTTGTTTACCTCTTCAATGCACGGCGATGAAATTGCAGGGTATCCTATGATGTTAAGTTTAATAGATTATATTTTAACGGTATATTCCAATCCTGGACATGCCGATCATGCCAGAGTGAAAAACTTGGTAGAAAATACTGAAATATGGATAAACCCTAACGCCAATCCAGATGGTACTTACCACAATAGTCCATCAAACACCTCGGTAGCAAATGCTAGAAGAGGTAATGCCAACAATGTGGATTTAAACAGGAATTATCCAGATAATGTACAAGGGGCACATACCGATGGCAATGCTTATCAAACAGAAACCTTGGCTTTTATGGCTTTGGCCGATGCCAATCATTTTGTGATTTCAGCGAATTTTCATGGTGGGACTGAATTGGTAAATTATCCTTTCGATAATGCCTATGTAAGTCAGTACACCCACCCTGATGGAAATTGGTTTGAATTTACTGGTGTAGAATATGCAACGCATGCCCAAAATGACAGTGATGCCTTAGGCGATACCACTTACATGACCGCTGATGATGACAGCAATGTTTATCCGAGTCCGGGTGTAACTCATGGTGCTGAATGGTATCGTGTTTACGGTGGCAGACAAGATTTTATGAACTTTTACCATCAATGTAGAGAGATTACCGTTGAATTATCGGACACTAAAATTTTACCCGAAAGCCAATTGGTAAACTACTGGCTTTACAACCGCGATGCCTTGCTAGATTACTTAACCCAAGGCACCTATGGTTTTAGGGGCACCGTTAAAGATGCTAATACTAACAATCCTATTGATGCAACAGTAACCATTGTTGGCCATGATGCTTATGGGTCGCATACCGTAACAGATATTTCTCATGGGGATTATTACAGACCGATAAAAGCAGGGACTTACGATATTCTTTTTGAAGCACCTTGCTACCAACCGGTTACTTTAACGGGGCAAACCATTTCAGATTACCAAACGCTTGCATTGGCAGATGTTTTGCTAACTCCAATTGGTGCTGTTGCCCCTACAGGCTTGTCCGCTTCTAATTTAGGAGCAACCACAGCGTCTTTAAGTTGGGACGCTACCTCTGGGGCAACTTACGATTTAAGGTATAGAGAGGATGGGAATTCAACTTGGACAGATGTTAATGGGCTATCTAGCGCCTCTACCAATTTAACGGGATTAACTGCTTTAACACAATACGAGGCACAAGTAAGAAGTAATTGTAATGGCGGGAGTAGTTCCGCTTATAGTGCTTCCATAAATTTTACGACCACAAATGTACAGTTGAATTATTGTAATTCTGCAAGTACAAATGTTAATGACGAATATATTGGTAGGGTTCAGCTAAACACCATTGACAACAGCTCGGGTGCACAGTTTTATACTGATTTTACAAGTGTTTCAACCACATTGACGAAAGATACGCAATTTACAATAACAGTAACACCAACTTGGACGGGAACAACTTATAACGAAGGTTATTCCGTTTGGATTGATTATAATATTGATGGTGATTTTGATGATGCAGGCGAACAAGTTTGGACTAATGCTAGAACTAAAACAACACCAGTAAGCGGAAACTTTACCATACCATCTACAGCGGTTGAAGGCTCTACAAGAATGCGTGTTTCCATGAAGTATAATGCAGTTCCAACCTCTTGTGAAACATTTCAATATGGTGAAGTTGAAGATTATACCGTAGTTATTCAAGGATTGGTTGACACCACCGCACCGGTAATCACCTTAAACGGAGCAGCGACCATTAACTTAAACGTTGGCGATGTTTACACTGAACAAGGTGCCACAGCGAACGACAATAAAGACGGCGATATTACGGCAAGCATTGTTGTAGCCGGCGATGTGGTTGATACCAATACCGCGGGCACTTATGTTGTTACCTATAACGTAAGCGATGCCGCAGGAAATGCAGCGACTCAGGTTACCCGAACGGTAAACGTAATTCCCGATACCACCGCACCGGTAATCACCTTAAACGGAGCATCGACCATTAACTTAAACGTTGGCGATGTTTACACCGAACAAGGTGCAACAGCGAACGACAATAAAGACGGCGATATTTCGGCAAGCATTGTTGTAGGCGGCGATGTGGTTGATACCAACACAGCGGGCACTTATGTTGTGACCTATAATGTAAACGATGCCGCAGGAAATGCAGCGACCCAAATTACCCGAACGGTAAACGTAATTCCCGATACCACCGCACCGGTAATCACCTTAAACGGAGCATCGACCATAAACTTAAACGTCGGTGATGTTTATACTGAACAAGGCGCAACAGCGAACGACAATAAAGACGGCGATATTACGGCAAGCATTGTTGTAGCCGGAGATGTAGTTGATACCAACACAGCGGGAACTTATGTAGTAACCTATAACGTGAGCGATGCAGCAGGAAATGCAGCGACTCAGGTTACCCGAACGGTAAACGTAATTCCAGATACCACCGCACCGGTAATCACCTTAAACGGGGCATCGACCATCAACTTAAACGTCGGCGATGTTTACACCGAACAAGGTGCCACGGCAATTGACAATAAAGATGGCGATATTACGGCAGGCATTGTTGTAGCCGGCGATGTGGTTGATACCAACACAGCGGGCACTTATGTTGTCACCTATAACGTAAGCGATGCCGCAGGAAATGCAGCGACTCAGGTTACCCGAACGGTAAACGTAATTCCCGATACCACCGCACCGGTAATCACTTTAAACGGAGCAGCGACCATTAACTTAAACGTTGGCGATGTTTACACCGAACAAGGTGCAACAGCGAACGACAATAAAGATGGCGATATCACCGCAAGCATTGTTGTAGCCGGCGATGTAGTTGATACTAATACCGCGGGAACTTATGTAGTAACTTATAACGTAAGCGATGCCGCAGGAAATGCAGCCACCCAGGTTACACGAACGATAAATGTAGCAGAGGTTCCTAATGGATGTACAGGAGGTATTTCGTCATTTCCATATACGGAAGGTTTTGAGAATACTTTAGGCGCATGGACACAATCGACATCCGACGATATAAACTGGACCGTTGATGCCAACGGCACACCATCAAATAACACCGGACCAGCTAGTGCGGTTCAGGGTAGTTATTATGTGTTTGTAGAAGCTTCATCACCTAATTATCCTAGCAAAAGAGCTATTTTAAACTCACCATGCTTTGATTTGAGTGGATTAACAGAAGCCACATTCAGCTTTAAATATCATATGTATGGATCTTCAGATATGGGAACCATAGACTTGGAAGTTAGTACCGACGAAGGTAGTACTTGGACAAGTATTTGGAGTCAAACAGGCAATAAAGGAAACTCATGGCAAACTGCAAATGTCGATGTATCGGCTTATACAGGTGGCGGTATTCAATTACGATTCAACAGATTTGTTGGAGGCACTTGGCAAGCAGATATAGCTATTGATGATGTTAGCATGGTTGAAGGAGGCATAGTAGTATCGGCATGTTCTGGCGGAATAACGTCGTTCCCTTATACCGAAGGATTTGAGAATACTTTAGGTGCATGGACACAATCCACATCCGACGATATAAATTGGACCGTTGATGCCAACGGTACACCATCTGGAAGTACAGGACCAGCGAGTGCTGTTCAAGGAAGTTATTACATTTTTGTTGAAGCATCGGGCAATGGCACAGGATATCCTAACAAACAAGCCATTATTAATTCGCCTTGTTATGATTTAAGTGGGCAATCTTCAGCTACATTTAGCTTTAGCTACCACATGTATGGTGCTTCTGACATGGGAACCATTGCTTTAGAAGCAAGTAACGATAATGGCCTAAGTTGGACAAGTATTTGGAACCAATCTGGTAACAAAGGCAACTCGTGGCAAACGGCAAACGTAGATTTAGCTGCGTATGTAGGCAACAGTGTTCAGTTACGTTTTAACCGAGTAACGGGAAGCACTTGGCAGGCCGATATTGCTTTAGACAATATTAACTTAACCGCATCATCAGCCTTGGCCAAAAACAATTTAAACGATAAATTGTTGGATGTAAATACCAATACTTTAAATACGTTTAAGCTGTTTCCAAACCCAGTAAAAGGAGATGTATTGAACATCAAACTATCAAAGGGAACAAACCTATCCTACAAAATTATAAATATGTTGGGACAGGTTGTCAATACAGGCAAAACCACTAAAGAAGTTAAGGTAAACAACTTAGAGGCTGGTGTGTATTATATAGAAGTAAATGATGGTAATACAACCATGACAAAAAAGTTTATAAAGCGTAAATAGCTTAACCTTTTTAACCTTGGGAAAAGTCCAGATAATAGTTTTTATCTGGACTTTTTTTATTTTAAGAAATCTTAGTTAAGAAAGTGTAAAGGCTTTAATTTTATCGACAATGGTTTGTGCCAATTTTTCTTTGCTTTCAACCGTCCAACCCGCGACGTGTGGTGATAATAAAACGTTTTCAGCTTGTATTAAATACCGAAACGGTTCTGGCATGGTTGAAGAAAACAGGTTTTCGAACGATGCTTTTTCGTACTCTAAAACATCCAGTCCCGCGCCTAAAACCTTACCCGATTGTAATGCGGAAACCAAATCTTTGGTCACGACACTTTTGCCCCGTGCCGTATTAATTAGCCAAAACGGTTTTGTAAATTGATTGATAAAAGCACCATCAATCATATTAATGGTTAAAGGTGTTTCCGGTGTGTGCAAACTTAAAACATCGGCACGTTGTTGCAGTTCTTTTAACGAAACCTGTTTTGCATTTTTATCGGCGACATGGTCTTTAATATCGTAACATAAAACCGTAACATCAAAACCAAGTAGTTTTTTTGCAAAAGCCTTACCCATATTGCCGTAGCCAATAAGACCAACCGTTTTTCCGTCGAGCTCTAAACCACGGTTTTCTTCGCGCAACCATTTGCCTGCTCTAATTTCTTTATCGGCTTTATTCAATTTATTAAATAACGCTAGCAACATGGCTAAGCTGTGCTCACCAACGGCATTTCTGTTGCCTTCGGGTGCGGCTATTAATGCAATTCCTTTTTGTTCGGCATAATCGCAATCTATATTTTCCAGACCTGCACCAACACGACCAATAAACTTTAAGTTGGTTGCGGCATCTAAAAACGATTTGTCGATTGAAAACCGACTTCGAATAATAAACCCGTCGTATTGATGGATTTTGGCTTTAACGGCTTCTTTTGATGAGGTATAATCTTCATGGTTTGTAAAGCCCAAATCGTTGAGTTGGTTAATTAATAGTTCGTGATTGGTGTCTAAGTGTAGAATTTTCATTTTAAAACATTAAAAGAAGATGCAACATCCCGATAGCTTTCGGGCGCGCATGACGTTACTATATTTTTGGATATTCGGTTTGAGTTTTTTCGTGTTGTACGTTTCCAGTGTGCGCCGTATTTAGTTTTTCGAATAGTAGCACATGGACTTCTTCGTTGTTTTTTGTACACGGATTGTGCTCTACGCCTTTTGGAACCACAATAATTTCGCCGGTATTTACAACTTCGGTTCGGTCTCTAAATTGCATGTATAAGGTGCCTTTTATAACTTGAAAAAGCTCGTCTTCATTGTCGTGGCTGTGCCATACAAATTCGCCTTTAAGTTTTGCCAATATAACCTGCATATCGTCGACCACGGCAATTTGATGTGGGTGCCAGTTTTTTAAAAATTTTGAAAACTTTTGTTTGATATTTATTGCCTTCATTCTACAAAATTACGATGTTTTGCGTTAGGGATTGATGCGGCATCCTTTTTTGTGCTTAACTATAAAGTTTAATATAAAATTTACTTTAAAATATATTGAAATATTTGATGAGATACTGAAACAATTTCGGCACAAGAAAGATATAGCGGAAAGCCCGACCACGTGCCCTGAGCGCAGTCGAAGGGTTGGGGTAACGCCCAAAGACTAAAACCCCAATATTAATTTGGCTATTAAAAAATACATTAAAATACCAAACACATCGTTGCTTGTTGTAATAAAAGGGCCTGTGGCCACGGCGGGGTCTATGCCTCTTTTATCTAAAAAAATAGGTATAAATGTGCCAATTAAGGCTGCCATAATAATGACCGAAATTAGCGCGATACCAATAGTGATTGAAACAATGTACGGTGTGCCAAATAAAAAATGGGTAATAATTAGTGCGATGATGGCAATGGCGAAACCGTTAACAACGCCCAGAAAAAATTCTTTAAAAAGCCGTTTTATAATGTTGCCGTCCACACTGTCGTTTGCCAACCCCTGTACGACGATGGCTGACGACTGTACGCCCACGTTTCCTGCGGTTGCCTGTATAAGCGGCACAAAACTGAGCAACACGATAAACGAGCCCATGGCTTCGTTAAAATACTCGATGATGCTGGCTGCTCCCAAACCACCAAACATGCCTATAAGTAGCCACGGTAAACGTGCTTTGGTTAGTTTTAAAATGCTATCGTCGGCCTCCACATCTTGGGTAATACCAGCTGCCAATTGGTAATCTTTTTCGGCTTCTTCTTTTAATACGTCTACAATATCGTCAATGGTGATTCTGCCTAATAATGTTTGTTTATCGTCTACCACAGGAATAGCTTCCAAATCGTATTTTGCCATGATTTTTGCTACATCTTCTGCGTTGTCGTGTACATTGACATAATCGACATTGACTTTTACCAAGTCTGATATTTTTTGGTCGCTTTTGGCGACTATTAAATCTTTTAACGACAGACGGCCAATGAGTTTTTCTTCTTTATTGACCACATAAATGGAATGCACCCGTGTAACTTCTTTGGCTTGCCCTCGAATTCGGCGCATGCATCCGGCAACGGTCCAGGTTTCGTAAACTTTAACCAACTCTTTTGCCATAAGCCCACCGGCTGTATCCTCATCGTAAGCTAAAAGTTCTGTGATTTCCGCTTTGTGCTCAAGGTCTTCAATCCTGTTGATAACTTCTTGCTGACGCGCTTCGGGAAGTTCTGAGATAATATCTGCGGCGTCATCGGTGTCTAACTCCTCAACTTCTTCGGCGATTTCTTGTGCCGATAGATTTTTTAATACTTTTTCCCGATTGTCTTCATCAAGCTCCATCAGTATTTCTGAAGTCGTTTCAGAATCCAACAGCTTAATAACATACATGGCTTCTTCCAGATTTAGTTCATCTAGAATTTCAGCTATATCGGCGTAGTGAAACTCATTGAGTAGCTTGCGTAGTTCCTTATCGTTATTAACTTCAATAAGTTGTTCTACTTGCCCAACAAGTTCTTTTGTTAGCTCAAATTGTATGTTTTCTTTTTCTTCGGACATGAGATTTAAAACTTCTCGATACTATTTCAAAACTCATTTTGAAATCACTCGAAGTGACATTTAACTTTTATCGTTTTCAATTAATTGCGTAAGCTCAATAAAGGCTTCTACACTTAATTGTTCCGGACGCTTGCCAAATATAACATTTGCTTTTAAATTATCGGATAAATTGAAGGTTTTTAAACTATTGCGAAGTGTTTTTCTGCGTTGTTGAAAGGCTGTTTTTACTGTTTTAAACAGCAATTGTTCGTTACAGGGCAGTGCGTAGTTTTCTTTTCTTGTGAGCCTTAAAACCCCGGATTCTACTTTTGGTGGCGGATTAAAAACCGATGGCGGCACGGTAAACAAATACTCGGCATTATAAAAGGCTTGCGTTAAAACCGAAAGAATGCCATAAACTTTACTGCCTTCTTTTGAGCAGATGCGTTGCGCGACTTCTTTTTGAAACATGCCTGAAAACTCTGGAATTTGGTCGCGCATTTCCAACGTTTTAAAAACGATTTGCGTTGAAATATTATAGGGAAAGTTACCAATAATAGCAAAGGGCTGGTTTTTAAAAACGGCGTTTAAATCGAATTTTAAAAAATCTTCTTCTATGATTCTTGGCGCTAGATTCAGGTAATTGGCTTGTAAATATTCAACCGATTCGGTATCGATTTCTATCACATAGGTTTCAATCTCTTTTTTAAGCAAATACTTGGTTAAGACGCCCATTCCCGGACCAATTTCAAGAACTTTTTTATAGTCTTTCAACGATAAAGTATCCGCAATTTTTTGTGCCACAGATTCGTCTTTTAGAAAATGTTGCCCTAAATGTTTTTTTGCTTTTACTTGATGTTGGTTTGGTTTGTATGCCACGAATTTGCGAATGTTTTTATGTTGTTTACGAAGATAGAAAACTATGTCTCGAAAAGTTTAATGTGCATGAGTTTTTTTCTCGCAAAGGTGCAAGGTGGGTTTCCAATAGCTTTATGCCTTGTTTGAGATTTCTATTTGAAATCCACCGTATATTCATCTACAATTTGAAGCTCGGTTCTAAAAGCCAGCATTTTATCTCCGAATTTCTTTAGGCCCTCAATCCTAAGTTTTTCAGCATCGTCTCTATAATAGGCATCTAAAGCTTCGCGCGAATACGAGCGGTATTGAATGGAATAGGTTTGTCCGCCCATCTCTTCTTCAACCAAAACCTTGGTTAAGGTAGCTTTTTCAAATTTCCCAGTGCCCAATACTTGCGGAATGTGTGCTTTAATCCACAGCAACCATTCGTCGTGAATGCTTTCGTCTATATTTACGGTTACGTTGTATATATACATTTTTATTCGATTTTGGATTCCTCCGTCTGCAGGAATGACAGTGTTCTGTTTATATTGTTTTTGCAAATAACAGGAGTTCTTCGTCATCATCAAAAGGATTTACCCTTTTTTCGAAAAGCAGCCCTAGTTTTTCTAATAATTTAATGGAATTCCGGTTATCGGGATTTGTTATGGCTACAATTTTTTTAAGATTGAATTTAAACTTGGCAAGTTTTATAATTTCAACCGATGCCTCAAAACCCAAACCTTGGCCTTCGTAGTCTTCCAAAAATGCAAATCCAATATCAACATCATCTAATTTTTCACGTTTCGCCAAGCCACAAGTGCCAATGGGCTTGTTGTTTTTCTTCAGGGTTAGTTTATAAAAACCAAAGCCGAAATCTGCATAACTTTTTATGGTTTTATCTTGTAAATACAATTCGGTATCGGCAATATTTTTAAGGTTTTTATCCCCAATATATTTTAGGCAGTTGGGTGAATTTGCCAATTGCAAAAAGAAAGGCGCGTCAAAAAGTGTGAATTTTGAAATCAATAAGCGTTCTGTTTCGGCTATAATCATCATTAATTTAAAATTCCAAAGTTGGCTGTTTTTTAGTTTTTTGGATTTGGAATTTGATTGTTGGGTTTTATTCAATTTATGGCATCGCCCCGTAATGCGCGGTATTTTTTTCGAGCTTCAACAAAATAAATACTATCGGCATGATTAAAAATAATTTGCTCGTATAAGGCTTTTGCTTTTTCCGGTTCGTTCAAATACCGCTCATAAATATGTGCTAGTTTATAATAGGCATCGTCCACCAAAATACCGCCTCTGTAATTGGCAATTATTAATTCGTAATTGGCCTTTGCATTTTCAAATTCTGCCTTTTTTTCAAATAATTGAGCTTGTTTGAAAAGCGCCTGAGCGATGATAGGCTCGGTTTTATGGTTTTCCAAAATGGTATTTAAAGTAGAAATGGCTGTATCGTTTTTGTTTTGAAATTCCAGTAAATCGGCTTTCGCATATAGTCTTAATGCCGTTTGTAGGGAGTCTTCGTATTTATTATCTGTAATCAATAATTTTAAATCGAGCGCATCGTTGGCAATAAGTTGCGAGGTTGAGGCTTTTAAAATTTTAAGCTGTGATTCGGCCCATTTAAAATCACCTTTATAATAACTGGTTTTGGCAACTTTATAGCGGGCTTCCTGCGAAAGCGTGCTGTTTTTTAGGTTGCGCTGTATTTGGGTGTAATAAATCAATGCTTTGTTAAATTTTTCCTGAAGCACTAAAACATCGCCCAGTTCCAGTTTTACTTCGCCCTTTTCAAATTCGGTAAGTGGAAGTTCTAGCGTGTTTTCTAAAAACTCGATGGCCGTTTGGGCTTCGTCTTTATAAAAGGCTAAAAAATGCGCATAGGAAATCTGTAGTTTTAAGGTTTGCGGAAACATGCCAAATTCCTTAAACAATGCTAAATATGTATGGTTTATAGCCTCGTAATCATCAGGGGTACTTGCTTTGGTTTCAAGCTGCAACAGGCTGTAATGGGCATGTAGTTGGGTTTCTAAATCTTGGGCGGTTTCAATTAAAAACGTATAGATTTCTTTAGCAATTTCGTCGGCGTTTTCATTGGCGGCAATACTTGCCAATTCTTCAATTCTGCTTAAGCTTTCCGGTTGTCGGTTAAAAATGGCTTTCTCTTGGATAAATGCTTTTTTAAAATCTTTTTGCTGAATAAATAACCAACTCAACATTTCGTTCCAAAGTAAATTGGGCTGTTGTTGGGATTTTTTAAGTAGAATTTTTTTGAATAAAATATTGTTTTCATTCGCACTGTTTTCACTTATAAAATCGTTGATAAAGCGTTTGATGTTATTTAAAGCCACAGGATTTTTTTCGGCAAATTCAATATAGCTGACAAACATTTTTTCAACATTTCCTTGTTCGCCGTATATTTTGGCAAGCTGAAATTTAAAATTTAATTCCGGCTTTAAAACCATGGCCTTTTCGTACACGGTAATGGTTTCGTTTAACAACGTATGGTTTTGAAAACTGCGCGCCACCGAAAATGCATTATTTACGTTGTTATCTAAACTATTGATGGCCTTTTGATAGAATAAATTTGCGTTTTCCAAATCGTTTTTAAGTTGGTAATTATAACCCAACTCGACAAAAAAAGCAGGGTAATTTATGCGATTTATTACGCTTAAAAGAAACTCTTCGGCTTCGTTGTATTGCTCTAATTGCTGATGCGTACTTACAAGTTGATTGATGTAATTTATGTTTAAGGGCGATTGTGCATATAATCGTTTATACTCGTAAAGCGCTTTTTCAAAATCCCCTTTATTAAAATAGTCTTTTGCCAAAACATCTTCTTGCGAAAACAGACTGGTGCAAAAAAGTAAACATAAAATAAAAAGCATCCTCATGACGTAAATATAGCGAATGTGATGGTTAGTAATTGTTGAAGTTTTCTTAAATTTTATATTTGGTTAAAAAGAGTAAGAACTTTTAAGAGATCCCGATTCTCATCGGGATTAATTCAACTAACTGATTTTTGGTCGTTAAATAACCTCTATAAACTAGAATTTCATTAAAAAAATGCCCGAATAAAAATTCGGGCATAAACCAATCAACAATACCTTTGCTATTAACAACCGTTAATTTGAAAGTAATATTACTCAAGATTGGGGACTGTCTTTAATTCTCGAAAAAACGAGAACGACTACTAAAAAGAAAATTTAGTTTTTTAAGCAAATATTTACTTGCTTACCACTGCCGCAGTAGCCTTATTTTCAGTTTTAATTATTTCGAAATCTGAAAATAATACTTTACCGGCAACCAAAACTAATGCAATTAAAAGCAATAAGCGTTTAATATTTTTCATGGTAGGTTAAGTTTAATTTTTTGGTTGAAGCTAACTTCTATAATATATTTCGATTTACAAAGGAAATCCATGTAAATTCGTTAAACAACATGAAATATTTGCATTTCGTCGAGTTATTTTAAAAAACAAGCTTCAATTTGTAGGTTTTTATTTATATTTTTAGATTAACGTTTATAATATAGTTCTCGATACAATTCCAATTAAAAAATTGGAATCACTCGAACTAACAACTGACTATAAAATCAAAACTGGTTTTAATCAATAATCGAAAATCCGGTGTACGATTGCAACACTTCAGGAATTACAATACCGTCTTTGGTTTGGTAGTTTTCTAAAATGCCGGCAAGTACTCTTGGTAACGCTAAAGCACTTCCGTTTAGTGTGTGCGCCAATTCGTTTTTTCCATCACTGTTTTTAAAACGCAATTTTAAACGGTTGGCTTGAAAGGTCTCAAAGTTAGAAATAGAAGAAATTTCCAACCATCGGTCTTGCGCTGTTGAGAATACTTCAAAATCGTAAGTCAATGCCGCTGTAAACCCTAAATCGCCACCGCAAAGCCTTAAAATCCGGTACGGTAATTTTAACTCTTGCAAAATACTCTTTACGTGGTTTACCATACCATCTAAAGCTTCGTAAGATTTTGTTGGATGCTCAACCCGTAAAATTTCAACTTTATCAAACTGGTGCAATCTGTTTAAACCTCTAACATGTGCGCCATAACTTCCTGCTTCACGACGAAAACACGGCGTGTAACCCGTAATGCCTATTGGCAATTCGCTTTCGTTTAAAACCACATCTCTAAATATATTGGTCCCCGGTACTTCGGCCGTTGGTATCAAATACAAATTATCCTCGGTAACGTGGTACATCTGCCCTTCTTTATCGGGGAGTTGCCCCGTACCAAAACCAGAAGCTTCGTTAACCAAATGTGGCAATTGATATTCCGTGTATCCAGCCTCGGTATTTTTATCTAAAAAATAGGCGATTAAAGCGCGTTGTAATCGGGCACCTTTTCCTTTATAAACCGGAAAACCTGCGCCCGTAATTTTATTTCCAAGTTCAAAATCTATAATGTCGTATTTTTTGGCTAACTCCCAATGCGGCAAGGCACCATCGTGTAAAACCGGTATATCGCCTGCTTTAAAAACCTCTTCGTTATCTTCATCTGTATTTCCAGATGGGACAATCTCATTTGGTACATTCGGGATTTTATATAACAACTCATTTAATGCTTCAACTTTGTTGTTAAGTGAATCATTAAGTGTTTTGGATTTATCTTTTAACGCACTCGTTTTTTCTTTTAGGGCATTTGCCTTTTGCGCTTCGCCAGATTTGTATAAGTTCCCAATTTCTTTTGATAGCGCGTTCGATTCCGCCAAAGTATTGTCCAATTCGGTTTGAATACGTTTTCTGTCTTCATCAAAAGCAATAACCTCATCAATCATTTTTGAAGCATCAATGTTTCGTTTTGCTAATCGTGCAATTACCAAATCTTTGTTTTCTCTAATAAAAGGGACTTGTAACATGGGTGAAAAATTTAAGGGACAAAAGTACATGATTTTTTTCATTTTTTAGTTTCTTAAAACCAAATGAAATAAAATTATGTACTAATAAAATGGTTACTAAAGTAAAGCTGAATTTTGTACTTTTTTAAGACAAAAATTTAGCATTTTACTGAAGAAATTTAATGAATTACAAATAGAGTAAAGCGATGTTTTTCAGATGATTTTTTTGGGCGTTACCCCGAAAAAGGGGTCGGGCTTTCGGCAGTCGCTTCCTCCTGCGTCGGCGAGCTCCAACAAATGCCTCAATCCCTAACGCGAGACAGTCTACATTGGGCAATTATCAGTAAGCAGTCAGGCATAAAATCTCAAATGTTATAGCTTTTTTCTTTTTCCATGAGTAGCTATCCCTCCCCTCTGGGAGGCTAGGAGAGACTTTACTTATAAGGTAAAATCCAATCGTTGTGTTTAAAATAATTCCAAGGCACATGGGCCAAATCAACATTTGGGTTTATGAGTTGTTTATATGGTTTTCCGTTAACGCTCACTTTGCAATTTACGTAAACAGCAACCTCTTGTCCGTCTTTTTTAAACAGGGCCTTTAGTTTTTGCGAAAACTGCCAAATAGCATCTGGTTTTGTGCTTGCCAACCGTTTTTGTTTTGGGCTTAAATAATCGTCTAAATTAACGGTGTAGCTTTTGCCGGTATTCTTGTTTTCAACCCGGTATGTTGTGCTTCCGCTTTTGGCCCTAAGCATCATGCGCCACGACAGGCGGTGTCCTTCTTCGGTCCAAAGTACATCGTCTTTTATAAAATGATGCCGCAGCGGCAATCCTATTTGAATCAAAAAATATATGGCAAACAACGTGATAAGTTGGGTTTTGTATTTAGGAATGATAACCTCGTTCAATTCATAAAATACCTTCTTTTTAAAAAATAACTTTTGAATGGTTTTAGGGTCGAAAAAAAACACGGTAAAAGCCAATGCCAAATACGGAAAAATGCCAATTTGAAACACAAACGAGTTAAACAGGTGAAAAAATATAGCTGTTATAAAAGCCCATTTTCTGGTGTCTTTAAATAATAGCAACGGAATAATTAAACCATCGAACACAATACCGCCGTAAGCCAACACAAAATGCATCCATTTTTGTTGGAGCAGTTCGCCCACTAAAACATAATTCTGTTTGCTTTTCATGAGCAATTCCATAACCGAAGCATCCAGCCAATCGGGGTATAATTTGGCTGTCGACGCATAGGTATAAACAATAATAAGTTGAACCACAAACACCCATTTGCACCATTGGGGCATGGCATAACTTTTAAGTTTTGGGTTTTGTTTGACATCGATTGAAGCATACCTATTTGCGGGCATAAAAACCATAATGCTACTTATAAGCATCAATAAATAATAATGGTTATTGTAAGACGATTTTTGCATGAAATACGTTGCAGACCACATAATTGTAAAACCTAAAATGCTTAGGCGGTATTTGTAACCCAGCATGATGCCTAAAGCAAATATGCCCATTATGGCATAATACCAATACATGCCGCTACCCGGTAGGGGTTGCAACCACTCGAAACCGATAAACGAAAACGTGAATTTGGGGTCGATAAAAACCCGTTTTACCCAACCTGTATAAATGGCGCCAATAGATTCTATAAAGCAAAGCAGCCCAAAAAAGATTCTAAAAATGATTAAAGCCGAATTATCAATATGTTTAAATAGCCATTTATCTAGCATTATGTTTAGCAATATACACCAAGGCGGTTTCCCTATCTTTTGCCAGTTGGTTTTTTAAGGCCTCAACCGATTCGAATTTTTGTTCGTCGCGAATGCGTTCGTACAGATCTATTTGGATGGTTTTGTTATAAATATCTTTATTGAAATTGAAAAAATGCACTTCAATGCTTTCGGTATTTCCAGCCACAGTTGGATTCATGCCTATATTCAGCATACCGAATACTTTTTTGTTGTTGATGATTGAACTCACAATATAAGACCCGTATTTTGGTATGAGTTTATAATTTTCTTCAACTTTAATATTTGCGGTGGGGAAACCTAATTGCCTGCCTAAACCTTTGCCTTTAACAACGGTACCGGTAATCATAAAATTATAGCCTAAAAACATATTGGCTTTTGCCATTTGGCCTTCGTTTAAAGCTTTTCTGATTTTGGTTGAACTTACGGCCACATCGTTAATGTCTTGTGCTGAAATTTCCTCAACTTCAAAATCATATACTTTTCCAAAGCGTTTTAAATCGTCGATATTGGCATTTCTGTTTCGGCCGAATCTGTGGTCGTAACCAATTATTACTTTTTTGGCGTGCAGCTTATCGACCAGAATTTGCTTAACAAAATCCTCGGCGGAGAGTCTTGAAAACTCTTTGGTAAACTTTTTAATAAGCAAGTAATCCAATCCTAAGGCGTCTAATATGGCATGCCGCTCATCAATGGTGTTAATTAATTTAATAGAAGAATCTTTTTGCAAGACCATACGCGGATGCGGAAAAAAAGTAAGGATTACAGATTTTAAGCCTTCTAATTTTGCAGCATTAATTAAGCGCTTAACAATTTTTTGATGCCCAATATGTACGCCATCAAAAGTACCAATGGTAACAACTGTAGGTGCCTGTACCTTATATGATTCAATATTATTTACACTGTTCATTTAACAAATAAAATTGCAAATCCCATCTTAAAAAATTAGATTTGTTAGCAATCCGATAAAAAAATTGCTCGAAAAAAATGTTTATGAAAACAAAACTACATTATGTTTTATCAATAGCAATACTTTTGTTTATATTTTCGGCTACGGCCCAAAATACGACATGGAAAAAAATTGAGCATATTGAAAACTCAGAAAAGTTAACAATACTTAATCTAAATAATGATACCGTTCATTTATTCGAACTGAATGCCTCGCTATTGCACCAAGAGGTATTATCTACGCCGTTACGAAACGCCCAAAAAAAGGCATCGGCTAAAACAATTAGTATTCCTGGTTTAAACGGGGAACTTGAAAGTTTTAGCCTTTTTGAAGCTCCTGTTTTTTCACCAGAGCTTACCGCAAAATACCCTAACATTAAATCGTATTTAGGGGTGAGCACTAAAGACCCTAAAACGCGATTGCGTATGAGCGTTTCCCCTCAGGGTGTTCAAACCATGATATCTTATGTTGATAAACCAACGGTGTTTATGCAACCCGTTAAAAAGGGAAGTAATGAATATGTTTTGTATGAAAAACATTCTAAAAACAAATCGACCGACCGTTTTGAATGTAATACCATTGATGAGTTAAATGAGACATTTAATAAATCGAGTAAATCCAAAGTCAACGAAGGTGGAGCGAATAACCAAACGCTGCAAAAATTTAGAATAGCCGTGTCAACCACTGCTGAATATACAAACTACCATGATGATGGAATCCCAGGAAATGGAAATGCCGTTGCCGATGCGCTTGCTGCCATTAACGCTACTTTAACACGGGTAAATCAGGTTTTTGAAACTGATATGGCGGTAACTTTTGAGCTTATTCCAAATAACAACTTAGTTGTTTATACAGATACCGCTACAGACCCCTATTCTGAAGCGAGTGTAGGTGCAGACTCAGATAATTCAAACAACTTAAACGGATGGAGCCTTCAAGTTCAAAACACATTAACCACGGTACTTGGAAATTCAGCTTACGATATTGGCCACTTATTTGGCGCTTCTGGTGGCGGTGGTAATGCGGGTTGTATTGGTTGTGTTTGTAGAGACGATACGGCCAGCACAACAGACAAAAACAAAGGCAGTGCTTTTACTTCTCCATCTAACGGCATACCGGAAGGCGATACTTTTGATATTGACTATGTAGCCCACGAAATAGGCCATCAAATGGGGGCCAACCACACATGGGCTTTTTCTACAGAGAGAACTGGAGTAAATTCAGAACCCGGCAGCGGCACAACTATAATGGGTTATGCCGGAATTACAGGTGCTGATGATGTTGCCTTAAACAGCGACGATTATTTCCACTACCATAGCATTAAGCAAATACTGGATAATTTAGCCACAAAAAGCTGCCAAACTACCGAACCTATTACTAACAACCCACCAATTGCAGATGCTGGGAACGATTACAATATTCCCAAAGGTACAGCCTATGTTTTAAAAGGCGCTGCAACCGATGCTGATGGGAGTGATAACCTTACCTATTGCTGGGAACAAATTGATAGCGGGGTAACAAATTATCAGAATTTTGGCCCAACATTACCTGGTGGTTCTATGAATAGGTCCTTACCGCCAACTGGATTTGCCGACAGATATATTCCTAAATTTTCGAGTGTAGTTAGCGGTAACACAACCCAAACAGACCCTGTTTTAGGGAGCGATTGGGAAACCGTTTCAACAGTAGCAAGAACTTTAAACTGGGCACTAACAGTAAGAGATAGATCGCCCTCATCTGCTGTTGGCGGACAATCGAGCTTCGATACAATGCAAATAAATGTTGAAGATGTGACCCCTTTTACGGTAAACAACCCCGTTGCATGGACACAAGGAACCAGCCAGACGGTAGAATGGGAAGAAGGGCAAACAACAAACGGCACTATAAATTGCCAAATGGTGAATATTAAATTATCCACTGATGGTGGCCAAAAATTTTTAACAACTATAGCTACAAATGTGCCCAATAACGGATCGTACACTTTTACGGTTCCGGCAGTTGCCAATACCGATGAAGCAAGAGTATTAGTAGAGGCTGCCGATAATATTTTCTATGATGTTTCTGATTTTGATTTTTTAATTTCAACAGATCCTGATTTTTTAATGGTAAATGAAACGCTAAGCCCTATTGCTTGTGGCGATAACACAGCTACTTTTACTTTTGATTTTGTTGCTACCAATGGTTTTTCGGAAAACACGGTGTTTAGCGCTTCAGGAAACCCCGGGGCTTCAACCGTTTCCTTTTCGCCAACGACCAGGAGTTCTTCTGGGCTTGTAACCATGACCGTTTCCAATTTAGATGTACCGCAGAATGATTATACCATAGCCATAACGGGAACACCTAGTGTATCTTCTCCTAAAAACAAAAATGTTGCGCTTCCGTTTTATAATGGCAATTGTACATCTGTAGCGAATACAGATTTTGATACGAGTACTACTTTAGTAGAGTTTAATGCCATTAATAACGCTTCTACAAAACCTTCGGGTTATTCTGATTACACTTCTATATCCACAAATGTAAATAGAAATAGTAGTTACAATTTAACCGTAAACGTTAACACTGCAGGAAGTTATACGACGAATACTACGGTTTGGGTGGATTGGAATCGCGATTGTGAATTTGATGATATTACTGAAGGCTATGACTTAGGAACGGCCAATAACGTAACTGATGGAGTCACATCAAATTCAGCATTAAGCATAACAATCCCCAATGATGCTGTTTTGGGTAATACCCTAATGCGCATATCTACAAAATGGGATGGCGAAGGGATTCCTGTGGCATGCGAAAATGGTTTTGATGGCGAAGTGGAGGATTATATACTTAACGTGCAAGCATCGTTAGCTGTTGAAGAATTTGGGTTTGAAAATTTCATGGTTTTCCCCAACCCAAACATAGGCGAGTTTACCATAAAACTGAACAGCTCGCTATCTCGTAATGTTGATATTGAGGTTTATGATTTAAGAGGACGAACAATTTATAAAAGCACCTACAAAGATGCTGGCGATTTTAATAAAAAAGTGAATTTGAACAAGGTTCAATCTGGAATGTATATTTTGAATGTAAGCGATGGGTTACGAACATCTACTAAAAAGATAATTGTTGAGTAAATAAAAGTCAATTCATAAAAAAGGACAGACACTGAAAAGTCTATTTCTTGGTTATACTGAGTACTTCGACTGCACTCAGCACAAACTTTGTCCAAATATTTTAACTTATTGACAATCAAGATCGGTTTCGACAAGCTCAACCTGACCAATTAAATTAAAAAGACATTTTAGACAGCTTTTTTATTTTCCATTAAATGAATTCATGGTATGGTTAACACCTGCCAACACAAAAGATTTTATAAGCTCAACGGATTTCTCTAAACGCTCATTGAGGTTTTTGTTTTCATCGTCGGTCCATTCGCCCAAAACATAATCTACTTGCCGGCCTTTGCTAAAAACATCGCTTATGCCAAACCTAAACCGGTTGTATTTTACGGTGTTTAATTTGTCTTGAATATCTTTTAGTCCATTATGTCCGCCATCGCTTCCCTTGGTTTTTAAACGGATGCTTCCGAAGGGTAAATTTAAATCGTCGGTTATAACCAATAGGTTTTCAATAGGGATTTTCTCATTTGTTAACCAATACAAAACGGCTTTTCCACTTAAATTCATATAGGTATTGGGTTTTAAGAAAATAAATGTTCTGCCTTTTAATTTGTATGTCGCCATGTCTCCCAGTTTATTGGTTTCGAAAACCAAGTTTTCTTTATCGGCAAAATAATCCAAAACCTTAAAACCAATGTTGTGCCTGGTATTTTGATATTTTTCGCCAATATTTCCTAAACCTACTATTAAGAATTTTTTCATGGGATCTTGTTGTGCTGTTTTGCTTTTCTTTTTAAATATGTTTGATAAAAACTGCCACATGCTATTTTTATTTTTTAGCTAAAATACATAAACATGCTAAAATATGGGTGGTTACTTTGTTTTGGGCTGATTTGCCCGCGTTAGGGACTGATGCGGCATCCTTTTTTGTGCTCAACCAACCATAAAGTTTGTTTTAAAACGTTTTTTACAATGTGGGAAACAAACTTGATGAGATACTGAAACAAGTTCAGCACAAGAAAGATATAGCGGAAAGCCCGACCCGATAGGGTAACGCCCAAGTTTTAAATATAAAAAAAGCATCCTGAACGAAACAGGATGCTTGTAAAGATTATGTTTAAAGGAATTTATTCTTTTGCTGCAGCAGCATCGTCGGTTTCAGTTGCCGGAACATCTCCTGCTTCTTCGCCTTCTGCTAATTCTTCATCATCTTCTTCGTCTTCGATAGCTACTCTGGATGTGCTTACTCGACAAACAACCGTGTTGTCGTTATGTAAAAAAGTGTACCCGTCGCTTGGTAAATCGCCAACTGCAATTTTATCGCCAATTTTTAGAGGTGTGATATCTATTTCTATAAAATCGGGCAAGTTTGCTGGAAGTGCTTTAATACGTAGCTTTCTGTTGGTTCTTCTTAAAACACCACCGTTTTTAACACCTTTTGAGTTACCCACAAGTTGTACGGGGATATTAAGGGCAATTTCTTTATCTTCGAATAACTGATAGAAATCTACGTGTAAGATTCTGTCTGTTACCGGGTGAAATTGAATGTCTTGGAGTACTGCGTTTAAAGTTTCTCCGTTGTCCAACTCAATCACAACTGTATGCGCATTTGGCGTGTATACAAGTTTAGAGAAGGCTAATTCTTGTGCAGAGAAATGCACTGGTTTGTCTCCTCCGTATAATACGCAAGGAACCTGACCAGCATTACGTAAGGCTTTTGTTGCTTTTTTGCCCACGCTTTCTCTTTGAGATCCGTTGATTGTAATTGATTTCATTTTTCTATTTATATATTAATTATTAATTTACATTACAAATTGAGAACTAATGGATTTATTATGATGCACTTTATGCATAACGTTTGCAAATAAATCGGCACAGGTTAATACCCTTACTTTATCACTTTTTTGTGTTAAGGGAATTGAATCTGTTACTATTAATTCTTCTAATTTTGAATTTTCTATTTTATTATAAGCGTCACCAGATAAAATAGGATGTGTACAAATGGCTCTTACACTTAAGGCACCACGCTCCATCATTAAATCTGCTGCCTTGGTTAGCGTTCCTGCTGTATCTACCATATCGTCAACCAGAACCACGTTTTTGCCTTCCACGTTACCAATGAGTTCCATATGGGAAATTACATTAGCCTTTGCGCGTTGTTTGTAACAAATAACCACATCGCTTTCTAAAGCCTTGGAATAGGCATACGCTCTTTTTGAGCCACCCATATCTGGCGAAGCGATGGTTAAATTAGGCAGATTTAAGCTCTTTAAATAAGGTAGGAAAATGGTAGATGCAAATAAATGATCTACGGGTTTTTCAAAAAAGCCTTGAATTTGATCGGCGTGCAAATCCATTGTTATAATTCTGGTAGCGCCTGCAGCTTCAAGCATTTTAGCTATTAATTTTGCTGCAATTGGCACTCTGGGTTTATCTTTTCTATCTTGTCTTGCCCAGCCAAAATATGGCATTACTGCTGTAATGTGTCTCGCCGATGCGCGTTTTGCAGCGTCGATCATTAACAGTAATTCCATTAAATTTTCAGAACTCGGATTGGTAGATCCTATAATGAAAATTCGTGTCCCTCTAATCGATTCTTCATAAGAGGGTTGAAATTCGCCATCGCTGTAAGTTGAGGTAATTACATTTCCTAAACTTGTGCCATAGGCTGCAGCAATATTTTTAGCTAGTCCTATACTTTGTGAACAGGTAAAAATTTTAGCTTCGGTAATAGCGTCGGGCATGGTTAACTTATTGTTTTATAGCGCAAAAACGGCACTTTATTTTTAACGAGGTGCAAATTTATGCATTTATTTTAACCTAAAAAGTATATTGTCGAGTATTTTTATGAATTATATGGAAAATATATATATTTTTGCGGTCTAAATGCTCAAGTGGCGGAATTGGTAGACGCGCTGGATTCAAAATCCAGTTTCTTCGGAAGTGTGGGTTCGATTCCCACCTTGAGTACCAAAAAACCCTGTTAACATTTTGTTTTACAGGGTTTTTGCTTTTTATAAAGTTGCAATGTAGTAACATTTCCGCATAATATTTTGTTTTGGAGGGTATGCCTAAATCAAAAAAAATCAATATTTTCTTGCTATAACAGAGGGTTGGCATAAACTAGAACATGTTTTAAAGACTATGAGGATGTTAACAGGTAGACAACTTGATTTGCGTTTAGCTGTATTTCACTTTCAAAAAACACAGTGTCACCGTTAAAATCGGCTTCAATCAAATAGCAATAGCCTTTAAAATAGCTTTGTTTTACGGTGGCTTTTAAATCGGATTTATCCACCACTTTAAGCTGATGCGCGTAAACAAAGGCATCGTCTATAACATTAAATTCATCGAAAAAAGAAGCGATTAATTTATTTTGAGGCGTTTTGTACAACTGTTGTGGTGTATCGTTTGCCATAATGCTAGTGGCATGCAAAACAATCATACGGTTCGAAAAAGGCAATACATCATCTTTATCGTGGGTAGCCACAATGCAAGCGATGTTTTTTTCTTTTAAATATTTAAATAAACTTCGGCGTAAAGACTGTTTTTTAAAATTATCAATGTGGCTAAATGGTTCATCCAACAAAATAATTTCGGGCTGTTTCGCAATGGCCCTTGCCAAAGCGACGCGTTGTTTTTGCCCGCCACTTAATTCTTTAACCAAAATGTTTTTAAAGGCTGTTAATTCAACAACCTCTAAAAGCTCATCAATCCGGTTCTTTTTTTCTTCGGGATAAAAGTTTGAAAGATAAGCGCCAATGTTTTCGGCTACGGTAATAAACGGCATTAAATCGAATTCTTGGGCGACGTATTTCATGTATTCCGGACCAATAACAAGATTGTGTTTCGGCCCCAGAATCTCTTCATCTTTCCAAAATATTTGTCCATCGTTTAAATCGTAGGTACCGTACAACAACTTTAACAGCGTACTTTTGCCCGAGCCGCTTTCACCAATAATAGAAACGTGTTCACCGGGGTTTACTTTAAAAGAAATGCCTTTTAAAATGGGTGCTTTTTTATATGAAAATGTTATGTTTTTAACTTGAAGCATAGCGCAAAAATAACATAAAAACCGTTCCTCTTTTTAGAAAAACGGTTTTTGATTAACTTTATAATGAGACACTTTGGTTACGCTTAGCGTGACACCTAATTAGCCTTTTATTTTTTCTTTGGTTTTACTTGGCAACACATCAAAGCCCATGTTGTAAAGCGTGAAGCCGAAAATGTCGGCATACTGCTCAATGGTTTTGCTAACCGGTGTTCCCGCACCATGGCCGGCATCGGTTTCAATACGAATTAACGTTGGGTTTGTTCCCGCTTGTTTGTTTTGTAATTCGGCAGCAAATTTAAAACTGTGCGCCGGCACCACCCTGTCGTCATGATCGCCAGTGGTTATTAAAGTTGCTGGGTATTTTACGCCTTCTTTTACGTTATGTAATGGGGAGTAACCTTTAAGATATTCAAACATGTCTTTACTTTGTTCGGCCGTTCCGTAATCGTAGGCCCAACCTGCTCCAGCTGTAAATGTATGGTAACGCAGCATATCTAAAACACCAACGGCAGGTAATGCCACTTTGGCTAAATCCGGGCGCTGTGTCATAACCGCACCAACCAATAAACCACCGTTTGAACCACCACGAATGGCCAAATAATCAGATGAGGTATAGTTGTTTTCAATTAAATATTCACCTGCAGCTATAAAATCGTCAAATACATTTTGCTTTTTCATTTGCGTGCCTGCATCGTGCCAAATTTTACCGTATTCGCCACCTCCACGTAAATTAGGAACAGCAAGTATGCCGCCTTGTTCCATCCAAACGGCATTGGCAATACTAAACGACGGTGTTAAACTGATATTAAATCCGCCATAGCCATATAAAATGGTTGGGTTTTTACCATCGATAATCAGGTTTTTATGATGTGTGATCATCATGGGTATTTTAGTGCCGTCCTTTGAGGTGTAAAACACTTGATTGGACACATAATCGTTACTATCAAACGCAATGGACGGTTTCCAATACGATTGGGTTTCACCGGTTTCCGGATTGAATTTATAAAGGCTTGAAGGTGTATTGTAATTGGTAAACGAATAATATAATTCCTTGTCCTTCTTTTTGCCTCCAAAACCATTTACAGTACCCAAACCTGGCAGTTCAACATCTCTTATTAACTCGCCTTTATAGTTGTATTGTTTTACTTTAGAAAGCGCATCAACCATATATTTGGCAAAGAAATACCCGCTTCCGGTTGAAGGGTTTAAAACGTTTTCAGTTTCAGCGATAAAATCCACCCAGTGCTCTGGTGTTGGATTAGAGGCATCAACCGTTACTATCTTTTTGTTTGGTGCATTTAGGTTTGTTACCAAAAATAGCTTGCTATCTTCGTTTTCAATAATAAAAGTATCGCTATCGGTATGATCTAAAATGGTAACAAGTTCACTTTTAGGATTAGATAAATCCTTTATAAACAACTTGTTTCCAGAAGTAGATACTTTAGCCGAAATAATTAAATAGCGGTTGTCCTCGGTTACGCTGCCCGAAACATATCGGTGTTTTTCTTCTGCTGTTCCACCAAAAATTAAAGCATCTTCTTTTTGAGGAGTTCCTAATTTATGGTAATATAATTTGTGCTGATCGGTTTTGGCAGAAAGTTCGCTGCCTTTGGGTTTATCGTAACTTGAATAGTAAAACCCTTCATTTTTATACCACGAAATACCGCTGAATTTTACATCTTTAAGCGTGTCTTCAACCACTTCTCGTGTTTCAGGATTCATAACAATAATTTTCCGCCAATCGCTACCACCTTCAGAGATGGAATAGGCCAGCATATCACTGTCTTTTGAAAAGCTTAGGCCACCTCCCAATGAAATGGTGCCATCTTTAGAAAATGTATTCGGGTCTAAAAACACCTCGGCTTCTTCAACGCCTTTTTTTCTGTAATAAACATTTTGATTCTGTAAACCATTATTTTTTGAAAAATACGTGTATTCGCCTTCAATAAACGGGGCGCCTATTTTTTCGTAGTTCCATAGTTCAGATAAACGCTCTTTTAATTCGTCCCTAAACGGAATGTTATCTAAATACGCATAAGTACTTTGGTTTTGCGTTTTTACCCATGCTTCGGTTTCTTCACTTCTATCGTCTTCCAACCAACGGTACGGGTCTCTAACTTCTACGCCAAAGTATGTGTCAACGGTATCTACCGTTTTTGTTTCAGGATAATTCACAACTACATTTTTTTCTTCTTTTCCATTTTTACAACCTACAGTAAGTGTAAGTGTGCAAATAATAACTAATATTTTTTTCATGATTGATAAATAATTAATCTCCAAAAATAAGCAAAACAAACCAAAGTTTATGGCTACTTGTTATATATTTGAAGCTATTAAAAATGAGAGATTATGAATAAGGTTTTACTGTGTTTATTGATTGGCGTTTTAAGCGTAAGCGTGTTTTCACAGGCTGAAATCACAGAAAAGGAATTAAAAGACCACATGTTGTTTTTAACATCTGAAAAAAATGCAGGTCGATATCCCGGAGGAAAAGCCAATAGACGCGTTGTTAATTACTTAAAAAAGGAGTTTAAAAACATAGGTGTTACACCTTTTGATATGGGTTATAAGCAACCTTTTAATGCGACGTTAAGAGTTGAAAAAGGTGTGGATAAAAAGCCAGTTGTGAAAACGTGGAATGTGGTTGGTTTTATTGAAGGTAACGATGCTACGCTTAAAAATGAATATATTGTTTTGGGCGCACACTACGATCATTTGGGTTTGGGTGGTCCATCGTCAAAATCCGATAAAAAGAATACCATTCATTACGGTGCCGATGATAATGCAAGCGGAACAGCAGCCTTATTGGAAATTGCCGAAAAAATTGCAAGTCAAAAACAGCTTTTAAAACGCAGTATTATTTTTATTGCTTTTGGTGCCGAAGAACAAGGGTTGTTAGGGAGCAAGTATTTTGTTGATAATCCTCTAGTGCCATTATCTCAAATTAAATTAATGATTAACATGGATATGGTTGGCAGAATGAATAAAGAAAAGCACGTTTATATGGGCGGTGCGGGTACATTTCCCGGTGGTGTTAATTTTATGCAAACCTTGGGCGAATCCTTAAACTTAACACCCATTGTGCATGCCGGTTCTGTTGGCGGATCCGACCATGTGTCGTTTTACAAAAAAGGCATTTCGGTTTTAGGGATGCATACGGGCGGACATCCGCAATACCATAAACCAGAAGACACGATTGATCTAATAAACTTCGAAGGCCAAAAACAGGTGTCCGAATATATTTTTAAAACGATTATGAAGCTTGCTACTACCGATTATAAAATGGAGTTTTTCAAGCAAGATTAAATATCAACAATTCATTTAACATCAAAATAGGCTTCAGCTTTAAAAGGCGTTCCCTTGGATGTAATGCCTTCTAACAAAATCTTATAAGTTGCCGATTTATGGCCGGTTTTAAATGCTATTTTAAACGAATGGGATGGTTCCAGTTTTAAATCAGGATTCCAATAGAGTGTAGATGAGTCATTTTCATCTTGATTAAACTTTCTAGCTTGGTAATAGCCTGGGTGATAAAAACTAATCGATACATTTCTATTATTTGGGATATCATTTTCTTCTGAGCCGTCAAAGGTATAAAAAGCTATAACACCAACACCGCCTCTCACACCATAAATAGCAGCTTGAGAGGGTTGTATAATATCAACGAAATCTATATCCTGAATTGACATTGAAGTAACAAAATCATAATCTGTAGGAAACCCATCGACTAAAAACAACGGTCTTGGGTCATTATATTCTTCTTTTTCTTCTCCAGGAGTACCGATTTTGAATGGGTCTACTGTATCAACCATATTTATGCGCCTCCCTCTAATTATTATAAAATTACCAATTACATCAAACCCTGGGATTCTACCTTGTAAAGCATGAAGTGGATTTGTAGCTGTTGGTGAAATGCGCAAATTTTTAAAATCTAAAGTGCGCGATGGGCTTACATATAAAGCTGCCTTTCTTTTTTCAGCATATCTATCCAACCGTTTTTTTTCGGCAATTAGCTTTATTTCGTTTAATTTAATTTCGCCTTTTCGTGGCGCAAATTCAGTATTTCTATGTTGTTTTATTTTAGGCTCTAAAAGCGCATTGCCCTTGGTTGTTGTTTTTTCGGGAATAGGCTTTATGTGCACCGGGGGCGGGATAAATGAGTCCAACTCAACAATAAAGTCCCTGCTATAATTTCTGGCATTTAATCTTTTGGCTTTTACTGCAACAAAAGTCCGTTGGTCAAAATTAAGGTCATTGAAGCTAAAACGACCTAAACTGTCCGTTATCGTTTTATCGTGTCCAATCTCATTGCCGTTTTTATAGGTAACCGTTACATGGGCTTTTACCGGTTTGTTTTTGTGCACTTCTTTAACCGTTCCTTTTAGGCTAAAACCGGATTCGGGCAAAAATTTCAAGTCATTGCCCCCAATATTGTCTTTGGAAAAAAGTTGGTTGCTCTTTTGAGCTATTAATATTTGGTGTACGGTTTTTTTGCTTACTGAATCGTTGGCGAAATAAGAACCAAACCGCTCAAAATCGTCTCTTATTTCGGGATTGAAAAGCAATTGGGATTTTATGTCCGGGCCCGAACCCTTGTTTGTTTCGGGATTGACTTCGGTAACGGAAACGGACATGTCCGCCTTTAGGCTTTCGTCCAATAATTGATCGAAACTTATTTCAATTTCGGCCAGCTCATGGGCTTCATAGGTTTTTTTTGAGGGCGTAACAATTGCTTTTTGTTCTAGATTTTCAGAATCGATAAAGGCGAGTTCTTCGCTTAAAACCGTTCCGTTTTTATCTACAAGCTGGAACCGGATTAAGCCGTATTCTACATCGGATTTTGGCAAATCAACGGCGGCCACGGCGTTATTCCCATTTAATCTGGCTTGACAAATAATTTCCCCTTTCTGAAAGCCCGACAGTTCGAGGCCGTCCATACCATTGGGCAATGACGAATACACATTTGCCCTGTAGCTATTATGTGTTTCATCGATTCTAATGGTGGCGCCGTGGTCCTTAACGGGCGGCAAAGGGTAGCCGTGTTTTACGCCATTATGGGAAACGATTGCGGTATAGCTCCTGCCCTTTTGGGGGATAAACTGGAAGCTTCCCAACCCGAATTTAGTGGTTTCAAAATGTAGGGTTTTAGTATTGGTGTCATCAAAAACATCGCCTTTTACATGCACACCTTTTTTCAAAGAGTTGGTTGCTTTTACAACGATTCTATTTAAAAAACCGCCAATCATATTGCCGCCTTCCGGGGAAAAAGCAATAAAGGGTGTTGCCGTTGCCATATGGGTGTTAAAACCATTATTTGGCCCTGTGACGTTCACGTAAATGTTTTTCCTAAAGAAATGGGAGCCATCAAAATTCCTCATAAAATTGGTATAGGCCCTTATGGTATAAGCGCCGTCCATGGCATCTTCGGGCAATTTAAAATCGCCCTTTCCGGCACCTTCGTTCATCTTAATTGTTTTAGAGTCAATTATGGTGTTGTTTGGGTCTATCAAATCTACGTAGGTTACTTTGCTTGCAGTTCGGGGCGCATGGTTTTTGGTGCCGACCAAATATACTTTGTACCAAATGTTTTCACCTTGATTGTAATGGGTTTTGTCAAAATGGATGTATATGTTTTCTTTTGAAACCGAAGCAGCTTTGTACTTGATATCGGCAACCAAAAATCCGGTGTTATTTGGAAAAACGGTTAGTGATAACAGAATGACAAACAGGTTGATACTTATCGGGCCTAGAGAAGCGAAGTGTGGTTTCATTGAACGTGTTTTTTGGCTTGGATATGGTTATTGTACTACAAAAATAGTTCCGAAAAAAAGTACGGTAAAAGGTTGATTTTTAATACAATTATGTCTAAATATATCGAATTTATTTTTATAAAAAAAGTCCTTGTAATTTTTACAAGGACTTTTTTAATAATATAATTTTAAAGTTAAAAACCTAAACCAGCTTGTTTTCAACTAAATATTCAGCAATTTGAATGGTATTGGTCGCAGCGCCTTTGCGTAAGTTATCGGCAACAATCCACATGTTTAAAGTGTTTGGTTGCGTTTCGTCCCTTCTCAGTCTGCCCACAAAAACATCATCTTTGTCGTGTGCATAAATTGGCATAGGGTATGTGTTCGTATCTGTGTTATCTTGTAAAATGATTCCAGGAGTTTCGTGTAGCATTTTACGAACATCGGCCAAATCAAAATCTTTTTCAAACTCCACATTAACCGCTTCCGAGTGTCCACCGGACGTTGGAATTCTCACCGCCGTAGCTGTTACGGAAAAGGTTTTGTCGTTAAATATTTTTTGAGGCTCGCGGGCTAGTTTCATTTCTTCTTTGGTGTAACCGTTGGCTTCAAAAACATCGCAATGTGGCAAGGCATTTCTTCCGATAGGATACGGATAAGCCATTTCGCCATCAACACCGGCAATTTCGTTTTCCAATTGTTTTACGGCTTTTACGCCCGTGCCAGAAACCGATTGATACGTAGAAACCACAACACGTTTCATTTTATATGCGTTATGTAGCGGTGCCAAGGCCATCACCATTTGAATGGTTGAGCAATTGGGGTTGGCAATAATCTTATCGGCTTTGGTTAACTCTTTGGCATTGATTTCAGGTACCACTAATTTTTTGGTCGGGTCCATTCTCCAAGCCGAAGAATTATCGATAACCGTAGTGCCGGCTTCTGCAAATTTTGGAGCCCACTCTAAAGAGGTTTCGCCTCCGGCAGAAAAAATAGCGATATCTGGTTTGGCTGCCACGGCATCGGCTAAGCCAATAACGGTGTGCTCTTTATCTTGATATCTTAGTTTTTTGCCCACAGAACGTTCTGAAGCAACCAACAACAATTCACTAATTGGAAAATTACGTTCTGCCAATACTTTTAGCATCACTTCGCCAACCATTCCAGTGGCGCCTACAACAGCTACTTTCATTTTTATTTTTTTAAAATAATTACTGCGACAAAATTAAGTATTAATTCTATTTTAAAACATATAAAAAGCCTTTGTTTAGGTAAAACAAAGGCTTTTTGACAACAAATAACAAAATGTTATTTATTTAACACGTTATTATTTTTTTAGCAAATCTCTAATTTCAGCTAATAAATCTTCTTGCGATGGTCCTGCAGGAGCTTCTGGAGCAGGTTCTTCTTTCTTCTTCATTTTATTAACGCCTTTTACCACCATAAACATAACGAAGGCTACAATTAGGAAATCGATAACATTGGTTAAAAAAGTACCGTATTCTAAAAACACTTCGCCAACGGTTTCGCCAGCATCGTTAACCGTGCCGTCTTGTAATTTATAGCGTAAATCTTTGAAGTCGGAATTGAAAATCAATCCAATTAAAGGCGAAACTATGCCTCCCGTAAAGGCGGTAACCACTTCTTTAAACGCAGCACCCATTACAAAACCTACGGCAATGTCTATAAGGTTGCCCTTCATTGCAAATTCTTTAAACTCTTTTAACATAATTTTAAATTTTTAGTTTGTAGGTTACTAATTTAGTTAAAAAAATTAAATGTTAACAAATGTTAAAAATCTATTGAATAATAACGCGTTTAATACGTTGCGAAATCGCCGTTAAAAGCTCATAGGAAATAGAGTTGGTGGTTTCGGCTAAATTTTCGGCGGTGTGTTTTCCATCAAAAACAATCACTTCGTCGCCTTCTTTACAATCAATATTGGTAATGTTCACCATAATCATATCCATACAAACATTGCCAATAATTTCGGCTTTTTGCCCGTTTATGGTTACAAAACCTTTGCCGTTACCGTATTGTCTGCCAATGCCATCGGCATGACCAATAGGTAGCGTTGCCGTTTTTAAAAAGGCATCACTTTTAAAGGCCCGATTATAACCTACCGATTCTCCTTTTTCAATCGAATGAATTTGAGAAATAACCGTTTTTAAAGTCGCAATGGGTTTTAAATACTTGTTTTCTTTGTCCGAATTTCCAAAACCATACAATCCAATGCCGCTTCGTACCATATCAAAATGGGCTTCGGGATAATTTAATAGACCCGAGGTATTGCAGACATGGAGCATCGGTTTGTAACCCATAGTATTTATGAAGTTTTCAGAAATCGATTTGAAGCTTTCAATTTGATTTAAGGTGAATGCTTTTTCATTAAAATCCTCACTGGCGGCTAAATGCGAAAAAATGGATGTTACTTTTACCGAAGGCGATTCTTTTAATTTTGATGCGATATAATCAACATCATTTTCCCAAAAGCCCAATCGGTTTAAACCTGTATTAAACTTAATATGAATGGGATAGTTGGTTTGTTTTTCCGCGGAAGCGATAGCTATAAATTCGTTTAAAACCTTGGCATTGTACAAGCTAGGTTCTAAGCCATGTTCAATTAAGGTTTTAAAATTCACAGCCTGCGGATGCAATATCAAAATGGGTTTTGTAATGCCCGCATGCCGCAATGCCACGCCTTCGTTTACGTAAGCCACGGCAAAATAATCCACATGGAGTTCTTGCAGGCAATTGGCTATTTCGCAGGCATCGCTACCATATCCAAAAGCTTTAACAACAGCTAAAAATTGAGTGTGCTTATTAAGTTTCGATTTTAAATGCTTAAAGTTGTGTTTAAGGGCTTTTAAATCGATTTCAAGTAGGGTTTCTTGCGCTTTAGGCATTGGAGTTTTTGGGTTTAGAAGTAATTTCCTCAGCGTCGTTAACCTTCATGTTTCGTACTTTATCGCGCATCATGGCTTTGTAATATGCGGCTCTACTTAAGGGCTCATATTCATCAACTTCGCCCAAAAGCACCAGGTTATCGCTTTTGGCTTTCCGGTAACTGTATTGTGCCAAATTCCCCGTTCGGGTGCAAACAGCGTGCACTTTGGTAACATATTCGGCCGTTGCCATAAGATTTGGCATGGGCCCAAAAGGGTTGCCCTTAAAGTCCATATCCAATCCGGCAACAATAACGCGAATGCCTTTATTGGCCAAATCGTTACAAACACGTACAATTTCATCATCAAAAAACTGGGCTTCATCAATGCCAACTACATCGCAACCATCGGCCAAAATTGGGATGTTGGCTGCGGCAGGAACCGGTGTGGAGCGGATTTCGTTCGCATCGTGAGACACCACCATAGCATCGTCGTAACGCACATCGATAGCGGGTTTAAAAATTTCCACTTTTTGTCGAGCAAATTGCGCGCGCTTGAGCCTTCGGATGAGTTCTTCGGTTTTTCCAGAAAACATGGAGCCACAAATAACTTCAATCCAACCAAATTGTTCTTTATGATTTACTGTATTTTCAAGAAACATTTCGTAATTTTAACACTAAAACAAAGGAATTTTTCGTTTGTATAAAGGTGGCGCAAATTTATTAAAAATCAAAAGGCTAAATAGCAATAATTTTAAAAAATATAAATGATGAAGAAGAAGTTAGAGTCGGAACTCATTAGTATAGCACATAGAATTCTTAAATTAAAAGGAAAGGAAGACGTTTTAAAAATGCACGCAGAAGCCGTTGCACTTTGCGAAAAACTGGCGGTTTTAAAGTTTGCACACGAAAACTTTGAGGACGATATCCCGTCCATTGGCAACGATTCCTCTTTTTTCGATATGTTAGATACGGCGTTTAACAATAAGGTAAGCGACAATATTGAGGTAGAAGACAAGGTGTACATTAATCTCGATGATTATGAAAACGAGGCCATTACAGAGCCCTTAATGGAGACCATTAAAGATATGGTGGCGCATATGCCACTGGAGAGTTTGGAAGTCGATCCGGTTTTTGAAGAAGCCATTCCGCCCAAGCCATCTGTAAAATCGGCAACCCAACGCGAAAACGATTTTGAAACCATAACCTCTGGTTTTGAAGAAACACCGGTTTTCGAGCCCATTTCAAAATCGCAAAATGGCGGCGAAAAAAAATCGTTAAACGATAAGCTAAAAAATGGCGGGCTCAACATTGGGCTAAACGACAAAATAGCTTTTATCAAGCATTTGTTTAACGGCAAAAGCGAAGATTACGATCGCGTATTGTCGCAATTAAACACAACCGCATCCCTTAGCGATGCCAAACGATTTATTGAAGATATTGTAAAACCAGATTATAACTTTTGGGCAGATAAAGAAGAGTTCGAATCACGATTTATGGAAATTATAGAAAGTAAGTTTCTTTAAAATTTGGGTGTTCCCACGCCAAAAAAAGCGTGGTCGCGCTTTCGGTAGTCGCTTTTTTGTGTTGCATAGGTGCAACAACACAAAAAGAGCTCCAACAATACCTTAATCCCTAACACAGCAGCAACGATTATTACATGAGTAAACTATACATCGTACCAACACCCATAGGTAATTTAAAAGACATTACATTTCGAGCTATCGATGTTTTAAAAGCAGCCGATTTAATTCTCGCCGAAGACACGCGTACTTCAGGGAAACTGTTAAAACATTACGAGATTGCAACCCACATGCAATCGCACCACATGCACAACGAGCATAAAACGGTAGAAAGCATCATTCAAAAAATAAAAAGCGGCACCACGGTAGCACTAATTAGCGACGCCGGAACACCGGCCATTTCAGACCCCGGGTTTTTGTTAACCCGTGCTTGTATCGAGCATAATATTGAAGTGGATTGTTTGCCCGGAGCCACCGCCTTTGTACCGGCTTTGGTAAATTCAGGATTACCAAACGACAAGTTTGTTTTCGAGGGGTTTTTACCCGTTAAAAAAGGCCGGCAAACCCGATTACTGCTTTTAGCCGAAGAAACCAGAACTATTATTTTTTACGAAAGTCCGCATAAATTGGTTAAAACACTGGGTCATTTTTGCGCGTATTTTGGCGAAGACAGGCAAGTATCGGTGTCACGAGAATTAACGAAACTGTACGAAGAAACCATTCGCGGAACCGCTAAAGAAGTTTTAGAATATTATACCAATAAGCCTCCAAAAGGCGAGATTGTTATTGTAGTTGGCGGAAAGAAATAAAAACAAAAATTTAATATTTATTATAAAATTCAAAACATAAAACCCATGAAATATTATAAAATATCGTCTGTATTGTTAATTGTTTTTGTGTTTACAATTGGTTTTAAGCCCGTAGAAGTGGAGCATAAGAAAACAATTAAAACACCTAAAAATGTTATATTGTTAATTGGGGACGGGATGGGGCTAACCCAGGTTTCAAGTAGCTTTTATTTTGGGAATGAAAGTTCAAGTTTTGAGCGCTTTAAACAAATAGGGTTTATAAAAACGTCTTCCCAAAGTCACTTGATTACCGATTCGGCAGCTGGAGCTACGGCTTTTTCAGCAGGTATAAAAACCTACAATGGCGCTATAGGAGTAGACCAAGACGCTTTGGCAGTACCGTTAATAACCCATAAAGCTGCGCAAGCAAAAGTAGTAACCGGGGTAATAAGCACTTCTTCAATTACGCACGCAACACCTGCTTCTTTTTTCGCTCATGTTAAAAGTAGAAATATGCAAGAGGAAATTGCGGCTCAACTACCGGGGTCTGAAATAGATTTTTTTGCGGGAGCTGGTAATGATTTCTTTTTCAAAAGAAAGGACAAATTAGATTTGGGAGCACTTTTTTCTGAAAACGGATTTATTGTCGATACGGTTTCTTTGCAAAAACCTCAAAATTTTAATTTAGATAAAAAATACGGCTATTTATTGGCACCAAAACATATGCCCAAAATGAGCGAAGGCCGAGGCGATTTTTTAAGTCAAGCCACCCGATTAGGTGTCGAGTATTTATCTCAAAACAATCAAGGTTTTTTCCTTATGGTAGAGGGCTCCCAAATAGATTGGGGCGGACATGCCAACGACTCCGAGTATATTGTTGAAGAAGTAAAGGATTTTAGCAAAGTTATTGGTGAAGTCCTTGATTTTGCAGAGAAGGATGGCAACACGCTCGTTATTGTAACTGCAGACCATGAAACGGGAGGTTATACACTTGCTTCCGAAAATGGAGATTATAATAAAATTAAAGGAAGCTTCTCAACAGGAGGGCATTCGGCTACTTTAATTCCAGTGTTTGCGTATGGCCCCGGTTCAGAGAGCTTTCAAGGTATTTATGAAAACCATGCTATATATCATAAAATTATTCAATTAACCAATTGGGGTAAATAAGCGAACAATTAATCAATTTAATCATGATGGATGTTTTATTGAACAATATAAAACAATGCACCATTTGTAAAGCCCATTTGCCATTGGGACCACGCCCTGTGGTATCGGCACATCCAGATTCTAAAATCGTGATTATCGGTCAAGCTCCGGGAATCAAAGTGCACAGTACTGGAATTCCGTGGGACGACCCAAGCGGCAAACAATTACGGAAATGGCTCGATGTTACCGATGAAGATTTTTATGATGAAAAAAAATTTGCCATTATCCCCATGGGATTTTGTTATCCGGGAAAAGGAAAATCGGGCGATCTGCCACCACGACCAGAGTGCGCACCACAATGGCACAAGCTCTTGTTTGACGAACTTAAAAATGTAGAGCTTATTATTTTAATTGGCATGTATGCCCAAAAGTATTATTTGCAAAAAGACGCAAAGAAAACATTAACCGAAACGGTTAGAAATTATAGAGAGTATTTACCCAAATATTTGCCCTTGCCACATCCGTCGCCGCGAAATCGGTTTTGGCTAGCGAAGAACCCGTGGTTTGAAGTTGAGGTATTGCCGGAGTTGAAAGAACGGGTAAAACACATATTGACAACTTGATAAATATTCAAAAAACATTATCAATACGTGTTTGTTTTTCTGCTTTTAAATAAATTACAGTTTCCTGTTTAGCCAACTTAATTAAACTGTTTGTATTTAATTTATTACCCCTAGTTTTTTGCCCACTTTTGTAAATGCTTGTATGGCTTTATCTAAATGTTCTTTGGTGTGTGCTGCCGATAATTGCACTCGTATTCTCGCCTTGTTTTGTGGCACAACGGGATAGAAAAATCCAATAACATAAATACCTTCTTCCAATAATTGATTGGCCATAACTTGAGAAAGCTTTGCATCATACAACATTACAGGAACGATGGCGGCGCCGGCACCTACCAAATCGAAACCGGCAGCTTCCATTTGGCTTCTAAAATAATTTGTGTTTTCTTCTAGCTTATCGCGCAACGAGGTGTCTCTTTCCAAAATTTCAAAAACCTTCAATGAAGCGCCAACTATAGCGGGCGCCAATGAATTTGAAAACAAATAAGGCCTTGAACGTTGACGCAGCATTTCTATAATTTCCTTTTTACCTGTTGTAAATCCGCCCATGGCACCTCCCAAAGCCTTTCCAAGAGTTCCGGTAATAATATCCACTCGTCCGAGTACATTTTTTAACTCTATGGTACCACGCCCTGTTTTACCAATAAAACCAGAAGCATGGCATTCATCAACCATTACCAAAGCATCATATTTATCGGCTAAGTCACAAATTTTATCTAATTCCGCCACAATCCCATCCATGGAGAACACACCATCTGTAACAATTATTTTAAAACGATGGTTTTGCTTATTGGCTTCAATTAATTTGGCCTCCAAATCTTCCATATCATTATTGGCATATCTGTATCGAGCTGCCTTACACAAACGAACGCCATCTATTATTGAAGCGTGGTTTAAAGCATCTGAAATAATGGCATCTTCATGCGTTAACAACGGCTCAAAAGCACCGCCATTGGCATCAAAAGCTGCAGCGTAAAGAATGGTGTCTTCACAATGGAAAAACTCAGCTATTTTGGTTTCCAACTGTTTGTGTATATCTTGGGTTCCGCAAATAAAACGTACGGACGACATCCCAAAACCGTGCGTATCCAAAGTGTCTTTGGCGGCCTGAATCACTTCTTTGTTATTGGATAAGCCCAAGTAATTGTTAGCACAAAAGTTAATAACCTCCTGTCCTGTTGAAATCTTTATAACGGCATCTTGTGGTGTTGTTATAATGCGCTCTTCTTTAAATAAACCCGAGTCTTTTATATTTTGTAATTCTTTTATTAAATGATCCTTAATGCTTCCGTACATACTTGGTTATATTTTAGTTGTTAATTGGTAATAGGTTTTTATGTTTTTAATCATTTCTTTGGTTATTAAAGATAAGTCATATTTTGGTTTCCATCCCCAATCTTTTCTAGCTGCAGAATCATCGACACTATCTGGCCATGATTTTGCTATGTCCTGTCTGAAATCCGGTTTGTAGTTTATTTCAAAATTCGGATAAATCTCTTTAATCGAATAGTATACTTGTTCCGCTGTAAAACTCATTCCCGCAAGGTTATACGAAGTTCTTATTTTAATATCTTCGGCAGGAGCGTCCATGAGTTCAATAGTAGCTCTAATGGCATCGTCCATAAAAATCATGGGTAACATGGTTGTGGCTTCTAAGAAGCAGTCAAAACACTCTTCTTTAACGGCTTTGTGGTAAATGTCTACGGCATAATCCGTTGTGCCGCCTCCCGGTAGCGACTGGTAGCCGATAACCCCCGGATATCTTAAAGAACGTATGTCCATACCATACTTTTTATGGTAATAATTCACCCAGTTTTCTCCGGCGGCTTTACTCATTCCATATACTGTTAAAGGTGTTAAATTTGATGCTTGTGGCGTATTGACACATTCAATCTCATCACCAAAAACAGCAATTGAACTTGGGTAAAATATCTTGTTAACACCGTGTAATCTAGAAACCTCTAAAACGTTGAACAAAGTACTCATATTGATGTCCCACGTTTTTAGTGGAAACTGCTCTCCTTTGGCCGATAAAATAGCCGCTAAATGATATACTTGGGTTATGCCGTATTTTGATACGCAGCCTTGAAGCGCATCAAAATCTGTGACATCCAAAACCTCGAAACATCCTTCAAAATTCGGACTTTTTCTTAAATCTGAAGCAATTACATGATCAAAACCGTATTTTTCTTGTAAAGCTTTTGTTAGCACCGTACCTAATTGGCCACTAGCACCTGTTATTAAAATTCGCTCTGTTTTCATTTTGACAATTTTAAGCAGGGTAAAATTAATAAAAACAGCAATAATAAGATTGAAACACCTGTGTTTTGGGTTGAAATAAGTAATTTTAACTTCAATTATAAATTATCGCCTTTCTTTTATCTTTATTTTATATTTTTAAACCTTTAAAAAGTAATTTTATCTGCCTTATGGAAAAACTTGACGATATAGACCTTAAAATTTTAAGAATCCTTCAAAAGAATTCCAAAAAAACAACCAAGGAAGTTGCCCAAATGCTAAACCTCACTGCATCCCCGGTTTATGAGCGCATAAGGCGATTGGAAAACAAGGGTTATATAAAAAAATATGTGGCGCTGCTTGATAAAATTCAATTAAACCGACCTATTACGGCCGTGTGCATGGTGTCATTACGGTATCATAATGAGGGATTTATTGATAAATTTGAAAGCCAAATTAAAGAACTCAAAGAAGTTCAGGAATGTTATCACATGGCAGGAAAAGTAGATTTTTTTCTAAAAATAAACCTTCAAAGCTTAGATGCCTATCATGAGTTTGTAAGGCTTAAACTATCCAAGATTGAAAACATTGGTGTACTTGAAAGTTATTTTGTTTTAAAGGAAATCCATTCCACCACCGAATTTTTCATATAATCACAAATAGTATTCATTTTATAACTTTTTTGGTGCTTTCTAATTTCATTTAATCTTTTCATTATTATAAATATTTTCAAGCTAGGGTTGTTAATGTAAAAGGTTCGGTTTTGGTGATTTTAAGTAGTATAAAATTCCTATTTTTAGACCTTCATAATAATATTTGGAAATAGAGTTGACATTACCATTTAATTACAAACAGAATGCCCTATAGTAATACTAATAATACTTTTGACGCCATAGTGATAGGCACAGGGATTTCTGGTGGATGGGCAGCAAAAGAGCTTTGCGAAGGCGGATTAAAAACCCTTGTTTTAGAGAAAGGCAGACCTGTTGAGCATATTGTTGATTACCCTACCGCCAACAAAGAAACATGGGAATTAGAGTTTAGAGGAACCCCCAGTTTAGAAGACCAAAAAAACCAACCCAAACAAGCAAGAGCGGGATATGTTACAAATCAAGGCACTAAGCATTGGTTTGTTAACGACTTAAAACATCCTTATAACGAAACCAAAAGGTTTGATTGGATTAGAGGCTATCATGTGGGTGGCCGCTCCTTAACTTGGGGACGACAAGCTCTAAGATTGAGCGATCTCGATTTTAATGCCAACAAGCTAGACGGTTTTGGTGTCGATTGGCCCATACGCTATAAAGACATTGAGTCTTGGTACACCTATGTTGAAAAATATATTGGCGTATGCGGCGAAAAATTAGGCTTACCGCAATTACCGGACGGTTACTTTTCCCCACCCATGGCACTTAATGTGGTTGAAGAAGAATTCAAATCGCAAATTCACAAGCATTATACCGATAGGACTTTAACGATAGGGCGGTTTGCGAATATTACTGGAAATGAAACCTACGAAGGCAGATACAATTGCGCCTATAGAAACAAATGCATGAGAGGTTGCCCTTTAGGGGGTTATTTTAGTAGCAACGCTTCAACCTTACCGGCAGCCGAAAGAACCGGAAACATGACTTTGAGACCATATTCCAATGCCTATGAAATTATATACGATGAGCGCTCTAAAAAAGCCATTGGAGTTAAAATTATAGATACCCAAACCAAAGAAAAATTAACGTTTTATGCGAAGGTTGTTTTTTGTTGTGCCTCTACGGTGGCGTCAACGAGTATTCTGCTTCAATCGAAATCCAAAAGATTTCCAAATGGGTTAGGCAACGATAGCGGCGAACTGGGGCACAATTTAATGGATCATCATTTTAGAGTGGGCGCTACCGCAGATTACGATGGTTTTAAAGATGTAACTTTTGTTGATAATAGACCGGCAAGTTTCCATATTCCTCGATTTCAAAATCTGGGAGATAAAGCGACTAAAAAGGATTATTTGCGAGGTTATTTTTTTCAAGGAACAGCAACTAGAGGCGATTGGCGTCGCGCTATAATGGAACTCAGTTATGGGCTCGATTTAAAAGAAACCCTTAAAAAACAAGGCCCATGGCAAGTTGGTATGACGGGGTTTGGCGAATGTTTGCCGTATCATGAGAACAAATTAACGCTCGACTATAACAAAACAGACGCATGGGGATTGCCCACTGTAACCTTTGACTGCGAGTTTAAGGAAAACGAAAAATTAATGCGGGCACACATGCAGTCCGAAGCCGTAGAAATGCTAACCAAAGCTGGGTTTAAAAATGTAAAAGGATACGATGGAGCTTTTGCGCCCGGGCATGCCATTCACGAAATGGGAACCGCCAGAATGGGTAAAGATGCAAAAACATCGGTATTAAATAAATACAATCAAATTCATGCCGTACCTAATGTTTATGTAACCGATGGTTCTTGCATGACCTCTTCCGCAAGTCAAAACCCGTCATTAACCTATATGGCATTAACCGCTAGGGCAGCGCATCACGCCATCGCCGAATTTAAAAACGGTAAATTTTAAGGATATGGATAGAAGAAAAGCAATAAAAAATATAGCACTGGCTTTTGGCTGTACCGTCGCAACGCCAACTTTACTGAATGTTGTAACTGCCTGTACCGATAACTCGGTCACCACAAATTATTTGTTTTTATCTAAAAGTGAAGCGGAATTGGTTAAGCGTTTAACGGAAACCATTATGCCTAAAATGCATTTTCCATTAGTTGAAACAATGAATCTCACGGTATTTTTAGACCAGATGTTTTACCACACCGAAAACGATAAGAGCAAAGAAAACTTCCGAAAAGGCAGTAAAGCATTCGAAAATGAACTATCGCTTAATCACAACAAAAAAGTAAATAAAATAAGTGACGAAGACTTTATAGCATCGTTTAAAACATATTTTAATCCTGAAAAAGAAGATGCTGTTTTCAATTTATTAAACGATGATATTAATGAGCTAAGTCCCGGTAAAAAAACAGAATATACTATGTACACCTTTCTAACAAAAGTGCGTAATTATTGCCTGTTTGGATATGCTACTTCTGAAGCTTTTTCAAGTGAAACTAATTTTTACACCACATAGATCATTTAAAATGAAAAAACCTATTATTCTATTAATAATCCTTGCTACATTAACGTTTTATGGATGTCCAAAAAACATCCAAAACGCAAAGGATACCACTTCAGGAGTCAATTTAAAAAACACTACAAGAACGGATAACGAATGGAGGAATCAAGCCAACAAATTAAATGTTATTTATTGGGTACCAAAAGGCGTAGATACCGTTCCTGGGTATTCTAAAAGAATAAGCGACATTCTACTTGATTTCCAAGAATATTGCGCCAATTATATGGAAAAGGAAGGCTTTGGGAGGAAGTCTTTTGGATTGGATTTAAAAGAGAATAACCAAGTTAATATCATAACCATATATTCTAAAAATGGTAAAGAAACCTATCCATATAGAGGCGGAGGTTCTGTTATAAACAAAGAGCTACAGGCGTATTTTATAGAAAACCCAGATAAAAAACACAGCGATCACTCTTTAGTCATTTTACCTTCAATATCCGGAGACCCATTAAACCCCGGCGGCGTTCCTTTTTATGGATTGGGCACCTTTTGCTATGCGCTTGATTATCCAGAAATGAAATTGGAGCACTTGGGAACATCCGGTAAATATGGCGCATTGGCAACCAAATGGATTGGTGGCTTGTACCACGAATTGGGCCATGGTTTAAATGCGCCGCATAATAGTGAAAAAAAGAGTGAAAGAGACTCTAAAGGTACGGCATTAATGGGTGCCGGTAATTACACTTATGGTAAATCGCCCACATTTATTACAGGAGCTACTGCGGCAACATTTTCTAATAGTCAAGCCTTTAGCAACGAGGTTCGCACAGATTGGTATGGTCCAACCAAAAATAAACTCACACAACTAAAAGGTAAAGTAGAAGATGGAAAAATTATTATTTCCGGTAATTTTAAAAGTGATGTGCCCGTTACAGACATTGTGGTTTGGCACGACCCTTACCCAGCAGGAGGCAATAAAGATTATGATGCAATTGCGTGGAACACAAAACCCGTTGGTACGGACAGTCTGTATGTAGAAAATTCATTATCAGAATTTTTTAAATTGGAAGGCGAATACCAGCTCAGAATCCGTTTTTATCACGAAAATGGAACGCAGAACACCTACAGTTATGAGTATGAATTTAAAAATGGTGTTTCTAATATAGAAGTCATCGATAGCAAAAAAACAATCCATCCAACAAACTGGAAAATTATTGAAGTCAACAGTCAAGAAGAAGATGGACCAGCAAGTAATATATTAGACGGTTACCAAGATACCTTTTGGCATACCGAATATAGAAATAGCCTACCTAATTATCCGCATTATTTTGTTTTAGACAGAAATGAAACCACTGCCATAAATGGTTTTGCTTTTGGCAATCGGGACAATTTAAACGGCGTTATAAAAGACTTCGAAATTTGGGGTAGTAACACCAATGGTAACTGGCAAAAAATAGGCGATTATAGCTTGAAAAGACAACAAAACCACCAATTTATAGACTTGCCAGATAACACTACTTATAGGTATTTTAAAATAAAAATTATAAACGGCCATGGCGATTTTAAATACACGCATTTGGCAGTTTTAGCTACTTATTAATCAAGTCATGTAATACTTAAACACATTTAATAAGCTGATTGAAAAAATTTTTGAATTTAATTTGTCAGGTTGAGTCTGTCGAAACCGAACTGGATTATCAATACGTTAAAATATTTCGACAAAGCCTGTGTTGAGTGCCGTTGAAGTACTCAATACGATATAGAATTAGACTTTTCAGACAGCTTCTTTTATATGCCTATTAACATTAAGAATCTATGCAACTTACCACACTTGTTTTGCAGTTTGCCCGAAACTGGTTTTTTAAAACCAACCGTTACCGTTCTTTTGTGGTGTAAACAAGTGAATATGTCATTATGAAAAGAATAATAGCACTTATTTTAATTTTTGTTGTAACCCAACTAATTATTCAGTCAAACAATCGATTATCATTGTCTAATAGAGTGGCAATTGAAAATTATAAAAACCCCAAAGATGATAATTGGGAATATATAAAATATCGGCTATTTGATGGAAAAACAGAGTCTGTTTATAAAATTAATCCTCTTATGGATGATGGGCCAATATTATTAGAACTTAACAGAGCTACAAAACTAGATAGTATTGCTGTACAAGAAATAATGGAAGACTTAAGGGCTCTACTTCCGCTCAAAACTATTGAATATTTAGATGATTATGCAGGCGAAAAAATTTCCAATACAAGTAAATATAAAAATGATTGGGAGAAAAAAATTAAGGATATTCCGTACCATAGATTACGATATTCTGTTGTACCATTAAGTTTTGAAATAGCAGATAGGTCAACATTTGGTGCCAAAATAAAAACAGTATTATCCGATGGAAGTAGCATTGAAAGGTCTAATAAGATTAAAGAAGAAGGTTTTAAAAGAGAACCTAATAGTGTTTGGTTCTTTTTTAAAGATTCTATTTCATACGAAAAAAGAAAACAATACATACAATATGAGTTTTTGAGAACGCTTTGTTTTATTCATCCTAATGATTTAAATTCATATGCTGATATTGCTAATAAGGGGGTGTATTTTTCTCAAGATTATGTGCCTCAATACGCTAAATTTAATGAGCAAGATAAATTTTTACTTCAAAAGCTATATTCAGAAAATTTTAATGAACAATTCAAGGAGTATATGTACGCAAATTATCCTTGGAGGTATGCGAGTAATTTTTTAAACAAAAAATTAACGAAAGCAAAAGCGTTAATAATCATTGTAGGAGTAGGAATTTTGGTTTTCATCTTACTCTTTGGGTATTTTCAAAATAAGAAATTCAAGTATTCGTTTTTAAATTATTTTTATCCGATATTATTTATAATGTTGAATCTTGCGTATTTCATACAAATTTATGGTTATATAATAGATATAAACTCTACAATCACCTGGATAGAATCTCTATATATGATTGTTGGTGCAACTGTCTTTACTGTTATAATTTCTTTATCATTATGGTTATTTGACAACCTCATAAAAAAGCAAAATCTGAATTTCACTTTACAATTGGTTTTAAAAGTTATATTTACTTTTGTTGCTTTTAATATTCCAATGTTAGCAGTTGGAAAAGGTATTATACAAAACTTTCAATTTCAAGAATCTTATGCTCCAATACTATTTTTATGGATTGCACTAGCTTTTGGAAGAGGTTTACTCATCTACCTAAATCACATGGCCCAATCTCTAGTAAACGAAAAAGACGTAGAATTAAGCCGATTAAAAGAAGCAAACACCCAATCGGAATTAAAATTATTACAATCGCACATCAATCCGCATTTTTTGTATAATGCTTTAAATTCCATTGCAGGTTTGGCGTATAAAAGCCCGGAGAAAACAGAAAAAATGGCCTTGTCCTTATCTAATTTATTTCGCTATTCCATTAATAAAAAAGGGCAACAAATGAGCACCGTAAAAGAAGAAGTGCTTATGGTGCAAAACTATTTAGAGATTGAAAAAATCCGTTTTGGCGAGCGATTAACATTTATTTTAGAGGTTGAGAAAACGCTGGAAAATGAAGCAATACCCATGTATATTTTACAACCTTTGGTTGAAAATGCCATAAAACACGGTGTGTCCCAAATTAGAGGCGAAGGCCTTATTGTATTGGAGATTAAACAGGAAGACGACAATTTATTAATTCGAGTTATCGATAATGGTCCTGATTTTGAAAATGGATTGGTAAGTGGCCACGGCTTGCAAACGGTTTACGATTTATTGCGTTTAAGTTATGGCGACAAAGCATCTTTACATTGGGAGAATGCACCTGCAAAACATATCTCGATTATAATTCCAAAAAATTAAATAATGCAAAAAATATATAAAACCATTATTATTGACGATGAGCCACCAGCACGGGAACGCTTGCTGAAATTATTGAAAAGTTTCCCAGACACCTTTCAAGTCATCGCCCTTGCAGAAGATGCTATTGACGCTCAAGAAAAAATTGAAGTGCTAAAGCCAGACCTTATTTTCTTGGATATTGAAATGCCAGAAGTATCGGGTTTTGATTTATTGAAGCGTTTAAAAACCATTCCAATCGTTATCTTTTGTACGGCTTACGACCAGTATTCCTTAAAAGCGTTCGACACCAATAGTATCGATTATTTATTAAAACCCGTAAGTTTGGAGCGATTGCAACAATCGGTCAACAAATTAAAACTGTTTAGTGACCATACAACCTCGCAAAATGTTTTGGCTTTATTAGAAGAATTAACGTCTAAAAAAGAAGCCAAAAAAATGACTTCCATTACCGTAAAAAAAGGCGATACGCTCATTATTATAAAACTGGAACATATCAGCTATTTTAAAGCAGACGACCGCTATGTGGCGCTGCATACCAAAGATGGGCGTTATTTAATTGAAGATTCTTTATCGGGTTTAGAACAAAAACTACCGGACTATTTTTTAAGAGTGCACAAGGGCTTCATTATTAATACGGAGTTTGTAAAAAACGTTCAAAAATATTTTAATAGCAGATTCATTATCACCTTAAGTGATTCAACAGCCATAACCACGGGCAGAAGTTATAATGATGCTGTAAAACGTTGGATGAATTTGTAATATGACCTCAAAATCATCCCAAATAAATAATCAGAATGATTGTCCGTAATGTAACATAATTAGTTCGTCACCCTGAACTTGTTTCAGGGTCGCATGCCACAAATAGCATGGTTTTTTGCCACAAATACACGAATAAAACCAAAAATAATTATTCGTGTATTGGTGGCATTTTTAAAACCTTTTACAGCATACCTTTCCATGTTATAATAATTCCAAAATAATATATTATAAAAGATGGTATTTACATCTTCCCAATGGTGAAAATATGCTGCTTCAAGATCAACTAAACTAATTCAAAAACGTATTGATTATGGCTCTAATATCTTTTCTGCTAGCCTTATTATCTAAAGCGAATAAATGCTGATGCAACATTTTGCCATCAACTTTACTTTTTAATTTCACTTCCTTGTTTTCCGCAAAAACCTTATCCCATTCTTGCTTTACTTTTTTCCAAACTTTATTGTTTTCTTTCCACCAATCTCTGGCAACTTTACATTTTTCATCAGCTACTTTGGTGTATATATTATAGCCTTTTTCTTGGGCTAAAAGGATGTCGTCTTTACCGGTTTCCCTTATAATTTTGTCGTTATCTTGTTCGTGCAACCAACCATAGTCTGTAAGTTTTACGGCATTGCCTCTGGCCAAAATGTTGTAATCGCTTCTTTTTGAGTATTCACGTCTGGGAAGCGGTGCATCGGTTCTGTTTTCCCAAAAACGCTTTCCATCAACATGAACCCAAGTAGCCGATCCGGAATACCTCGGGCTATCATCTACTTGATACACTTTTTGTGCCCATTGCCCCTTTACCTGTTCTTCTGAAAGTTCTTTAACGCGCCATGTGTTTTTGGCGGTATAATCAAATACGTTTTGGTTTTGAAACTGCCAATCTTGTCGCCAATGTTTTATAATCATGGTATCGTTTACAACCAACAAGTGCTGTATGCTTATTTCATCATCTTTATCGGTTATCAATTCTGCCCATTCTAATGCGTGGGCTCTGTAATCATAAGCTTTTTCGTAGGCGATATCCGGTGAAAACGTTTCGGCGTATTTAAACTTAATTTCATAGCAACCGCACATATCTTTTATCGCTTTCTGGTCTTTTTCTTTTTTGGTTTGCCCATATGTTACTAGAGAAAATGTTAAAAGTAATAATGGTAAAAGTGTTAATCGTTTCATTTTAAATGGTTTGTTTTTTATGATTAAAAAAAATTGAAAATTTATTTATTCTTATTTAGACTGAATAAAAATAACCTATATATTTGCGACAAATTTAATCAAGAATGATTCTAAATAAAAAATATTTTTGCATTTATTTTTCGCTTTTTTTTCTCAGTTATTCGGTTTCCCAAGAATCCATAAACGTTTTAACCGATTCAACTAAAACTGAAAATTTAGATGAGGTTATTATCACGGCTACAAGAACCATTAGGCAATTATCGTCGTTACCAATGCCTGCACAAATCATTTCGAAAAAAGACATAAAGCGCTCAAATTCAATACGATTAAACGATATTTTAAACGAGCAAACCGGACTGATTACCGTACCGGATTTTGGTGGTGGAGAAGGGATTCAACTCCAAGGTTTAGACTCGCAATACACCTTAATAATGGTTGATGGTGTACCTCTTGTTGGGCGATCTGCCGGGACATTAGACCTTAGTAGAATTACCGTTGGCAACATCAAACAAATAGAAATCGTAAAAGGTGCATCGTCTAGTTTATACGGTAGCGATGCGCTTGGTGGCGTTATAAATATTATTACCGAAACGCCAAAAACAGGTTTTAAAGGTGATATAAATTATAGGATAGGCACGTTTAATACCAACGATTTAAGCACAACAATCAATTACAAAAACAAGAAACTTAAAGCTGGTATTTTTTTAAACAGATACAGTAGCGATGGTTATGATTTGAATAAAAATGATGATTTAAACACTGTTGATCCATTTAAAAATTACACTATAAATACCAAAGTGACTTTTGATTTTTCTGAGGCGACCAACCTGTTTATCGCTGGTAAATATTACACCCAAAATCAAGATTACAACGCATCATCAACCTTAAAGGGCGAAAGCGCTATAAACGAGTGGAATACGCATTTGAAATTAAGCCATGCCTATTCTGAAAAATGGAGCAGTTATTTTGAATTTTATACCACACAGTATAAAGCTAAAGATTTTTTGAATGACGAAAACGGTAGCAGGTTTAGCGATAGTTATTACAACCAATTATTAATTCGCCCTGAAATTCGAAGCACTTATAAGCTAAACCATGCAAATAACTTTATTGGCGGTTTGGGGTTTAATCACGAAACTTTAAATAGAACCGGTTTTATGGTGCAACCCGAGTTTAATTCGCCATATGTTTACCTGCAATATGACGGCGATTTAACCGAAAAGCTCAACCTTATTTTGGGCGCACGTTTTGATAGCCACAACAAATACAAATCGCAATTTAGTCCCAAAGCGGCGATACGCTATGAGATAAACGATAAGTTCGCTGTAAAAAGTTCGGTTGGATACGGTTTTAAGGCACCAGATTTTAGGCAACTGTATTTTAATTTTACCAATGCCACGGTGGGCTACACGATTTTAGGATACAACGCCGTGTCTACAACCATTCCAGAGTTAGAATCGCAAGGTGAAATAGCGAATATTGTTGTTCCTATTTCAGAATTTGAAGCGGAATTGCATCCAGAAAATTCAATAAGCATAAATGTTGGGCTTGATTATAAACCATCTTCTGCCATTAAATTGGAATTAAATCTGTTTAGAAATCATATTGACGATTTAATCGATACCCGGGTTATTGCAACTAAAACCAATGGCCAAAATGTGTTTAGCTATTACAATGTGAATCAGGTTTATACCCAGGGATTAGAATTTAATGCCACTTGGAAACCCGTAAATCAAATAAAAATATCGGGCGGTTATCAATTATTATTTGCCAAAGATGAAACTGCCGAAAAAGCATTTAAAAACGGACAGGTTTTTGCCCGCGAAAATCCCAGCTCGCCATCGTTTCAACTTAAAAAGCAGGATTATTTCGGTTTGTACAACCGCTCCCGACACATGGCAAATCTTAAGCTGTTTTATAACATACCCCAATGGGATTTAGACACCAACATAAGAGGAACCTACCGAAGTAAATACGGGTTGTTTGACACCAACGGAAACACCTATTTAGATGTTTATGACGATTTTGTTGATGGCTATGCCATTATCGATTTCGCTCTTAACAAAACCATTTATAAAAACTACCAATTAGGTTTTGGGGTTGATAATCTATTCAATTTTACAGACACACAAAACATCAGCAATATTGCTGGCAGAATTATATACGGAAAATTAAATATTCAATTTTAAATACATAAACACTATGAACACCATTAAAACAACTCAACTCGTAATTTTATTAACAATATTTATAGGCTTCACATCTTGTAGCGATGATGATTCCCCACCATTATTAGAGGTAGCATCCGAAAGCGTTACCAATTTACACGCCCCACAAACAGGTGGTCAAGGCCAACCCGTTTCGGGCACATTTACAAAGTTTAATTTTGCAACAGGACAAACAACAACTAGCGATACCAATTGGGATATTGCCTTTAGAGGCACTTCGATTATTGTAAATGGCGGAACAACTTTAGGAACAACCGACGAGCCAAACCGTACAGGAAACGCAGCGGTGTACATTGCCAACGGAACCATGGCTTCTGTAACAAATGTTGACACATCTTTATTTGAACAAGATTCCGATACGGGGTATGCCATTTCAACGGGAAGCGGCAATAGCTGGTACACTTACGCTGGTCCGCCAACACATTTGATTACGCCAACACCAGGGAAAATATTGGTTTTTAAAACGCACAATGGGCTTTACGCCAAAGTTGAAATTTTAAGTTATTATAAAGATGCACCGGCAAACCCTGATGCTTATGCAGATGAAACACCGTACTATACTTTCAACTATGTTTTTCAACCTAATACGGGTGTAACTACTTTTTAAACATGAAAAAATCAATTAATATTTTAGTTATTGCATGTCGTCTTTTTTTAGGAGGATTTATGATTTATGGAGGGATTCAAAAATTCAACAAACCAATGCCCGAACCCATTGAAGTTGTTGAAAAAGCTCAAAAATTTGCAGCACCTGAAAAGGTTAACACCCTGCAAAAAATCCTTTATATAAATGGCGCAAAACAAACAGGCTATTTTTGGGAAGTTTTAGGTATTTGCGAATTATTATTCGGATTGCTTTTAATTATTCAAGGCACAGGATTTATTGGCGCTTTGTTTTTGTTGCCGATATCCTTGCACATTTTCTTATTTCATTTGTTTTTAGAACCAGATGACATTGAAGAGCTTGTACAAACGGGTGCTTTGTTTGCCATTAACATTGGTTTGGTAATGCGCGAAAAAGAAAAATGGAAACATTTACTTTGGATAAAACCCATTTAAGTTAATCATAAAGAGGCTGCCTGAAAAGTCAATTTCTACTCTTAAAGTCACATTGAGCGCAGTCGAAATGCATTGGTTTTTATAACATTAAAACTTCGACTGCACTCAGTTTGACACAAAAAAAACACTCGAAAGAGTGGTTTTTTTGTTTTAGTCTAAATGATAAATTTCCATAATATCCTTTAAATATTTTTCGAAGTCAATCTTCAAATCAATGAGTTTTCCAGTGCTAATATCAAACACCCAACCATGTACTACCAAGCCTCGGTCTCTGAACGCCTTTTGTACGGCTGCTGTTTTAATTAAATTAACACATTGTTCCTGTACATTAAGCTCTACAAGTCTGTCATATTTTTTATCTTCATCTTCTATGGCATTTAATTCGTCTTTATGTATTCTATATACATCGCGAATGTTACGCAACCAGGGGTTTAAAATACCCAAATCTGCCGATTGCATTGCCGCTTTTACACCGCCGCAAGCATAATGCCCGCAAACTACAATTTGTTTAACTTTTAAATGGTTAACCGCATAATTAACAACCGACATTACGCTCAAGTCTATGCTTATAACCATATTTGCTATGTTGCGATGTACAAAAACCTCGCCCGGACCAAGTCCCATTAAATCTTCGGCAGTAACCCTACTATCGCTGCACCCTATATATAAGAGTTCTGGTGTTTGGCCTTTACCGAGTTCTTCAAAATAATTGTCCTGAACATTTAGTTTATTTTTAATCCACTTTTCGTTGTTCTCAAATACTTTTTTTAAATCCATTATTAATAGTTTTTTTCGTTAACATTTTGTTTGATCCATTTCACACAGTCTTCAAATTTAGGGAAAATATGTGCTTCTGGAATAAAGTCCGGGATAATATCAATACGTACCATCATATATCGAGGCTGTTTCAATAAGCCCACAAAAAGAACTTCAATATTTTTCTTTTTTAAATCTTGCAGCATGTCTTCCATGGCATATAACCCCGATTGATCCATGTACTGCATGCGCCCTAATCGCATAATAACATAAGTTGCCGTATCTGGAATTTGCAAGGTAAGTTGTTGAAATTCGCTTGTCGATCCAAAAAACAATGGCCCTTTTAAATGTTTGATAAACACGTGTTCTTTTAAGTGGTCTGGAAAATTAATTTCGTCTTTCCATACTTCTTCTTTAAGTGTTTTTACATCGCTTCGGCCGGCCGTTAAATCGCCTATTTTTTTCATAAACATCAATGAGGCAATTACCAACCCAATACCTACGGCGTAAACCAAGTTCCAAAAGGTTGAAAGTAACAATACGATTAACATTATTACCACTTCCGAGCTTAGTTTTAAGGTGCCTAGTTTTATGTCTTTTGGCAAACTTGGTATGGCTTTTAAGCCTTTATAATCCATCACGCCAATACCTACGGTAATTAAAATTCCTGCTAAAACCGCTGCCGGAATTTGTGATGCAATGGGGCCTAAACCGAGTAAAATAATAAACAGCAAAACACCGGCAATCATACCCGATAGTTTTGTTTTTCCGCCCGAGGTAATATTTACTACCGTTCTAATTGTTGCACCAGCTCCCGGAATCCCACCAAATATAGCGGCAACACTATTACCAATACCTTGACCGACCAATTCTTTATTCGGTTTGTGTTTGGTTTTGGTCATATTATCGGCAACCACACTTGTTAGCAACGAATCAATGGCACCTAATAATGCCAATGTAAGTGCTGTAAAAATATACGGTGAAATACTGTTGAATGTAAAGGATGTAAATATTTCTAGGTTTGGTACAGGGAGGCCACTTGGGATTTCTTCAATTGGTCTGTAATTTAAGCCAAAGCCAACGGCAATTCCAGACATTACAATTAAAGCGACCAATGTACTTGGAACAGCTTTTGTAATGCGCTTAAACCCGTAGATTATAAAAATGGTTCCTAAGGCTAAAAGCAATTCTAACAAATTTATGTTCTGTAGTGCGCGAGGCAAGGCTTTAATAGCGCCAAGTGCTCCTGATGCTTCTTTGGCCGCAAGTGTTTGCGATTCTTTTAAAATAGCCTCTTGCGAAACCTCACCAGCTCTTGCAATGGTTTCTTTAAAATCCTCGAGAACCAAAATACCCTCGCCGGCTTCTTCCTTTAAAATATTTTCGAGAATAACCTCTTCGGCCTGTGGCTTAAATTGGTTTACAAATTCTACATCTTCTTTTGGATAATAACCCATAGATGGTAAAATTTGAGTGAGTAAAATAATAACCCCGATGGCGGTCATAAATCCGGAAACTACCGGATACGGAATGTACCTAATGTACTTTCCAAGACCCAAAGCACCTAAGCCAATCTGCATTAATCCCGCAAGTAAAAATACGGTTAAAATAACGGGTAAAGCTTTGTTTACGTCGCCATCGTTAGTAGCGATAATACCTGCAATTACTACCATACTTACCGCCGTCATTGGTGCTGTTGGTCCAGATATTTGGGTGTTCGTTCCGCCAAAAAGGGCGGCAAAAAAGCTGATAAAAATGGCGCCGTACAATCCAGCTGTTGGCCCTAATCCTGAGGAAACCCCAAAAGCCAGAGCTAATGGTAAGGCTACAATTCCGGCCGTAATACCGCCAAAGGCATCACCTTTAAAATTTGAAAAAAAGTTTTTCATTGTTTTTTATAATTGATTTACTTTTTAGTAAATATTTTGAATACCGTGGCTACTATCAATAAAATATGACAGCTATTTCCATGGTTGTTTGTTTGAACAAGGTTTTGTTCTGAATTTAAAAAACTATGAAATAAACTCGGGAGGTGGAGAAATAAGGTTTAAGTGTGGTTTAGGGTAGTTTTTAAAGTAGTACCCTAAATTGTTTTCAATGGAAGTAAAAGCTAAGTCGGATTCGTTGCCTTTTTCATTTGAAAATACAATTTTGAATCCTTTTTCCTCTTCTTCAGCAGTCGAGAAAATTATGGAAACATCAATAGTGTCATCAACTATGGTTATAACCGTTGGTGCAGCTATAAACGCTATAAAGATTATTGAAAAAAATATTGATATTCCTTTTTTTGACATTCAAATGATGCTTTTATGGGCGCAAATATAGCCTTTTTTACTTTTATTTTGTTTTATATAAATTAAAAATCATTCAACAATTTAATATCGTTGGAAGAAATCCATCCAGTTTTGCCATCGGCCAGTTTAATTTTTTTCCATTCATTTACGGTATCTAAAACCTGAACTTTAGTGCCTTCGTGCAGTCTAAAAGATTCTTCGCTTCTGGAGTTCGGTTCGCTTTTTACTTTGCTCTCCTGTGCAAAAACAATAGCGGGTTTATTCTTTTTATCGATATTAAATTTATGAAAGGCAAACGTTAAAGAAACACACATTAAAAACAAACTGGTTAAACTGCCTATAAAAGCGAGACGTTTGTTTATGGTTGAATACGCAAAATAATAGATTAAAAATAGTATCACAAAACAGAGCACCAAAGCAACCGAGATTTTTGCCCAAACATCGTAAGCCATCATGTTTGTAGTGCTTTTGATAAATTTGGAAATCCCCGATTCCGGAACAACATCAATAGCATCAATGGTCATGTTTTTTGCAAAAGCCATGTTGTTTTTTATCTCATCGTCATGAGGCGACAGCAGTAAGGCTTTTTCGTAAAAGTAAATACTGGGCGCTATGTTATTTAATTTATAATGCGCATTGGCTAAGTTAAAATACAATTCGGCAGAGTGGTTTCCAGTCTCTAAAATGGCGGTGTATTTATCTATGGCTTCGGCATATTTCCCTTGGTTGTACAGGGTATTTGCTTCCTCGAAAAGTACGTTGTTTTGAGCTACTGAAACTACAGATAGTAAAAATATTAGTATGTGAATTAGTGGTCTCATTTATAATTTTATAATAAAAATGGATTCCTGCTTTCGCTGGAATGACAAATCTTTATCTAGCTTGTTTATCAATTAACGAAATGGTTTTTGCTGCCTTTTCATAATCTTGTTGCATTTCTACATTGGTAATTGGTGTGTAACGTGCCAATTCGCAGTTTTTAATAATGCTTACAAAATCTGAAATTACAATGTCATCTACTTGTTTGTCTTTTAGTAAATCAATCACTTTATCTTTACTCAAATCGCTGGTTTCTATATGCAATTTGGCTTTCAAATAATTGTGCAACGCTTTTTCCAAGGCAATATAAAAAGCCTCTTTATTGCCCAATGCTTTTTTGGCATTGCCTAAATATTTCTTGGCTAATCTATCGGCTTTTCTTATTCTGTTTCCGTAAACATCGGCATCTCGGGTTGCTTTTTTCTTTCTGATAATTATGGCCAACGGAATGGCTAAAAACGGCAACAATAAAGCACTCCAAAATAATGGGGTTTTAAAGAAATACGTCGATTTTATAGATGAAAAACTCGTGTTTGTTTTTATAAATGCAAATTGGTCGTTGTTTAAAACTACACGCTGTTTCCCTACATTAGTATGTGTGGTATTGGAGTTTGAATCGTTATTAAGCGGACCTTCTAAAACATCGATTATAATTTCATCAGAGGATAATCTTTTATAGCTTTCGGTCTTTAAATCGAAATATGAAAATGAAATACTAGGTATGGGATATTTACCTTTATATTGAGGCACAACAGTGTAACTATCGGAGATATTCCCTTGCATACCAGACAGGTTTGTTTTAACATTTTCGGTGTGTTCTGGCTCGTAAACCTCTAATGAACTTGGTAACGATACTTTAGGTAATTTAAACAGTTTTAGGTTGCCTTTTCCGCTTACACCAACCTTTACTTGAAGCGATTCTGAAGCATCCAATTCGGTTTTTGAAGCCGATACATTAAAGTTAAAATCACCAACAGCTCCAGTAAAATCTACTGGTTTTCCTTTTTCCGGTAATGGTTTAACATGGATTGTTTTACTACCGGCCGAAACGGTTCTATGTGCCCTCGTCATTAACCGACTTCCAAAAATATCGCGTCTATTTGTTGGCACTTGCACCGTAATATCCAAACTTAAAGGCTCTAAGTTTAATTTACCTGTTTTCTGTGGATAGAGTACTGTTTTACGTAGCACTAAAAAGCGATAATCTTCACCTTTGTACGTGCCATTTTGGACTTTTTGCCCTTTCATGTCTATGTTCTGACTCCAAAAGTCGTTATATCTTGGGCTATCAATTTCGCGCCAATTATCCACGCCTGTGTTTGGTGAAACATACAATTTGTAAACAACCGTAATGGCTTCGTTTAAATACGGGTTTGTTTTCGAAATTTCGGCGACCAAATGGATGTTTTCCGAAGCGACATAATTTGGGTCGTTAGGGTCTTTGGGTTTATCAACCGCGGCCGTAACCACAATGTTTACGGGCAAGGTTTTATAGGTTTCGTCATCAACAGAAATGGTAGCTTGATTAATTGTAAAATTGCCCTGTTTTTTAGGCGCTAAAAAATAGCTGTATGTTTTTTTATACGATCGAACGCCATTAATCCACGAGTTGCTTACCGATTGGTTTGGACCGCCAACAACCGTAAACCCACTAAAGCTTGGTGGATTAAAGTTGTCGCCATCTTGATTCATTTCAAAATCGACACGCAAACGCTCGTTTACGCCTAATTTCTTTTTACTAACCTTGGCTTCAAACTTTACCTGCGAAAACGTAAAGCTTGTTACAAACATTAGTATTAAAATGGATATGTATTTTTTTAATTTCATTTTTCTTTTCAAAATGGATTCCTGCCTGCGCAGGAATGACAATAATGATTTACTGTTTCTTTAATCGTTTCAACTTCGGTCATGCAACTTTTAGCTTTTTCATACCTACAAGGTTTTTAAATCCTTGCAGGAAACGACCAATAAAAGCAGGTTTCAACTTCCAGCTACCAACTTCTAGCCTCTTTACCAGTCCTTTTCGGTTTTTACTTTAACGCCTTTCTGTTTTTCGGCATTCATTTTTTCTTGCACCTTTTTTTCTTGGTTATTCATGGCCTCCAATAAACTCTTTATTTGTTGTGGCGATAATTGTCCGGGTTGCGGCTTCGGTTTTTGCTGTTCTTTTTTCTTGTCGTCTTCTCCTTTTCCTTTATCTTCTTTTTCATCTTTAGGCTTTCCTTCGTCATCTTTTTTGTCGTCGCCTTCTTTTTTATCCTCGTCGCCTTCGTCTTTTTTATTGTCTTTGTCTTCGCCCTCCTTATCCTTGTTATCTTCGTTCTCTTTCTTTTCCTGGTCTTTGTTCTCGTCTTTGTTATCCTTGTTTTCGTCGTCTTTATTCTGGTCTTTTTGCTGCTCTGCACATTCCTTTGCCAATCCTAAATTATAGCGTGTTTCATCGTCGGTAGGGTTATTTCTCAAGGCACTTTTATAGGCTTCAACCGCTTCTTTGCACTTTTTGTTCTGCATTAAAATATTGCCGATATTATGAAATGCCTTGTGCTTTTCGGCTTTGGATTCTGCATTTTCGGCCGCTTGTTGATGACGGTATAAGGCTTCCTCATAATTCCCTTTTTTGTAATATGAATTTCCTAAGTTGTATATGCCTGCAACACTTGTTGGTTGCTCCGATATGGCTTTTCTGTAGGCCATTTCAGCCGAAACAAAATCGTCTTCATTTACTAAGGTATTGCCTTCGTACACATAGTTATTGGCTTTTTTTAATGCCATTATCTGCTCTTTTTCCTGTGCAAAAGAAAAGGCTGTAAACAAGGTTAATATAAATATGGTTATGTGTTTCATTTTTATCGATTCTAAATTCTAATATAGAAAACCTTTCAGTTTAAGTTCGTTAAAAATTTTATAAATGTTTATTAATAATAGCTTAATTCATCTGGTTTTCGCTTTACTGAAACAAGTTCAGCACAGGTCGCGGAAATTACAATTTCAACGGCTGATTTGAAACATGTTTCAAGCGATACTTTACAAGTTTTCGTTAAACAGATTCAATTTTTTCAACCATGCTGTTTTGCGTTCTAAAAGAAAAATATCCAAAAGCAAAAAGAAAATACCAAAGCCCAAAAACCATTGAAATTGATCTTTATATTCGGAAAATTGTTTGGCTTCAAACTCGGTTTTATCCATTTTATTTAGTATTTCCCTAATGTTTTCAACCACATCGCTGGTGTTTTTTCCGTTAATATAAGCGCCTTTGGCTTCTGCTGCAATGTTTTTAAGCGTTTCTTCGTTTAGCCGTGTAATAACCGTTTCGCCTTGGTTATCCTTTTTATAATTTAAAATAATACCATTGCGTTTTTCGGGAATGGGACCGCCCTTTACATCGCCAACGCCAATGGTAAAAATCCGAATCCCTTCTTTATTAGCTTCTTCGGCAAGTGCAACGGCACCTTCGCCGTGGTCTTCGCCATCCGAAATAATAATGAGTACGCGGTTGGTTTGCTGCTCGTCATCAAAATAGGTTTTCGCCAATTTAATGGCCTCGTCAATGGCCGTTCCCTGCGATGATAGCATATCGGTATTCATGTTGTTTAAAAACATTTTGGCCGAAGCATAATCTGTGGTTATGGGCAATTGCGGAAATGCTTTTCCGGCGTAAGCGATAATGCCTACGCGGTCGCTTGCCAAATTATTTATGATTTGCGTAACCAATTGTTTCGATTTTTCCAGTCGGTTTGGGGCAATATCTTCGGCGAGCATACTTTTTGAGACATCGACGGCAAAAACAATATCGACACCTTCGCGCTTTACGGTTTCTAACTTGGTTCCAATTTTCGGGTTTACCATAGCTAAGGCTAAACATGCAAATGCCAAACTTAAAACCACTATTTTTAAAATGGATTTGAACAACGACCTATTAGGACTTAATCTTTTAAGCAGCTTTTTGTCGGCAAACCTATTCTGTGCTTTGTGTTTCCAGATTTGAAGCACAAAAAAGAACAGGATTATTACCGGAATAATTCCCAGTGCCCAAAACCATATTTTTTCTTCTAACTGCATGCTTTTAAAAATTCCAATAATTAAATTCCAAATAACAAAAATTTAAAGGTTTTCGCTTTCGCGGAAACAAACTCTATACAAAACTTCTAAAAAAGGTAAAGCGCAATAGCAATTCCAAAAGCAATAATGCTCCTGCTAAAAGGACTAATGAACGATACTTTTCTTCATAATTATAAAATTTGAACTCTTCAATTTCTGTTTTTTCAAGCTTGTTTATTTCACTATAAATTTCTTCTAACTTCTTGTTGTTGGTCGCCCTAAAATATTTTCCGCCCGTAACTTGGGCAATTTCTTTGAGCAGTTCTTCATCTATTTCAACTTGCGCACGCGCATATTGAAAATTACCATTTGATAATATACTCACGGGAGTTAGCGCGGTGCCATTGGTTCCTATACCAATCGTGTATGTTTTTATATCGTATTCCAAGGCTAATTCGCTCGCTATTTTTGGGTCTATAAACCCGGAATTGTTAACGCCATCGGTTAATAAAATAATAACCTTACTGGAAGCTTTGCTGTCTTTTAACCTGTTAACCGAGGTTGCCAATCCCATGCCAATGGCGGTGCCACCTTCAATAATCGTATTGTATTTTATATCTGCCAAGGACCTTAATACTATCGATTTGTCGCTTGTAATTGGTGTTTTGGTAAAGCTTTCACCGGCGTATTCAACCAAGCCAATTCTGTCATTTGGTCTGCCTTTAATAAATTCAGCTGCTACCTTTTTTAAGGCTTCCAATCGATTTGGCGATAAATCTTTGGCCAGCATACTTGCCGAAACATCAATGGCCATTACAATATCAATGCCTTTGGTTGTTTTTGTTCTTGTTGATACATCAACCGTTTGCGGTCTAGCGATGGCGGTTATTAATAAGGCCAAGGCAATCAATCTGAAAACAAATAGCAAATGCTTTACTTTTGGCAACCACGAATTTGTGGTTTTAAAGCCTTTTAAGCTCGACATTTTTAATTCGGCTGTTTGCTTTTTATGTTTTAACACATACCAAAAGAGGGCTAATGGCAACAGTAGCAATAGCCAAAATAGTTCTTTATTTAAAAATTGAATTCCCTCAAACATTATTCTTCTGCTTCTTTTAGTTCTACTGAATTTAAAATACGCTCAACCATTTGATCTCCATATGTATCATTTTCTGCGCTTGTAATTATAATTTGTTGCAAAACGCTATTCGAGGCAAACTGAAGCATGGTATAATTTCCACTTTGAAGTTTTTCAGAAGTGAGGCTTGGTATTTTTAATGTCCCCGATGTTTTCAATCCTTCGGCACCGTTTGGCGTTGTAAATTTATCTCTTAAAACCACAATGTCTTTGGCGCCTTTTGCTTCAAAGCCTTTAAGGCTGTTTTCTGAAACCTTTTCTAAATCTATGTTGTTTTCTCCAGCATTGTTCAACACGGTTGTACTTACGGTTACCGAAAAGAAATCCAAAAGCGTACCGTAGCTAAACGCCGAAACGGACACGTTGCTTTTCTCTTCCTCGGTCATAGGCACCTCAACGCGCTTTAAAACTTTAGGAGTTGAAATGTTTATTGGCGGAAACCCGTAAGCGCTGGTTACCCAATTTCCTTCTAAAAGCTCTTTGCTTTCATGCCCGATAATGGTGTCTTTAACATAGCTGAAACCGTATTTTAAGCCAAAACCAACAAAGGTTGCCATGAGTAAAAACACGCCAATAGCGATGGTAACCATAACTTTTTTACGCTTCTTTTTGCGCTCTTGTTCTTCTTTATATTTTATGTCTAGCAGCTTCTCTTCTTCGGTTGGTTCGGGCAATGCTTCCTTAACATTATCGATTTCAATATCAATGGTATTTCTATCTAATTTAGCCAATTCAACGTCTGGAGCGGATTTAGCGAATTTTACTAAATCGGCACGTTTTAAAATGCTTTCAAGTTTTTTAATATCGTCTTTACTAATATCAACCTGGTTGCCATCTTTTAGTAAATTAAGTCGGCTTATCAATTCGTCCGTGGTGCTTTCTAAAGCGCGGTCGTAAACCTTTTCATCAAGATATTTTCTGATGATAAATGTGAGCTCAGAATAGTAATCCTTAAAGTTTTCGTGTTCTAAATAATGGCTTTCGTCAAGCTTTTTTAATGCTAATTTTGCTCTGTCGTAAGGTGGCAATAAGGCAATTTGCTCTTCCTCTGAAAGTGGTTTTTTCCGCCAAATAAACCAATAGATTAAAAACCCGATAATGCTAATTATGAGAAGTGTTAGCAGTACATATTTCCACCAATTACTTCCGCTTTTATCCACCTCAATAATGGGTTTGATATCGTACAAGCCTTGTTTTGTGGTATCGACAACAATATTGTGTACCTCAACTTTTAACGAATCGGTAAAAACGGTTTTATCGCCAATAATAATTTTTTGCCTCGGAATGGTGTACGAGCCCGAATCGAATTGTGTTAAACCGTATTTTTTTATAAGATTGAATTTGTCGTTGTTTTTTAAGGTATCCACTTTATAGGATTCAATCATTTCCAAAGGCGAAAAGGTTTGGCCTTCGGGAAACACAACTAATTTTGTAGAGTCGGTCTCCACTTGAATACTGTAAGTGATTTGCTCTCCGATTTTTATAGAGGTAGAATCGATTGCCGAAGTAACTTGGGCAAAAGTGAAAAAAGAGCATAGAAAAAAGAAAAGAAAGCTAGAAACTCGAAGCCTGAGGCCTGAATTTTTCTTGCGCATATCTTTTATATTTATCTTAATTTTATTTTCCATTTTTGCTTTCTTCATGCTTGTTGCTTCGCATTTCGTGCCCATTACCCTCTTCTTTTAAAATAGCCCAACAACTTTTTTACGTAGCTTTCATCAACACGACAATCAATTATTCCTGCGCCCGATTTAGTAAAGGCATCCGTATAATAATCTACTTTTTCCTGATAAAACTTTCCGTAATTACGTCTTACTTTTTTTGATGCCGTATTAACCAGCATCAACTCGCCTGTTTCTTCATCCTGCATTTGTACCATACCTAAATTCGGCAGGTCTTCTTCACGTTTATCGTACACGCGAATGCCAGTAACATCGTGTTTTCCAGAAACAATTTTCATGGTTTGCTTATAGTCGTCTGCAATAAAATCGGACAGCACAAACACAATGGCTTTCTTTTTCATTACGTTCGATAAAAATTTTAAAGCCTCAGCAATATTAGTTTGTTTGCTTTCTGGTTTAAATTCAATCAATTCGCGAATAATGCGCAACACATGCGAACGTCCTTTTTTTGGCGGAATATAAAGCTCTACTTTATCCGAAAATAAAATGAGCCCAATTTTATCGTTATTTTGGGTTGCCGAAAACGCCAAAGTTGCTGCAATTTCGGTAACTACTTCATTTTTAAACTGCTCTTGCGTACCGAATAATTCGGAGCCCGAAACATCAACCATAAGCATCATGGTGAGTTCGCGCTCTTCTTCAAAAACTTTTATATAAGGTTCGTTGTAACGCGCGGTTACGTTCCAATCGATATTTCGAACATCGTCTCCAAATTGATACTGGCGTACTTCAGAAAACGTCATACCGCGCCCCTTAAAGGTAGAATGGTATTCGCCTCCAAAAATATGATCAGACAACCGCCGTGTCTTAATCTCAATTTTTCGTACTTTTTTTAGTAATTCTTTAGTATCCATGTTAGATATTCAAGGTTAAATATTAAAAGTTCAAGGTTAGGCTAACTTTAAACTTTGAATTTAAAACTTTGAACTTTTTTAAGGCACCTCAATCTCGTTTACAATTTTGTTGATGATGTCTTCTGAAGTTACGTTTTCGGCTTCAGCTTCGTAAGTAATGCCAATTCTATGCCTTAAAACATCATGCACAACGGCACGAACATCTTCAGGAATTACATAACCACGACGCTTAATAAAGGCGAAACATTTTGCCGCTGTTGCCAAATTGATACTGCCACGGGGCGAGGCTCCAAAAGAGATTAGTGGTTTTAAATCGGCGAGCTTATATTTTTCAGGATAACGCGTCGCGAAAATGATATCGAGGATGTATTTTTCGATTTTCTCATCCATATAAACCTCACGCACTACCTCTTGGGCTTTTAATATTTGCGCTACCGAAACCACAGGATTCACTTTATCCCAAGCGCCTTTTAAATTGGCGCGCATAATAAACTGCTCTTCGTTTAATTTGGGGTAATCTATAACGGTTTTTAGCATAAAACGGTCTACCTGAGCTTCTGGCAACGGGTAAGTTCCTTCTTGTTCAACCGGGTTTTGTGTTGCCATTACCAAGAATGGTTTATCTAAAATAAACGTTTCATCGCCAATGGTAACTTGCTTTTCTTGCATCGCTTCCAGTAAGGCCGATTGCACTTTTGCCGGTGCTCTGTTAATCTCATCGGCTAAAACAAAGTTTGCGAAAATAGGCCCTTTTTTAATCGAGAAATCGCTAACCTTCATGTTGTAAATTAAGGTTCCCGTAACATCGGCCGGCAATAAATCTGGTGTAAATTGTATTCGGCTAAAACTGCCATCAACCGCCTGTGACAACGTATTAATGGCCAATGTTTTTGCTAATCCGGGAACACCTTCAAGCAGAATATGCCCTTGGCCCAATAAGCCAATTAGCAAACGTTCAACCATGTGCTTTTGGCCCACGATAACCTTGTTCATTTCCAGCATCAGCAAATCAACAAAAGCACTTTCTTTTTCAATTTTCTCGTTAATTGTTTTAATATCAATTGTACCTGTCTCTTCCATTATTTTGTTTTTTAAAAACTCGAATATACCATTCTTATTTTGAGCATTGCAAATTGTTAAAATTTTTATTGTAATGCTGTTAAAAATTGGTTAAAAGTTCAGCCAAATGTAATGATTACGGCGTTTAACATATAATTATGATAAGTTTATTGTAAATGTTGCTTTTCAACTAAAGTCTATTCAAACTGTTTAAGTATTTTTATAGATGAAAAACGCAAAATATCTTACTTAAAATGACAAAAACAGCCCTAATTACCGGAGCAACAAGTGGTATTGGTGAGGCCACGGCTTACGAATTTGCAAAACACGGCATTCGTTTAGTGCTTTGCGGAAGACGATTAGAACGCTTAAACACCATAAAAAAAGCATTGGAACGTTTAACCCATGTGCATATTTTAAATTTTGATGTTCGCGATAGAACCGAAACGTTGAAGGCCATCGAATCGCTTCCAAAAGAATTTAAAACCATTGATATTCTTATTAATAACGCTGGAAATGCCCACGGATTGGACCCTATTCAATCTGGGAATATAGACGATTGGGATGCCATGATGGACATTAACGTAAAAGGTTTGCTTTATGTGAGCAAAGCCGTAATTCCGCAAATGACCGAAAGACAATCGGGACATATTATTAATATTGGCTCATCGGCAGGTAAAGAAGTGTATCCTAAAGGGAATGTGTATTGTGCCAGCAAACATGCGGTTTTGGCTATTACCGAAGGCATGCGTATTGATTTGAATCCGTTTGGAATAAAAGTAGGCGCTATAAATCCGGGTTTGGTTGAAACCGAATTTTCGCAAGTGCGATTTAAAGGCGATGCCGTTGCCGATACCGTTTACAAGGGCTACAAAGCCTTACAAGCCGAAGATGTTGCTGAGATTATTTATTTTGCCATTTCGCGTCCGCCACATGTAAATATTGCCGATTTGTTGGTGTTTTGTACGGCGCAGGCGAGTTCAACTCTGGTAAAGAAATCCGAATAATTTCTTTACCAGAGTTGAATATTATTTATTTAGGTTATATGGCACATCATAGGTCGTTTGAAAGTTTAGAGGTTTACAAGGAAGCTATTGTTTTTTGTGATGAAATTTGGAATATCATTATAAATACATCACTTAAAAACGATTATAAATTACGAGAACAAATTAACGGTTCTTCAGGTTCTATTATGGATAACATTGCTGAAGGCTTTGGGAGAGGTGGGAATAAGGAGTTTATTATGTTTTTGGGTTTTTCAAGAGGTTCTGCAAGCGAATGCAAATCACAATTATTACGATGTTTTAGAAGAAATCATATTGATGAAGCTATTTATAAAGAATTGGATGCGCTAGCAGGAAGCCTCATTAATCAGCTTTCAAAATTCATCAATTATTTAAAAAATTCAAATCGCAAGGGCTCGAAATTTGATTGAATGGGAATAAAAAATAGTAATTAAGAATAATTAATGTTTTAAAATGATTAACAAACGCCTCCTTATAAAACACCTTTTGGCTCATAACGATGAGAACAGTTTTTACGATAAAAAACGTAAAATTGATATTAGCCAAAAAGAAGGAAAAGCGAAATTTTTAAAACACATTTGTGCGCTCTCAAACAGTAACCCAAAAAACAACTCGTACATTGTAATTGGTGTTGAAGATGAGGACAATAATATTGTTGGAGTCGATTTTTTTGACGATAGCAAAATACAAAACCTTATTAATGCCTATTTAAGTCACCCGCCCATTGTTCAGTACGAAAACATTCCGTTTCCGCATTTGCCAGACGATAAAGTTGTGGGTTTGGTAACCATTCGTCCCACCGGAAAAATCACCTCTTTGCGCAAAAACATTTGGAAATATTATGGCGGTTCGGTGTTTTTTAGAGATGGCAGCATGAGCATGCCTAAGGTTTTTGATATTGAAATAAAAGACATCAATTCTAAAATTGTCGAGGCTATCGAGAACCATGCGCAAAACAATATTGAACACACGCTCGATGCTGTTTTTCATTTTATGAACACGCGAAAAGACTACAATGCGCAATATAAAGTGTTTAAAGAGTATTTTGTGGTGTGTTGGTCTGCCCAAAAAAAGCTAGTAAAAGGCGAAGCTTTTTTTTCACGGGTTGATATTGAATTGATTAACGAGCAAGTGCGTTTGTTTTTTTCGGTGTTGGATGAGGTTTCAATTTCTATTGATTCGAATAGTTTTAAAATTATTGAATATGTAAACCTTGGGCTTCAAAACACCAACAAATATTATCCGTTGGAAGAAACCATCATAAGTTTTGAAGATAATGCCAATTATAACATTGAAACCAAATTATTGTTCGAGCCACCACAATTTGACAAAAAAGTATTGCATCATATTTACAATGCCAATAATGCCATTTTGGAAAAGCTTAAAAAAGGACTTCCGTTTACAAAAAATGAAGAACAGGATTTAAAAAATTTACCGGTTACTTATTTAATTTGTTACCTCAATCTTTTCCATGACGCTATTGATAAACTAAACGAAGCAAAACCCTACTTAAAAGCCTATAGCGAAGAATTGTACAGCCTTTATAAAGAGTCGTTACGGATTTTAAGAAAGGTGAAATACAGTTAATTATCTGTTGATAAAATTAATGTTAATTTAACTTTCAACTCTTGTATAACAGATTAATTATAAGCATTTTTACGGTGCTATTAATCTTTAATTAGATATAAACCTTGTTTCTGTCAGAAAATTTCTGGAATTGAGACAAGGTTTTTTTTAAACAAAAAAAGCTGCATTTAAATGATGCAGCTTTTACTTTATTGGTTGTTTATTGTTTAAAGGTCGAACTTAATTCCTTGAGCTAAAGGCAATTCATCAGAATAGTTTATGGTGTTTGTTTGGCGTCTCATGTACACTTTCCAAGCATCGGAACCCGATTCGCGTCCGCCACCGGTTTCCTTTTCGCCTCCAAAAGCACCACCGATTTCGGCACCCGAAGTCCCTATATTTACATTGGCAATACCACAATCTGAACCAGCATACGACAAGAATTTCTCTGCTTCTTTCAGTTCGTTTGTCATAATGGATGAAGATAAACCTTGAGCAACACCGTTTTGTTTTTCAATGGCATTTTCAACATCCCCAGAATATTTCATTAAATATAAAACGGGCGCAAAGGTTTCGTGCTGCACAATTTCAAAATGGTTTTCGGCTTCAATAATGGCAGGTTTTACATAGCATCCGCTTTCGTAACCTTCGCCACTTAAAACGCCACCTTCAACCAAAACGTTTCCGCCTTCAGCTTTTGCTTTTTCAATAGCAGCTAAATAGGTAGTAACGGCATCTTTATCAATTAAAGGGCCAATATGATTTTTTTCGTCTAACGGATTTCCAATGGTTAATTGTTTGTAAGCACCAACAATGGCGTCTCTAACTTTATTGTAAACCGAATCGTGAATAATTAAACGACGCGTTGATGTACAACGCTGTCCGCATGTCCCAACAGCACCAAATACAGCACCGGGAACTACCACTTTTAAATCGGCCGTTGGTGTGATGATAATGGCATTGTTACCTCCCAATTCCAATAACGATTTACCAAAACGTTCGGCAACTGTTTTTCCAACAATGCGTCCCATTCTGGTTGAACCCGTTGCAGAAACCAACGCGATTTTTTTATCGGTTGTCATAAACTCGCCCACTTTGTAATCGCCATTTATAATACACGAAATACCTTCGGGCAAGTTATTGTCTTTTAAGATTTCTGCAATAATATTTTGACAAGCCACAGCGCATAACGGCGTTTTTTCGGAAGCTTTCCAAACACAAACATCGCCACAAATCCATGCTAAAGCGGTGTTCCACGCCCAAACAGCAACGGGGAAATTAAATGCCGAAATAATACCAACCACACCGATGGGGTGCCATTGCTCGCGCATAACGTGCCCTGGGCGTTCCGATGGGATGGTTTGCCCGTTTAACTGTCGAGATAATCCAACCGCAAAATCACAGATGTCTATCATTTCTTGTACCTCACCGTAACCTTCTTGCAAAGATTTACCCATTTCGTAAGACACCAATTTTCCTAAAGGCTCTTTTAAATCCCGCAATTTGTTTCCAAATTGACGCACAATTTCTCCACGTTGTGGTGCAGGTACGTCTCTCCAAATTTTAAAAGCCTTGGTTGCGGCATCCATGACTTTGTCGTAATCTGCTCGCGATGTCGTTTTTACTTTTCCAATTAATTTTCCATCAACTGGCGAATAAGATTCTATTATTTCACCGTTGGAAAAATGATTTGAACCTGTTGATGTGCCATCATTTACAGCATGTACACCCAATGTTTTTAGCGTTTCTTCAATTCCGAAATCAGTTATCACCGCTCCCATATATTTTTGTTTTAATATTATTATTCAAATTATTTGCGAATATACTAATTTCTAGTGTTTGTTTTCCTCAATTTTATATTAAAATACTATCTTTAAAACCACTCAATACATCTATATCGTTATGAAAAAAATCATCTTTTTATGGTCTGTTTTATTCATTTTTAGTGCTTGCAAAAACGCCGAAAATAACACGGAAAAAACCACTGAAACTCCCAAACAAGAATTCGCTATAATCATTCACGGTGGTGCGGGCACAATTTTAAAAAAGAACATGTCTGCCGAAATGGAAAGCGCTTACAAACAGAAATTAGAAGAAGCCATTCGCGTGGGTTATAATATTTTGAAAAACGGCGGAAGCAGTTTGGATGCCGTAACCAAAACCATAAATATTATGGAAGATTCGCCGCTTTTTAACGCGGGGAAAGGTGCTGTTTTTACACATGAAGGAACCAACGAACACGATGCCTCGATAATGGATGGAAAAACCTTAAATGCTGGTGCTTCCGCTGGAACAACAACGGTTAAAAACCCCATTGATTTGGCAAGGGCGGTTATGGATAAATCGCCTCATGTGATGCTGTCTGGAAAAGGGGCGGATGCCTTTGCGGAAGAACAAAATTTGAATATTGTTGACCCAGATTATTTTTATACTGAAAGACGATTTAAATCCCTTCAAAACATAAAAGATAAAGAAAAAACAGAATTGGATCACGATACTAAAGTGTCATTTTATGATGCTGATATTAAAGATTCAAAATTTGGAACCGTAGGTTGTGCGGCACTCGATAAAAAGGGGAATTTAGCTGCTGGAACGTCAACGGGTGGCATGACTAACAAACGCTGGGGGCGAATTGGCGATTCGCCCATAATTGGCGCTGGCACTTATGCCAATAATAATACCTGCGCCGTATCGAGCACGGGTTGGGGCGAGTATTTTATTCGTGGCATGGTGGCTTACGATATTTCTGCGCTTATGGCCTATAAAGGCTTGTCGCTTGAAGCCGCTTCAAAAGAAGTCATTCAAAATAAACTAACCCATCTTGGTGGCACTGGCGGTATTGTTGCCATCGATAAAAACGGAAATATGGTTGCCGAATTTAATACGGCTGGCATGTACAGAGCGACGATGAATGATAAAGGGGAGTTAACTATTGGGATTTATGAAAATGTTAATTAGTAGTTTTAGAGTATAATTTTTATGAAGCTGATTTAAGAGGTATTGATCTAATAAGTCAAATTAAATTAAGAACTATTTAACATTCTTAAAAAACTAAACACCAAATTTTGAACGTAACTTTATTAACGAGAAACATCGTATGTAAAAAATATCTTTATCCTACAAGAGCTATTTCGATGTTCCATTTGACAGATATAATCAATTAGAAATCTTCAAATGAAACCACTTACGCTTTCTTTTTTTAGTTATTTTGTTCATTTAAAATCCATCAATCTATGTCATTAAAAAAGCTTTTTGCTTTCGTATTGATTCTTGCGTTAGCGGCATCCTGTAAAAAGAAAGTAGTTGAAACCGATAATCTTTTCAAATTTCGAGATTACATAAGTTACACCACGTCGGGCATTGCTTCGGTTGCAAATCCCATTCAAATTAATTTAGCTAACGAGGTTGATGGTTGGGAAATGGGTGCGGAAATCACAGTTAAAATCGTGAGCATAAAACCGCATGTTGAAGGCAAATTAACGGTTGCCAGTAAACACACTTTGCTTTTTACACCGGACGAGCATTTAGAGCCCGCAACAGAATACACCGTAACGGTAAAACTTGGGGATATTTATAAAAATATGCCCGATGGTTTTAAGGATTACACATTTCAGTTTAAAACCATTACGCCCAATTTTAATGTGGTTACCAACTATTTGCAATCGTACAGCAAAAATTGGCAATACCTTGAGGGCGTTATAAAATCTGCCGATGTTATATCGATTAACGATGCAAAAACCATAGTTGAAGCTTCTCAAAATGGCAAAAAGCTAAATCTTGTTTTTAATGAAGTGAATGTAAATTCTAAGTTTTTCGAGTTTAAAATTGATAGCATTAATCGGCAAATTGAAGACAGTAAAATTGATATAACATGGAACGGAAAATCTATAAACGCTTCAAATAAAGGCGAAAACACGATTGCGATTCCGGGAATAAATAATTTTACGATTATAGACGTCAATGTGATTCAATCCCCAGAACAACATCTATCCATCAACTTTTCCGATCCGCTTAAAAAACAACAAAATTTTGATGGTTTGGTTTCTATTGAAAAGATAAAAAACCCTAAATACATCGTTGATGGCAATGTGCTAAAAGTGTATCCGGACAGCAAATTGGTGGGCAATATTCAAGTGGATGTATTCCAAGGCATCAAAAATACCGACGAGTATAAATTAAAGAACCCCTTTTCAGAAATTATTGCTTTTGAAGATTTAAAACCGCAAGTGCGATTGATTAGCAACGGCACCATTTTACCAAATTCCGAAGCCTTAAAATTCAATTTTGAAGCCGTTAATTTAAGTGCTGTTGATGTTAGGGTAATTAAAATTTTTGAAGACAATGTGCTTCAATTTCTACAGGATAATAATTTAGACAGCAACAATACATACGATATAAAAAAGGTTGGTCGCCGCATTGCAAAACAAACTATTCAATTGCAAACATCGGCTGAAAACACAGGGAAATGGAAAGCGTACAGCATCGATTTATCAAAGTTTTTTAAGGCCGATGCCGGCGCTATTTATCGTGTGGAATTGAGTTTTAACAGAAGCTATTCGTTATACGACTGCGAGGCTAATTCAAACATAACAAATACCGAAGATGATGAATACGACGATTATTACGAAGACGATTACTATGAAGCTGATTTTAACGAAATATCGCCTGAAGAAGAAGATTTAAAAGAGGAAGCCTATTGGGACAATCTCGCGTACCGCTACAAAAACTACTCCTATAATTGGCGTGAGGAAAACAACCCATGTCACGATGCCTATTACAATGAGCGCAAAATAGTGTCTCAAAATTTATTGGCTTCAAACCTTGGAGTCATTGCAAAACGGGGTTCGAACAACTCGTATTATTTTGCGGTGACCAATATTTTAAATACCAACCCCGAGGCCCATGCGAAAATTACGTTATACAATTTTCAGCAACAGGAAATCGCCAGCAGAAACACCGACGAACAAGGTTTAATTACCATCGACTCTGAAAAACATGCAAATTTCGCCATTGTTTCCAAAGGACAAAACACCACCTACGTAAAACTACAAGATGGCAATTCGTTGTCGTTAAGCAAATTCGATGTTTCCGGAAATCGTTTGCAACGTGGACTCAAAGGCTACATTTATGGTGAGCGCGGGGTTTGGCGACCGGGAGACAGCTTGCATTTAACCTTTATGCTAAATGATACCGATAACAAACTTCCCAAAGGTCATCCGGTTAAAATGGAAATTACAAATCCCAACGGGAAATTGGTTTATAAAAACGTAACCAACGATAATCTCAATAACTTTTACAAATTCACTGTTCCCACTTCAACCGAGGATAAAACAGGCAATTACAACGCCAAAGTTTCGGTTGGTGGTGCCACATTTTACAAAGGATTAAAGGTTGAAACCGTTAAACCAAACCGATTAAAAATCAAGGTAGATTTCGATAATGAAGTTCTAACCAGTGATGCTCCATTAAAAGGAACTTTAGATGTAAAATGGCTTCACGGTGCACCCGGAAAAAATCTTAAAGCTGAAATTAAGGCGAAGTTTACGCCGTCGTACACCAGTTTTAAAAACTATAAAAATTACGTTTTCAACGACCCTACGCGTCAATTCAGTACCGAGGAAATCAATGTTTTTGAAGGTAGCGTTGATGCCGATGGTTTAGCAAAAATAAACAGCAAATTAAATGTTGGAAAAAATGCCCCGGGGATGTTAAACGCCCAATTTTTAGTGCGTGCTTTCGAAAACGGAGGCGATTTCTCGATGGATGCCTTTACCAAACCATACGCGCCTTATAAGTCGTTTGTCGGTTTGCGTTCGCCCAAAGGAAATGCCTATGGTTCGTTTTTTACAGATGAAAACCAAACCTTCGATGTGGTGGTGGTCGATGCTTTTGGCAAGCCCATAAAACGCGACAACCTCGAAGTAAAAGTGTATAAAATTGAATGGCGTTGGTGGTGGAATTCCTCTTACGATAACCTGTCAAGTTATGTATCCAGTAGTTATCACAAACCGTATTTAAGTTCTAAAATAAATACAGATGCCAACGGAAAAAGCACCTTAAATATCAACATTCCGGATAGCGATCGTGGGCGTTACCTCATCAGAATTATCGACCCCGAAAGCGGTCATGCCACAGGAAGAACGGCGTATTTCTACAAAAACTGGTGGAGCAATTCCAGTTCCGCCGATAAAGAAGCAGCGAAAATGCTTGTGTTTTCCGCCGATAAAGAAACATATAATGTTGGGGAAACGGCAAAAATCACCTTTCAATCGGGTAGTGAAGGTCGTGCTTTGGTAAGCATTGAAAATGGTACCGAAGTGTTGGATTACAAATGGGTAAAAACACAGCAAGGCGAAACTACGGTTAATGTGCCCGTAACTCCAGAAATGGCACCCAATGTATTTGTAAATATCTCACTTTTGCAACCGCATGCTATTTCGGCAAACGATTTGCCCATTCGCTTATTTGGTGTAATTCCAATTATGGTTGAAGACCCAAACACCAAATTGGAACCGCAGCTAAAAATGCCCGATGTGCTGCGCCCAAAAGAAACATTTCAAGTAAATATTTCAGAAAAAAACAACAAATCCATGACTTATACGATTGCCATGGTTGAAGAAGGTTTGCTCGATTTAACTCGTTTTAAAACCCCAAATGCTTGGGACGAATTTTACAAACGTGAAGCCTTGGGTGTAAAAACCTGGGATGTTTTTGATGATGTTATCGGCGCCTATTCCGGCAGTATCGATCAGGTATTTGCCATTGGTGGCGACGGCAATGCGGCTGGCGGAAAAAACAAAAAAGCGAATCGGTTTAAGCCCGTGGTTACCTATTTAGGCCCTTTTCATTTAAAAGCGGGCGAGCAAAAATCGCATACCCTAACACTTCCAAATTACATTGGCGCAGTGCGTACCATGGTTGTTGCTGGCGATAATAAAAACGAGGCTTACGGAAGCACAGATAAATCCGTTGAGGTTAAAAAGCCTTTAATGGTTTTGGCAACGCTTCCGCGGAAATTAAGCCCGGGAGAAAAAGTAACGCTTCCGGTTACCGTTTTTGCTATGGAACCCAAAGTAAAAAACGTTGCTATTAGTTTGAAATTGAGTGATGGCATTTCAGTTGTTGGTGAGAATTCAAAAACTTTAAGCTTTGCAAAACCCGATGAGCAAATGGCCTACTTTCAACTCGACGTTAGCAAAGCAAAAGGCATCAATACCGTTGAAGTTATTGCCACGGGAAATGGCGAAAAATCAACTTATAAAGTAGAATTGGATGTCGTAAACCCAAACCCGATCACATCAAAACCCATTGATAAAACTTTAGCTGCGAATGCAACTGAAACCTTAACATTTTCAACCTTTGGTGTTGATGGGACAAACTCCGCTACTTTAGAGTTTTCAACCTTACCGCCAATGGATTTTTCACGCAGGTTGCAATTCCTCATTCAATATCCGCATGGGTGTTTAGAGCAAACCACATCGAGTGTGTTTCCGCAGTTATTTTTAACCGATATTTTCGATTTAACACATCAGAAAAAGCAAGAGATTCAAACCAATATTGAAAACGGTATTAAACGATTGGCACATTTTCAAAAACCAAATGGCGGCATGAGTTATTGGATGGGTGAAAACACTGTAAACGATTGGAGCACCAGTTACGCGGGTCATTTTATGATTGAGGCTGAAAAGAAAGGATTTGCTTTACCGCTAACCTTTAAAAGCAACTGGATTGCTTATCAAAAACAAGCGGCGAGCCAATGGCGACCAACTTACCGAACTTATAATTCGGATTTGGCGCAAGCTTACCGATTATATACCTTGGCTTTGGCAGGAAATCCGGATTTGGCAAGTATGAACAGACTTCGCGAATTCACCGAAATATCGAACGAAGCCAAATGGCGACTCGCGGCGGCCTATGTTTTAGCGGGACAAAAAGAAGCAAGCGATAATATTTCGCAATCCGCTAATATCGAGTTTAAACCCGTTAAATATAATTATTATACCTATGGTTCGAGAGACAGAAATCGGGCCATGGCCTTAGAAACCATGGTGCTTACCAAAAATCCAAAACAACGTGAATTAGCAGAGTACATCGCCAAGGACTTATCGAGCAACCGTTGGATGAGCACGCAAACCACAGCCTATAGTTTATTGGCGATGGCAAAAATGGTAAACGCCAATGGCGGAAAAGCCTTAAATATAAATTACACCATTAACGGTAAAATAGAAAATATCGACACCAAAAGTGCCATTGCACAACGCGAATTGCAAGCAAACGATGGTTCGAATAACCTGTCTTTTACAAATCAAAAGGACAATGTGGTTTATGTGCGTGTTTTAAATTCAGGGAAATTACCGCTTGGGCACGAGCTTGCCGAACAACGTGGTTTAAGCGTATCGTACGCCTACAAAGATTTAAAAGGCAACAACATTGATGTTTCCAAACTGCAACAAGGGCAGGATTTTGTGGCCACCGTGAGCGTAAGTAATTTGAAAAATGAACCGGTTAACGATGTGGCTTTAACGCAAATTTTTCCATCGGGATGGGAAATTGTGAATACCAGATTTACCGCTTTTGGCAGCAGCACGACAAGTCAAGCGCGTTTTACCGATATTCGAGACGACCGCGTCAACTTTTATTTCGATTTACCGGAAAAAGGAAAACACAGCACAAAAACCTTTAATGTGATGCTGAATGCAGCCTATTTAGGCACCTATTATTTACCAGGGATTCAAGCGGAAGCCATGTACGATAATGAGTATTTGGTTAGGACTAAAGGACAATGGGTAATTGTTGAGAAATAAAACACTCACAATCGTTACGGACGAGAACAAGAATCTGTAATTGTTATAACAACCAAAAATAACTTGATCAAAATTAATATGGCTAATATGTGGGTTCGGAATTGCAGTCGAAGGATTTAAGTAAAGCCAAAATAAAAAATGAAAAACCGAATATTGGTTGCACCGTTAAATTGGGGTCTTGGGCATGCCGCCAGATGCATACCCATAATTAAGGCGTTAATAGCTTCTGGTTTTGAGCCTGTTTTGGCGAGCGATGGTAACGCGTTATTGCTTTTACAAAAGGAATTCCCAGATTTAATTGCCACAGAATTGCCAGCATACCATATTACTTATGCTAAAAAAAGGCAGCATTTTAAATTGAAATTATTGAAAGATGCGCCAAACCTTGTTAAAACGATTAAAGCCGAAAAAAAAGCAATGGCAGAAATTGTTGAAAGCCATCGAATTTCGGGGATTATTTCCGATAATCGATGGGGAGCTTATTGCGAAAAAATAACATCGGTTTTTGTAACGCATCAACTGAATGTTTTAAGCGGAAACACAACTTGGTTGAGCACTAAAATGCATCACAAATTGATGCGGAAGTTTGATGTATGTTGGGTTCCCGATATCGCAGAAACTGTTAATTTAAGCGGAAAGTTAGGGCATGCAGACGCGTTTAATTTTCCAATTAAATATATGGGGCCGTTGAGCCGATTTGAAAAACGGAATGTGCCCATTACAAACGCTGTTTTGCTGCTGCTTTCTGGTCCTGAACCTCAGCGTAGCTTACTTGAGGAGAAGCTTTTGCAAGAATTTAAAAACTTTGATAAAACCATTGTTTTTGTAAAAGGCGTTGTTGAAAAAGAGCAAACCATTCAAGTTATTGGAAATATGACGGTTTATAATTTTATGACTTCCGAATTGCTCGAAAAAACCATAAACCAAAGTGCTTTGGTTATTGCCAGATCGGGTTATACCACCATTATGGATTTGGCTAAGCTCGATAAAAAAGCATTTTTTATACCAACGCCCGGGCAATTTGAACAAGAGTATTTAGCGAAACGATTAACCAATTTAAACTTAGTACCAAGTTGTAATCAAGAGGATTTTAAAATAGATAAACTTAAAAGTGTTGAAAATTTTAAAGGCTTAAAAGCCTTAAATTATAAAACAGATTTTAAGGATTTATTTAGCCTTTTCGAGCGTGAATGAAAACTCGCTGCCCACACCAAATTCGCTTTCAACATATATTTTTTCGTTGTGCGCTTCAATAATATGCTTTACAATGGATAAGCCCAAACCAGAGCCGCCAACTTTTCGGTTTCCGGTTTTGTCCACTCTAAAAAATCGTTCGAACAAACGGGAAACATGCTTTTTTTCGATGCCTTCGCCATTATCGGTTACTCGCACAATAACCTTGTTTTTTATTAAATTTTCTATGCTAACTTCAGTGGTGCCTTTTTCTTTGCCATATTTTATGGAGTTTACAATAAGGTTTGCCAACACTTGCTGTATGCGTTCTTTATCGGCCTTTACTAAAACAGGTTTTATATAATCGGTATCAAAAGTTAGGGTGATGTTTTTTTTGTGCGCGCGCATTTCAAACATGTCGAACACATTGTTTACCAATTCTACAATATCGAACACTTCAAGATTCAGACTTAAATCGCCAATTTCCAATTTGGTAATCATGTCTAGATCCTTCACAATATAACTGAGTCGTTCCACACCTTTATTGGCCCGTTCCAAATATTTTTTTCGTATGTTTTTATCATCAATAGCACCATCTAAAAGCGTTAAAATATAACCCTGAACTGTAAATAAGGGCGTTTTTAACTCGTGCGAAATATTGCCCAAAAACTCTTTGCGGTATTTTTCTCGAACTTTTAGCGTTTCTATTTCCAGTTTTTTATCGCGTGCAAATTTGTCGATTTCTTTGGTAAGCGTCCCCATATCGGTAGTGATAGAGCCTCTGGTTAAACTGGCCGATTCCAAAAGGGTTAAGTCGTCGTATATTTTTTTTACGCGCCTATAGATAAAGCGTTCAACGCGTAATTGAATCACAATAAACGAAAACACATAACTGGCCGAAGCAAATGCCAAAATAAGCACCCAATTAATGGTGTAAAAGGCAAATAAAAAAACACTCAATAAGAGCGTTATAAAAAATGTAATAAATAGCGATGTTTTAATCGCAAAACGATATGTTCTTTTTAATTTCAAGTACTAAAAGTATTAATCTACAAACTTATAACCAACACCTTTAACGGTTTTAAAGCTATCGTCACCTATTTTTTCGCGTAGTTTACGAATGTGCACATCTATGGTTCTTCCGCCAACCACAACCTCATTGCCCCAAACTTTGTCAAGAATCTCGTCCCGCTTAAAAACTTTTCCTGGTTTTGAGGTTAATAAAGATAGCAATTCAAATTCCTTTCGGGGTAAAATAATTTCCTTTCCTTTTAAAATAATTTTGTAGGCATCTCTATCAATTACCAAATTACCAATTTTAACCTTAGCAGTTTTGGTTTCTTGTTTAAACCTGCGCAAAAGAGCTTTTACCTTGCTTATTAAAACTTTTGGTTTTATGGGTTTTGTAATATAATCGTCGGCACCAGCATCAAAACCTGCAACTTGCGAATAGTCTTCGCCCCTTGCCGTTAAAAAGGTAATAATGGTGTCTTTTAAATCTGGGTTTTTTCTGATGATTTCACAAGCCTCAATGCCGTCCATTTCGGGCATCATCACATCTAAAATAATTAAATGGGGAAGCTCTTTCTTAGCTTTTTTTACGGCTTTTGCCCCATTTTCGGCGGTTATAACTTGATAGCCTTCATTTGATAAATTATAGCCAACAATTTCTAAAATGTCGGGCTCGTCATCAACTAAAAGTATTTTTAAATCCTTTTTATTCATTGTAAAAACAATAGATTATATGATTAAATCGGAGTAAAGATAAAACTAATAACGTAACATTATTGGTTAAGCAAAAATTAATAACATTTAGATAATCTATAGTTTACACGGATTTAACCTTTCGATAAAAGGGTGAAATCTTTAACACTTTTTTGGTATGGATTTTGACGTAAATTGTTTAATTTTATAAGATTGAAAGTTAACTATGGAAAAAAACTACTTTTTTACTACACTTTTTGTTTTAATGTTTTTTGTAACCCAACCAGGGTTTGCACAAGCGGGCAACACTAATTTACCTGCGCAACAAAACATTGAAGGACTTTCTATTTACCCTAATCCTGTTAATAACGGTAAGCAGTTTATATATATTACATCAAAAAACAGTTTAACTAAGAAAATTGAAATTTTTAATGCCTTAGGCAAGCGAATTTTATCGGCTGTATTAATTGGCAAGGAATTAAATATCTCGAAATTGAGTACAGGCGTTTATATTTTAAAAATCACCGAGGGCAACATAAGCGAAACCCGAAAATTAGTGATAAAATAATTATAATGTTATTTCATCGAAAAAAATCAACCTATTAGGTTGATTTTTTGGTTTATACGCAAAAGTCTTTTTATTTTAATAAGCTAATTAATTAATCCCTTTTATTATGAAAAAACTTTACTTTTTATTTTTATTATTTTGCTCTTTCGGTTTTGCGCAAGTAACTTTACCACATAACGATGGTTTTGCCTATGCAGATGGCAGTCTTATTGGAAATGGTGGATGGCTTAATCATAGCGGTACATCTGGTGACCTTGTGGTTTCTGCTGGTAAGGCTATAGTTCAACATGGAGCACCCAGTGAAGACGCAAAAATTGATTTTACAGCTGTTTCTGGATGTGTTTATTTCGGGCTGGATTTTTCGGTTGACGATTTAGGAGCGCCATACAGCGGTGCAGACAATGAGTACTTTGCACATTTTATGGTTGGAACAGGTAGCTTTAGAGGTCGTCTCGATATTGTGCCACCTTCAGCTAGTGGAGATTATTCTGTGGGTATTGCAACGTCAAGTGGTACAGCAGATGCAGTTTGGGCTACAGATCTCACTTTTGGCGTAACATACCGCGCCATTGTTAAATATGACCAAGATTCTAATCAAGCACAACTTTGGATTAACGCCACATCTGAAGGCGATACGTCTATATTGGGAGCAGATGAAACTGATCCTGGTGATGCCATAAACGCATTTGGGCTTCGTCAATCTGATTCTTCTGAAAACGAAACTGTTCGTGTTGATAATCTTTATTTAGGAGCAACATTTGGGGCCGTTTTATCAGCTAAAAACAACCAAATAGAAGGTTTCAGTATGTATCCCAACCCAACAAATAAAGGTTATGTAAACATGTCTAGCAGAAGCAACTCAATTATGGAAGTATCGGTTTACGATATTCTAGGGAAACAAGTGGTTAATACAACTGTAACCAATAAAAGATTAGACGTTTCCAGTTTAAATGCTGGCGTTTATATTATGAGGGTGGCTCAAGACGAGGCCTCCATCACAAAAAAAATAGTAATACAATAAACGTTTAAACTTATATTTTAAAAGCGTTGCAAGTAGCAACGCTTTTTTATTTTATATACTTTTGCCTAGGTTTTCGATATAAAAATTATAAAACCATTTTACTCGAACTTACTATAATTAAATGATTGACCATAACGCCATTTTTAATATTAAAAATCAAACAGAGTTTGAAGATTTAGCATTGCAAATTTTTAGGCATCAGTTTAAAAACAATCGTGTTTATCGCTCATTTTGCGATTTACTTTACAAGCATCCTAGTGACGTTAAAACCATTCGAGATATTCCTTTTTTACCCATTCAGTTTTTTAAATCGCACAGCATATTAAGCAGTAAAGCCCATATTGAAACCAGCTTTACCAGTTCGGGCACTACAGGAAGTTTAGCAAGTAAACACCATGTAACCAACTTAAAAGTTTACGAGCAAAGTTTCACAAAAGGCTTCCATCAGTTTTATGGCAATATTGAAGATTATGTGGTTTTAGCTTTACTGCCTTCGTATTTAGAGCGCGAAGGCTCCTCATTAATCTACATGGTTAATGCTATGATTTCCCAATCCAACCACGCTGAAAGTGGTTTTTATCTCAATAACTTATCCGAAATAAAAGACACCTTAATTAAGTTAAATGCTGAAGGGAAAAAAGCACTGTTAATTGGAGTTTCTTTTGCTTTATTGGATTTAATCGAAACCTATCAATTCCAGCTTAAAAACACCATTATTATGGAAACAGGTGGGATGAAGGGCAGACGAAAGGAATTGATTCGGGCCGAATTACACAAAAAATTAAAAGCTGGTTTTGGCGTTAAAACCATACATAGCGAATACGGCATGACCGAGCTTTTAAGTCAGGCTTATTCTAAAGGTGAGGGTGTTTTTAATTGCCCCAATTGGATGCGGATATTAACACGAGATACCGAAGATGCTTTGACCACTCAAGAATCGGGAAAAACGGGTGGCATAAATGTTATAGACCTAGCCAATGTAAATTCCTGCGCCTTTATTGCGACCCAAGATTTGGGAAAAACTTTTAGCGATGGGGCTTTTGAAGTGATTGGACGTTTTGACAACTCCGATATTAGAGGTTGTAATTTGATGGTGTTATAACTTTATTTTGTATATTAAACCTTACTTTTTTTAGTTCAAATGAAAATAGTATTATTCATATCTCTTTTTTTGTTTTCAATAATTGGTTATTCACAAAAGAAGCTTGTGAAATATTATAATGAAAAGGGTGTCGAGGTTTCAAAAAGTAAATTTAAAAAAAGCATAAATTACAAGGTAAACTTAGATGCTTATTTTGAAAATGACACTACTAAAAACTATATTTTAATACCAAGATCTGTTGTTGGTAAATTAAACCCTAAAGAATTTATTGCTCTTAAAAATCATTTAAATAAAATAAGTCGTTTTGAATTAGACACAACTAAGTTTATTGTAATCAATTACTTGTCTTCAATACCAAAAAAATCTAAAAACACTAAGCCAAACCCTTATTGGAATGCATTTGGTAAGGAGTATTTAAGAAAAATAGATAGGATTGATAACATTCAACAATACTCAATTTACAATCCAGAAAATGACCATTTAAAGTACTCCCATAAAAATAGATTTAATTGGTTAGCAGATGAGCATGATTTTATAAAAAACATGTTTTTTCCTTATGATGTAATGTATGGGAACTTCCTAATTATAAGACCTAGTGGTGTTTTTGTTTACTATTTAGGCGAGCATAGTGAGTATCAGATTTTAGAAACCACAAAGAAATTTTTAAATAAAGACTAGTTTTCTGTAAGATTACCGCAGTTATTACGACCAAACAAACAGCTAAGAAAAAGAAAAATTTAGTTTTTTAGTTGGTTGGTTAAAGAAAGCCTAGGTTTTATCCTAGGCTTTCTGTTGTTTTATACAATTCGCAAAACAAAATAATTCTTCTTGCCACGTTGCAGCAATACAAATTTGTTGTTAATCAAATCTTTTGCGGTGATTTTGTAATCGTCTTTCACCTTTTCTTTATTTACCGAAATCGAGTTTTCCTTTAAAGCCCGACGCGCTTCCCCATTAGACTTTAAAAACCCACCTTGTTCTGCCAATGCCGCAATAATATCCAAGCCGTTTTCAATTTCAGATTGTGCGATTTCTGTTTGTGGCACACCATCAAAAACATCTAAAAAAGTTTGCTCATTCAATTGCTTTAAATCTTCGCTTGTAGATTTTCCGAACAATATGGCGCTGGCTTTTATGGCATTGTCTAAATCGTCTTTAGAGTGTACCATCGTTGTTACTTCTTCGGCCAAACGTTTCTGTAAAACCCGTAAATGTGGCGCTTCTTGATGGGCTTCAATTAAAGCCTCAATTTCTGCTCGGGTTAAAAAAGTAAAGATTTTAATATATTTTTCGGCATCAACATCGCTTGTGTTCAACCAGTATTGATAGAATTTGTATGGCGAAGTTCTTTCGGCGTCAAGCCAAATATTTCCGCCTTCGGTTTTTCCAAACTTGGTGCCATCGGCTTTAGTAATTAATGGCCATGTTAAGGCGTATCCTTTTCCAGAATCAACACGACGGATTAACTCTGTACCCGTAGTGATATTGCCCCACTGGTCGCTGCCACCCATTTGAAGGGTACAGTTTTTATCTCGGTAAAGGTGTAAAAAATCGTAGCCTTGTACTAGCTGATAAGTAAATTCAGTAAAACTCATACCAACCGATGATTCAGATGACAAACGCTTTTTCACCGAATCTTTGGCCATCATATAATTTACGGTAATATGCTTACCGACATCGCGAATAAATTCTAAAAACGAGAACTCTTTCATCCAGTCGTAATTGTTAACAATAATAGCGGCGTTTTTAGCATCGCTATCAAAATCCAAAAATCGCGACAATTGCTCTTTAATAGCGTTTTGGTTATGCAAAAGAGTTTCTTCGTTAAGTAAGTTACGCTCTGCCGATTTTCCCGAAGGATCACCAATCATGCCGGTAGCTCCGCCAACTAGCGCAACGGGTTTGTGTCCCGCCAATTGAAAATGTTTAAGCCCCATAACACCCACCATGTGTCCAATGTGTAAAGAATCTGCGGTTGGATCAATGCCCACATAAGCCATACGCATGGCCTCTAACAAATGCTCTTCTGTCCCAGGCATACTGTCTTGTATCATGCCTCTCCACGTTAATTCTTCAACAAAATTCTTTCTCATTACTCTATATATTTTATAAACTTTGGCAAAGATAAAAATACGTGCATAATTACGCTTGTATATTGAATAATTCTTTGGATTAAAAGACGGAAGGCCAATGACTGAAAACTAATTTATTCTCTCTATCTATTTGAATTATTCATTACTTTAGTGGCATGATATTAGTTACGGGTGGCACAGGTTTGGTGGGCGCACATTTACTTTATAAACTGGTTAGTAGCAACGAAAGCGTTCGTGCGATTTACAGAACCGAGCGTAAGCTTAACAATGTAAAACAGGTGTTTTCGGGTTATACTGAAAATTACGAAGCGCTGTTTAAATCCATTGAATGGGTTGAAGCCGATATTTTAGATATTCCGTTATTATCCGATGCTTTTAGTGGTGTAACTCATGTGTACCACTGCGCCGCTTTTGTGTCTTTTGAGCCCAATAAATACCATCTGTTACGTCGTACAAATATTGAAGGCACTGCAAATATTGTTAATCTTTGCATTTCTAATAATATAGAAAAACTATGCTATGTCAGCTCGATTGCAACTATAGGAAAGGCTGCAAATAACGAGCCCATTACCGAAAAGACCGAATGGAATCCCGAAGGCGATAACAGTGTATATGCCATTACAAAATACGGTGCCGAAATGGAAGTTTGGCGCGCCACTCAAGAAGGCGTGAATGTGGTTATTGTAAATCCGGGTGTTATTTTAGGTGCGGGTATTTGGCGTTATGGCAGTGGCAGTTTATTTAAAAAAGCTCATAAAGGATTAAAATACTACGCTGCCGGAACTATTGGATTGGTTGATGTGAAAGATGTTGTTTCCATAATGATAGCACTTTTAAAAAGCGATATTAATAACGAACGATTTGTTTTGGTTGCCGAAAATTGGACTTACAAACAGTTTTTACAAACTATGGCAAAGGCCGTAAACGCAAAACCGCCCAAAAAAGAAGCTAAACTTTGGTTGTTGCAACTAGCTTGGAGAATGGATTGGTTGACCCATAAATTAACCGGAAAAAGAAGGCAATTAACAAAGCAGATTGTAACCTCGTTGCATTCTGAAACCAATTACAGCAGCGCTAAAATTAAAAAGGCCATGGCTATTGAGTTTACACCAATTGATAAAAGTATTGCTACTATTGGAAATCAGTATCTGAAACAGGTGTAATTAGCAGTTCATCAGATTTTGAGTTGAGTTTAAATCTGGTAACAGAATCTTTTTTAATCAGTATATTTAAAGAATCCTTCAGCTTTATCAATCGCAAAGAATCCTTTTTAATTAAAGGACTTACCGAATCCTTTTTTACCAAAACACTAAGGTGTTCTTTTAGTTTTAAAATGTGCGTTGAGTCTTTTTTAATAATGTTTTGGATAGAATCCCTATACTTTTTTTCCTCTTCTTCTTTTAGCTGTAAATCGGCGTACTTGGTTTTCAAAACATCAAAACTATCTTGTACCTTTTCATAAATAGCTTTATAATCTTCAACATAGTACGCGTAATAATCGTTGCTTAAAGCAAACTGTAAACTATCAATCCCATACTTTTTGTACACGTAGGTTTCAGCTTGTAAATTGTTATTATCCAAGATTGTTTTGTTCGTTCCATTTGCAGAAGATAGCAGCCTAACATCCATGATAATTTGCACCATTTTTTCCTTCGGAATTAAATTCTTCGGTTTTTTGGGCTTATCATATTTATAGCAGGCCGTTGCTATGAATAAAATTGTAAAGTATGTAAATAACCGTTTTAAAATCATCTGTTAAAAGTTAATCGTTTTGCAGCATTAACATCATGAAACTTAAAGTTTTTATAGGCCAAACTTCCGTTTACAAAGGTATGTGTTACTCTCGATTTAAAGGTCGTGCCCTCAAACGGAGACCACCCGCATTTGTATAGGATATTCTCTTTTTTAACCGTCCACGGATGGTGCAAGTCTACCAAAACCAAATCGGCAAAATACCCTTCTCTTATAAATCCGCGTTTTTCAACCTGAAACAAAATAGCCGGATTATGGCACATTTTTTCTACTATTTTTTCAATTGAAATTTTATTTTTATGATGCATCTCCAACATAGCGGGTAAGGCGTGTTGCACCAATGGGCCGCCCGAAGGTGCTTTGGTATAAACGTTATCTTTCTCTTCAATAGTATGTGGTGCGTGGTCGGTAGCGATAACGTCAATTCTATCATCAAGCAAAGCCGCCCACAATTGGTCTTTATCTTTTTTAGATTTTACCGCTGGGTTCCATTTGATAAGCGTGCCTTTTTCATCGTAATCTTTATCGGTAAACCACAGGTGATGAATGCAAACCTCGGCAGTAATTTTTTTATCTTTTAGGGGTATTTTGTTATCAAATAAAGCGGTTTCCTTTCCTGTTGAAAGATGAAACACATGCAATCGAGCACCTGTTTTTTTTGCTAGTTCGATGGCTTTTGAAGAGGATAAATAACAGGCTTCCTCACTTCGAATTTCTGGGTGATATTTAATGGGAATTGCATCGCCGTATTTTTCAAAATACGTTTCAAAATTGGCTTTTATTGTGCTTTCATCTTCACAATGCACAGCGATTAATAAGTTAGTTTTTGAGAAAATATTCTCTAAAACCTCAGGATTATCAACCAACATATTCCCTGTTGAAGACCCTAAAAACAGTTTTAATGCCGCCACTTTTTTAGCATCAACTTTTAAAATTTCATCTAAATTATCATTGGTGCCACCAAACATGAACGAGTAATTTGCCGATGATGTTTGGGCAGCTATCTCAAATTTTTCCTCCAGCTTTTTAATGGTGGTTGTTTGCGGGTTGGTGTTTGGCATTTCAATAAACGAAGTAATACCACCAGCAATGGCAGCTTTAGATTCGGTTTCAATATTCGCTTTGTGCGTTAAACCAGGTTCTCTAAAATGCACCTGATCGTCAATAACACCGGGAAGCAGATATTTTCCTTCGGCATCAAATATGTGTACATCGGCAGTTTTTGCACTTATCGATGCGCTGATTTCTTTTATATATTCACCTTCAATTAAAATATCGCCCATAAAAATTTTACCTTCATTTACTATGTTGGCATTTTTAATAAGTGTTGTTTTCAAGGTCATTTTTCTGCTTTTTATTTTTTAAACAAACTTTTTAGCTTCATCGAAATTACGCCAAAAACAGCTTCAGAAATAATTCCTGAGCTCAATTTGGATTCGCCTTTTGTTCTATCGGTAAATATTACAGGCACTTCAATTATTTTAAATTGCTTTAAATAGGTTTTAAATTTCATTTCTATTTGAAACGCATACCCAATAAATTTAATTTTACTTAAATCGATGGTTTCCAACACCTGCCTTTTGTAACACACAAAACCCGCGGTGGTATCGTGAATGCGCATACCGGTAATAATACGCACGTATTTTGATGCCAAATAAGACATGAGCACGCGTGCCATAGGCCAATTTACAACATTTACGCCCTTAACGTAGCGCGACCCAATGGCTAAATCGGCGCCATCATTTTTACAGGCATTATAAAGCTTGATGAGGTCTTTTGGGTTGTGTGAAAAATCGGCATCCATTTCAAAAATATATTGATACGATTTTTCTAAGCACCAATAAAACCCATGGATATAGGCCGTACCCAAACCTGCTTTTTCTTTACGGATTTCCAAAAATAAGCGATTCGGAAATTCTTCTTGAAGTTCCTTTACTTTTAAAGCGGTTAAATCTGGGGAATTATCATCAACTACGAGAACGTGAATATTATCCGATTGCGAAAAAACGGCTCTAATAATAGCTTCAATATTCTCTATTTCGTTGTATGTTGGAATTATAACAACCGTATCTTGCATTTGAAATATATTGTAATCGTAATATTTTTAGCAAATGTACATTATTTAAAAGTTTATTTTTTTTAAATATTCCTTAATATTTATGGACAAAGTGTGAATAATTATAATAATTTTAGGGCATGTATCGCGACATCATCTCAAACGAACTTTTTACCGTTTTAATGGTTATCGGGCTCGCCATTATTGCAACAGCAAAATTGGTGGCGCCACAGCGGTTCAATGATTTTTTTTATGTTTTGGTCAATTCAAAATACCTTAAAATATACGTTAAAGACCAAAAATTCTTAGATAAGTTTGATGCTTTGCTTTTTTCTAATTTGGTTATTTCGGTTTCTGTTTTTTGCCATTTGCTTTACCAATATGCCCATGATTCTAAAATAGTTTCGGTTAATCTGCTTTTTAAATTGGTTTTCGGTATCGGCACGTTTATACTCATTAAGGTGCTTATTGAACGCTTAATTGCCAGCCTTTTTGAAATGGATAAATTAATGGACCAATACCTTTTTCAAAAAATAACTTATAAAAATTATTTAGGCTTGTTATTGCTGCCCATTAACGCCTTATTGGTTTTTTCAATAGAGCCCACATTGCCTGTTTTTTACACTATAATAGCGCTTTTGTTGATCGTTAATATTTCTGGCGTAATCACTTCATTTAAAACACATCAAAACACGATAAAAGGCAACTTATTTTATTTTATTTTGTATCTTTGCGCTCTCGAAATCGCACCTTATGTTGTTTTATATAAGGTATTTGTTTCGTAACGTAACTAAACAAACTACTTGTGTACATGAAAGTGAAAACAATTTTAGTATCTCAGCCAGAACCTAAAATAGAGAACTCCCCTTATTTTGATTTACAGGAAAAGCAAAAGGTAAAAATAGATTTTAGACCTTTTATACATGTTGAAGGTGTTCCTGCGAAAGAAATTAGGCAGCAAAAAGTAGATTTAAACAACTACACTGCCATAATTTTAACAAGTAGAAATGCCGTTGACCATTTTTTTAGAGTTGCTGAAGAAATGCGTTTTAAAGTTCCAGACTCTATGAAATATTTTTGCCAGTCTGAAGCAGTAGCCTATTATCTTCAAAAATATGTGGTTTACAGAAAACGAAAAATTTATGTGGGTAAACGTACTTTTTCTGAACTTTCGCCTTTAATCAAAAAGTATAAAGATGAAAAGTTCTTACTCCCAAACACCGATAAAGTGAAGCCAGAAGTGCCCAGTACGTTAGATGCTCTTGGTGTAGATTGGAAACAAGCTACTTTTTACAAAACGGTAGTTAGCGATTTATCCGATTTGGAAAACGTAACATACGATGTATTGGTGTTTTTCAGTCCGTCAGGAATCGAATCATTGTTTAAAAACTTCCCGGATTTTAAACAAAACAATACACGTATTGCTGTTTTTGGAAACACCACAATTAAAGCGGTTGAAGAAAAAGGCCTACGCGTAGATATTGCTGCTCCAACACCCGAAACACCATCTATGACGATGGCTCTACAAAAATATATCGATAAAGCTAATAAAGGGAAATAAACACTATTACTTATAAAACAAAAAAGGGATGATATATATCATCCCTTTTTTGTTTTTAAATCGTATATTTAAAAACACATTCTAAATTTTTGAAGATGAAAAACAATATTCTATGTTTAATACTAATAACATTATTGTTTGTTTTGTCTCCCAACTCGGTAATGGCTACCGAAAAAACTCCAACATATACCGCTGTTGAGGCTAATGAGATTCCTCCAGAAATTAAATCAATGATTGATAGAATAAATGAAATAAAGAGCATGAATAAATCTTCTTTGACTCGTGCTGAAAGAAAAGAATTACGAAAAGAAGTTCGTGCTATGAAGAAAAGCGTTAGAGCATCTGGAAATGGTATTTACATATCAAGTGGAGCAATAATTATAATTTTACTTTTAATTATTATTCTTTAATATTTAAATCATTAAAAAAAGGGCAATTTTTAAATAAATTGCCCTTTTTTATTTTGAATTAGTCTTTGTTTTTAAAACGCATAACGCTGCGGTCCGCCACGTCTAATTTCTTCATTACAATGTGCTTCAAACTTTTTAAAGTTTTCCCTAAACGCATTGGTTAATTTGAATGCTGTTGTGTAATAGGCCTTATCGTCGTTCCAAGTGGCACGCGGACTTAAAACTTCCGTTGGAACACCGGGACACGATCTTGGTTGTGCTACGCCAAAAACCGAATGAATGTGGTAATCGTCGTAATTATACAATCCTAAATCGCCATTTAATACCGCAGTAATCATGGCGCGTGTGTATTTTAGTTTCATTCTTGTACCAACACCGTAAGGGCCACCGGTCCAACCCGTATTAACCAGCCAAACGTTTACTCCAGATTCCTTCATCTTTTTGCTTAACATTTCGGCATATTTTGCTGGATGCAGCGGCATAAAAGGGGCGCCAAAACAGGCTGAAAAAGAGGGCTGCGGCTCAACAACGCCGGCCTCGGTTCCTGCCACTTTTGCGGTATAACCCGAAATAAAATGATAGGCGGCCTGACTGGGTGTTAACTTGGAAATTGGAGGCATTACCCCAAAAGCATCGGCCGTTAAAAAGAAGATGTTTTTTGGGTTTTTACCAATAGACGGTTGTTTTATGTTTTCAATATGATAAATGGGATAACTCACCCTTGTATTTTGGGTGATTGAAATGTCTCCAAAATCGACATCACCATTTTTACCTAAAATTACATTTTCAAGAATGGCGCCTTTTTTAATGGCATCATAAATCTCTGGCTCTTGCTCCCTCGACAAATTAATCACTTTCGCATAACAGCCACCTTCAAAATTAAACACGGTGTTTTCGTTGGTCCAACCATGTTCGTCATCGCCAATTAAACTTCTGTTGGGGTCTGTGGACAATGTGGTTTTTCCCGTTCCAGATAAACCAAAGAAAATAGCAGTATCCCCTCCTTCGCCAACATTGGCACTGCAATGCATGGGCAAGGTATTTTTAAATACGGGCAGAATAAAGTTTAAGGCCGAAAAAATACCTTTTTTAATTTCGCCGGTATAACCAGTTCCGCCAATTAAGGCTATTTTTTTGGTGAAATTTAAAATGGCAAAGTTGTGTTGGCGTGTGCCGTCTTCTTCGGGAACGGCCATAAAACCCGGAGCGTTTACTACTGTCCATTCTGGATTAAAATCTTTTAATTCTTCGTCCGTTGGGCGCAAAAACATATTGTATGCAAACTGGTTGCTCCAAGCATATTCGTTGATAACTCGAATATTTAATTTATAGTTTTCGTCCGCGCAAGCGTAACTATCCCTTACAAAAACTTCTTTGTTGGATAAATAATCTACAACCTTATTATATAAGGCATCAAACTTATCGGTTTCAAATGGAATATTTATATCGCCCCACCAAACACGATCTTTGGTAACATCGTCCTTTACAATAAATCGATCTTTAGGTGAACGTCCTGTAAACTCGCCGGTATTAACCGCCAAAGCACCAGACGAAGCCTCTTTACCTTGGCCTTTCTCAATAGCAATATTATGAAGTTGTTCGGGCGAAAGTTGATAATTTACTTTGGCATTTTTTATACCGTAAGATTCTAACGAAATCGTTTTCGTAAATTGGTTATTATTTCCCATTTTTTGTTATAAAATTATTTATCTGGCAAAAATAAACATTATTTTAACCTCGCAAATTATTTAATTATCATTTTTTGACTTTAATTTTAAGAAATCTTTAAATAAAAAGCCCCAAGCTAAGATTAAAAGTAATCCGCCAATTGGGGTTATTAGCGCCACCGTTCTAAAATCGAAGGCTGTTAATGGGTTAGTTGCCAAACCATAGATAGATCCAGAAAAGAATATTACGCCTACCAATACGAAGTAAAAAACCAGTCGTTTTGTGTTTTGGGCAATTAACGAAGTGCTTCCAACAAATAGCAATAATATGGCATGATACATTTGATAACGAACACCTGTTTCAAAGGTTTGTAAAGATTCCTCCGAGATTAATGCTTTTAATCCGTGAGCGGCAAAAGCTCCTAAAATAACACTGGTTAAACCTAAAAGTGATGCTGTAATTAAAATTTTCCTGTTCATATTTATATAAATTATTCGTAAAAAATCCTTTTTATATTTACTAAATTCGCAAAATTAATCTGCTTAAAAACGGACTTAATAATAAAATGATTTTCAAGATAAAGTCTTGAAAGCACATAAAAACTGTTATTCTCGCAAATGCGGGAATCTAAAAAACAAAATTACTCAACAAATCCCACTATGCGAAAAATTTTAGTTATTGGTTCTGGAAAATCAACATCATACCTTATAAAATATTTATTAGACAAGTCGACTTCTGAAAATTTACACATAACTATTGGCGACATCAATTTAGATAATGCCAAAAAGCTCATTGGGAATCATGAAAATGCCACAGCAATTACATTAGATATTTTTAACGAAAACTCTCGTGTTGAAGCTGTTAGAAATGCTGATATCGTGGTGTCCATGCTGCCTGCACGATTTCATATTGAAGTTGCGAAAGACTGTGTTACCTACAAAAAACATATGGTAACGGCATCTTATACAAGTCCGGAAATGCATGCTTTAGATGAAGAGGCTAAAGCAAATGGGGTTGTTTTAATGAAAGAAATTGGGGTCGATCCCGGGATAGATCACATGAGTGCGATGCAGGTTTTAGATCGCATTAGAGATAAAGGCGGCAAAATTATTTTGTTTGAATCGTTTACGGGCGGGCTTGTAGCACCGGAAAGCGACAACAATCTATGGAACTATAAATTTACTTGGAACCCAAGAAATGTGGTGGTTGCCGGACAAGGTGGCGCTGCCAAGTTTTTACAAGAAGGCACGTATAAATATATACCGTACAACCTGTTGTTTAGGCGCACCGAGTTTTTAGATGTTGATGGTTTTGGACGTTTTGAAGCTTATGCAAATCGCGATTCTTTAAAGTACCAAAGCGTTTACGGGTTGGATAATATTAAAACCTTATACCGAGGCACGATACGTCGCGTTGGCTTTAGCAGGGCGTGGAATATTTTTGTAGCCTTAGGAATGACCGATGATAGCTACACCATTGAGGATAGCGAAAACATGAGTTACCGCGATTTTGTAAATGCCTTTTTGCCATACAGCCCTTCAGATTCTGTAGAGTTAAAATTAAGGCATGCCCTTAAAATCGATCAAGACGATATTGTTTGGGATAAATTGGTTGAACTCGATATTTTTAATGCTGAAAAGAGGGTAGAACTTAAAAAAGCAACACCGGCCCAAATTCTTCAAAAAATATTAATGGATAGTTGGACGCTTGAAGCAAACGATAAAGACATGATTGTGATGTACCATAAATTTGGGTACGAGCTAAACGGTAAAAAGCATCAAATAGATGCCACTATGGTTGCGCTTGGAGACGACCAAACTTATACCGCTATGGCAAAAACCGTGGGTTTACCGGTTGCCATGGCAACTTTGGCTATTTTAAACGGTAAAATTAAAACCCCAGGTGTGCAGATACCAATCACTAAAGAAGTTTACGAGCCTATTTTAAAAGAATTAAAGGATTTTGGGATTCAATTTAACGAAAAAGAAGTGCCTTATTTGGGTTACAATCCTTTAAATAATTAGTGTTCTGTAGCAGCTAAAACTCAAATTTTAACTGCACGCTTACACTTTGGCGTTCTGGTTTTTTCTTGGTTTCGGTATTTAAATTCGATAAAGAAATACCCAATAATCTAACCGAGTTTTTTAGTTTTTCTTGATACAATAAATCTTTTGTAGTTTCTAAAATTAAACCACTATCACTAATAAAATAAGGCAAGGTTTTGCTTCGGGTCTGCAAAGTGAAATCGCTGTATTTTATCTTTAAGGTTATTGTTTTGCCAGCAACTTTACCTTTGTTTAAACGCCGCGACACTTCATCTGCAATATGATGTAACTTTTCGAGCATAAAAATTTCTGATGATAAGTTTTCGCTAAATGTACGTTCGGCAGCCAAACTTTTTCTAATCCTGTCGGGCTTTACTTTACTGTTGTGGATGCCTCGTACAATATAAAAATAGGATTTTCCGGACTTGCCAAAATTTGCTTCTAAATATTCGGCAGATTTCGATTTTAAATCTTTGCCCGTAAAAATGCCTTTTTGGTACATTTTTTCAGCGGTTACTTTCCCAATACCATAAAATTTACGGATGTCCAATTGCTCTAAAAAATCTAAAACTTCCTCAGGATTTACGGTTTTTTGTCCGTTGGGTTTATTGTAATCGCTCGCTATTTTAGCTATAAATTTATTGATGGAAATCCCCGCCGATGCCGTTATGCCAACCTCATTAAAAATACGCGATCTAATTTCTTCAGCGATTAACGACGCACTCGGGTTTCCCTTTTTGTTTTCGGTAACATCTAAATAAGCCTCATCTAGCGAAAGCGGTTCAACCAAATCGGTATAATCATAAAAAATGGCTCTTATCTTTTTAGAAATTTCAGAATAGCGTTCAAAACGAGGTCTCACAAAAATTAAATCGGGACACAGTTTAGCGGCTAAATTTCCAGCCATCGCACTTTTTACACCAAATTTTCTGGCTTCGTAACTCGCTGCACTTACCACACCACGCTTACCACCACCCCCAACAGCAAGGGGTTTGCCCTTTAAATCGGGGTTATCCATTTGTTCAACAGAGGCATAAAACGCATCCATATCCACATGAATAATTTTTCGAATTGGTAAATCGATAGACATGCTGTAAATTTAGGCATTAAATGCCTTTTAATTATATTTACTCTTGCGGTTATTAAATTTATATTAGGACAAATAATGATAGAAATAGAACGCAAATTTTTAGTAACCTCAAATGCTTTTAAAGACCAAGCCTTTAAGAGTACGCGCATTGTTCAAGGGTTTTTAAATCGAGATCCCGAGCGCACCGTTAGGGTTCGATTAAAAGGGAATAAAGGTATTTTAACCGTAAAAGGCCAATCGTCAAACAATGGTTTGTCGCGGTTTGAATGGGAAAAAGACATTGAAAAACACGAAGCCGAATCGCTTTTAAAACTTTGCGAAAAAGGCATTATTGAAAAAATTCGACATGAAATTAAAGTAGGAAATCATATTTTTGAAGTGGACGAATTTTTTGGAGACAACCAAGGTTTGGTCATCGCTGAAATAGAGTTACAACACGAAAACGAAACCTTTGAAAAACCGATTTGGTTAGGTAAAGAAGTTACTGGGCATATAAAATATTATAATTCGCAATTAAGCAAACAACCTTATATTAGCTGGAAATAGCTAATAAAAATTTAAGATTATGAAAAAAACAATAACTTTTATTCTGTTTATTTTTGTTATTATTTCTTGTAAAGATGAAGCAAAAACGCCCGTTAAAGAAGTTGACGAAAGAGCTGTTGAAATTGTAGAGCAACCCATAGATTCATTAATAGAAGTTGAGGTTTTAGATGAAATTCCTGTTAAAAAAACCACAATGCAGATTAAACAAGAATTAACCGCCAAAGGCTATAAAACTTTTGACTATGTTGACGAAAAAACACAAGACACCATTTTAATGCAGCAATATTTTATGGCTTTTTTAAAACGTGGACCAATTCGTGGTCAAAATGAAGAGGAAGCTGCAGATTTACAAAAAGAACATTTAGCGCATTTAAGTAAAATGTACGAGTTGGGCTATGCCGATATTTCTGGACCCTTTGGAGACGATGGCGATATTCGTGGTATTACCATTTACAATGTGCCCACGCTAAAGATGGCAGATAGTTTGGCCAAATCGGACCCGATGGTACAAGCTGGACGATTGGAAATTGAAATACATCCTTGGTGGGCTGCAAAGGGCTTTCCGTTACGATAATGCTAAAAATAATTCGAGTCCTATATCTGTTTTTAAACATTGTAATTATTGGTGCGTTATTGGCTATTCACTTTGTTTTTAAAGAACATAGTTACCAAAGTTCGTTGCTGTATTACACGTTTCCCCTACCGGTTATTATTCTTGCCGTTTTATTGCTTTCCATTTTTTTAAATAGAAAATTTAAGAAGTTAAACCTTATTTTAGCGGGATTATTATTGTTGGTTTGGTTGGGAAGGAGCTTTAAAATTAGTTTTCCTGAAACCATTAATGAGACCGATTTAGAGGTTGTTTTTTGGAATGCGGCTAGAGAAAATAATTTTCAAGCGGCCTTAAATAAAAATGGTGATATACCAGATGTTTTGGTTTTAGTAGAAACTGGAGAATATAGCATTGAGGAGTTTCAGCAAAAGTACCCTAATTATTATTTTTTTACATCTGATAGAGAGATGTTTATTTTCTCGAAAACCCCTTTGGAAATTAAAAGTGAAAACACTTCAAAATTTAAAACAACGGTGATAGAATTTAAAACTGCTGGAATTAATTTTTATGCCGTTGATGTTACTGGAAGCCCTGATGTTCCTAGAGAGTGGGAATTAAGACATGTAAATGAATTTGTTAAGAGAACACATAACACCATCGTTTTGGGAGATTTTAATGCGCCTTATGAATCTAAATATTTAAAGCAGATTAAGAAAAATTTTAATCAAGCATTTAATGAAAAAGGGAATGGTTTTAGAGAAACATGGTTTTGGAACATCCCGCTACTTTCTTTAGATCATATTTGGGTTTCTAAAGATTTAAAGGTTTTAAAAACAAAGAAGTTTTACTCCAAAGTATCAGATCATTGTATGCTTAAAACTTACGTTAGAAAGTGAAAATGATTGTGTTTTTCTGCAAGGTTTTCCCAACCTTGTAGGTATAATTGTGCTACTATTATTCCGAAATCTCAATCCAACGTTTGGCTTCATTTCCAAATTCATCAACCACGGTAATGATATGTTTTCCTGTTTTGGGTTTCATGGCAAACTCGTGGATGTCTTTAGTGCTTCCTAAAAAACGACTGTTCAAATACCAAAATAATATAGATTCGGGTTTAGAATGCGCCATTTTTAAAACGAGGTCGTTGGTGTTGCCATCAAAATCTTTTGGTAAAAAAATACTGTTGCTTTCTTTCGGATAAATAAACTGCATAGACATGGTATTATCACCCAAACAATCACTTCTAAATTTGGGCAACGGGTTGTAAAACGGATTTTTGGTTTTGTAGTAATAGGCCATTAAAGGCGGTAAAACAAACCAAGATTTATGGGTGATATTATCAATGGTTTCACAGGATGAATTGACTTGAAAGCTTTCGTTTTTATCCAAATGAATTAAAACATGATAGGGACAAGGTTGCGTTTTTAAACCACTTATTTGAATGAATTGCGTTGCTGTATTTTTACAATTTTGAGAAGCGCGATGGCCGCTTTGTTTACAAATTTCAACAGCTTGCATTTCGTCAAAAGGTTCAGCAAACCAATCGCTATTTGGCAACACATCAAACACATCAAATAAAATAGGAGCAGCGGTTTCTACGCCAACTAAACCGGGGCGTCCTTCGCCATCGGCATTGCCTACCCAGACCCCAACCACATAATTTTTGGTCGTACCAATGGCCCAGGCATCGCGAAAACCAAAACTGGTACCGGTTTTCCAAGCAATTTGTTTCGAGCCATCAAAAAAGACCCAACTTTCATCGCTTTCGGGTCGGTTTACTTCTTTTAAACTGTTGTAAGTTAAATAAATTGAAGCGGCATCAAATAAGGTTTTATCGGATGTTTTCTTTCCAAAATCAACAACCTCGGAAGCTATAAAAGTAGGTTCGCAAAATTCATTTGAAAAATATTCGCTCGACGTTTCAGAAAAATGATTTAAGGTTGACGACAAGGCCGCATAACTTTTACATAAATCCCACAAATTACTTTCGGCACCGCCAAGAATTAAAGACAACCCGTAATGATTGGCATTATATTTTAAATCTTTTAATTTCAATTCTTTTAAATAATGATGGAATCTATCCAAACCAAACTCCTGCAACATTCTAACCGAAGGTACATTCAAAGACCGCGATAACGCACGACTTGCTGGCACAACGCCATCATAAGATTTATTGTAATTTTCGGGGTTATAGCTTCCAAATTGGGTGGGCACATCTGCCACCAAAGTGTGGGGTAAAATATCGCCAGCGTCCAACATAGCGGTGTACAAAAAGGGCTTTAAAATACTGCCCGTGCTTCGGGGTTTATCAATAATATCAACACGATTTTGATGTGTTTTATCTGTTGGTGTATTGCCCACGTAAGCTAAAACCTGTCTGGTATTTACATCTAAAACCAAAACGGCAGCGTTGTAAATTTCATTTTGGCTTAGTTGGTTGTAATGATTTTTCACAATTCCATTTACTTGCTTTTGAAGTTGTGCATTTATAGTTGTTTGGATGTGTTTCCCATAAAAAGACTTTACCGTTTTTTGTAACAAATGCGGTGCCGTTTGTGGTAGCGGATAAGGTTTTTGTGGCAAGCCTTCTACAATTGATAAATTATAAGTAAGCGAATCTATTATGTTTTTATCCAAAAGTTTTTTTAAAAGCCGATTGCGTTTTTTTAGTAATCGCTCCTGATTTTTCCCCGGATAAATTAAACTTGGTGCGTTGGGTAAAACCGCTAAAGTGGCGCTTTCTGCCCACGACAAATGGTTGGCATTCCTATTAAAATAACGCCAAGATGCAGCATCGAGCCCCACAACATTGCCCCCAAAAGGTGCATGACTTGCATAATAAGACAAGATTTTGTTTTTAGAATCTCGAAACTCCAATCTGGTGGCCAGAATAATTTCTTTAAATTTTTCAAAATAGGTGCGCTTTGTGCCTTTTCTTGACAATCGAATGACTTGTTGTGTAATGGTACTTCCGCCACGGGTTACTTTGCCGGATTTTATGTTATCGCGCAGCGCTTTAAAGATTGAAATTGGATTAAATCCGAGATGCTTATAAAAATATTCGTCTTCAAACTGAATGATGCAGGTTTTAAATTTTTCTGGAATGGAATCATTTTCCGGAAAGCGCCATTGTCCATCTTTAGCGATTTGTGCCCCTAACAATTCATGGTTGGAGCTTGTAATTACAGTTGAAGTGGGATCTTTAAAAAGTTGGTTTGGTAAACAAAAATAATAGATAACCAAAAGTACAGCAATGATTACTGATTTAATTTTATGGCGTTTTATGTAGTTTGTTAATCGTGTCACTTAAAAATATATACTCTAAGCTATTGTGTTTAGATGTGTTTTAAGAAAAATTTATGAGGTTTTTTTTGAATCAATCTTTAAGGAATTCATACTCGCGTTCTACTTTGCAAATTTTAACGTTATACCAACTGTACCAATCTTGGCGTCCTTTTAGTTGGGCTTGTAAATGGTCACTTTGTTGTTTCCAGTTTTTTATAGCTTCTAAATTGTCCCAATAACTCACGGTAATCCCAACGGTATTTCGTGCGCTATCCATTCCTAAAAAACCGTTTTGTTGTTTGGCCAAGGTTTCCATTTTTTCTGACATTTCAGAATAGCCATCTATGTTTTTATTTTGTGTTGAAGTGAAAATTACGGCGTAATAGGGTTTAAATTCTGTTTTCATTTTTTTTCTAACTTTTTAATGTATTGGCAATTTTTTCTTATTCCAAGTCAACACTTGAACCCCTTTTGAATAATGAATTCTATCGGGTTTGTTATTAATAAGATGATTAAATCTCGGGTAGTCAATTTTTAGGTTTTCAATCATTATATTTTGCATGGACCATTCCACATGATGCACATCGTATTCGATAATATGCTTTTTATATTCTTGAAAAACAGCGTAGCGTTCGGTAAGCCATACATCGGTTTTGTCCTTTTTAACAGGACCACTTTCTAATCGGTATTTAAGGTAAAAAGCATCATTAAAGACGGCGTTTTTCGATATAAAATCACCTTCATTTCTTTTCATTTTTGAATAGCGATACGGGAATTTTGACAATGTTTTTAAAACCTTACAAGACGATCGTTTACTGCCTTCCATACTTAAAAAATAAACGCTCGGTTTATTATTGCAAACCACGTAAACACGAATGTTTATTTCATAAAAATCAGAAATATGAGGCACTTTCGGTAAACTTTTTACACCAATATTATTCATGTTAAAAGCGACCAAGCTTATCCATGTTTTACCGTTAAGGCTATCCAATTGAATGTTTTTTGGAAGCAAGGGCTTTATCAATGTTTCCTCAACTTCCCAATGTAAAAAAACAGCTTTATTCCATTCTTGGTAGAATTTCCATGGGCGCTTGGGGTATTCAAACGGTCGGTGCAGTCTCTGATTTAATATGTCAGTCGATTTCATCTAATTAAAATTTGAACCCTTTTTTTACGAATATAGTTTGCTTTATTCATTTTTTAGGATTTAATACGTCGAGGTTTGTTTCGTTTTTTATTCATTTCCGAATTTAGATATTGCCTTTTTGGAATATTAATACCTCGTGGGCTTGCACCAATGTAGTTTATTGTTATTTTTAGCATCTTAATAATTAAATATAAAAATTATCAATAGGAAAACCCAAATACTCTTTTTAGCTTTTTTTACCCTAGCGGCTTTAAAGTTACAAGCTCAATTGGGGTTTTGTAGCGGAAATTCCGGCGATCCTATTTTTACCGAAACTTTTGGCACCGGAACAACAAGTTCGCCATTACCCGCAGGAACAACATCGTATACTTTTGCAGGAGGATCGCCCAGTGATGGATTTTATACCGTATCGAGCAACACTAATTTTTTTGACTGGCATGATATTGACGACCATACGCCAAACGATACAGACGGAAGAATGCTTGTTGTTAATGCAGATTTTACCGCTGGCGAATTTTACAGAACCACGATAACCGGATTATGCGAAAACACCACTTACGAGTTCTCCTCGTGGATGATTAATTTATTGCCCAGTACCACGCAATGTGCCAATGGTGGCATTCCCATTAACGTGAAATTTGAAATTTGGGACAATACGGACACCAATCTTTTAGCAAGCGGGGATACAGGAAATATAAACGGAACATCGAGCCCCAATTGGGTGCAATACGCTTTAGTGTTTCAAACCTTCCCAGCCCAAACATCGGTTATTTTAAAGATGCTGAACAATGGTGTTGGCGGTTGCGGGAACGATTTGGCTATTGATGATATTGTGTTTAAATCCTGTGGCGATGCCGTGTTGATTGAGGACACAGCAAATAACATGAATACCTATGTGTGCGAAGACCAATTGCCATATTCCACACAATTAACGGCTGTTCCTGATTTTACTATTTTTTCCACTCATTTTTATCAATGGCAAGAAAGTACAGATGGAATAAACTGGACTGATATTGCCGGAGAAAACAACCAAAGTTACACCACATCACCTATAAATAATACCACCTTTTATAGAGTTAAAATTGCCGAAGATGCTATTAATTTAACTAACGATTCGTGTAATTCTACTTCCGAAATATTTGAAATTCAAGTTATTCCGCTTCCCAGTGCACCAATTAGTAATGGCGATTTAATGATTTGTGAAAATGACGACACGCCACTCTCGGTAACCGTTCCAACTGGTGTATTGGTTAATTGGTATGATGCTTCCGTTGGAGGAAACCTGCTTCAATCCAATAACAGAAATTTTAATCCTAATGGCTCGGGAATTTATTATGCCGAAGCCGAAACCGTTAACGGCAATTGTATTTCATCATCAAGAACCGCTGTACAAATCAACTATTATCCAATTCCGCAAGTACAAGACGAAACTGTCGAGTTTTGCGAGAACACGAGCGTCGATTTACACGCCAATGCCAGTAATGCCACAGCATATTTGTGGAGCACAGGCGATGCTACCGAAACCATAACCGTTGCTGCTCCCGGAACATATACGGTACAAGTAACCAACATTAACTGCTCGGTTACAAAAACCATAACCGTTACACAAATAAACAATCCGGTAATAGAAAATGTGACATCAGATGGCAACGATATTGTTGTCACTGCCACCTCAAACACCGGAAATCTGTTGTATTCATTAAACGGAAACATCTTCCAACCCAACAACACTTTTTTCAACGTTGAGGGCGGTTTATATACCGTTTATGTAAAAGACCGCGATTGCTCATTCATCGCTTCGCAAACCTATTTGCATTTTTATATCCCCAAGTTTTTTACGCCAAATAACGATGGCGAGAACGACGCGTTTAACTTAAAAGGCATCGAATATTACGCAAGCTCGCAAGTCTACGTTTTTGATAGATACGGAAAACTTTTAAAAAGTTCCAGAAACACTGCGTTTTCATGGAACGGCACGTTTAACAACCAACAATTGCCAACCGACGATTATTGGTATGTTGTTGTAATCGAAGGGCAAAAATTTACGGGACACGTTACTTTAAAGCGCTAAATTATTTTGGGCGTTACCCTATCGGGTCGGGCTTTCCGCTATATCTTTTTTTACGGCATAGCGAGGAGGAACGACGTGGCTATCTTTTAAATTTTAGCTCTAAATAGAATGTATTTTCCTTCTTTCAAAAAAAGGATGAGTTTATCCTGAGCTTGTCGAAGGGCATCAATCCCTAACGCAACCGGAATTAATTAAAAAGACGGCTTAATTTTTGATGTAAATTACAAACAAGAAAGTCTCACCTCAAAACAATGATAGAACCTATACATTTACACATATGAAATTATTTATACTTCTATTCTTTTCAACATTTATTTTAATCGGACAAAACGTTAAGGGCGTTGTTTTAGATGAGCAAACAAAACACCCTTTAGAACATGTTCATGTTTTTATAAATCACTCAAAAACAGGAGCTGTTTCTAATAAAAATGGCGAGTTCATTTTAAAAATAGAGGTTAATCGAAACGACACCATTAGTTTTTCTGCTATTGGTTATGCGTCAAAAAAAATACTATTTTCCGAACTAAAAAACAGTGATAACATAGTTTATCTTCAGAAAAAAATCGAGAATCTAAAAGAAGTAATTGTAGCTTCAAATAAAGAATTAAATTCCAAAATTCGTTTTAAAAAATTATCTTCTTTAAAATTAGGCATACACTCGTTCGCCTCAGTATTAATAGGCTCTAAAATTTACGTAATTGGTGGTGATGCGTCAAATATAGTAGATGCTCCCAGAAAAGTCTTAAACGATTTAAGACACAAAACTGATGCCTCAATAAATGATATAGTTAATGGCTTAATCGAGAATCCTTCTTTGGATAATTATAAAGGTGATTTAAAGGTTTATGATGTAGCCCAGGATACTTGGTTGAAATCAGATTTAAAATTTAGAAAACGCGCTTATAATGCGTTAAATTATTACAACAATACAATATATGTTTTAGGAGGTAAAAGATTATCTAGAAGCAGAAAATATGAGTATTTAGACGATAAAATTGAAGTTTTTGATTTAAAAAATAACACGATTACAATCGATGATACAAACCCTCATCAAGCAGCAAATTTTGGGTCTTTCACTTATAATAATAACATTATCGTTATGGGTGGTTCTATCAAGTTAAATAAAGATGGCAGTAAGGTTTACACTAATAAATCACATATTTACAATCTAGAAACGGGTTATTGGTACGAATTAAAAGATATGTTGAAAGCAAAAGAAACAAAAGGTGTTTTAGTTGAAAACAAAATATATCTTATTGGTGGATTTAATGATAAGCCTTTGTCTGAAATAGAATCTTATAATATTACAAGTGGAGAATGGAAAAAAGAAGGCGAATTGTTCTATGGGATGGAAAAGCCTGCTTTGGCGTATAATGATCGTATAATTTACATATTTGAAGATGGCAAAATGTTGACTTACAATATTGATACAAAAGTGTTAAATGAATATGACATAAATTTGAATTTAAAAGCTTCTGAGTTTTACTATTACAACAAAAAAATTTATTTACTTGGTGGTTATTTTGAAGACGAATTCTCTAAATCTCCAACATCTCGTTTGTATAGTATAGATTTGAATGAGTTTGCTAAAACTAAAGTTAAAAACACTAAAAAAGTTGACGAAAAATTACTTCACTAAAACACCTTTTGCTTCCATTAAAGGAATAGGCTGCAACGCTTTTAAATTAATCGTGTTTTTTCTGAATAAATAGGTTTTATCGAACATGGTATGGCCTTCAAAAAAAGAGACTTTAAAAGTATTGTTCAGCGCAAATAGTTCTTCTTGCATCAACTCGATTTTAGCATAGCTTTTTTTAGGCAGTTTATCTAGTTTTTTTCTGAAAACAGAAGTTGTTTTATCTTTTGAATAGCCGCTTGTAACAATAAGTACCATCTCTAAATCAACCTCTTTATCGTTGATGATGTAAGCGTTCCAATCTTGGGTGTTGTAAATGTCGTTGTATTCGTTTACAATGGCGATATAAACGTTTTTTACTTCGGGGATAATAATATCGTCTTTCATAACAAACTTAGAAATTCAATTGGAAAGATTCCTGCCTTCGCAGGAATGACAATTATAAAGCCGATTTAAACTGCTCTAAAAACCTAACGTCGTTTTCGCTCAATAGACGAATATCGCCAATTTGGTGCAATAACATAGCGATACGGTCGATGCCAACACCAAAGGCAAATCCGGAATACTGAGTGGAATCTATTTTACAGTTTTCCAATACATTGGGGTCTACCATTCCGCAACCACCAATTTCAAGCCAACCGGTGCCTTTTGTAATTTTATAATCGGTTTCGGTTTCCAGTCCCCAATACACATCAATCTCGGCGCTTGGTTCTGTAAACGGGAAATACGACGGGCGCAAACGTATTTTGCTTTTGCCAAACATTTCGGTTGTAAAATATTGAAGGGTTTGTTTCAGGTCGGCAAAACTTACGTCTTTATCAATATACAAACCTTCCACTTGATGGAAAAAACAGTGCGAACGTGCCGAAATAGCTTCGTTTCTGTAAACGCGCCCCGGAGAAATGGTTCGAATGGGCGGTTTGTTGTTTTCCATGTAGCGTACTTGTACCGAACTGGTGTGCGTGCGCAGTAAAATATCGGGATTGGTTTGAATAAAAAACGTATCCTGCATATCGCGTGCCGGATGGTATTCCGGCAGGTTTAGCGCCGTAAAGTTGTGCCAATCGTCCTCGATTTCGGGGCCTTCGCTAACATTGAATCCAATGCCCGAAAATATATCGATAATTTGATTTTTTACGATAGAAATAGGGTGGCGGGCACCAATTTGAATAGGTTCGCCGGGGCGCGATAAATCGCCAAAAACACCTTTTACTTCCTCTTTGCTTTCCAACTCTTCTTTTAAAGCATTTACTTTATCTTCGGCCGTTTTTTTTAGGGTGTTAATGGTTTGGCCAAATTCTTTTTTCTGGTCGTTTGCCACGTTTTTAAGTTCGCTATAAAACCCTTTTAACAGCCCTTTTGAGCCTAAATATTTTATACGGAACGCTTCCACCTCTTCCTTTGATTGGGCTTTAAAGGCTTCGGCTTCGGCTATAAGTGCTTTTATCTTATCTATCATAACGTCATTTAAAAAATGAATGCAAATTTACTATTTTTTACGTGAACTGCGTTAGGGATTGCAGAGGAAATCCTTTTTGTGAGGCACGAGCAAAAAGATTGAAACGAAAAGCCCGACCACTTGTGGTAACGCCCAAATAATTTACACGATATAATGGGTTTCCAGAAAATAGTTTACAATGGCTTCTTTCATTAAAATGCTTTGTTCGCCTGCTTTTAAGTGCGGCAGGGCTTCTAAGGTTTTGTAATGTGGCCAGCCCTCTTCATCTACAAAATCGAGTTCGTAATAGCCATAGGGCGTTAGTAACTTGCAAATGGCAATGTGCATTAAATCGAGTTTTTGGTCTTTTTTAAAGGTTCTGTCTAACTGCCCCAGCTCTTGCACGCCAATTAAATAAATAATGGCGTCGAGGTCTAGAAGGTCTCCATCGGCAAACTGGTCGGATAGTTTTTTAACCACCAAACTCCAGCGTTCTTTTAATTGTTCGTCTCTTGACATAATATTTTTAAAGTTGCAAAGTTAATAAACCTAAGTGTTACTATATTTGTTAAAATTCTTTATTTATGGGCGTTATCGATATTGTTTTGGGTGCTTTAATACTATTTGGGCTGGTTCGTGGTTTTTTGAAAGGCTTTTTTGTTGAGGTGGCATCGCTTATTGCCTTGGTTGCCGGAGTTTATGGTGCCATACATTTTAGCAATTTCGCTGCCGAATTTTTACAGACCAAAGTAGATTGGAGCGAAAAAACGATAAACATTACTGCTTTTGCCATCACTTTTGTTGTTATAGTTCTGGCTATTGCCTTGGCAGGTAAGGCACTTACCAAATTAGCCGATTTTGCTGCGCTAGGAATCATCAACAAATTTTTAGGTGGCGTTTTTGGAGCTTTGAAAATAGCGCTTATTTTGAGTGTGGTATTGAATATTTTTGATAAAATGAATAGCACCGTTACGTTTGTTGACGAAGAACAAATAAATGACACCGTACTTTATGAGCCCGTAAAGGGTTTGGTGCCAATGATTTTCCCGAGCATATTAACGCTTAAGGAAGAGGCCACGACTTCTGAAAGTGAAGCTTAAGAATTTTTAGGTTTTTAGTGTTTTTTCATTTAATATATTTTGGGTTATGTGAAGTTTGATTGCACTAATCCTTTCCATTGAATGGTTTTATATAAAACCTTCACAACATGCCTCCTATAATTTAGAAACAGCAATTCATCGAAATATTTGCGCACAATATCGATGAGTGATGAATTCCTGCTGTAAACAACTCCCTTTTTTGACTAAAATTTACACCTAAAAACGAGGTTTAATATCTAATTTTGAGAAGATTGTATATTATGTTATACATAATACATGATATAATTATAAACTCACTTTTAAAAAACACAAAATGATGAAAAACTACATTAAAACATTTGGCATAATGATCGCCTTGCTCTGTGCAAGTGTATCTTATGCGCAGTATTGCACTCCTACGGTTCCTCAAACCGCTTCAAGCTTTATTAATAATTTGCAGCTTAATAGCGGTGCTGTACTAAATCGTGCATCTACAAATATGGGCTACGAATATATTACGGATACCGAGATTAATTTAATTTCCGATACTTCATATCGATTTGATATTGGGGTTGGCGACCCTGGCTTAACCACCCATAAAAGAGTTCATGTATGGATTGATATGAACAGAGATGGTGATTTTGATGATGCTGGCGAATTAACGTTTAGTTGGAGCGGAGCCAATACCGGTGCTAATCTCGGATTTTCAAATAAAAACATAGGTCCGGTTATTTCGGAAGGAGAAACCAGGATGCGAGTGGCTATGGTTGCTGCAAATGGTACCATTGGGCCTATAGCACCATGTGATGGTTTTACAGGTGGTGAAGTTCAAGATTATAAAATCAGTATTTTTTTAACGCCGCCACCAACGTATTGTGAGCCTACAATACCGGTATCGTCAACAAGCTATATCAATAATTTTAAAATTTCTACTGCAGGTACTGGCGATGGTGCTTTTATAAATCATGCCTCTACAAATGTAGGTTATCAAAATATTACAAGTACTGATGCAGCTTTAATGACCGATACCTCTTTTGCCTTTAATGTAGGTGTAGGAAATCCAACTGCCACGACACATAAAAGACTGCACGTGTGGATTGATATGAATAGAGATGGCGATTTTGATGATGCAGGTGAATTAATTTTTAGCTGGGCGGGTGCTAATACAGGCGCAGACCTTGGTTTTTCGAGTAAAAATATAGGGTCAGTAATAGACGCAGGACTCACTAGAATGCGGGTAGCTTTGGTAGCTGCAGACGGTGCTATATCGGCCATAGGACCTTGTGATAATTTTACCGGTGGCGAAGTTAAAGACTATAGGGTAATTCTTGAGCTCCCTCCTGCCGGCCCATGTTACCCAACAACAATGACAGCATCTACAACTAGTTTTTTAGATTATTTTAAAATTACCGATGTAACTGATGGTGACCTGCTAAACCATGTTTCTGCAAATGTGGGTTACGAAGATGTCACAGATAGCAATGTAGCTTTAAATGCCGAAAAATCATATCGATTTAATTTTGGTGTTGGTAACTCAAGTGCCGGATCTAATAAACGCGTACATATTTGGATAGACAAAAATCAAGATGGTGACTTTACTGATGCAGGAGAAAGTGTGTATACCTGGACAGGTGCAAATACAACCGATGACCTTCAATTTTCAGGCGTATCAATTGGTGAATTTACCCTATTAGGAAATACTACCATGCGAATTGCTATGCGTTCTTCCAATAGCACTATTCCAGCAATGGGACCGTGCGATACATTTACAGATGGAGAAATTGAAGATTATTCTGTGATTATAGGAGAAGCCATTCCTCCATTAGAGGAGTTGACTCCTGAAGTCGATATTGATTTGTACGTAGGTGACCAAGTACCATTTTCAAGTAATGGTACGCCGCATACATATAGAATTCCTTCATTGGTAACTTCAAAAGCTGGAACATTACTGGCTATTACAGATGTTCGTTATGAAAATTCCTCTGATGTTCCTGGTGTAATAGATATGGCTGTTAGAAGAAGTACAGATAATGGTGATACTTGGGGTAGTGCTATAACCATTGAAACAGACCATGGAGGTGATGCCTGTACTGTTGTTGATAGAGATACAGGTAGAATTTTTATTTTTTATGCCTATTCTACAAATAGTACTATATGGAATTCAGATGGAGACCATACTAGCCCTAATTGTTTAAGATCTCGATACGTGTATAGTGATGATGACGGTTTAACTTGGTCTGCGCCTGTAGATTTAACGGAAGCGCTTTATCAAACAGGCGATAGGTCATACTGGGCATCGGCAGGTACAGGTATTCAGTTAAGAAATGGCACTTTGGTAATCCCAATAGGCGTGGTAAGAGGCAGTAATGCGAATTTTATATATGGCGCATTGCTTTACAGTACAGACCATGGTGCAACATGGAATAGATCGGCTACCAATAGTTTTGATAAGTTTGATGAAAATACTTTGGTGGAGCTAAATGATGGACGCATCATGGTAAATTCAAGAAACCACTATGGAACAGGTACTCGTCTTGTTACTTACACCTCCGATTTAGGAACTACCTGGGAACCATATACGTTTGATTCCACACTAATAGACCCTATTTGTCAAGGAAATATTTTACGATACACATCAACATTGGATGGGTATAATCAAAACAGAATATTATTTAGCAATTCTGCAAGTGCATCTGGAAGAAAAGATGGTGCATTGAGAATAAGTTATGATGAAGGCCAAACATGGGCATATTCAAAATTGTATCAACCGGGTTTTTCGGCCTATTCATCTCTTGCTATTACTGCTGATGGAAAAATAGGAGTGCTATATGAATCCGACGGATATACTAAAATTAAATTTAAAAGATTTAATTTGGAAGATTTAACTGATAGTGCTGATTCTTTTGTTGCTTTGGATGTTGAGGAAATATCAGCTTCTAACAATGGAACAAAGCTGTTCCCTAATCCTGTAAAATCGATATTAAACATATCTGCTTCACTAAAATCGGAAGTTAAAATTTACAACGTTGTTGGCAAGCTAGTTTTTGATGCTGAGGTAAGTGTTGAGCGAAAAGAAATAGATGTATCTCATTTTAATAATGGGCTTTACTTTGTAAAAGTTAAAAATGACTTAGGGACTAGTAACTTTAAAATCATTAAAAAATAGAGCTAATTTCTTTGTTAATAACCCTTAACAGAGACATAATTTAAACTGAAAATAGCAATTTTAAAACGCCCTCAAAACAACAGTTTTGAGGGCGTTTTTGTTATGGGAATATAGCCCAATTTATTAACTCTTAAAGGTTTTACAGATTCATCTTTATTTCTCGAATAGTATCACTTAAAAACAGGTAGTGGCATCATATTGTAAACCCCGTAGATTGACTGCAATTACCATTAATATCTTTGCAAATTACCAGTGCTTTTTTTATTAAAATAAATTGTTTTAAAATTGATTAGATTTGTTTGAATCAAATTTTTCTTCATTTAAGTTATTAATTAGTGGTTTTGGTAAAATTTAAAAGCGCATTCTTTTTAATCTTAATAGTATTATTTTTTAATAATTCTTACGCACAATATGCGCCGTTTTTTCAAAATTATACCCTAACGGAGTTTAATGCAGGAAACCAAAACTGGGGCATATCATTTGCCGATAACGGAAAGCTTTATGTTGCCAACGACAAAGGCTTGCTTGAGTTTGATGGCCTAAAATGGAATTTCTATCAGCTTCCAAACAAAACCATTATCCGGTCTGTAATGGCATACAACGGTGTTATTTATACGGGATCTTACGAGGAGTTTGGATATTGGACAAAAAATAAAAAAGGTGTATTGGTTTACACGTCGTTGAGCAATTTTCAAGAACAGGAAAAATCTTTAGATGAAGAGTTTTGGCAAATATTACACCACAACGGTGCCATTTTGTTTAGGTCATTTGCAAATCTATACATTTATAAAGACGGAAAAATATCAAAAGTAAGGCCAGATTCCACCATAATTTCATGTAGCGTTGTAAATAACAAGGTATATGTTTCAACTTTAAAAGGTGGCATATATATGTTACAAGATGATGCTCTGGCGCCGTTTGTTAATTCAGATATATTATACGACACAAAGGTTGTTTCCATTTCAGCGTTTAAAAATAAATTGCTTATTACCACGGCATTAAAAGGATGCTATTTGTACAGTAACAATACATTGGAGGCATGGGAACCCCAAATAAATGCCATAATTAAAGAGCAACAACTCAATAGTTTTTTAGAATTGGATAATGGCAATATGGTTTTCGGAACCATTAAAAACGGTGTTTACATAACAAATAGTTTAGGCAATGTATTGTTTCATATTAGTAAAGAAAATGGGTTGTTAAACAATACGGTTTTAAATCTTGGACTGGGAAAAAACAATAAATTATGGGTAGGTTTGGATAACGGTATTGCACTTGTTGATTTAAATTATAACCATGTGCTGTATAATGACAATTCTGGCGAATTAGGCGCAGTTTACGATGTTATAAATTATAAAAACGTTCTGTATATAGGCAGCAATACAGGGTTGTTTTATTTAGATGAAGGTGATGATAAACTAAAATTTGTTGAGAACTCACAAGGGCAAGTATGGAATTTAAAGGAAATAAATGGTGAACTGTTTTGTGGGCATAACGACGGTACTTTTCTTGTGCAGGATAAAAAGCTGAAAAAAATATCAAACTCAACAGGCGGATGGGTCATTAAAAAAGTTCCAGAAGCCATTAATACATATATACAGGGCACCTATGCGGGTTTGGTGAGATATAAATATGATAATGCTGATTGGCAAGCAGTGCATTTAGGCGGAACCACCATACCAATTAAATATTTGGTTTTCGAGGATGCTTATACAGCTTGGGCAGCTCATGCGTACAAGGGTTTGTATAGAATAAAATTTGATGAAACTTATGAAAAAGTAGAGGTTGAAGATTATAAAAGCAAAGGACTTTGGTCCGATTATAATGTACGAGTTTACAATATAAAAAACGATATATGTTTTAAAACCAATCAAGGATGGCAAAAATACGAAGCCTTAGTAGATAGCATTGTGCCCAACACTTTATTAAACGATACTTTTGGGCAAGACACCGATATTATTTCAGAGCCTTATTTAGACTTGTTGGTAACAAAAAATAAAACGGACAGAATTAGTTTTGTTTCCATGGAAAATGGCAATACTAATTTGGAGTTGCCCAATAAAATATTTAAGGACCGACTGGTAGTTGGTGGAGAAAGCATTTCGCAAATAAACGATTCCATTTACGCTTTAAACCTTTATGATGGATTCATGCTTATCAATAAAGCCCAAAATGTGCGCCAAACCACATTGCCACAAAAACCGATTTTAGAACGGATTGAAGTAGATAAACAGTTAGTTGATATAAATACGGCCGATACTTACGAGCTCCCGTTCAATCAAAAAATTAGTATATCGGTATCGTCACCAAATTCAAGCAATCATTTTTTCGAGTATGCAATTTCCAATTCAGACTCCTTAAGTTGGTATCAAATGGATAGCGAAAGGCTAGAATTGTCTAATTTAAGTAATGGTGATTATAGTGTGCATTTTCGGGCAACTAACCTTTCTGGCGATGTTTCTTTGATTAGAACACTAAAATTAAAAGTGCTGCCGCCGTGGTACAAAAACAGCTTGTTTTTTCTTTTTACGGCACTATTGATTAGCATATTGGTTTACGGGCTTCATAAACGCAAAATCAACAAAGAGCAAAATGCGCTTCATGAAAAACTAAAAATTGAACAAGAAACCTTGCTAAAAGAAAAGGCTATTGAAAACGACAAAAAAATAGTTCAGTTAAAAAATGAATCGTTAAAAAATGAAGTAAAACTTAAAAGCAAACAACTGGCAAATACGGCAATGTCCTTAGTTAAAAAGAATGAGTCTTTGCTTGAAATTAAAAATGAAATTGCTAAAAATAAAACAGGTTTTGAAAACAGTTTGGCCTACAAAAGACTATTGAGAAAAATTGATAATTCCATTGGACATGAAGATGAATGGCAACTTTTCGAATACAACTTTAATCAAGTACACGAAGAATTTTTTAATGAATTAAAAAGCAAATACCCCCAGCTTACTCATAAAGATTTAAAGATATGTGCCTACATTAAAATGAATTTGCTAACCAAAGAAATTGCGCCATTGATGAATGTGTCAATAAGAGGGTTGGAAACTCATAGATATCGATTAAAACGCAAGTTAAATTTAGAAAACGATAAATCTTTAGCAGATTATTTGCGAAATTTCCAATAAGGCACGGTTTAATACCTCTCTATTCGCTACGTCAATACTACGTCATTTAGCATTTAAACCCTTTATAATTAGTTAAAGTCATTCATCATATCATACGTCAATAAGCGTTTTTTGTTATTTTGTGGATTTATGACGTATTTTTTGTGTAAGCCATTTTTTGACTTGCGCTCATATAGTTTATAATTTAGTAGAAACTAACATTCAAAACAAACTATATGAAAACAAGATTTACTTTATTACTAATTTTTCTATTTTCAGTTCATGCTTTTGCACAAGAAATATTAGTTAACGGTACCGTAGTAAGTGCCGAAGACAATATACCCGTGCCAGGTGTAAGCGTAATAGTAAAAGGTACAAGTAGAGGTGTAAGTACAGATTTTGATGGTAATTATTCTATTAAGGTACAAAGCGGCGAAGTTTTAGAGTTCAGCTTCCTTGGTTTTAAACCACAATCTGTAACTATCCTAACCCAAACAACGGTAAATATTTCGCTAGAACCAGATATTGCTTCGCTTGACGAAGTCGTTGTTATTGGTTACGGGCAGATGAAATCAAAAGATCTTACTTCTGCAATTACTACAATTAAAGCAGAAGAACTAGCAACAGTACCAACAGGATCTGCGATGCAGGCCATGCAAGGTAAGGTTCCTGGATTACAAATTGTAAGCAACGGTTCGCCCGGGCAAGGACCAACTATTAGGGTGCGCGGTATTGGCTCTTATTTAGGAGGTGCATCAAATCCTTTATTTGTGGTTGATGGTATGTTTTTTAATAACATCGATTTTTTAAACACTTCGGATATTGCATCCATTTCGGTTTTAAAAGATGCATCGGCTTCAGCAATTTACGGTGTTCGTGCCGCTAATGGTGTGGTTTTAATTGAAACTAAATCCGGAGGATTTAATAAAAAGGCTGAAATCACTTACGATGGGTATTCGGGTTATCAAGTGGCCCAAAACGTCCTAAAGGTTGCCAATGCAGAACAGTTTACAACTTTGGCTTTAGAGTCCGGTTCTGCTCCCGATGCGCAATTCATTTTAAATGCCATGCAACGCTATGGGCGTAGTAGAGTCAACCCAAATATTCCCGATGTAAATACCGATTGGTATGATAAAATAATCAGATTAGGCCTTATTCAAAGCCATAGCATTGGTGTTACCGGTGGTGCTGATAATGTAAAATATTCTGTTGGAGCAAATTATTTCGGACAGGAAGGTATTCTAAAAATGAAAAACGAATACGACCGTTTTAATTTAAGAAGCAAAATTGAGTTTAAAGCTAACGATTGGCTAAAAATTGGAGCCAATACCGTATTGAGTAATGCCACTCGATACGATGGCGAAAATTCGGCGTGGAGAACCGCTTATTTTGCCGTTCCCATAATGCCCGTTCTCGATCCTAATTTACTTAACGATCCTAATGTGTTTCCAAAGAATTATGCAAATGCACAAGATTTAGGTTACCGAGGTGGTCAAAACCCATTCCCATTGATGGATCTTAGCGAAAACAGAACTAAAATTAGAAACGTACTCGCTAATTTTTATGCTGAAATTAGTTTAATTCCAGAAAAATTAACGTTTAAAACAGCATACAATCATAATTTCGAATCCTTAGAATCCAGGAATGTTGATTTACCATATTTTATTGGTAATAATTTTAAAAGAGACGATGCCACTTTAAGGAAATCAAATACTACCATCTCAAATCAAATATGGGATAATACTTTAACTTACAATCAAATTTTTGATAAACATGATGTAACTGTTTTAGCCGGTGCTTCATTTAGAGACGAATCTTTTCAATCTATAGGCGCTACAGGGCTTAATTTCCCTTTAACCGGTGATGAAGCGTATTACTTGGATCAGGCACAAACCATAGTAGAATCAAGTGTTGGTGATGGTGGTTCGAGAGAATATGGGCTGTCTTACTTCGGAAGAGTGTCTTATAGTTATGACGATAAATATATACTTTACGGTACTTTTAGAGCGGATGGTGTTAGAAAATACATCGAAAAATGGGGCTACTTTCCAACTGTAGGATTAGGTTGGGTAGTTTCCCAAGAAGGTTTCATGAAAGAGAATGGCGTACTGAGTTTCTTAAAACTACGTGGTAGCTGGGGGAAATTGGGTAACGACAAAGTACCTTCTCAATCTGGGGCTATTACCAGTTCTGTGGTGACCACCGCTCTTGGCGATACCTTGTTTAGCGGACTATTAACGAGCAGTGATTTTTCCGCATTAAAATGGGAAGTTACCGAAGAAATCAATGTGGGCATAACAGCGCGTTTATTGGATGATAACCTTTCCATTGAAGCCGATTATTATATCAGGGATACCGAAGATGCTGTGATACCCGTTGAACGGCCTTTAGTACCCGGAGTAACTTTGCAAAACGTAGGTGAGATAAGAAACTCAGGATTAGAGGTTTCACTCAATTGGAGCAAACGTGTTTCTGACGATTTTAGCTATAATATTGGCGGGAATTTTTCAACCTTAAAAAATGAAGTTTTAAACTTAAGCGGACAACCACATTTAGATGCTGGTTCTGCGGAATTTAGACAACGCTCTATTGTGGGCGAACCCATATTTGCATTCTTTGGTCGCGAAGTTGATGGCATTTATCAAAACAATGCCGAAATTCAAGCCGACCCTGTTGCAGTAGCTAATGGGCTCGTTCCTGGAGATTTTAGGTATAAAGAAAACGGCGGTGATCCAGACACTATAGATGACGATGATAGAGTCGTGTTGGGGTCTTATTTGCCAACATACTCGTATGGGTTTAGCTTAGGCTTTAATTACAAAAATTTCGATTTCACCTTATCAGGAACAGGTCAGGGCGGAAACAAAATTTTAAACCGCAAACGATTAGAAGTCATTTTTACAAGTGATACCAACTGGGACCGCGATTTTGCAATAAATCGTTGGCATGGTGAGGGCACTACAAACTCTTATCCATCATCGGCAGCGGTTAGAAAAGGATGGAACCAGCGCTTAAACGATTACTATGTTGAAGATGGTGATTATTTCAGATTGCAAAACATTACCTTAGGCTATACCATAAACAAAAACAGGAATAATGAAAGTATGCCTCAAGTCAGAATTTTTTTAACGGCAGAAAAACCGTTAACCATTTTCAATTACAACGGATTTAATCCGGAAGTGTCAAACGGTGTAGATAATCAAACATACCCAGTTCCTGCTATCTACACAATGGGAGTTAACATTAAAATTTAAAAGCTATGAAAAAACTATTTATAATAAAAACGACCAAGTTTGCTATAACAATGACTTTATTGGTATTGGCTACGCTTGGGTGTTCGGAAAAGTTAGATTTACCACAAGAAAACAACAATTTTGCAGGCGCAACAGATTTTACAAAAACCGAAGACATGCAACTATCTCTTGTTGGTGTCTATGCAGCATTTCAATCCCGAGGATGGGAACAACCTTTGTTAATTTCGGTAAGGGGAGACGATGTTAATGCAGGCGGTTTGGGCGATCAACAAGATTTTGCAGAAACCGATCTTTTTAATTACAACAAAGATTACTGGATGTATAACTCCTTATGGGAAAATGTTTATGTCGATGTTATTTCGGCACACACCGGTATGGAGCAAATAGCAAGATACCAAGAGTTTGCTGATGACGCAGGAATTGCTTTAGGGAACCAATACATTGCCGAAGCCAAAGTGCTTAGGGCTATTATGCTTTTCGATATTTCGCGGGTTTGGGGCGATGTGTTTATTCCGCAATCTTCTGATACGGGCGAACTTTTAGATGTTACCGAAGTGCCAACCAAGGCCCAGGTTATGCAGCATATCTCTGACCAAATGGACGAGGCGATTCCGCTTTTACCGGATATGCGTCCAAACGAGCGCACCGATTTACCCGGAGGCGTTACCAAGTACACTGCTTTGGCAATAAAAGCTTTAGCAAATCAGGAGTTAAAGAACTATCAAGCTGTGGCCGATGCTACGAGCCAAATAATAAATTCCGGCAAGTTTAGTCTGTTTTCCGATTTTTACGAACTATTTAAAACCCCGGGAAAACTAAGCAACGAAAGCATTTTGGATTTACAATATTCCGATTTCAATCAAGGTGAAGGCGACAGAGAAGGTCATTTATATGCGCCTTATGGCCCTCAAGGATGGACGCCCGCAGTGGTTGGTGCCAGCAGCGGTTGGGGTTTTTACGAACCAAGCATGAAATTTATTAAGTTTATGTTAGATCGTGGCGAAACGGTTCGTTTGGAAACCAGTGTACTGTTTACCGATAGAGGTATAGCTGAAATTCAAACCGATCCTACCTACGCCGTATTACCAGCTTGGATTTCAAACACGACAAGAGACGGCGATGTAATTAACGATTATGCCCGTGCATTATTTGCTAGCGGAAAACATTATTTACCATCAAATCAATTAATTCCTGGCAGAACGGCTTACGGTAGTAATAAAAACTACAACATTATTCGCTATGCCGAAATATTGTTAATGCACGCCGAGGCCATTGCCCAAGGTGCCAGCGGAACAGGTTTAACGGCCACTCAAGCGGTTAATCTAGTTAGGGATAGAGCTGGTTTAACAGCGTTACCAAACGTTACTTTAAATGATATTTTAGATGAAAAGTTTGCCGAACTAGGTATGGAATGGGGCAAGCGTTATTTCGATATGATTCGATTGGAAAGATATAACGAATTGAGTTACGATGGCAGAACATTTTCAGTAGATAAAGCGTATTTACCTTATCCGCAAGGACAAGTAGATCAGTTTCCAATCTTAGCGAAGGAATCTATTTAACACTAAATTAAAAGCTTAAAAAAATGAAAACATTTAAAAATAAATTTATTGTATTGTTGTCCTTACTGCTGGTTTATTCTTGTGATAATGGTATCGATCCAATAACCGAAGTAGATCCCGGTGCGGATGCCAGTGCACCACAAATTAACCTTAAATACCCAACTGACGGTACAAAAATTAAGGTAAACGAACCCATTGCGTCTATAAATATCGAATTCGAGGTAACTGATGATATTGAAGTCGCTAATATTGATGTCCTTATTGATAACAATCAAGTGGCTACGATGAACGATTTTAAGGATTACAGACGTGTTTTGGCCGATGTACCTTTTAACAATGTAACCACAGGCGTTCATGAACTTAAAATTGTAGCAACCGACCTTGGTGGGCAAACTACTACCGTAACAGCAAACTTCGAAAAAGAGCCGCCTTATGTACCCATTTTTGCAAATGAGGTACTATACATGGATTTTGAAAGCGATTATACCGAGTTTATTAGTGTAACCAAAGCTACCGCAGTTGGCAATCCAGGTTTCGCAGGAGAAGGTTTGGCAAGTAATAATGCTTATGCAGGTGCCGAAGATTCGTATTTAACATTACCTACAAGTACTTTACAATTGGGTACGGAATTGTCAGCTGTTTTTTGGCATAAAGTAAATGCCTCACCGGATAGAGCCGGAGTATTGGTAATTGGCCCACCAGATGTGGATAATGCTAATTATCCAGACGTACAGAATAACAGAAAAAACGGCTTTAGGTTTTTCAGGGAAAATGCTGGAGGTAACCAACGCTTTAAACTTAATGTTGGTCGTGGTGATGGAGATACTTGGGTAGATGGCGGTGCTGCGGCCGATGTCGATCCCGCCAAAGGTGAATGGGTTAATATGGCATTTACAATATCTGCCACCGAAGCACGTGTATACATAAACGGAGTTCTGGTTAGAGAAAGTGCTTTATCAAGTCCGGTTGATTGGACAGGCTGTGATGTTTTATCCATCATGTCTGGAGCACCACGCTTTACAGGTTGGAATCATAAATCCGATCAAAGTTTTATGGATGAACTGCGTTTGTTCAATGTTGCTTTATCGCAAAGCGAAATTCAAAACATTATTGGCGTTACCAACCCATATACTCCAGCCGATGGCGAAACCGTTTATATGCCATTTGATGGCGATAATAAAAACTGGGTAACTGGTGCAGCGGCAACAATAGTTGGCACACCCGGTTTTGCTGGTGAATCAAGAAAAGGTGCCGATGCTTACGCTGGTGCCACAGATTCTTATTTATCAGTTCCAACCACAGGCTTGTTGGGCGAAAGCTTTAGTGCAACCATGTGGTATAAAGTCAATGCAACACCAGACCGTGCAGGAGTTTTGGTTATTGGACCGGAAGACACAGAAAACGCAGATTACCCAGATACTCAAAATAACAGAAAAAGCGGATTTAGATTTTTTAGGGAAAATGCTAGTGGTATGCAACGTTTTAAATTGAATGTAGGTAATGGAACTGCTGATACATGGGTAGATGGTGGTACTGCCGCAGATGTCGATCCCGCGACTGGAGAATGGGTGCATTTGGCATTTACCATTTCACCAACCAAAGCCATCGTTTATATAAATGGCGAAGTAGCAAAAGAAAGCGATATAACGGGTGTAGATTGGACAGGTTGCGATGTTATGTCTATTATGTCCGGAGCACCTCGTTTTACAGGATGGAATCACAAGTCCGATTTAAGCTTTTTAGACGAACTGCATACTTACAATAAGGCCCTTACTCAATCAGAAATTCAAGCCATAATGGCTGATTAATAGCAATTTTTTGAGTTAGTTTTTTTTTAATTTAGTTGAATTTTTAGCTGCATTTATCAAAAGAACTTTTCTTAGCATCAACCAAGAGATTTCCGCTGAAATTGTCATTCCCGTGAAAACGGGAATCTAAATGCAGCTAAAATTAATGAGCATATTCCTATGAGATTTTTTCAGAATAAGAGTTCTTTTCCATTATTTTTATTGATTATATTTTTCGTCTTTAGTTGTAAAAACAATAACAAAAACGCTGAAATTAAGCAGGTATCTTCAAACAACAATGTTTGGTTGAATGATGACGCCTTATTGGATTCCATTCAAAAGCAAACCTTCAACTATTTTTGGGAAGGCGCAGAACCCACTTCAGGTTTGGCCCGCGAGCGTTTACATATGGACGATATTTACCCAACATCACCCAAGCACACCGTTACAACCGGAGGGAGTGGCTTTGGACTAATGGCGATATTGGTTGGCGTAAAACGAGGCTTTATCACCAAAGAAGAAGCGTTTTTAAGATTTGAAAAAATAGTGGATTTTCTAGATAAAGCAGACCGTTTCCATGGTGCGTGGTCACATTGGTTGGATGGACAGACCGGTAAAGCAATGGCATTTAGTAAAAAAGACAATGGCGGCGATTTGGTTGAAACCGCATTTTTAGTACAAGGCTTGTTAACGGTAGCCGAATATTTTAAAGATGGCAGCGAAAGAGAACAGACCCTTGTTGCCAAAATAGACAAACTTTGGCGCGAAGTAGAATGGGATTGGTACACCAAAAATGGTGAAGATGTACTGTATTGGCATTGGTCTCCAGAATTTGGTTGGGACATGAATTTCCCTGTTGGGGGCTATAACGAATGTTTAATCATGTATGTTTTGGCAGCATCGTCGCCAACACATCCTATAAAACCTTCGGTCTATCATAAAGGATGGGCACGACATGGCGATATTGTTTCAAACGAAAAATTTTACGGCGAAGATTTGGTTTTAGACTATTACGAACACGACAAATCTCCTGTTGGCCCTATGTTTTGGGCACATTATTCGTATGTGGGGTTAAACCCAAAAGGGCTTTCAGATAAATACGCCGATTATTGGAAACTGGTCCAGAACCAAGCCAAAATCCATTATAAATATGCCATCGATAATCCTAATAACTATAAAGGTTATAGCGATAGCCTTTGGGGTCTTACCTCAAGCTATTCGGTAAAAGGCTACAAAGGACACAGACCCGATAAAGACTTTGGGGTTATTGCGCCCACAGCTGCTTTGTCGTCGTTCCCCTATACCCCTAAAGAAAGTATGCAAATGCTAAAAAAAATGTATAAAGACCACGATTCCTTAATAGGAAAATATGGTCCGTACGATGCGTTTAGCTTAGAGCATAATTGGTATTTGCCGCGTTATCTGGCAATCGACCAAGGACCAATTCCTGTGATGATAGAGAATCACCGTTCGGGTATGTTATGGGATTTATTTATGAAAAACACCGATGTTCAATCAGGGCTTGATAAACTAGGATTCAAATACAATATACCATGAAGATGAGGTTTTGTTACGTAGTATTTTTTATTTTGATACTATCCTGTGGCGGGAATGACGGCCCGGGATATCAAGAACCTTATATTCCTAATGACGACGACCCTGTAGTTGAAAAACTAACAGATACCGAAATGATGGATTTAACCCAAAAAGAAACCTTTAAATATTTTTGGGATTTTGCCGAAACAAACTCTGGTGCGGCTAAAGAACGTTACCATCCAAAAGAACCCACTTTAAATCAGAATGTTGTAACCACCGGTGGTTCGGGTTTTGGTTTGATGAGCATTTTAGTGGGTATTGAAAGGGCTTATATTACCAAAGCAGAAGGCGTTGCAAGATTGAATAAAATATTGGGCTTTTTTGAAACTGCCGACCGTTTTCACGGCGCGTGGCCACACTGGATTAATGGAAGCAACGGTAGCGTTATACCTTTTAGCACCAAAGATAATGGTGGCGATTTGGTAGAAACCGCTTTTTTTGCACAAGGCTTAGTATGCGTAAAAGAGTATTTTAAAAACGGTACAACCGAAGAAAAAGCACTGGCCGATAAAGCAAATGCGCTATGGAAAGGCATCGAGTGGGATTGGTACACACAAAACCAAAACGCTTTGTTTTGGCATTGGAGCCCCAATTACGGGTTCGATATTAATTTAAAACTTCGAGGCTATAACGAGGTGCTGATTACGTATATATTGGCGGCAGCATCACCAGATTATAGTATCACCAAAACCGTGTATGAAGACGGGTGGGCAAACAACGGTAACATTGTCTCTTCGGCTTCGCAATACGGTTTTCCTTTGGTTTTAAATCACGCCGGTGGTTCCAGTTTTGGCGGCCCCTTGTTTTTTAGCCATTATTCATTTTTGGGTTTAAATCCTAAAAACTTAACCGATCAATACGCTAACTATTGGAACCTTGCCGTAAATCACACTAAAATCAACCGTCAATATTGCATCACCAATCCTAAAAACTATGTCGATTACGGTGCAGACTGTTGGGGATTAACTGCAAGTTACTCCAGAAATGCGGATGGCTCAAGAGGATATTCGGCGCACAGTCCATCAAACGATAAAGGTGTTATATCACCAACGGCAGCCATAAGTTCGATACCTTATACCCCAGCAGAATCTTTAAAAGTTATGCATTATCTTTATCAGAACAAAGATAAATTATTGGGGCCGGCAGGATTTTACGATGCCTTTAGTCCGCATTATAATTTTTGGGTAACCGATACCTATTTAGCCATAGATCAAGGGCCTCAAATTATTATGATTGAAAACCACAGAACAGGTTTGCTGTGGAATTTATTTATGCAAAACACCGATGTAAAAAACGGACTGGATAAACTAGGATTTAATTATTAAAGCACAATAGGCATTATGGGTAAATATTCAAAATACATTTTAATATTGGTTTTTATGGGTACAGCAAATTTGCTTTCTGCTCAACACGAAGCTTTGTATTCAAAAGAACTCTATATCAATCAATCCGATACGTTGCAATATCGCCTTATGATGCCTAAGGATTTTGATGATTCCAAGCAATATCCCGTAATATTATTTCTTCATGGTGCCGGTGAGCGCGGAAGCGATAATAAAGCGCAATTGGTACATGGCAGTAAATTGTTTGCTTCTGAAGAAAACAGAACACATTTTCCGGCCATTGTTATTTTTCCGCAATGTCCAAAAAACAGTTATTGGGCAAACGCCCAAATCGATAGATCCTCAAATCCATTAAAAATCGAATTTCCGCTAGATATCGAGCCGACAAAACCGCTAAACTTGGTGATGCAATTAATGGACGAGATAAGCACCAAACCCTATGTAAATAAAAATAAAATATACGTTGGAGGTTTATCCATGGGCGGTATGGGCACTTTCGAAATGGTTTACCGAAAACCACAGTTTTTCGCTGCGGCCATTAGCATTTGTGGTGCAGGAAATCCAGAAGCTACAAAAGTGTATGCTAAAACAACGCCTTTTTGGGTGTTTCATGGCGCAAACGACAATGTTGTAAACCCAATATCATCAGTTAATATGGTTGAGGGTATTCTAAAAAATGGCGGTAAGCCAAGTTTTACTTTATACGCTAATGATAATCATAATAGTTGGGATTCTGCCTTTGCTGAACCTCAATTTTTGCCCTGGCTATTTTCAAATATAAAACAGTAACTAATAATGAAAACACTAACCAAAACAACGCTTTTTATAGGAACTATTTTTTTATTCCTTTTAGGATGCAATACTTCAGAAAACAAAAAAAACAATGCAACTACAGATACGGCGTTTCACGCTAAGGTCGATTCTTTAATGGGCTTAATGACCTTGCAGGAAAAAGTCGGTCAAATGGTTATGTACAGTGGCAGTGGCGCAATTACAGGGCCAACTGTAAATACAAATTTTAGAACCTATATAAAAGAAGCCAATGTGGGTGCGATGCTTAATGTGTATTCGGCAAAAGCCACGAGGGATTTGCAAAAATTGGCAGTAGAGGAAACCCGTTTGGGCATTCCGTTGTTGTTTGGTTACGATGTTATCCACGGATTTAAAACCATATTCCCCATCAATTTAGGGTTGGCTGCCAGTTGGGATTTAGACGATATTGAAAAAGGCTCGCGCATTGCTGCCGAAGAAGCCTCGGCCGTTGGTATCCATTGGACCTTTGCGCCCATGGTAGATATAGCCAGAGACCCACGTTGGGGGCGTATCTCAGAAGGTATGGGAGAAGATGTGTACTTAGCAAGCAAGATAACCAAGGCTTACGTTAGGGGGTTTCAGGGCGACGACCTGTCCAAAACCAACACTATTTTGGCTTGTGCGAAACACTTTGTGGGCTATGGGGCTGCCCAAGCCGGAAGGGATTACCACACGGTAAATATGGGTGAGGAAGAACTTAGAAATGTTTATCTCCCGCCTTTTAAAGCTGCTGTTGACGAAGGTGTAGAAACCTTTATGACGGCTTTTAACGAAATTAACGGCGTGCCTGCCACGGCGAATACATATATTTTTAAGGACATTTTAAGAGATGAATGGGGTTTTAACGGATTTGTGGTGACCGATTATACCGCCATTAACGAATTGGTAGACCACGGTTTTGCCAAAGATGAAAAACATGCCACAAAGTTGGCCATTGAAGCGGGTATAGACCAAGATATGATGAGTAGCGCCAACAGACTTTATTTAGAGGAATTGGTTAATGAAGGCGAAGTGGATGTGGAATTGGTAAACGAGGCTTGCCGAAGAATCCTTTTGGCAAAATTCAAATTGGGCTTGTTTGACGACCCTTATAAATATTGCGATGAGCAACGCGAAAAAGAAACCATTTACAAACCAGAATTTTTGGAAGCGGCAAGACATTCCGCAGCCATTTCATCGGTGTTGCTTAAAAATGATGATAAAGCGTTACCGCTGACTTCAGAAAAAACTATAGCCTTAATCGGGCCATTGGCAAAAGACAAAGAAAATATTTTAGGAAATTGGGGAGCAGCGGGTGACCGCAGAGGAAAAGCCATTAGCGTACACCAAGGCATTCAAGAATATGTTAACGATGCTAAAATAAATTATGCGAAAGGATGCGAGATTGAAGGGGATGATGAAAGCGGATTTAACGAGGCTATCAATGTTGCCAAAAAATCAGATATTGTCGTTATGGTTATGGGTGAAGATTACGATATGAGTGGTGAAGCTGCCAGCAGAACCAATATAAAAATACCGGGCAGCCAAACCAAATTGATAAAGCGTATCCGCGAAGCCGTACCAAACAAAAAAATCGTGTTGGTTTTAATGAATGGGCGTCCACTCGATTTATCAGAGGAAGATACTTTAGCCGATGCCATTTTAGAAACTTGGTTTCCAGGCACTATGGGCGGGAACGGTGTTGCCGATGTGTTATTTGGCAAACACAATCCATCGGGAAAATTAACCGTAACCTTTCCTAGAAATCTTGGACAAGTACCCATTTATTACAACATGAAAAATACAGGCAGACCCATTCCCGCCAACAACCCAAAAGAGGATTACAAATCCAATTATTTGGATGTACCAAATACACCACTTTATCCTTTTGGACACGGATTGAGTTACACCACTTTTGAGTATTCTAATTTTAAGTTATCGGCAGAAACCACTGGCTTTTCAGACACCCTTACAGCAATGGCAACCATTACTAATACAGGTGATTACGATGGGCATGAAGTGGTACAGCTTTACGTTCACGATAAAGTAGGAAGCATCACCAGACCGGTAAAAGAGCTTAAAGGTTTCGAAAAGATATTCCTTAAAAAAGGAGAAAGCAAAACGGTAAGTTTCGATTTGTCTGTTGAAGATTTAAAATTTTACAACAGCGAAATGAAATTTACGGTTGAACCCGGTGAATTTGAAATAGCCATTAAGGGTACTTCAGATTTCGATTTTGAACACGCATTCACTTTAGAATGATTAATAGCAACTAAACCCACAAGATTTCTTATGAAACCTTGTGGGTTTTAAATTGAGTTTTATGTTAAATGAAACACAGATGAGACAACCAAACATAAAATACAAACTTTTCATACTAATATTTGGCATAACCAGTTTTGTTTGGTCTCAAAATAAAGCCACGTACACCTATGCTATTAAAGGCTCGGATACTTTAAAATTGGATGTTCACAGCCCCGAAAATATGAAACCAAATGATAGTTTACCCGTGTTGCTTTGGATGCACGGTGGCGGTTTCTCAGGAGGAACAAGAGATAACACACACCACGAGCAAAAGCTGGCAGAATATGTTACCACAAAGGGTTATATAGGCATTTCAATATCGTATAGGTTGCTGCGAAAAGGCACCGAAACCGGTTTTGGTTGCGATTGCCCAAAAGCCGATAAGCTGGAAACCTTTAAGCAAGCGGGCTTAGATTATTTGGATGCGGCTAAGTTTGTTTTTGATAATAAAACGGAATTGCAAATCGATCCCACAAAAATAATAGCAGGTGGCAGTAGCGCTGGTGCCGAAGGTGTTTTGAACGCGGTGTATATGAAATCGTTTTTTATTGATGATTTAGAGCATTACAAAGACGTTAGTTTTGCCGGAGTGTTTTCGTTAGCCGGCGCCTTGGTTAATGCGGAATATATTACCAAGCACAATGCATTGCCAACGGTTCTGTTCCACGGGACGGATGATAATTTAGTCCCTTTTGCAAGCGCACCGCATCATTATTGCAGTCCGGAAAAACCAGGGTATTTACTTTTAGATGGTTCAGAAACCATTGCTGTAAAGTTGGATGAGTTGGAGACGGCGTATTATTTACATAAAGTTATTGGTGGCAGGCACGAATTATCTTCCATTCCGTTTGATGGACTGGATGCGGTTTTTGAATTTTTTGATAAAACCGTATTACACGATGAAGTCATTCAAACCAAAAAAATCATTACTAAAAAATCAAACCAAAACTAATGCCGAGAATTCTAATATTTGTGCTTATTGCTGTTGCTTTTCAATCCTGTAAAAATGAAAAAAAAGACGAACTTGCTGAATCCACAAAGCAACGTCCTAATATTATTTTCATCATGGCAGACGACCACGCAACGCAAGCCATTAGTGCTTATGGACATCCCATCAGCCAATTGGCACCAACACCAAATATTGATAGGATTGCCAACGAAGGCGCTATTTTTAAAAATAATTTCTGTACCAATTCCATTTGTGGACCAAGTCGTGCGGTAATTCTAACGGGAAAACACAGTCATGTTAACGGCTTTAGAATGAACGGAAACCGTTTTGATGGCAGCCAGCAAACCTATCCAAAACTGCTGCAAAAAGCGGGTTATAAAACCGCCATGTTTGGCAAATGGCATTTACACGGCGAGCCGGAAGGCTTCGATTATTGGAACATATTGCAGGACCAAGGCAATTATTACAACCCTAATTTTATTTCTGTAAACCCCGAAACCAAAACAGTGGATACCACGATGGTTGAAGGTTACGCCACCGATATTGTTACCGAAGATGCCCTGCGTTATTTAGATAAAATTAAAAAAGACAAACAACCTTTTATGCTCATGGTACAGCACAAGGCACCGCACAGAAACTGGATGCCTGCGCTGCGCCACCTAAATAAATATGATGAGGTTGCCTTCCCTGTACCCGATACTTATTTTACAACCCACGACGGTTCAACGGCTTCAAAGGAGCAGTATCAAACCATTTACAGGGATATGTACGAAGGTCATGATTTAAAAATGACCAAAAAAAAGGGTAGCCCGGAATTGGCACACAATCCGTGGAAAACAGATTTTGAGCGTATGACACCTGAACAACGTACGGCATGGGACAAAGCCTATCAACCAAAAAACGATGCGTTTCACGATGCGCATTTAAAAGGCAAAGATTTGGATTTATGGAAATTACAACGCTATCTGCAAGATTATTTGGCTACCATTGCCGCGGTTGATGAAGGTGTTGGAAGAATTTTGGATTACTTAAAAGCAAATAATTTAGAAGATAATACCATAGTGGTTTACACCACCGACCAAGGGTTTTATTTAGGCGAAAAAGGCTGGTTCGATAAGCGTTTTATGTACGAAGAATCATTGGCAATGCCCATGTTAATGAAATACCCTAAGGTTATAAAACCTGGAACGGAAATTACGGCATTAACACAAAACCTCGATTTTGCTGAAACATTTTTAGACTTTGCGCAAGTGGAAATACCTGTAGATATGCAAGGAAAATCATTAAAACCACTGTTAATAAATACTGTTGAAGATGCCGATTTTAGAGATGCCGTCTATTACCATTATTACGATTTTCCTGCCTTTCACATGGTTAAAAAAATGTACGGTATAAGAACCGATCGTTTTAAATTGATTCATGTTTACGATGATATTGACGAATGGGAATTGTACGATTTAAGAGAAGACCCATCAGAAACGAACAATGTGATTGATGAGGATATTTATAATGAAATTAAACATATTCTGCGACTGCGATTAGTTGAATTGCAAGAGCAGTATCAAGTCACCGAAAAAGAATTTGAACGCGCTAGTCCGGAATCCATTAAACGCGCCTATAAAGGTTTTGAACGATTAAGGGGCCAGCCCATGAAAGCTTATGAACACTAAAAACTTTAAAATACTAGTAGCCTTATTGTCTTTAATGGCCATGTCATCTTGTAAAAACAATAAGAGCGACAAGCCTGTTTTAGAAACAGAAGCAACCGAAAAGAAGAACCTTAAAACCTATTGTAATCCTTTGGATATAGATTACACCTATATGGTTTACAATTCTAGCAAAAATAAATCGTACCGTTCCGGAGCCGATCCTGCCGTTATTGAATTTCGGGGTGAATACTACATGTTCGTAACACGTTCATTTGGCTATTGGCATTCCAAGGATCTCGTAGACTGGAAGTTTATCAAGCCAAAGCAATGGTTTTTTGAAGGAAGCAATGCCCCTACGGCTTTCAATTATAAAGATTCGTTGGTGTACTTTGCGGGCAATCCTGCTGGTTACGGGAGTATTCTGTACACAGACGATCCGAAAAAGGGAACTTGGACTCCAACGGCATCCATTTCCCATAATATTCAGGATTCGGAATTATTCATTGATGATGATGGCAAAACGTATCTTTATTGGGGCTCTTCCAATGTACATCCAATCCGTGTAAAAATGCTGAATAAAGACGACCGTTTTCTGGAAACCGGTGTTAGAAAAGAATTGATTAACCTTAATGAAGAAGAACACGGATGGGAACGTTTTGGCGAAAACAACTACCACCCAACTTTAAAGGAAGGTTATATGGAAGGGGCATCCATGACAAAACACAACGGAAAATACTACCTACAATATGCCGCTCCGGGAACTCAGTTTAATGTATATGCAGATGGTGCTTATATTGGAGAAACTCCACTTGGACCTTTTACTTATATGAAAAATAACCCTATGAGCTTTAAACCTGGAGGATTTACCAATGGTGCGGGACATGGAATTACCGTAAAACAAACCAACGGACAGTATTGGCATTTTGCCACTATGGCGCTAGCCTCAAACGCACAATGGGAGCGTCGCTTATGTATGTTTCCTACGTTTTTTGATGATGAAGGTTTAATGTACAGCACTACCGATTATGGAGATTACCCCAGGTTTGCGCCCAATCATCCCACAAAAGCAGGTCAGCATAATGGTTGGATGTTGCTTTCATATAAAGGTAATGTTACCGTGTCATCGGCATTAACCCAAGTCATGAAATTTACCTCAAATGATGATGATGTAAAAATCACGGAACTACCAACTGAAAAAGATGCAGAGGGGCATATTATATCCAAGGTTTTAACCGATGAAAACCCGAAAACCTTTTGGGTTGCTGAAAAAAATAACGACAACCAATGGATTACCATTGAATTGAAAAATGCTGGAAACATATACGCACTTCAGTTAAACTTCCACGACCACGAATCGGGAATTTACACACGTGTAGACGGATTGAGACATCGTTTTACTATTGAAACTTCCGAGGATGGTAAAAACTGGCAAATGGCAGTAGATAGGAGTAAAAGCAACTTGGATGCACCTAATGCGTATATCGCTTTAGATAAACCTGTTAATGCGAAGTATGTACGCTACAACAATGTGGAAGTACCAGGTAACAACTTTGCCATGTCAGAGATTAGAGTATTCGGATTGGGGTTAGGCGAAAAACCAGATGCCGTTACGGGATTTGAAATTAAAAGAGAAGAAGACCGAAGAGATATCTCATTTTCTTGGAATCCCGTAGAAGGCGCACAAGGTTATAATATCCGTTGGGGCATTGCTCCAAACAAACTTTACCAATCGTGGCAGGTTTACGATACCAATGCGCATTTTATGCGCTGCCTCGATAGAGATACGCCCTATTATTTCACTATTGAAGCCTTTAGCGAAAATGGTATTTCTGAAAAAAGCGATGTGTTGTTTATAGAATAACAGTGTATTAATTATTCATCAACATTTCAGGGGTTACAACCGTTCTAAACCCAATATGTTCTGATGAGGAATCAGTACTCGATCCCATTTTAGATGAAATTCTGTAACTGGCGCAATAGGTGTAACTACATAAAAAAGAACCGCCTTTTATAATTTTTTCCTGCACATACGGGTTGTTGGGATTGTAAGCTTCAGTTGCACCTTTAGGATTGATTGCCGGGGTATTTTTCGAAGCTAATTCTTTATAATAATTTACGTTGTACCAATCGCTGGTCCATTCCCATACATTACCCGCCATATCGTACAATCCAAAGTCGTTTCCTGGATACGATTTAACGGGCGCCGTTCTTTCAAAACCATCTTCCAAAGTGTTAAACACCGGGAATTCACCTTCCCAAGTATTGGCTTTTTTAGACAATAAGCTTACATCGTTGCCCCAAAAATAAGTGGTGTTTTCGTTTTGTGCTCTGGCAGCATATTCCCATTCTGCTTCGGTTGGCAAGCGTTTTCCTGCCCATTTGCAATAGGCTTGCGCATCTTCAAAAGAAATATGGGTTACGGGATAATCTTCTTTTCCTTCTAAAGTCGAGTTTATTCCGCTTGGTTTTTTCCAATTCACACCAATCACCCAGCGCCACCATTGTGAAAAGTCGTATAAATTAGGAACCGATGTTTTTGTTTTTTTAAACATTAAAGACCCCGGTTGCAAAATGGTATCATGTGGTTTTGGCGTACCTTCGGGCAGTTGCTTTTTCATCTCTTCCCAATCAATTTCACGTTCGGCCGTAGTAATATAACCGGTTTCATCTACAAATTTTGAAAACTGAGCGTTTGTAACTTCGGTTATATCCATAAAAAAACCATCAACGGTTACAGCATGTTGTGGCTTTTCGTGCGCCATGGCAATTTCGTCTTGCGGTACAGCACCTTGTAAAAAAGATCCTTTAGGAATCCAAACCATGCCTGTTGGCGGGTGTTTAATTAAGCTGTCTAATGTGGTTGTATTTAGGCTATTGTTATTTTCTTCAATGGTTTCCGTTTTTTGTTTTTTACAGCTAAAAACGGCTAAAAAACAAAAACAAAAAATAAAGCAATATAAAGGGGTTTTCATTGAAATTCGGTATCAAATTAATCGTAAAAATATTAATTTACTTTTACTAAATCTGTATGATTATGCTAAAAGTCTTCACTTTACAAATCAGTGAAAAAATGAAGTTTTATAAAACCTAACTAATTGTAAACAATACATTTTCTAAACCTTAGCTTTTACTTACCTTTGCACAACTTAATATATTTTGAATATGATACATTCAATGACAGGTTACGGAAAATCTGTTTTACAATTACCAACCAAAAAAATTACGATAGAGCTTAAATCTTTAAACAGCAAAAATTTAGATTTAAATGCCAGAATGCCCTCCATTTACAGGGAAAAGGAACTGGCCATAAGAAAGCTTCTCGCCAAAAAATTAGAACGCGGTAAAATAGATTTTTCAATTTATGTTGAAACCACTGCAGAAGATACGTCAACACAAATTAACGTGCCTGTTGTAAAACAGTACATCAATCAATTAAAAAAAGTGGTTGATGGCGACGACATGGATTTGCTTAAAATGGCAGTTCGTTTTCCGGATGCTTTAAACACTATTCGCGAGGAAATTGATGAAAACGAATGGCAATCCATTTTAAATGAAATCCACACTGCGATAGAAAATTTAACAAGTTACCGTTTATCCGAAGGCAAGGTTTTAGAGCAAGATTTTAATAATCGTCTCGTTAGTATTGCCGATTTATTGGAGCAGGTTATAGCCATGGATCCCGATAGAATCGACGGGGTTCGCGAGCGTTTATCAAAGGGTATTGAGGAGTTAAAAGAGAAATACGACGAAAACCGTTTTGAGCAAGAGCTGGTTTATTACATTGAAAAATTTGATATCACCGAAGAAAAAGTACGCTTGAAAAATCATTTGGATTATTTTGCTGAAAGTTTAAACTCTAAAGATTCAAACGGTAAAAAATTAGGTTTTATAAGTCAGGAAATGGGCAGGGAAATAAACACCATTGGCTCAAAAAGTAATTATGCGCCCATGCAACAATTGGTGGTGCAAATGAAAGATGAATTGGAAAAAATTAAAGAACAATTACTGAATGTGCTTTAAAAGAAAGCCAATTAAGAAAACAAATGTCACACTAAGCGCCGTCGAAGTGCTTTCGAAGCGTTTTTAAAAAGTATAAACTTGGTTCAAAACAAAAAAAACAAAGGTAAATTAATAGTGTTTTCGGCACCATCGGGTTCTGGTAAAACAACCATAGTAAGGCACTTATTGGGGATTGATAATTTAAATTTGGAGTTCTCGGTATCGGCAACATCACGGGCAAAACGCGGCGCGGAAATCGATGCCAAAGATTATTATTTTTTATCGGCAAAAGAGTTTAAAAACAAAATTAAAAACGACGAATTTTTAGAGTGGGAAGAGGTGTATCGCGATAATTTTTACGGCACTTTAAAAACCGAAGTCGAACGCATTTGGGCTAAAGGAAAGCATGTTATTTTCGATATTGATGTGTCGGGAGGATTACGTATAAAACGCAAGTTTCCAGAAGAGACTTTAGCTGTTTTTGTGAAGCCACCAAGCATTGATGAGCTTAAAATCAGATTAAAAAAGCGCAAAACCGAAAGCGACGATAAAATAAATATGCGCATTGCAAAAGCCTCGGCAGAATTGGCAACCGCACCTTTATTTGATGTGATTATTGAAAACGATAATTTGGAAAAAGCACTTAACGAAGCCGAAAACCTAATTAGTGATTTTGTGTCCCGATAATTTTCGGGACTTAAAATATAAATATAAAATCCTGCAAGTTTTTAAAACCTTGTAGGTATTAAAATTAATTTCTTTCAGGTGAAAATTGGTTTATACTTTGGTTCTTTTAACCCCATACACATTGGGCATTTGGTGATTGCAAATCACATGGTAGAGCATAGCGATTTGGATCAAATATGGTTTGTCGTAACGCCGCACAATCCGTTTAAAAAAAAGAGCAGTTTATTGGATAATTACCAACGGTTGGAAATGGTTTATCGCGCCACAAAAGACTATGCCAAACTGCAACCCAGCGATATAGAATTTAATTTGCCCCAACCCAATTACACTATAAATACGCTGGTTTATTTACAGGAAAAACATCCAGATTATGAATTTTCGTTGATTATGGGCGAAGACAATTTAAAGAGTTTCCACAAGTGGAAAAACTACGAATTGATACTGGAAAATCATCATATTTACGTGTACCCAAGGCTTTCAAATGGTACCATGGAAACGCAGTTCGATAATCATAAAAAAATCCATCATATCGATGCGCCCATAATGGAATTATCTTCAACCTTTATTAGAAACGCCATTAAAGCAGGCAAAAACATTCAACCTATGTTACCACAACATGTTTGGCAATATTTGGATGAAATGAATTTTTATAAATAAATTAATAAGCACCTCCACCATCTTCATCACCATCTGTTTCGCAATCTTCTAGATTAGCTTCTACAAACATTGCCCAACTGTTTCCAGTAAAACTTTCACCTTCTGCCCAAGCTGTTTCTTCTGAAGAACCGCTAACCTCTGCATGTGCTGCAAAACAAAACTGTTCTGTAACATCGCTTAAATTTATTAGATAAATAACTTCCGTTATATTATCGGCATGCGTACTAGCATATTCAAAATTTCCAATTTTGGGATTGTTACTTTTTGTGGTTGGAAACCCATCTACTTCACAGTTTGTAATATGTAAATGAGTAGCATTAATAGTCCAATCAGAGTTGCTCGTGTATGTAACAACCAAGTTATCTCCTTCAACATCTATACTTACGGTTCCGGCAATATGATTTTGACCAGCAACAAGATTAATTGTTTTACAGTGTTCTACTGTACCATTAGATGTTGGGTTAGTACTTTCTGAAATTACTACATTAATGTTTTTTACGTTGCTCTTTTTTTCTTGAAGGGTTAATTGCTCGCTTTGAGCCTCTTTAATGCTTTCAACATTACAACTTAAAAATATAGAAACTAGGCATAGGGATAATAATAAATTTTTCATAACTTCATTATAAATAGGTTAAGAAGGTGAATTTAGACATTTAAAGGATTATTTCCGTAATTTTTCGACGAAATACGAAATAAAATTATATTTGAAAGAAAAAGAATATGTTTTTATTTTGTGTATAGCATGTTGATTAGTAGTAAATCCACTAATAAAATCAATAAAATAATGTAAACTTACTAACCACCAAAACTAAGTTTTTATGTATTTTTGGGCATGCTAAAACTATTATCATACCCTTTAACGGCTATCTACTTGGTCTTTTTTTTGATCACATTATTGGTGTTCCATCCCATACAATGGTTTTGTTTTAATGTTTTTGGATACCAAGCGCATAAAAAAAGTGTCGATTGTTTACAGTTTTGCTTAATGCGGTGCATGAATATTTTGGGCACGCGATTTACCTTTAACAACCTACATCAAATTGATACCAATCAGCCTTTAATTATTGTAGCAAACCATCAGAGTATGTACGATATATCGCCCATAATGTGGTACATGCGAAAACACCATCCTAAATTTATAAGCAAAATAGAATTGGGCAAAGACATACCAAGCGTGTCGTATAATTTACGGCATGGCGGTTCGGCATTAATCGACAGAAAAAATCCGCGTCAATCCTTGCCCGCCATCATGAAATTTGGTGAGTATATTGAAGAAAACAAACGGGCAGCCGTTATTTTTCCCGAAGGCACACGCAGTAAAAACGGCGAACCAAAACCATTTCAAACCAAAGGATTGGAAATTCTATTTAAAAAAATACCGTCGGCTTTGGTGGTTCCTATTTCCATAAATAACTCTTGGAAAACCTTGCGCTATGGTAAATTCCCCATGGGATTGGGCACTCATATCACTTTTACCGTGCATAAGCCTATAAAAGTTAGTACCTTTACAGATAAGCAAGCGCTTATAAATAGTGTTGAAACCACTATAAAAGAACATATTCACCCTTAAAAATAAAAATGATGTCTGCGAAAAATGTGAGATTAGAGGTAATGCAGTTTTTAGAAAAAGACGTAGAATCTTTAATAGAAAAATACCTGATTCCGATAGATAAGATATGGCAACCCACCGATTTTTTGCCGAATTCTGAAGGGAATCATTTTTTTGAAGAAGTTAGAGAAATAAGAGAATTATCAAAAGAATTGCCCTATGATTTTTGGGTGGTTTTGGTGGGCGATATGATTACCGAAGAGGCTTTGCCAACCTACGAATCGTGGTTAATGGATGTTGAAGGCGTTAACCAAGTGGACCGAGAAAACGCTTGGGCAAAATGGGTACGCCATTGGACCGGTGAAGAAAACCGCCATGGCGATGTGCTGAACAAATACCTATACCTTTCCGGTCGTGTTAACATGCGCGAAATTGAAAAAACCACGCAACACTTAATTGCCGATGGTTTTGATATTGGCACCGATAGAGACCCGTACAAAAACTTTGTTTACACCAGTTTTCAGGAGTTGGCAACCTATGTGTCGCACAATCGGGTGGCAAAACTGGCTAAAGATAAAGGCAACAAGCAATTGGCTAAAATGTGCAAGATTATTTCGGGCGACGAGATGCGACACCATCACGCGTATTCTGAGTTTGTGGAGCGTATTTTTAAAGTCGATCCCAGCCAAATGATGATGGCGTTTCATTATATGATGAAACAAAAAATAACCATGCCAGCGCATTTTTTAAGAGAATCCGGAGATAAAATAGGTACTGCTTTCGAGGAGTTTTCAAATACCGCGCAACGTATTGGGGTGTATACCTCAAGGGATTATGTTGATATTTTGCAAAAGCTAATCGATCGTTGGGAAATTGATAAAATTACCAACCTTACCGATGAGGCCGAAAAAGCCCGGGATTATCTAATGAAACTTCCAAGTAGAATGTTGCGATTGGCAGACCGTATTAAAATCCCGGAAAACTCATTTGAATTTAAATGGGTGGAGCCTGCGGTTATTAGATAACGCATTATCTTTATTCAATTTATAATCAATTCCTTTCTTAGTTGAAAGGAATTTTTATTTTTACACCATGCATGCTTCCGAAGAACTCATAAACAAAACCAAAACCTTTGTAAAAGACACACTTGCCGATGCCGAGGGCGGACACGATTGGTTCCACACCCTAAGGGTGTACCATAATGCTTTGCTCATTTCAAAAAACGAAAATGTAAACACTTTGGTCGTGCAATTGGGCGCGTTGCTTCACGATATTGCCGATAGTAAATTTAATAATGGCGACGACACCATTGGCCCCAAAATAGCGCGGGAGTTTTTGTTTAAATTGAATATAGACTCTGCGATTATCGAGCATGTTGTAAAAATTATTGAAAACGTTTCTTTTAACAAATCACTTGAAAAAGGGCAAAAATTCAATTCATTGGAATTGGAAGTCGTGCAAGATGCCGATAGGCTCGATGCCATTGGCGCCATTGGCATTTCCCGTTGCTTTAACTACGGTGGCTTTAAAAACAGGGCGCTTTACAACCCGGAAATTAAGCCAAATCTGAACATGAGCAAAACGGAATATAAAACCTCAAATGCGCCAACCATCAATCATTTTTACGAAAAACTATTGCTGTTAAAAGATAAAATGAACACCCAAACCGGGAGACGAATAGCACAAAAACGACACGATTATATGCTCGGTTTTCTCAATCAGTTTTATGACGAATGGAACGGTAAAATCTAAACGGTTAAGTTTCTTTTAAGGTTCAGGTGGTTTAATGTTGGTTCGATATAAATGCTCATCATTTTTGCACGAATAAGCAATAAAATAGTGTGTTGTCACCTTGAGCGCAGTCGAAAGGTCTTTAAAAGTCTAACACCTTAAAAGGTTTCGACAGAGCCTGTTCTGAGCGCAGTCGTAGTACATAACCTGACAAAAAAATTTAAATAATCAACATATTATATGATTGTTAGGTCGAATTTACCATATCTAATTATTTTACATTAGCTTTAAGCTTATGAAAACAGCATTTATACTTATGGCACTTCTTTCCTCTGCTTCGGGCATCGTTTTTAATTTTGGGACTCAACATAATACTGAGAATTGGCGCATTGTTAACGATGGGGTTATGGGTGGCGTATCAACATCAAGTTTAATCGAGAATGATAACGCGATACTTTTTAAGGGAGAAACATCATTGGATAATAATGGTGGTTTTGCTAGTATCCGTACACTTATTGATAAAGGTCGTTTAAAAGACTGCAAAACCATGACGATACGCTTTAAAAGCTCGAGCACTCACAGAACGTTTGGATTGTCGCTTAAAACATCGCAACGTTACTACATACCTTATCATAAATTTACGTTTACCCCAAAATCAACCGATTGGGAAGAATTAAAAATTAATATTACGGAATTTAAACATTACCGAATTTCAGAAATAATAGGCGAAAACATGCCGTTAGAAGTATTAAAGGAAGTCTTTAATATTGCATTGATTGTTAGCGACGGTAAAGCTGGAGATTTTAATATTGAAATTGATTATATAAAGTTTGAGTAGCGTATTTAAAACCGAACCCATTTTAAAACAACTTCAACTGCCCATCTTTAAATGATTCGTGCAAATCGCAGTTTAATTTGGGCATCGTCTTGTTTTTAAAATACTTTTTTCTGGCCAAATCCACCAACATATTTATCTGTTCGGCAATTTTACCTTCACCGTGCATCCGTGTGCCGTAACGGCTATCGTTCAAAGTTCCCCCGTGGCAACTGGCTATTTGATGCAGTACTTTATCGGCACGATCGGGCATGGTTTTTTTAATCCAATCGGTAAAAATTTCGCCAATGGCACCATTAAGCCTTACAATGGTATGTGCAATGCCCAAAGCGCCATAGTCCGATGCGGCCTTTGCCAAGGGTAAAATTTCATGGCTGTTTATTGATGGAATAATGGGCGCCAACATCACGTTAACGGGAATCCCGTGTTCGCTTAGGGTTTTAACGGTTTCCAAACGTTTTTTAATGGTGGCGGTTCGGGGTTCTAAAATGCGTCGCGTATCTTCATTTAGCGATGTAATCGATAGGTTTACGCCAATTAAATGATCTGCGGCCAGTTGTTTTAAAATATCCAAATCCCTTAAAATCAAAGCGTTTTTTGTAATTATGGCCACCGGGTGCTTGTATTTTAAAAACACCTCCAAGCACTGTCGGGTTATTTCAAATTGCTTTTCGGCAGGTTGGTAACAATCGGTATTTCCGGACATCACGATGGGGTGCGCTTTCCAACTTTTTTTAGTAATTAAAGCTTCCAATAATTTTGGCGCGTCCTTTTTTACCATAATGCGGCGCTCAAAATCCAAACCCGCGCTATAGCCCCAAAACTCGTGCGAATTTCGGGCGTAACAGTAAATACAACCGTGTTCGCAACCTTGGTAGGCATTCATGGAGTAGGCCATCCCAATATCGGGGCTCTCTACTTTATTGACTATGGTTTTAGGGAACACCTCTAAATACAGCGTTTTGTTTTTATCGCTGGCTTCGCCTTCCTTTTGGCAGAACTCCAGAAAGTCGTCACGTATGTCGTGGCGCAATTCGAAAAACCGATTGGGTACATTTTGCTGCGCACCACGCCCTTTTATGGTAGATTTTGGATTCATTACGGACAAATAAAGCAGCTTAAAATTAGGTATTATTTGTTTTGGAAACTGTTAAAGGTGGGATGTGTTATTAACAAACTTGATAAATCGAGGTTTAAGTATTAAAAAATACAGAGATAAATATCTGCCTGATTTTGTCTTGATTTTGCAGAAAATTTCAGCTAGATTTGTTAGACAACTGTTAGGGAATAATTTAAGGTTTGTAATTAATGAAAGCAGAAGAACTTATAAAACAATTTGATAAAATAAACGCTAATGGATTCCAACTTTCAAAAAGAAAAGGAATACTAACTTCAACTTGGTTATTATATCAAAAAAATCAATTTTATTACTTTTTTGATATAGTGGATAAGATTGTGTTTAATGATAGTCACAAATATTCAAAAGATGAATTTATTGAAGAGTTTAAAAATTCACATTTTGAAATAGATTGTGTAATTTCTTAAAAATCACAAATTTATTTGAAATTGAATTCTTTTATTTCTAATTATCTTATCTAATTCTTCAATGGTCAACATTGCATACGAAGGCGATTTTTCATTTAAGCAAACGAAACAAAATCTAAACCTATCGCCTAATAATTTCCCGAAATTAAATTCATTTTCCGTTGCACCAAAAAAGAACCCTTTAGGATTGTCAGGAAGATACTTTTTTGTGGTCTTTAATTCTATAAATAAAATCTCGTCTAGATGTGTTTCAATGTAATCTTTTTCAAATGCAATTCCTTTTAATTTAGGAATATATACCATATCAAAAGATTGTAAAAAACTATGAGGAATATTAACCCTATCCAAAAGCTCTCTTTTCATTTCTTTATCAATTTTAAAAAACCCTGTTTGTTCCTCAATAAGATAATTTATTCCTTGTTTTTCTGTAACATTATTTGATAATGTCAATTTAAATGAATGTTTTCTTGACATTAATCCTCTGTTTTTAACTTATAGCGTTTAAGTAATTCTTTAGCTTTCTCAAATTTTAAAAGTTCATCAATCGTCAAATTGAATACTTTTGCGAAAATCGCCATGTTAGTAAGTGAAATGTTTCTTTCACCTCTTTCAATCATTCCTATATAAGTTCTGTGAAATCCCGTTTTATAAGAAAGTTGTTCTTGACTCAAATTTTCCTGAGTTCTTAAGTAGCGAATTCTATCACCAAATTCTTTTAAGAGAAAGCTGTTTATCATAACTCGAAACTATACTAATTGTATGTTTCAATCAACCGACAATGTGTACCAATGAAAAAACCTTTTTTCACTAATCTAACAAATGAGTTCTTGTGATTTTCGAATCGATTAATTTTAATAGTAGAAATGGAGAAATCGTTAAAGAAATAACCGAAAAAGGTATAAGAAAAACTTCTTTTCCAAAGAAAACCGAAAACAGAATAAGTCACGTTAGGCCACACGCAAGAAATGCAGCAGACACATACGAATTACCAATTGCTGATAAATTGACAGGATTGACTGAATATACGAAACATTGTTTTTGGCTAAACGCAAGTTATGTTAAAGACGAAATATATTTGAAATAAGTTAACCTATTAACAAAACAAACTCCTACTCCCCCGGAAAATCCGCTTTTCGCTTCTCTAAAAAAGCCGTAGTCCCTTCGGTAAAATCTTGGGTGTCAAAACAGTTTCCAAATTCGGAAACTTCAACTTCAAAGCCATTTACACCATCTTTATAATTCGCGTTAATGGCTTTAATGGCAGCACCAATGGCCACTGAAGAGTTTCGGGCTATTTTACCGGCTATTTTTTCGCAAAGCGGTAATAAATCCTCGGCTGCAGTTACGTGGTTTATCAAACCGTAGCTCAGGGCTTGATTGGCGTCAATCATACCTGCGGTCATAATCAGTTCCATGGCGCGCCCTTTACCAATAAGTTGCGGTAAACGCTGTGTGCCGCCATACCCCGGAATAACTCCAAGCGACACTTCGGGCAAGCCCATTTTGGCATTGTTGCTGGCCACCCTAAAATGGCAGGCGATGGCCAGTTCCAGTCCGCCACCAAGTGCAAAACCGTTAATGGCAGCTATGGTTGGTGTGGATAGGTTTTCAACAAAATCGAACAATAATTCCTGACCTTTTTTTGCCAATTTTTTTCCTTTTTTAGAATCGAAATGTGCAAATTCCGATATATCGGCGCCTGCCACAAAGGCCTTTTCGCCACTGCCCGTTACAATAATAACCTTGGTGTTTTTATCGGTATCGGCCTGTTTAAAAGCCTCGTGCAATTCTTTAATCGTAGCCTTGTTTAAAGCGTTTAATTTACTGGGGCGGTTTATGGTAATGCTTGTAATGCCTTGGTTAAATGCGGTTATAATGTTATCGTAATTCATGGTGTAATGCTTTAGGAAATGTTACTGTAAATGTTGTGCCTTTATTTTTTTCTGATGTAAATGTGATGCTGCCGTTGTAGGTTTCCACGATGTTTTTTACCATGGCCAATCCAAGGCCCATACCACTGGTTTTTGTGGTGAATTTGGGCTCGAAAACCTTAGTTTTATTTTCTTCCGAAATGCCTTTACCGTTATCGGAGACGACAATGTTTATATGATTGTTTTCGGAGGCAACCTTAACCACCACACTGGGATTCTCGCTATCTTCCGGAATGGATTGAATGCCGTTTTTAACTAAATTGGTAACCACTCGAATAAGTTGTGTGCGGTCCAGTTTGGCAACAATCTCATCTTGGTCGGCTTGAAAATGAATGTAATCTTCGTTAAAAATATCCAAGGCCAGCTTAACGATTTTTACCACGTTTAGGGTTTCGTTTTGTTGCGCCGGCATTTTGGCAAAGTTTGAAAATGCCGATGCAATCGAGCTCATGGTATCGATTTGTTGGATTAAGGTTTTGCTGTATTCATCAACTTTTTTATCGATATTTTCGTCGTGCGGATTAAACTTGCGTTGAAAGTTTTGAACCGTTAAGCGCATAGGCGTTAAGGGGTTTTTAATTTCGTGCGCCACTTGTTTTGCCATTTCCCTCCAAGCTTGTTCGCGTTCGCTTTTTGCCAATTGTATGGCGCTTTCCTCAAGCTCGTCAATCATACTGTTATACGATTTTACAAGGGTTGAAATTTCTTCGCTGGTATTTTCAATTACGATTTTTTCGTTGCGCTTTTCCAGTCGCGTGGTATTTATTTTATCGCTAATGGTTTTAAGCGATTTTGTAATGTATTTTGATAGTAAAAAGGCAACACCGATGGCCATAAGCAACACAAAGGAATAGGCGTAGCCAATACGCTCTAAAAACTCGTTGAGTTCTTTTGTTAAGAAATCGTCGTTCTCTAAATACGGTATGTTTAATATGGCTAAGGGTTTGGATTTGTTGTCGTTAATATAGGTGTACAACGACTGGAAGGTCTCCCCGTTTTCCTTATGATAATCGACAAACCTGTGCTCTGGGGCATTGGTTATGCTGTTTATTTCTAGGGTATGCGATAGGTTGTTTAAAATTTCGGCCGCAATGCATTGTTCCTTTAAACTGGGTTGTAAATTGGCTTTTGATGAGATTAAAAGTCCGCCCTCTAAATCGTATAAATTAATTTGCAAACGGTGTATTTCGGCAATATTCCCGATTTCTTCCTTAAAAATCAATGGGATGTTTTCGGTTTTAACTTCCCACGTGTTTTGGCGGCTATTTAAAACCCTGCTGATATGGGTTTTTATATTTTGCTCTTTACGCTCCAAGCGTTCTTTGTGGTAGTCTTTAGTTTCCTCGCGATACTGATAAATGGCTACGGCAGCAATTAAAATAGAGGCCAACAGTACCAAGAGTATCATGGTTAAAAAGATGCGTGTTCGTAAAGAGAGTTTCTTTATTTTCATTTGAAGGAATAATGCATAAATATAGCAATAATCAAACCAAAAACACGATGTGTAAATTCCAAAATTAAAAACCCAAATTCCAATGTGTTCATTTTGGAATTTAGTCTTTGAAAATTGGAATTTGCATTTTAAGCTTCCGGATTCTTTTCCCTGATATTTTTGTACAGTTTAAAACCGAGCATGATCAAAATGCCCAAAACGACAATGCCAACAACCCCAAACACCCAATTTATGGCGCTTTTTAAGATGACCAAAAAGATGACGGCAAACAGGATAAAGGTGGCGCCTTCGTTCCAGATGCGCATAAAACTCGATGTTTTGTTTACCACATCGTTTTGTAGTTGTTTAAAATATTGATGGGTTTTTAGATGATAAATTATGAGGAGCACCACAAAACCTAGCTTAACCTGCATCCACGGTTGATGCAGTAAGGCTGGGTTTAAAACAAATAAGATGATGCCAAAAAGCGTTGCTAAAATGGCTGATGGCCAAGTGATAATTTGCCACAACCGTTTTGCCATAAGCTTGAGCTGTTTGCCTAAAATATCCTTATCTGGCGCGGGTTTTTGTGAAGCTTCTATTTGGTACACAAACAAGCGCGGGATGTAAAATAAACCGGCAAACCAGGTGATTATAAAAATAAGATGGAATGCTTTTATGTACTGGTAATAGTCTAAAAAATCATCCATAAACTATGCGGTTTCAAGCTTTTTCTCTGCCCATGCGTTTATCCAATTCGACAGCAAATCAACAAACTCTTGGTCGTCGTTTAAACACGGAACTGTGGTGAAATCCTGTCCTCCCATTTCATGGAAAATCTCTTGACCTTCCATGGCTATTTCTTCCAAGGTTTCTAAACAATCGCTGACAAATGCGGGGGTTACGATGGCCATATTTTTAATGCCTTTTTTGCCTAAACGCTCAATGGTTCTGTCCGTGTATGGCAACAACCAAGGGTCGAATCCCAAACGCGATTGAAACGATGTGGAATAGGTGTTTTCTTTTAATTGTAGTTTTTCGGCAACCAATCGTGTAACTTCCAAACATTGGTGTCTGTAGCAAAACTCGTGGGCTTTACTTGGGGTTACGCAACAGCTTTTGTCTATTTTACAATGCGATTTTGTAACATCGCTTTTTCGGATATGACGCTCGGGCACACCGTGATACGAGAACAGCAAGTGTTCGTAATCAATGCCTTTTAAATGGTTTTTTATGGAGTTTGAAAGCACCTCGATATAATCGGGCTTGTTGTAAAACGCCGGAACAGATTCAATAGAAATATGAGGAAAATGCTGTTGACGCAATTCTTCGGCCAATACCGTAATGGTTTCGGTTGTTGCCATGGCAAACTGCGGATATAGCGGAAAAAGCAATACCTCGGTAACGCCTTTGGCTACCAATTCCTGGAGCCCTTTTTTAATGGTCAAGCTGCCGTAACGCATAGCTAAAGCCACGGGCATACTTGTTTGTTTTTGTATTTTTTTCTGCAATCGCTCAGACAGCACGATTAACGGAGAGCCTTCGTCCCACCATATTTTTTTGTAGGCCGCTGCCGATTGTTTTGGGCGTGTTTTTAAAATAATACCTTTTACCAAAGCAGTTCTGGCCACAAGCGGAATATCGATAACCCGCTCGTCCATTAAAAATTCGCCTAAATATTTTTTTACATCTTTTGGGGTTGGGCTATCTGGAGACCCGAGGTTTACTAATAAAATTCCTTTCATTTACATTTCATTTTTTTTAAACCTACAAGGTTTTAAAACCTTGCAGGACTTTTATGCCTGAGACATTAAATATTTTTTTGGTGTCGTGCCGTATTTCTTTTTAAAAGCAGCGATAAAATGGCTGGACGTGCTGTAGCCTACTTTATGCCCAACTTCGGTAACATTGTGGTCGCCGGTTTCCAATAATTTTCTGGCGAACTCCATTTTGTAATCAAATAAAAAGCTAAAAACCGAATCGCCATAAATTTGTTTAAAGCCTTCTTTCAGCTTTTTTAAATTCAATCCTATTTCATCGGCAAGCTCTTGTAAACTTGGTGGTTCGGCCATTCTGGAAATAATAATATCTTTTGCTTTACGTATTTTAATAACGTTGGTTTCATCCACTAAAAACGGACATTGTTCAATATCGGCATCTTCACTTCTATTAAAGTACAAACTTAATAATTCAAAAGCTTTTCCTTTAAAATAAAGACTTTTTATAGATTGATTTAGATTGAAACTTATTAACTGGTTTAAAACAATGGCCATTGATGGCGAAATAACACCGTCTTTATAGTATTTTTTATCTCGGTTATCTTCATTTAAAAATGAAATATAATCGGCTTCTTGAGAGAACAAACCATGAAATTTTTTAATTGAAATCATTAAAGATACCATCCACGAATTAGGATTCACCTCTAAATTGATGGGTAAATCGCGTTGCGGATTGTAAAGCAACAACGAGTTTTCTTCCTGAATATTTAAAGCATATCGGCCTTCGTTAAAAAGAAACTTACTTAGCCCCTTTACACAAAAATGAAATTGAATGTAATCGCAATCAATAGCTCTGGTAACTTTTTCAACTTGGTTGCTGTCATTTTTATAGGTAAAAACTAAAAAGCCATCATCTATTTGAGTCTCGGTAAAAGATCTTTCAGCGACATTTTTTTTTGCGATTTCTTGGTTATTCATTCTACTTTATTTAGATTCATTCTAAACTAATGGGTCAAAACCCATTGATTTCACTGCAAAAATATGATATTTATCATATAGTTTTTAAAAAAACGGTTAAAAAACCACAAACGATATTAAAAGTTCTTTTAGCGTTGTTTTTATTCTAATCATAAATATACATTTGCTAAGGAAATTACAAAACACTAATGCAGAAATACAATATATCAAGAAGTAGCTACTTTTATGCCATTGGGTTAAGCTATAAAAAAGCCGATGCCGAAATACGAGGGCGTTTTAGTTTGGACGACGATGCTAAAATAGCATTGATGAACCAAGCTAAAGCCAATGATATTGAGAGTTTAATAGTAACTTCTACGTGTAACCGAACAGAAATCTATGGTTTTGCACAACATCCTTTTCAACTTATCCAATTGCTTTGCGATAATACGAGGGGGACTGTTGACGAGTTTCAAAAAGTAGCTTACGTTTATAAAAACAAGGAAGCCATTGCGCACATGTTTCGTGTGGGCTCGGGCTTAGACAGCCAAATTTTAGGCGATTTCGAAATTATTAGTCAGCTTAAAAAAAGCGCGAAACTGTCCAGGAAATTCGGGTTGTTCAATCATTTTTCAGAGCGTTTGGTAAATGCCGTTATTCAAGCGAGCAAGCGCATTAAAACCGAAACCAATATTTCGTCCGGTGCTACCTCGGTGTCATTTGCTTCAGTTCAGTATATTTTAAATACCATTGAAAACGTTTCAAATAAAAACATCTTGCTTTTTGGAACCGGAAAAATAGGCAGAAATACCTGTGAGAATTTGGTTAAACACACCAAAAACGAGCAAATCACCCTAATTAACAGAACGAAGGATAAGGCCGAAAAAATTGCTGGTAAGTTTAATTTGGTGGTTAAGGATTATGCCAATTTACAGGAAGAAATTAATTCTTCGGGCATATTAATTGTCGCTACCGGTGCGCAGCGTCCTACTATTGATAAACACTTGATAAACACCAACAAGCCGCTTTTAATTCTGGATTTGTCGATTCCTAAAAATGTGGATGAAAACGTAACCGAATTGGAAAATGTATCGTTGGTGCATTTAGATCACTTATCAAAATTAACCGATCAAACCTTGGAGGAAAGAAAAAAGCACATTCCTTTGGCAGAATCTATTATTGAAGAGGTTAATACCGAATTTAATGATTGGCTGGAAACCCGAAAATTTGCACCAACAATTAAAGCTTTAAAGCATAAGCTTAACGATTTTAAAGTGGCCGAATTGGATACGCAACGTAAAAAACTATCGGACTTTAATGAAAAGCAAGCTGAAATAATTAGCAATAATATCATTCAAAAAATTACAAATCATTTTGCGCATCATTTAAAAGATGACAGCATTTCTACGGACGAGAGTCTCGACCTTATTAAAAAAGTATTTCAGCTAGAAGAATCTACAAAAACAAATGTCTAAAATCATAAAAATTGGTACGCGCGATAGTGAATTAGCACTATGGCAAGCTAAATCCGTACAACAACAACTCGAAAATTTAGGTCATAAAACAGAATTGGTGCCTGTAAAATCTACAGGCGATTTGGTTTTAGACCGACCCTTATATCAATTGGGCATTACGGGTATTTTTACAAGAACCCTAGATATTGCTATGTTGAATAACGACATCGATATTGCCGTTCATTCCTCAAAAGATGTGCCTACCTTGTTGCCAAAAGGCATCGTACAGGCCGCCGTAATAAAGCGCGGTAACGTTAACGACACCCTGGTTTTTAAAAACAACGAGGAGTTTTTAAGCGCCAAACACGCCACCATCGCAACCGGTAGTTTACGCCGAAAAGCGCAATGGCTCAACAGATATCCAACGCATACCATTGCAGACATTCGCGGTAATGTGAATTCCCGACTGCAAAAACTTAAGGATAACGAGGATTGGAACGGTACTATTTTCGCAGCAGCAGGTATTGGGCGTATTGGCGTAAGACCCGAAGAAGCCATTAATTTAGATTGGATGATTCCTGCGCCGGCACAGGGCGCTATAATGATTACGGCTTTGGAGGACGACGAAGAAGTTAGAGCCATTTGCAGAGAACTTAATCACGAGGAAACTGAAATTTGCATCAATATTGAACGTGAGTTTTTAAATAGACTCGAGGGAGGTTGTACAGCACCCATTGGCGCACTCGCATATATAAAAAACGAAGAAGTTAATTTTAAAGGCGTACTGCTAAGTGAAGACGGCACCAAAAGAATTGATGTTACCCGCGTTAAAAAATTGGGAGAGCACGAAGACATGGCAAAGTATTGTGCCGATTTTGTTATCGAGCGTGGTGGCAAACGCTTAATGGACACCATTAAACGGTCTACCAAAAAAACCAACGTTTATTCCACCAAATCGCTTACCGAAAGCCAGCGTCTTTTGTTTCATCAAAAAGTAAAGGCCGAAAGCATCGATTTTATAAAAATAAGCCTAAACAGAATTCACCCAAGGCTTTTAAAGAATGAAATTGAAAATGTAATCATCACTAGTAAAAATGCCGTTGAATCTTTAATTACCAACTATTCAGCAGCCGAATTACAGTTTAAAAATATTTATTGTGTGGGCAGACGCACCAAGCGTTTGGTAGAACAGAAAATTGGTAAAGTAACCCATTCCGAAAAAAACGCTAAAGCCCTAGCCGAATATTTAGTGGAATTTATGGATGGTACCGAAGTTACTTATTTCTGCAGTGATTTAAGATTGGACGATTTGCCTAATATTTTGGAGGAAAACAACATTGAAGTTAACGAAGTTGAAGCGTACCAAACCAAATATGATGGTGTAAAAGTTAACGATTCTATTGAAGGCGTTATGTTTTATAGCCCTTCAACCGTGCAGGGTTTTGTTAAAGAAAACAACGCCGAAGTCATTGCATTTTGCATTGGCCAAAGCACAGCAAAAGAAGCGAAAAAACACTTTAACGACGTTAGGGTTGCCAAAGTACCAACTGTTGAAAGTGTGATAGAGTTGGTAAACGAGCATTATGTTTAACATATATCCTGCAAGGTTTTTAAAACCTTGTAGGTATGATAAAAAGAATTCCTTTCCATCCCGATAATTATTGGGAGTAATCGGATTCGCAGGAATGAAAAAACCATGATAAAAAACGATTTATTTTTAAGAGCATTAAAAGGAGAAACTGTTAATCGTCCACCCGTTTGGATGATGCGTCAAGCCGGAAGGTATTTACCGGAATTTATGGCCATCCGAGAAAAGTACGATTTCTTTACAAGATGCCGAACGCCAGAACTGGCCAGCGAAATTACGGTACAACCCATACGCCGTTACGGTATGGATGCCGCCATTTTATTTAGCGACATTTTGGTTATTCCGCAGGCCATGAATATCGAGGTGCAAATGAAACCAAATTTTGGCCCGTATTTACCCAATCCGGTGCGTACCCAAAAGGATGTCGATAATGTTATTGTACCCGATGTTACGGTAGAATTAGACTATGTGTACCAAGCCATAAAAGCCACTAAGGAATTATTGAATAACGATATTCCGCTAATAGGTTTTGCAGGCTCACCATGGACCATTTTGTGCTATTGCGTGCAAGGTCAAGGTAGCAAAACCTTCGATAAAGCCAAAGAATTCTGTTTTACAAATCCCGTGGCGGCACATCAATTATTGCAAAAAATCACCGATACCACCATTGCATATTTAAAAGAAAAAGTAAAAGCAGGTGTTAACGCCGTACAGATTTTCGATTCATGGGGTGGCATGCTATCGCCAACCGATTATCAAGAATTTTCGTGGCAGTATATCAATCAAATTATTGAAGCCTTAAAAGACGATGCGCCGGTTATTGCCTTTGGTAAAGGCTGTTGGTTCGCACTTGGCGACATGGCAAAATCCAACGCATCCGCATTGGGTATCGATTGGACCTGCTCGCCACAAAACGCGCGTTATTTAACGGGCGGAAACATTACGTTACAAGGTAATTTCGATCCGTCGCGTTTGCTATCGCCACCGGCTCTAATCAAGAAAATGGTGCACCAAATGATAACCGATTTTGGCAAAGACAAATACATTGTAAACCTAGGTCACGGTATTTTGCCACACATTCCGTTAGATAACGCCAAGGCGTTTATAGATGCCGTAAAGGAATATAAAAGCCCCTCTTAATCTCCCCGAGGGGAGAAACCACAAAGCGTGGGTGTAACGTCAATTAATTGGTTTTTATTATTTTAATAGCTTTAAACGTAATTAATTCCCTCTCCAAAGGAGAGGGCTAGGGAGAGGCCTATGATAAAAAATATTATTTCAAGCATTAAAGCATACTTCGGTGCGTTTAGTTTAATATCCAAGCTAAAACTCTGGAAATATTTTGCCGTACCAATGCTTATTAGCATAGTAACAGCCATAAGTATTGCCGTTTCAGCTTACGGATTATCCGATGATATTGGGTACTATATTTCTAAAATTTGGGTTTGGCAATGGGGCAAAGAAACCTTTACAACCATTGGCAATGTTGTTGGCGGATTGTTAATTATCGCGCTCGGACTCATCCTTTACAAACACATCATAATGGCATTATCGGCACCTTTTATGAGTCCTGTGTCCGAAAAAATCGAAGCATATCTAACAGGAAAACAAGAGCATTCACACAGAAACACATCGTTTTTTCAGCAACTTTGGCGCGGTTTACGTATAAATATTCGTAACCTGTTCATGGAAATTATTCTAACTATTTTAATATTAATCATCAGCATAATTCCTGTTATTGGTTGGATTACCTCTATATTGCTCTTCGTCGTTCAAGCGTACTATGCAGGGTTTGGTAATATGGATTACACCTTAGAACGCCATTATAAATACGCAGACAGTGTAAAATTCGTTCGCAAACATCGTGGTTTGGCTATTGGTAACGGCTTGGTTTTTATGGGGTTTCTCTTTATTCCGGTAATTGGTGTTATTTTAGTGCTGCCTTTATCGGTAACCGCAGCTACCCTAAAAACCGTTGAAGCCTTGCAACCTAAACAAATTGAACGTGCTAATTGATTTAGAATCATATTATCTCCAACCAATTAAAACCCGAGACGCTTGGGCTCTTTGCGATTTTATAATTTCAAATGAAGACCGATTAAAACGCTATTTCCCTAAAACCTTAGAACAGAATTTAACACCAGATTTGTCGAAGGTTTTTGTTGAAAAAAAAGTGAAACAATTCCGATTAAAAGAAGAGTTTTTATTCACTTTAAAAGAAAAAAGCACCAAGCAATTAGTAGGCTTAATCTATATAAAAGAAATCGATCCCATTAAAAAACAAGGGGAGTTTGCTTACTGCATCGGTTATCCGTTTGAAGATAAAGGGCTAGCGAGCAAATCGGTAAAATTATTAACGGAATTCGCTTTTAAGGATTTGGGTTTAAAAACGCTCCAGATTATTGCACATAAAACTAATTTAGCAAGTGTTAAGGTGGCAGAAAACTGTGGTTTTATTTGGAAAAAAACACTTAAAAATGAATTTACACCAAATGGCGAATTACCTTTAGATATGGAGCTTTATGAGCTTTATTTTGAAAATGAATGAAAATGAAAAACAAATTCTACCAATACATACAAGATTTACAAGACACCATCACGTCAAAGTTAGAAACCATTGATGGCAAAGCCAAATTTCAAGAAGATATTTGGAAACGACCGGAAGGCGGCGGCGGACGAACACGCGTTATCGAAAACGGTCATGTTTTCGAAAAAGGCGGTGTCAACATTTCGGGTGTACATGGCAAACTACCCAAATCGATGCAAGCTTATTTTAAGGTTGGCGATGTCGATTTTTTTGCCTGCGGACTAAGCTTGGTTTTACATCCTGAAAATCCTATGGTGCCAACTGTACATGCCAATTGGCGCTATTTTGAAATGTACAATAAAGACGGCGAGATTATTGACAGCTGGTTTGGTGGCGGACAGGATTTAACGCCGTATTACCTATTTGAAGCAGATGCAAAACACTTTCATCAAACCTGTAAAACAGCCTGCGATAATCACAATCCGGAGTTTTACCAAACCTATAAAAAACGTTGCGATGAGTATTTTTATAATGCCCACAGAAATGAAGGTAGAGGTGTTGGTGGTTTGTTTTTCGATCATTGCAAAGCTTCAGAAACCATGACCATGGAAAATTGGTATAACTTTGTTACCGAAGTTGGCGATAGTTTCCTTGAGGCTTATGTGCCCATCGTTGAAAAACGAAAAGATTTACCATACACAAAAAAACAACGCAATTGGCAGGAAATTCGTCGCGGGCGTTATGTGGAGTTTAATTTGGTACACGACAAAGGCACGCTTTTCGGATTAAAAACCAACGGCCGCATAGAAAGTATTTTAATGAGTTTGCCGCCGCATGTACAATGGGTTTACGACCACCATCCGGAAGCTGGAAGCGACGAGGGAAAATTAATTGAAGTGCTTAAAAATCCTAAAGATTGGGTTTCATAATGAAGGACTTATACAATCCTAAATACGTAGAAACTCTTTTTGACAAAATGAGTTCTTCGTACGAAAGAATGAATTATATATCATCTTTTGGTTTTAGTGAACGTTGGAGAAGGCAATCTGTAAATTCAATTGATATTAAAAAGAACTCTGTTGTTTTAGATTTGATGACTGGAATGGGAGAATGCTGGAAACCAATACTAAAAGCCTTAGGCCAGAATGGAGAATTGATTGGTCTAGATTTTTCCTCAGGCATGCTAAAAATGGCAAAAAAAAGAAAAGAAAAATATCCAAAGCATAAGATTAATTTATTACAAGAAAATGTTTTCGAGAACTCAATAAGTAGTGGTTCTGTGGATTATATTGTTTCTGGTTTTGGACTGAAAACATTTTCCGAAAAACAACTCAATGATTTTGCGTTAGAGGTAAATAGATTATTAAAATCGAAAGGTTCATTTTCTTTTATTGAAGTATCAATTCCTCAAAATAAAATACTAAAGTTTTTTTACCTTTCATATTTAAAATATTGTATTCCTCTGTTTGGGTTTTTGTTTTTAGGGAATCCTGAAACTTATAAAATGCTTGGAGTATATACATCGTTATTTAATAACTCTAAAAAAGCAAAAGAGATTTTTGAAATGAACGGATTTAAAGTTGAGTATTTAAATTACTTTTATGGTTGTGCAACAGGCATTAAAGGTCAAAAATTATAATATTATGTACCCATTAAGAAGAAACCGAAGATTAAGAACCAACGAAGCCATTCGTAGCTTGGTGCGAGAAACCATAATTACGCCAAACGATTTTTTGGTCCCATTATTTGTAGTTGAAGGTAAAGGTGTGAAAGAAGAAATCGCATCAATGCCCAATTACTTTCGATACAGTTTGGATTTATTGGAAAACGAAGTGAAAGAACTTTGGAAACTGGGATTAAAATCGGTGCTGCTTTTTGTGAAAGTGCCCGATAATTTAAAAGATAATAAAGGAAAAGAAGCTTTAAACAAAAACGGATTGATGCAACGCGCCATTAAAACCGTAAAAAATGTGTGCCCCGATATGTTGGTCATGACCGATGTGGCACTCGACCCATATTCCATGTACGGGCACGATGGCATTATTGAAAACGGTGTTATTGTTAACGACGATACCGCGGAATTTCTCGCAGAAATGAGCATTTCACACGCCAAAGCCGGTGCTAATTTTGTGGCGCCAAGCGATATGATGGACGGGCGTATTTTAACCATTCGTGAAGCTTTGGAAGAGGAAGGGTATACGGACACCGGTATTATGAGTTACTCGGCAAAATACGCCTCGGCATTTTACGGCCCTTTTCGAGATGCTTTGGATTCTGCTCCGGTAGATTTAAAAGATATTCCGAAAGACAAAAAAACCTATCAAATGGATGTTGCCAACAGGCACGAAGCACTTAGGGAAACCGAAATGGATATTGACGAAGGCGCCGATATTGTGATGGTAAAACCCGGTATGGCTTATTTAGACATTTTACGCGATATTAAAAATGAATTTGATGTGCCGGTTGCCGTATATCAAGTTTCGGGCGAATATGCCATGATTAAAGCTGCTGCCGAAAAAGGTTGGTTAAACCACGACCAAATTATGATGGAAACCACCACCGCTTTTAAACGCGCTGGCGCCGATGTGATTGCAAGTTACTTTGCAAAGGATATAGTTAAACTCATTAATCGATAACATAAATTTATAAATTAATCCATTATTTTGTCACCCTGAGCGCAGTCGACGGGTTGTAAAATTGATTTCGTAACTTTCAAGTCCATAATTTATTTTCATATGATTCGTTTTAAAATTTTATCGCTGTGCTGCTTTTTATTTGGCATGCAATCAATAAACGCGCAATTAAGCTACGATACGCCAGAATCTGTTGGGCTCGATTCAATTTATATAAAAACGAATGTCGACTCTATAATGCGCGATGCCATTATTCAAAAAGCATTCCCAGGTGCACAACTGCTGGTTGCCAAACAAGGTAATATCATATTCCATGAAGCTTACGGGTTTCATACCTACGACAGCATTCAAAAAGTAAATTTAAACGATGTTTACGATTTAGCATCGGTTACCAAAATAGCAGGCCCATTACCGGCTTTAATGAAGCTTTACGAAACGGGTAAGCTAGATTTAGATGCGCATTTTAGCACCTATTGGAAAGACTGGAAACATAAAAAGGATAAAAAAGATATTACGCTCAGGGAGCTGTTGGCGCATCAATCGGGGATAAAGCCTTATATCGTTTTTTTAGCTGAGGTTTATAAAAACGGTAAAGTGAAAAAGCGATTCATTAAAACCGAAAAAAGCAAACGTTTTTCAAGCCAATATTACAGCGATATGTATGTGAAAAACAGGTTCAAAAATAAAATCTACCGACACATAAAACGGGTTAAGGCCGATGGAAAAAAAGAGTATTTGTACTCGGGTGTTGCCTCATTGATTTATCCGCAAATAATAGAAGACATTACGGGCGTGCCTTACACAACATATCTTCAAGATAATTTTTACAAACCGTTGGGTTGCACGACGCTTGGGTATCTTCCAAAAGAGAAAAACTTTAAAAACGCTATTGTTCCCACAGAAATCGATACGGTGTTTAGAAAAACATTGGTAAACGGTTGGGTGCACGACGATAATGCGGCGCTTTTAGGCGGTATTTCCGGTAATGCGGGCTTGTTTGGTAGCGCAACCGATTTGGCTAAATTTATGCAAATGCTGGTGCAAAACGGCACTTATGCCAACAAACAGTATTTTAAACCCGAAACCGTAAAGGAGTTTACCCGAATTCAATACCCGGAAAATAACAACCGCCGAGGCCTTGGGTTCGATAAGCCATTAATTGGTAACGATACGCTGAATATTAAAGAAGCTTATCCTGCGCCACAAGTAAGTCCAGAAAGCTTTGGTCACGCCGGTTTTACGGGTACTTTTGTTTGGGCAGACCCTAAAAACGAGCTTGTTTTTGTATTTCTTTCCAATCGGGTTTATCCAAGCCGAACACATCGAAATATTTACACTTTAAATATAAGGCCCAAATTGCAACAATTATTTTATACAGCTATAAAAGATTAAACCAAAACTCATAAATTATTAGTACTTTAGACCTTTAATTTATCTTATGGGATTACTTCTGTTTTACGCTTTTATTTCGGTGTTTTTTTCGTTTTTATGCTCCATTTTAGAGGCTGTTCTATTAAGCGTTACGCCAACATTTATTAATGTAAAAAAGCAAGAGGGTAAAGATTATGCTTTTGCTTTAGAGGCCTTAAAAAAAGATGTAGACAGACCGTTAATTGCCATTCTTACCCTAAATACCATTGCGCACACCGTAGGTGCAATTTTGGTTGGGGTGCAAGCAAAAGCGGCTTATGCCGAAATATACGGTTCGGAAACAAAATCCATTTTTGGCTTTACATTTACCGAAGATTTAATGGTTGGTATAGTTTCTACAATCATGACGATTTTAATATTAGTGGCTTCAGAAATAATACCAAAAACCATTGGTGCAACCTATTGGAAATCATTAGTTAATTTTACCACCAAAGCCTTAAGGGTTTTAATATTTCCTTTAAAATATACAGGCCTACTTTGGTTGCTCCAACTCACCACAAAATTAATTGGAGGCAAAGGACACGGTAGTATTTTAAGTCGGGAAGGGTTTATTGTTATGACCGATATGGCACACGAAGAAGGCGTTTTTCATGAGTCTGAAAGCAAAGTCATTAAAAACCTGTTGACCTTTAAAGAAATTAAGGCCAAGGATGTGATGACGCCGCGAACGGTAATGAAAACCGAAAACGGAAACACCACGGTTGAAGATTTTTTCAATCAGAATTTAAACCTTCGTTTTTCACGGGTTCCCATATTTATTGATACCGAAGACAATATAAAAGGTTTGGTATTAAAGGACGATGTGTTTAAGGAAATGGCGCTTGGAAATGGCCATAAAAAGCTTTACGAACTTAAAAGAAGTATCATTGTTGTTACCCGAAACATGGCTATTCCAACCCTGTTTGAAGAGCTTGTGGAAACCCGAAACCACATGGCTTTGGTAGTTGATGAATACGGTACCGTAAGCGGATTGGTAACCATGGAAGATGTTATTGAAACCTTATTGGGTCTGGAAATTATGGACGAAAGCGATAACGTATCCGATTTACAAGTACAAGCCAGAAAAAATTGGGAAGCCCGAGCCAAAAAACTAGGTATTTTAGACGATATGAATACCGGGAGTTAAGGAAACATGCGTACTTAAAACTCGAATTGAAAATATATTTAAAATGAATGTAGCATCTGACAATTATAAAATAAAATTAATCAGATGAAAAGTTGCATCATCAAATCGCCTTTAGGATACACTAAAATAGTTGGTGACCAGGATGGTATTACTTCGGTTACAGTTCTAAATAATAAAGATTCAGAAGAAAAAATCACCGATATTATTCCTGTCGAATTAGAAGATTGCGTTATTCAGCTTAATGAATATTTTGAAGGGTCTCGAAAGCAATTCGATTTAAACCTCAACCCAAAAGGCACCGATTTTCAACGGAAAGTTTGGAAAGCATTAGAGCAAATTCCTTACGGCAAAACCCTTTCATATTTAAACTTGTCAAAACAATTGGGCGATGTAAAAGCCATTCGCGCCGTTGCCAATGCCAACGGCAAAAACCCACTCTGGATTATTGTTCCGTGTCATCGTGTTATTGGTAGCGACGGTAGTTTAACCGGTTACGCTGGCGGTTTACACCGAAAAAAATGGCTGTTGGAGCACGAAAGCCCATATAAACAACAATCGCTGTTTTAGTTATCTGAAAACATAAAATTTTTCCTATATTTATTTCAACTAAAATTCTTAAAATGAAATTCTTGAAAAAATTCTTAAAATGGATAGTCATCCTATTTGGTTTATTAGTAATCGTACTTTATGCCACCGATACCGATTATTTGCTTAAAGCGGTTAGAACCATTTATCTTACCGGACATTCTACAGCTTATTTAGAAGATTATAAAAAATTTGACAATCAAGTGGTTGAAAACGGCACACCTCAGCCCTGGCCAAATCATAAAAATTACAATTCCGTTCAAGAGTCGGAAGGCTTAAAACAAATCAATAAAACGAATGGAACCATTGCTTATGTGATTATAAAAAACGACAGCATTTGGTTTGAAAATTATTACGATGGTTTTAATGAAAACTCTAAAACCAACTCGTTTTCCATGGCTAAAAGCTATGTGTCCGGACTTATGGGAAAAGCCATTCAAGAAGGTTATATTACAAGTTTAGACCAACCGGTTAGCGATTTTATCCCGGAATTTGGCGAAGGATTGGCCGCTAAAATGACGGTTGGCGATTTGTCGTCCATGGCATCTGGAACCAATTGGGACGAAAAGTACTATTCGCCATTATCCATTACAACACGTGCTTATTTTGATGACGATCTGGAAAAAGTCATGTTGGGTTTAAAAGTGGTTAGAGAACCCGGAACATCCTATAAATACGCCAGTGGCGATACCCAAATGCTTGCCATGGTTATTGAAAAAGCAACGGGAAAAAAAATGTACAACTACCTAACCGAAAGTTTCTGGAAACCTTTGGGAAGCGAAAACCCAACCCTGTGGCAAGTGGATAGCGAAGACCACGACTTGGTAAAAGCTTATTGCTGCATTGCCAGTAACGCCAAGGATTTTGCCCGTTTTGGAAAACTATATAAAGACCACGGAAAATGGAACGGACAACAACTATTGGATTCTGCTTTTGTGGCAAAATCCTTAAAACCGCGTTTTCCTGAAAGTCCAGAATACGGTTATGGCTGGTGGCTAAAAAGCATTGGCGACAAACATTTTTTTATGATGCGCGGGCACCTTGGGCAATACGTTTTTGTTGAGCCTAACGACAACATTATCATTGTAAGATTAGGGCACTCCAAAGGCGCAGGGGATGCCATTGCAACATTTACGGACGATATTACCACTTATATTGAAGAAGCCTATAACATGCTAGGTTATGATCTCTAAACTAAACTTAGAAAACATCTTATTTCTGGACATAGAAACCGTACCGGAGGTTCAGCGTTTCTCTGATTTAGACGACACCAAACAAGCGCTTTGGGAACAAAAATCTCAGTACCAACGCAAAGACGATTTTACCGCGGAAGAATTTTACGAGCGTGCCGGAATTTGGGCAGAGTTTGGCAAAATAGTGTGTATTTCGGTGGGTTATTTTACACATCAAGGCGATAGCAGAACATTTAGAGTCACGTCTTTTTACGGTGATGAAATTAAAATTCTTAAAGATTTTAAAAACCTTTTAATTTCTCATTTTAGCGAAACCAAACACTTGCTTTGTGCGCACAATGGTAAGGAATTCGACTTTCCGTACATCGCACGACGTATGATAATCCACAACATCGAGTTGCCGTACAAACTGAATCTGTTCGGCAAAAAACCATGGGAAGTGCCGCATTTAGACACACTTGAGCTCTGGAAATTTGGCGATTACAAAACCTATACCTCTTTAAAATTACTGACCAATGTTTTGGGCATCCCTTCGCCAAAAGATGATATTGACGGTAGCGAAGTCTATCGGGTGTATTATGAAGAAAACGACATAGACCGCATTATTATTTATTGCGAAAAAGATACCATTGCCGTGGCCCAAATATTTTTAAGGTTACGCGGCGATGCGCTTTTGAGTGATGATGAAATTATTCATATTTAAATAGGATTTTCAAAGGTTGTAGATGAAAAAAACCATTGTCATATTTGCACTTCTAATTTTGGCATTGTTGTTAGTGTTTCAAATTGGTAAATACGCCATGGTTTCAGGAGATTTAAAAACAGAAATAGTAGTTGCCGGTATCGCCATTGTTTTCTTTTTTGTTGGAATTTACATAAACAAAAAAAGCCTTCACAAACAAAACGCACCTTTAATAGAAATCAATCACAAGAAAATTGATGCATTGGGAATTACCAATCGCGAATACGAAGTTTTACAACACATTTCCTTAGGCTTATCCAATAAAGAAATAGCCGATACCTTATACGTTTCAGAAAGCACTATAAAATCGCACGTTTCAAATTTACTGGTAAAATTAAATGCAAAACGGCGTACCCAAGCAATACAGATAGCGAAAAAATTGCAGATTATTTAAAATTCGTACTTTAGTATGAATTCTAAAAAAGGGGTTTAAACTACTTTTAAGGCGATATTAATATTAAAATAAAATTTATGGAATTAGGAGCATTTTCTGCAAGCTTAAATGTGAAAGACATTAATAAATCTAAATCATTTTATGAAGCATTGGGGTTTTCTGTTTTTGCCGGCGACATTGAAATTAATTATTTAATCATGAAAAACGGCAATGCTTTAATTGGTCTTTTTCAAGGCATGTTTGAAAACAACATTTTAACTTTTAATCCTGGTTGGGACGAGAGTGCAAACAAATTGGAGGGGTTTACCGATGTTCGCGAGATTCAAAAACACCTAAAAAGCAAATCCATTGAACTGGAAAGAGAGGCCGATGAAAACACCGAAGGTCCTGCAAGTATTGTGCTGTTCGATCCCGATGGCAACACCATTCTTATCGATCAGCATGTTTAACCCATACATCACAAAATGAAACGAACATGAATTTTTTTAATCAAAAAATACACACAGTGTTATGATTAAAACAAATTCATGAGAGAACGAGTGTAGCGAGTGGTTACATCAGTTCTTAAATTTTTTAAATAACTTATTTACAGTAAGTTAAAAATTTTAAACAGATGAAAACGACAATAATTAGATACGGACTTTTTGGAGGCATAACGGGGTTTGTCATTTTTTTATCGCATTTAACATTCGCAAAACATTTAAGCTTTGACACCTTAGAAATATTAGGTTATATTTCAATATTCATTTCATTGTCATTCATTTATTTTGCGATAAAACACTACAGAGATCATGTAAATCAAGGGGTTATTACATTAGGAAAAGCGATAACCGTTGGCTTGCTGATTTCGGTTTTAGTGGGAATAGGCATTGGGCTTGCCGATTTTATTTACACCAAATTTTTAAACCCTAATTTTTTTGAGGATTACGCGCAAATGCTAATCGACCAAGGAAGAGGCGATGAGGTTATCGAAATAACAAGCGTCATGGGAGCATTGTTTATGCTGGCATTGGTAACCGTGATTGGGTTTATTATTTCGTTAATTTCCGGATTGATATTACATCGTAAAAATTAAGAATTATGCAATCAAAAGCAACCACACCACAACAGTATTTAAACGAACTTCCAGAAGAAAGAAAAGAAGTTATTGAAAAATTAAGACAGCAAATTTTAAGCAACCTTCCCAAAGGCGTGGAAGAACAAATGAGCTATGGTATGCTGGGTTATGTTATACCACATTCGGTATATCCAGATGGTTATCATTGCGATACCAGTTTGCCTTTGCCGTTTATGAGTTTAGCATCGCAAAAAAACTTTATAGCCGTTTACAGCATGGTTATTTATGCAAAAAAGGACATTTACGATTGGTTTACAAAAGAATATGCCAAACGCTGTAAGTATAAATTGGATATGGGCAAGAGTTGTATTAGATTAAAAAAAATAAACGATATCCCGTATGAACTTATTGGGGAATTAACCGCGAAAATGAGTACCGACGAATGGATTCAACTGTACGAAGACGCGATAAAAAACAGAAAAAAATGAAAAAACGAGTAACAGGAATAGGCGGGTTGTTTTTTAAAACCAAAGACCCAAAAGCATCTAGGGATTGGTACAAAAAACACTTAGGTTTTAATACCGATGATTATGGCTGCACCTTTTGGTGGAAGGATAAAGAGGGAAATGATTGTACAACCCAATGGAGTGCATTTGCAGAAGACACAAAGTATTACGAGCCATCAAAAAAAGACTTTATGTTTAATTACAGAGTTGAAAATTTACATGAACTTTTAAAGGTTTTAAATGAGGAAGGCGTTACTATTGTGGGCGAAGTTGAAGAATACGAATACGGAAAATTTGGCTGGATTTTAGATAACGACGGCAACAAAATAGAACTTTGGGAACCTGTAGATAGTGCTTTTTTGTAAATGCTAAAAAGTTTCTTTTAGCGAATAGATTTCCGTTGTCCCGAAGTGTCGGGGTGCATTCCCGAGTGGTCACTGAGCAAAGTCGAAGTGAAATCGGGAAACCTTTATCCGTATTTGAAAAATTCCCGTAATTTGCCTTTTTATTATTTAGACTATATTGACTTATATAGAAATACTTCAATCTTATCATCTAACTGCATTGCAATGGATAGCCATAGGTTTTGCAGTTTTTTTGTTGGGCTTATCTAAATCTGGAATTAAAGGAATTGGGATTATAATTGTTGTTATACTCGCCTTTGTTTTTGGCGAAAAAGCGTCAACGGGCATTTTGCTTCCCATGTTAATCTGTGCCGATGTTTTCGCTGTAGTTTATTACAACAGGCACGCCCAATGGCATATTATTAAAAAGCTTATCCCATGGATGATAGTTGGTGTTTTAGTGGGCGTTTGGGTAGGCAATGATATTTCCGAAGTCCTTTTTAAAAGGCTCATGGCAATAATCATAATTGCCTCGGTTATTATTATGTTTTACTCAGAAAGCAGAAAATCCAATAAAGTGCCAACCCATAAATTATTTTCAACAGGAACTGGTTTTTTAGCTGGCTTCACAACCATGATTGGTAATTTGGCAGGCCCAATTTCAAACATCTATTTTTTAGCAATGCGCTTTCCTAAAAATGAATTTATAGGTACAGCGGCGTGGTTATTTTTCATTATAAACATCTTCAAACTTCCTTTTCATATTTTTATTTGGAAAACCGTAACTTTAGAATCATTGGTTTTAAATTCGGCGTTAATCCCAGCAGTTATTATGGGGTTTTTCTTGGGCGCATATATTGTCAAGTTAATTTCAAACATAAAATACAGGCGCTTTATTTTAATTGTTACGGCAATTGGTGGTGTTATTATGTTGTTTAGATGATTTGTTATTTAAAAGTGATTTGTAACAATTAGCGTATTTTAAATACTAATAGTTTAAGAAATAGTTAATAATGCATAAATTTATTAACTTTATGGTCTAACCAAAATTATTAAATAAAATGTCCGACGAAAAAAATTTAAGCGACGACCTAAACGATATGTTAGGCGATGCTAAAGAAGGTGCAAAAAAAGCTGCCGATAAAGCAGGGGAATTTGCTGAAGATGCTAAAGAAAAAGCAAAAAAACTTGCTGAAGAAGCTAAAGAAACAGCCTCTGAGTTTACCGATAGTGCCAAAGAAACATTTGCTTCCGGTGGAGAAAACAAAAAAATATTGGCAGGAATTTTAGGTATCCTTTTTGGCGGATTGGGAGTTCATAAATTTATTTTGGGTTATAATAAAGAAGGTGGAATCCTTTTAGGAGCAACATTAATAGGTATTCTTTTATCCTGTGTTGGCGTGGGGCTTTTAATTGTTTGGGTGCCCGGTGTTGTAGGTTTTATCGAAGGTATCATTTATCTAACAAAATCTGATGAAGAGTTTTATAACACCTATCAAGTAGGAAAAAAACCTTGGTTTTAATTGAAAAGTAATTCCTCATTTTTTTAACGAGATTTCCGTTGAAATTGTCATTCCCATGAAAACGGGAATCTTAATAAATAAATCTTTAATAAGATAATTGAAACAAAAAAGCCAAAAAAAATCAATTTTGGCTTTTTTAATTAAATTTAACATCGTAATATTGCAATATATAGATAATGAAATGGGAATTACAAAATCACAGATATTTACCGAACAACAAAACGATTTAGCACAGTTCTTTAAAGTGCTTGGTCATCCTGCGCGTATAGCAATTTTGCAATATATAAGTAATCAGAACGCATGTATCTGCAACGATTTGGTTGAGGAAATCGGGTTAGCACAAGCTACTATTTCTCAGCATTTAAAAGAACTAAAAAGCATTGGTTTGCTTAATGGGGAAGTAGAAGGGAAGAGCATGTGCTATTGCATTAATGTTGACCGATGGAACGAGTTACAAAATCAATTAAATACATTTTTTAACACCACAAAATCCAATTGTTGCTGATGGACTTTAGTTGTCATTCCTGCGCTGTCAGGAATCTTCAAAATTAAAAAGAGAAAATGAATGGATTTCCTCCTTCGAGGGAATGAAAATAAAAATCACTTAATTATGAAAACACAAGAATTATTTAAAATTTTAGAACAGAACAAAGACAAATCTTTGTTATTTGAATACGCGCCAAATAAATGGGTTGGCGCCAACTACCATATTACCGAAGTAAAACATGTTACAATAGACTCTGTAGATTGCGGTGCCCAAACCGATGCTTGGAGAGAAACCATTATACAACTATGGGAAAGTCCGAAGGAAATTGGTAAAACAGAGTACATGTCGGTTTACAAAGCCATGGCCATTCTTAACAAAGTTGGTAAAATGAAACCTTATGCTTTAGAAGCCGAGGTAAAATTTGAATATAGCAATGCAACGTTTAATACAGCACAATTGTTTGTAAACGATTTCGAAATACGCAATAACGACTTAATAGTTAAATTAGCCATCGAAAAAACCGATTGTAAAGCCAAAAGTACTTGCGGTGTTCCGACTGAGCTCAACAGAACCGTTTCTGAAGAAAAGGAGCCGGTTTCAGCTACCGAAGAACCTTGTTGCACACCAAGTGGTAATTGTTGTTAAGTTTAAACGGTTTGCGACCCTACGAATGAAAACTGTTCGTTCTACCTGAATTAAAAAGCAACGCGCTTAAAACAAAATTTTTTGTAGCTGTGAAAAGTTTGTGGGGACATGCAAGGAATATTATCACTTGATTAACCCCCATTATTCTCCATAAACTTACGCTCCAATTCCGCTTGAAATTCTTCCATCACAGGGCGAACGGTGCTTTCGGGTAAGTCGGAAATTTTAATGTACATTAAGCCATCAACAGCGTTGTTAAACAGCGGATCCACATTAAAAGCCACCAATCGGGCATTTTGTTTAATGTACTTTTTAAGCAGTACGGGGAGGCGCAATGCACCGGGTTCAACCTCGTCGATAATTTTATCGAATTTGTTTAAATCGGCTTCGGTTTCATCAAAAACAAACTCTTTATCGGCATCTTTCAGTTTTACCTTAAATTCTTTTTTTGGATGCACATATTGCGCGATATACGGGTCGTAATAATGCGATTTCATAAACTCGATCATTAGCGATTTTGAGAAATTTGAAAACTGATTACTAATACTAACGCCACCAATTAAAAACTTGTGTTCGGGGTAGCGCAATGTGGTGTGCACAATACCTTTCCAAAGTAAAAACAAGGGCATGGGTTTTTGTTGATATTCCTTTATAATGAAAGCACGCCCCATTTCAATGGATTGGCTCATCATTTTATACAACTCGGGCTCAAACCGAAATAAATCCTGCAAGTAAAAACCATCTATCCCGTAGCGTTCAAAAATCTGCGAACCCAATCCCATTCTATAAGCACCGGCAATTAAATTGCTTTCGTTATCCCATAAAAACATGTGGTGGTAATAGGTATCAAAACCATCCAAATCGATAGATTCGTTGGTGCCTTCGCCCACCTCGCGGAACGTAATTTCCCGTAGGCGACCAATTTCCCTTAATATGTTCGGGATACTTTTGGCTGGCGCTAAATACACCTCGTAATTCTTACTTATTAGCAATCTGCAATCTTCGTTTTTAAGGGCTTCAACCTCAGAAATCATGGTTTCCGAATCAACTGGCGTTACTATTTTTTTAGGAACTTTTGGGGCTTTTAGCGTTGATGAAATATTATCTAAAATCTTAGATTTATCTTCAAAAGCATTGGATAGCATATACGTTTTTCGTCTTAAAAATCCAGAAAACTCATCAAGGGTTGTGTGTTCTTTTTGGTCGTTAACCGAAATGGCTTTACCAATTCGAACTTTAATAACCCGACGTTTTTGGGTTAAAAGCTCCGACGGTAATTTTGCGGTTCTAAAGGTATCGCTAATTTTAGAAAGCTTGTAAAACAACTTGCTGTTCTTGGCATGAAAATAAATAGGAACAATGGGCACTTCGGCTTTTTGCGCCAGTTTCATGGCAGCTTCCTCCCAGGGTTTATCCACCACCAATTTGCCATCGCGATAGGTTGAAACCTCTCCGGCTGGGAAAATACCAAGCGGATGCCCATCCTTTAAATGGCGAATTGCGTTTTTAAAACCGGCTATACTGGATTTGGCGTCTTTCCGGTCTTCAAAAGGATTTACAGGCATAATATACGGTTTCATCGGCTCGATGCGATGCAACAGAAAATTGGCTATAATTTTGAAATCGCTGCGTTGTTCCAGCATTAATTTTAAAAGTAAAATCCCATCAATGCCTCCAAGCGGATGATTGGATACGGTAATATAAGCACCGTCTTTTGGCAAGCGTTTTAGGTCTTCTTCGGGTATTTCAAACTTAATTTGAAATTCATCCAAAATCCCATTCAGAAATTCCAAATGGCTTAAATGCTTATTTCTATTGTATATTTTGTTGAGTGTAGATATTTTAAGCAGTTTCATTAAAACCCAACCCAAAAACGTACCAATAAACCCATACTTGTCCAATTGTATGGCTTTGGCTACTTCTTTGGCGGTTACCAATCCTGTATTTTGTTGTTTGGTCATGAGTGTAAATGTACTAAATAAACTATTTAGTTACTACTTGAATGGTTTCTTGTGTTAATTGTTTTAATAACACGGTTTTACCGGTTTCAATTTGCTTAATAGCACCATCGGTATAATGCCGAATGGTGTAAAGCGATACGTTTTTGTTGCAGGTGACTTTAAATTTTGCTTTTAAATGATGTAACAATTCTTCGAGATTGTTATAAATATTATCCACGCAAACCGAAAAGCTGATGGCCGAATTTTGAATCACATCTACCTTCATTTTATATTGGTGCAAAAGTTTGAAAATATCACTGATATTATCTTCAACAATGTACGAAAAATCTAAAGACGATAGGGAAATAAGCACTTGGTTTTTTTTAACGATAAAACAAGGAATCATAGGCTCTAAAGTGGTGTCTTTGCCAACCATGGTACCATCTTGTTCCGGATTTAAAAAGGATTTTACGTAAAGCGGAATCTCCTTTCTTTGTAAAGGCTGTAATGTTTTTGGATGAATAACCGAAGCCCCGTAAAAAGCCAATTCAATAGCTTCGCGATACGATATTTTATTAAGTAATTGTGCGTTTTCAAAATACCGTGGATCGGCGTTTAAAACACCCGGAACATCTTTCCAAATGGTTACACTTTCAGCATTTAGGCAGTACGCGTAAATGGCTGCGGTATAATCGCTGCCTTCTCTACCAAGTGTGGTTGTAAAATTATTGGCATCGCTTCCTAAAAAACCCTGTGTAATATTTAAAACGTTTTTGTTGAATTGCGCGGTAATTAAGTGTTGGGTGTCGTCCCAATTAACATGGGCACGCCTGTAATAATTATCGGTTTTTATGTGATTCCGAACATCTATCCAATTGTTTTTTATACCAATAATGTTTAAATATTCGCTGATGATTGTAGTTGAAATAAGCTCGCCAAAACCAACGGTTTGGTCGTAAATAAAGTTGTAATCTGGCGATTTATTGGTTTTTAAAAAGCTGTTTAGCTCATCGAAAAACAAGCTTATTTTTTTAAAAACAGGATGGTTTTCATTTTCAAATAAATCTAATAAAATTTGATTGTGAAACTTTTTAACCTCTTGAATTGAGCTTTGTAACTGAGCTTTATTATTAAAATAATTTTTTAAAACCAACTCCATGGCATTGGTGGTTTTGCCCATTGCCGAAACCACAATCAGGGTGTTTTTATAACCTGTTTTTTGCAGCACCTCCGCTAAGTTTTTAACACCATTGGCATCTTTAACCGATGCGCCACCAAATTTGAATACTTGCATGTTTTGAGTCCCTTAATAACGGTTTATCCTAACTTCGAAATATAATCTTTTATAGCTTGTTCGTTTAAATGCACCACACACCAATCGCGCTTAACGTCGGCACCCTTTTTCTTATAAAATGCAATGGCAGGTTCGTTCCAATCCAGCACTTCCCAATTAACGCGTTTTACACCCAATTTATAAGCGTATTTTATCACTTCATCTAAAAGTGCGGTGCCCAAACCAGAGCCTCTCATTTTCTCGCTAACAATTAAATCTTCTAAATGAATGGCTTTTCCTTTCCATGTCGAATAGCGATTATACACTAATGCGATGCCTTCAATACGGTTATTGACTTCGGCAACAAAACAGTGAAATTGCGGGTTTTCTCCATAGCCGTCTTTTTGTAATTCTTCAACAGTTACTTCAACAGCATCAGCCTCTTTTTCAAAAAGCGCCAATTCTTTTATTAAACGCAGCACTTGTGGCATATCGTGCGCTGTAGCGTTTCTTATTTTGTAAGTCATAGGGTTAAAATAAATTCAAATATAGTTTAAAGTTAAATATATAAACCCATTAATCTTTTACGAAAACGTTGTAGTTAGTTAAAAATTAATAGATATTTGCACAAACAAAAAATCGTTTTCATGACTAGAAAAAACCAAACTTTAGGAGAGTTTATTATTGAAAATCAAACATCGTTTAAGTATAGTTCGGGCGAGTTATCCCGACTTATTAATTCCATACGATTGGCGGCAAAGGTAGTAAATCACGAAGTTAATAAAGCTGGTTTAGTTGATATTATTGGTGCCGTTGGCGATACGAATATACAAGGTGAAGATCAGCAAAAATTAGATGTTTACGCGAACGAAAAATTTATACAAACCCTAACCAAAAGAAACATTGTTTGCGGTATTGCCAGTGAAGAAGAAGACGATTTTATTTCGATTAACAGTCAAGATGAAAACAACCAAAACAAATATGTGGTTTTAATCGACCCGTTAGATGGCTCTTCAAATATCGACGTTAATGTTTCGGTGGGTACTATTTTTTCAATTTACAGACGCGTAACTCCGGTGGGAACTCCGGTTACTTTAGCCGATTTTTTACAAAAAGGAAGCCAGCAAGTAGCTGCGGGGTATGTGGTTTACGGGACATCAACCATGCTAGTTTACACCACAGGAGATGGCGTAAACGGGTTTACCTTAAACCCTGCCATTGGTTCTTTTTATTTGTCGCATCCCAACATGCAATTTCCTGAAGACGGGAATATTTATTCGGTAAATGAAGGGAACTATATTCATTTTCCGCAGGGCATAAAAAACTATATCAAGTATTGCCAACAAGAAGAAGGCGACAGACCGTACACCTCGCGTTATATTGGTTCTTTGGTGTCCGATTTTCATAGAAATATGATTAAAGGCGGCATTTATTTATATCCGCAAAGCTCTAAAAACCCCAATGGGAAACTACGATTGCTTTATGAATGTAACCCTATGGCGTTTTTGGCTGAACAAGCCAACGGAAAATCGAGTGATGGTTTTATAAGAACATTGGATGTTGAGCCCACCGAATTGCACCAACGCGTGCCCTTTGTTTGCGGCAGTAAAAATATGGTTGAAAAATGTGAGGAATTTATGAGAAATTCACAATAAAAAAGAGGTTGTCTAAGAAGTCCTTTGGATTTAATTTGTCAGGTTGAGCTTGTCGAAACCGATCTTGATTGTCAATAAGTTAAAATATTTCGACAAAGCCTGTGCTGAGCGCAGTCGAAGTACTCAATATGACATAGAATTAGACTTTTTAGACAGCCGCTTTTATAGCATATATATAGATTTATTAATGCACACCAACCAAATCGCCATCGGCATTTTTAGTGGCTAAATCCGATTTGCCCATCAAATAAATATCAACTTGTCGAGCTGCTTCCCTGCCTTCAGAAATGGCCCAAACAATTAATGATTGTCCACGACGCATATCGCCAGCGGCAAATATATTCGGAATATTGGTTTGATATTTCTCATATGATGCTTTATAGTTTGAACGAGCATCTTTTTCAATACCAAGTTTATCGGCCAAAGTGCTTTCGGGTCCTGTAAACCCTAAAGCTAAAAGGGCCAAATCGCAAGGCCATATCTTTTCGGTGCCTTTAATTTCTATAAGTTTTGGGCGTTCCCCAGGAATCATTTCCCACTCGACATTTATGGTTTTTAAAGCCGTGAGTTTTCCGTTTTTATCGGTTATAAATTCTTTGGTATTAATTAGCCAGTTACGCTCAACACCTTCTTGATGAGAAGACGATGTTTTTAACTGCAAAGGCCAATAAGGCCACGGAGTAGTTGGCGAACGATGCCCCGGAGGTTTTGGCATAATCTCAAAATTCACGACCGATTTTGCGCCTTGGCGATTTGAGGTTCCCACACAATCCGAACCTGTATCGCCACCACCAATTACGATGACGTTTTTATCGGTTGCCAATACTTGATTTTCTACTTTTTTACCAAATAACACTTTGGTTTGCTGGGTTAAAAAATCCATGGCTTGCACCACGCCATCGGCATCAATACCGGGAGTTGGTAAACTGCGTCTTTCGGTTGCGCCACCACATAAAACCACAGCATCAAATGCTTTGAGTTTTTCCACATCATAGTTTACGCCAACATTGACGTTGGTTTTAAAAATGATGCCTTCGGCTTTTAAAATGGCCAATCGTCTATCGATAATTTCCTTTTCCATTTTAAAATTAGGAATTCCGTAGCGCAATAAGCCTCCAATTTCATCATCACGTTCAAAAACGGTTACGGTGTGTCCTGCTCTATTTAGTTGTTGCGCGGCAGCTAAACCAGCTGGCCCCGAGCCAACAATGGCAATGGTTTTTCCGGTTCTAACTTTTGGTGGCTGAGGTTTAATCCAGCCTTCTTTAAAGGCACGCTCAACAATATTTTTTTCGATATTTTCTATAGAAATAGGGTCTTCAATTATACCCAAAACGCAAGCTTGCTCGCATGGTGCAGGGCATAAACGTCCTGTAAATTCAGGAAAGTTATTTGTGGAATGTAGTATCCACGAGGCTTTTTGCCATTCGCCTTGATGCACCATGTGGTTAAAATCCGGGATTAAATTCCCTAATGGGCAACCACTATGGCAAAACGGAATACCACAATCCATACAGCGTGAACCTTGTTTTTTTTGTTCCTCTTCTGAAAGCGGAATTGTAAATTCCTTGTAATGTTTTACACGATCCTTTACAGGAGTGTATGTTTCGTCTTGTCTTTCAAATTCTTTAAAACCTGTTATTTTTCCCATCGTATTATGCTGTTTCTAATGCTTCAACTAGTACTTCTCCTTTTTCCAAACGCTCTAAAGCTTTCTTATATTCGATTGGCATTACCCGAACAAAATGTTTTAAGCTGGCATCCCAATCATTTAATAATCTTTTACCAAGTTTACTGTCTGTATATAAAACGTGTTTTTCAATAAGTTCTTTTAAATCCTTGGCATGCTCTTCTAAAATATCCTCAAACTCAATGGTTTCGGTATTACACAATCCGTTAGTGAATTTGTTTTTAGGATCGTAAACATAGGCAATGCCGCCACTCATACCTGCGGCGAAATTCCGTCCCGTTTTACCTAAAACAACTACCTTTCCACCGGTCATATATTCACAGCAATGGTCGCCAACGCCTTCAACTACGGCGGTTGCGCCCGAGTTACGCACGGCAAAACGCTCGCCTGCAATCCCGTTAATATAGGCTTCACCTTCTACGGCACCGAACAAACAAACGTTCCCAACAATAATGTTGTTTTCCGCGATAAAGGTTGCTTTCGCTGGTTTCTTCACAATTAATTTAGCTCCAGATAGTCCCTTTCCTAAATAATCATTCGTGTTGCCATCCAATGTAAACGTCAATCCGTTGGCTCCAAAGGCACCAAAACTTTGACCCGCTGACCCTGTAAAATTGATGTTTAAAGTATCTTCCGGTAATCCTAAATGCCCGTATTTTTTAGATATTTCGTTACTTACAATAGCGCCAACCGTTCGGTTTATGTTATTGATTGGATAAGCTAAAGTCATTTTTTCTTTACGGTATAAGGCACGGTGCGAATCTTTCAAAATTTGAAAATCCATAACGTTGTCAATACCATGGTCTTGTTTTTCAGTATTCCGAACTTCCATTTCTCTGTAAACTGCTGGCCTGTACAATATTGAAGATAAATCCAAGCCTTTAGCTTTATAGTGTTTTATGGCTTTATTGGCGTTTATTTTATGGGTTTGACCAATCATTTCGTCCATGGTTCTAAACCCTAATTGCGCCATAATGCCTCGTAATTCCTCAGCGATATAATAGAAGAAATTAATAACGTGCTCTGGTGTGCCTTTAAAGTTTTTACGTAGTTCTTTATCTTGGGTAGCGATACCAACCGGACAGGTGTTTAAGTGGCATTTACGCATCATGATACAACCCGAAGCCACCAATGGAGCTGTGGCAAAACCAAATTCTTCGGCACCCAATAATGTTGCAATGGCTACATCGCGTCCTGTTTTTAACTGGCCGTCGCATTCCACAACAATTCTACTTCTTAGTTTGTTTAAAACCAAAGTTTGTTGTACTTCGGCTAAACCTAATTCCCAAGGCAATCCGGCGTGTTTTAAAGAGGTTAAAGGCGATGCGCCCGTGCCACCATCATAACCAGCGATTAAAACCACATCGGCTTTGGCTTTTGCAACACCCGCTGCAATAGTGCCGACACCAACTTCTGAAACGAGTTTTACGTTGATTCTGGCTTCGCGATTAGCATTTTTCAAATCGTAAATGAGTTGCGCCAAATCTTCAATGGAATAAATATCGTGATGCGGCGGCGGTGAAATCAAGCCCACAAAAGGGGTTGAGTTACGTGCCGCGGCAATCCATGGCAATACTTTTTCGCCGGGTAATTGTCCGCCTTCACCCGGTTTTGCACCCTGCGCCATTTTAATTTGAATCTCTTTGGCATTGGTTAAATAATGCGAAGTCACTCCAAATCGGCCAGATGCTACTTGCTTGATTGCAGAGTTTCGGCTGTCTCCATTTACATCGGGTTGAAAACGGTTTCTGTCTTCGCCACCTTCACCGGAATTGGATTTTCCACCAATACGGTTCATCGCAATAGCTAAGTTTTCGTGCGCTTCACGCGAAATAGAACCGTACGACATCGCCCCTGTTTTGAAGCGTTTTACGATTTCCGTCCAAGGCTCGACTTCATCTAAAGGAATCGGGTCTAAGTTGTCAAATTCAAATAACCCACGAATGGTCATTAAATTTTCAGACTGTTCGTTAACGGCTTTGGCATACACATCGTAACTGGCTTGATCGCTCAACCTAACGGCTTGCTGCAATTTTGCAACGGTTGTTGGGTTGAACATGTGGCGTTCGCCATTGCGTCGCCATCTGTAATCGCCACCAATGTTTAAGCCTAAACGTTTGTCTATTAATTTATCAGGATAAGCGTATTTGTAACGCTCGTTAATTTCTTTTTCAATTTCGTATAATCCAATACCTTCAATTCTTGACGCGGTGTATGGGAAGTATTTTTCAACGAAATGGGAGTTAAACCCAACAATTTCGAATATTTGAGAACCTCGGTACGAATGCAGTGTTGAGATTCCTATTTTGTTCATTATTTTAAGAATGCCTTTTCCGATGGCTTTATTGAAGTTATCGACCGCTTTTTGCTCGTCCATTCCCGTTATGAAGCCTTCTTTTACTTGCATTCTAATGATTTCGTTTACCATATAAGGGTTTACGGCACTGGCGCCATAACCGAACAAGGTTGCGAAATGATGCGGCTCGCGAGGTTCGGCAGATTCAATGATAATATCGAAATACGAACGCTTGCGCAAGCGATTCATTTGATGGTTTACATACGAACACGCCAACAAAGCCGGAATAGGTGCCAACTCTTTATTAACGCCTCTGTCTGACAAAATAATGATGTTTGTTTTTCTGTCGAGTGCTTTTTCAATTTGAACGATAATATCGTCTAAAGCATCTTCAAGTCCGTTTAGTCCCTGTGCTTTTGGATAGAGCATTTCAATGGTTTCAGCTTTAAAACTTTCAACGGAGATGCATCTTATCTTTTCTAAATCGGCATTGGAAATTACAGGGTTCTGAATTTTTAATTTTCTACATTGTCTTTCCGAAATACTGAAAATATTACGGTCTTTGCCCAAATTTAAACTGATATCGGTTACGATTTCTTCGCGAATACCATCCAAGGGCGGATTGGTAACTTGGGCGAATAATTGTTTGAAGTAGTTTGAAATAAGTTGTGGTCTGTCCGATAAAACAGCCAAGGGCGTATCGATACCCATGGAGCCTAAAGCTTCCTTGGCGTTTACTGCCATTGGGGTGATAACTTCCTGAATATCCTCGAACGTATAATTGAATAAACGCTGGCGGGTTTTTAAATCGATGGTTTCAATCGGGCAGGTTTCGTTGTTATAGGGAATATCCTTTAAATGCAAACGGGTTTTGTCCAACCATTCTTGATAGGGTCTTTCCGAAACAATTTTACTTTTAATTTCTTCGTCATTAATAATACGTCCTTCGTTCATATCAACCAGAAACATTTTTCCTGGTTCTAAACGACCGTGGCTTTCCACATCTTCGGGAGCAATATCAACCACCCCAATTTCAGACGACATAATCAGTTTACCGCTTTTGGTAACCGTGTATCGTGAAGGTCTCAATCCGTTTCTATCCAGTAAGGCGCCAATGTAATTGCCATCTGTAAAAGGTACCGATGCGGGCCCATCCCAAGGCTCCATAATACAAGCATTGTATTCGTAAAAAGCTTTGCGTTCTGGCGACATGGTTTTGTGTTTTTCCCAAGCTTCCGGAATCATCATCATCATGACTTCTGGCAACGAGCGTCCGGTGTGGGTTAACAATTCAACTACCATATCCATGGAAGCGGAATCTGATTTTCCTGGTAAAATAATGGGGAACAGTTTTTCAATTTGAGGGCCGAAAACCTCACTTTTCATAATTTCTTCGCGAACACGCATTCTGCTAACATTGCCACGAAGTGTATTTATTTCTCCGTTTTGGCACATAAACCTAAACGGCTGCGCCAATTCCCATGTGGGCATCGTGTTGGTTGAAAAACGCTGGTGCACCAATGCCAATCGGGTAACCAAATCGGTTTCTTGTAAGTCTTTATAATATGGGCCAATGTCTTCGGGCATAATAATACCCTTGTAAATCAATGTGGTTGTTGATAAACTTGACACATAAAAATACGAGCTTTCAGACATTTTGGAATTGGCTATAATATGCTCGGTTATTTTGCGGGCCGCATATAATTTTGCCTTGAATACATCTTCAGAAACATCGTTGGTTTTTTCGATAAAAATCTGCTCTATATTAGGTTCGGACGCTAAAGCAATCTCGCCCAATTGAGAAGAATCAACAGGCACTTGCCTCCAGCCCAAAACCGATAGGCCTTGGCCCATAATTTCTTTTTCGAAAGTGTCTTTACAAAATTTATATTGATTTACGTTTTTTGGTAAAAACACCATGCCCACGGCATATTTTCCTTGTACCGGAATTTTAAAATCGCAAACCCTTTTAAAATAGGCATGCGGAATATCGATTAAAAGACCTGCACCATCGCCTGTTTTTCCATCGGCACTAACGCCACCTCTGTGTTCTAGTTTTACCAGAATTTCTAAGGCATCGTGTATAATTTGATTGGTTTTTTCTCCCTTTAGATTACATATAAAACCTGCACCACAATTTTCGTGTTCAAATTCAGGCAAATAAAGTCCTTGTTTCTTCAGCATAATCAACAAATTTTAAGTTAAAAATAGGTGTTGAAAAGCTAAGATATGCACTAGAGTTTGAATAATAACAAGGGTTGAATCATTATTCCGATTTTGAAAATTTAGTCAACGCAAAACTAATTATATATCAATTAAACAAAAATATTTTAATAAATACTCAATTCATAAAAACTGGTTTTAAATGCAAAAGCATGAATTAATGTTAATGAAACGTCATTTGTTTGAAATTAAAATCAATTAAAAAAGAGAAAAGCTAATAATAATTCAAAATTGAAATTAAAAATACTCAAAAAAATCAAAGTCAAACCTATATACCCATAAAAAAATAGGGTTGAAATGTAAATATTAATAAAAATGAATTAGTCAACCCTATTTTTTATGGGGGTAAAATATTTTTTAAATAGTTTTGACCTGTTCTAAAGAAAAAATAATAGAACGAATAACTAAAATTGAAACTTATGAAAAAAATTACGACCCTTTTAATGTTTTTTGTGGCAACCGCGATGTTTGCTCAAGAAGAAGCACCGGCTCCAAAGTTTAACTTTAGCGGTAGTGTTGATGCCTATTATAGAGCCAACTTTACGGCACCAAACGATGAAAACCATGTTGCGCCGGGGTCTTCATTTGCTAATTTGCCTGGTTTTGCCTTAGGTATGGTAAACCTTGTTGCTAGTTATGAAGGTAAAAAAACAGGATTTGTTGCCGATTTAATGTTTGGTCCAAGAGGGACGGACGCCATATTTAACTCTCCAATGTACCCTGTGGGAAATGAGGAAATTGGCACGGGTAACATCGTGGCGCAATTATATGCTTATTGGAATGTGAGTGAATCCGTAAAACTCACCATAGGTAATTTCAATACTTTTTTGGGCTATGAGGTTATTTCGCCAGTCGTTAACTTTAACTATAGTACGTCTTATCTGTTCTCCTATGGGCCGTTTACCCATACAGGGCTGAAAGCCGACTTTACTTTATCTGAAGATTTTAGCTTAATGTTGGGCGTTATGAATGATACTGATATAACTGAATTCAATCCAACCGGCGATTACGCATTTGGTGCACAATTAGGGTATTCAGGACAGTTTCTTAATGTATTGGTAGATCCCTCTTTCTTTGAAATTGATTTCACTGGCGGATTTGATTTATCCGATACTTTCTTCTTAGGAATCAATGCTGCACATTTAAGTTACGAAGATAATGGCGGTTCATTTACAGGTGGAGCAATATATCCGCAGTATTCAATAAGTGAAAGCTTTACCGCTGGTTTAAGAGCTGAGTATTTTTCTGAATCTGATTTTGGCGCAGGAGGTATCGGAGCGTATGATGCCAATGGAGACGGTTCGGTATTTGCGCTTACGTTAACAGGTAGCTATGCCATTGAAAACTTAACCATAAAACCAGAAATAAGATTGGATTCTACTAGTGAAGAAGGGGCCTTTTGGGATAATGACATAATGCCATCAAAAAGCTTGGGTTCTTTCGTATTGGCAGCCATCTATTCATTCTAAAATAATAAATAATATGAGATTTCCTCTTACGAGGAAATGAAAAAAAACAAATATATAATCATGAAAAAAGTTGAAGCAATTATTAGAAAATCCAAGTACAGCGAAGTTCGAGATGCGTTGCACGAGGTAGGTGTAAATTTTTTCTCTTACTGGGATGTAACCGGATTGGGAAACGAAAAAGAAGGACATGTTTACAGAGGGGTATCCTATAGTACGAGCGATATTCAGCGCAGGTACTTATCCATTGTAGTTAACGACGATTTTGAGGAAATAACCGTACAGACCATTTTAAGAGTAGCAAGAACAGGTGATGTTGGAGATGGGAAAATATTTGTTTCCGATGTCCAAGAGTGTTACAGAATACGAACAGGAAAAAAAGGCGGAGATACCTTAAGATAATCAGCATCATTTAAACATTAAAATATTATGGAATTACTTACTACAAACAATGTATGGATGATGATCTGTACGGCACTCGTTTTCTTTATGCACATGGGTTTTGCGCTTTTGGAAATAGGATTAACGAGACAAAAAAACACATTAAACATTCTTTTTAAAAACATTTTTATTATTACCGTTGGCTTGCTATTATACGCTCTGGTTGGGTTTAACTTAACGTATCCAGGGTTTGGGCCCGATGATTGGGGCGTATTTGGATTTGCCGGATTTGGGTTGGATTCACCACTAACCAATGCCGGAACCTTGGATCTCACATATAACGAAGGCTACACCTATTGGACCGACTTTTTATTTCAAGGCATGTTTGCGGCAACGGCAGCGACCATAGTTTCGGGAGCCGTGGCAGAACGTATGAAGATTGGGGCGTTTATGATATTCGCTGTAATTTATGTTGGTTTTGTTTACCCTATTGCGGGTTCATGGAAATGGGGCGGCGGCTTTTTGGATCAATTGGGCTTTTACGATTTCGCAGGGTCTACTTTAGTGCACTCCGTTGGTGGCTGGGGCGCATTGGTGGCTGTATGTTTATTGGGCGCTAGAATAGGTAAATTTAAAAACGGAAAAATACAGGCCATTCCAGGGCATAATATTCCTTTGGCTACGGCTGGTGTATTAATCCTTTGGTTAGGTTGGTTTGGTTTTAATGGCGGTTCTGTACTTTCTGCTGATCCGGGATTAACATCCTTGGTTTTGGTTACCACATGTTTAGCCGCCGCAAGTGGTGGGGTTGTAGCTGCCATTGCCTCAACAGTAGTTTACAAAAACTTAGATTTAACCATGTTCTTAAATGGTATTCTTGGAGGCCTCGTGGGTATTACCGCTGGGGCAGACGTAATGTCGCCAACAGCGGCCATAATAATTGGAGCCGTATCGGGTGTGCTTATTGTTTTTGCGGTTGGTTGTATTGATAGGTTAAAGTTAGATGACCCTGTTGGAGCCATTGCCGTGCATTTAATTTGTGGTATTTGGGGAACGCTGGCTGTTGGTATGTTCGGGTTTAGTGCCGTTACCAATGATGCGGGTGAATTTTTAAATGCCAATGGCGATGTGGTAGCAACGATTTCTGAAGCTGCAAATGCATTATCATTTTTACCTCAATTATATGGTGTACTGGCTTATGCGGCCATTTGTACCATCTCTACATTTTTGATTGTTTTTGTTTTGAAGAAAACAATGGGTATCAGGGTTTCTGAGCTTGAGGAAGTTGAAGGTTTGGATTCTCACGAACACGGTATGGATGCTTATCCGGATTTTAGGTTGAATGAGCATTAAACATAACATGAGTTTAATTTGAATAAAAAGGGTGCTTTACTTTGTTTAAAGCACCCTTTCTTATAGGATTAAATGCAATGTGTTTTTTTACGAAAGTGTAATTTCATCCCTTCGTGCGACGCTTTAAAACCCAAGTCTTCATAAAACTTAATGGCATCGGGTCTTTTTTTATCGGTCGTTAATTGCAGTAAATGCGCGTTTCGTTCTTTAGCTTTGTTAATGGCCCATTTAAACATGGTTTTTCCTAGGCCAATGCCTCTTTTGTCCTTTCTAATTCTTACCGCTTCAATTTGCGCCCTTATGCCACCGCGGTAAGTTAGGTACGGAATAAACGTTAATTGCAAAGTGCCAATAACGTCTCGATGTTCATCTTCAACAACAATGAGCTCTTGATTTTCGTCGGCATTTATTTTTTCAAAAGCATCTAAATATGCTTTCGGAAGTGGTATTTTAAATTGTTCTCTCGTTTTGCCAAGGTCGTCATCAGCAATCATTTCCACAATTTTCGGAACATCTTCTATGGTTGCTTTTCTAAATACCATTTAACTGTTGCTGTTCTGTTGTTTTAAGATAAAAGCGGAAAATCAATTTAAGCCGAATTCCTACTCGCATTAATATTCCCGAAAAGCGAACGGGTTACTATTTTTTCATAAATTTTCTTTTCTTCATCATCATCGCTAACCCCAGCTTTTTCCAGTTCTTGAATTTTTTTAAGCGCATACTGTTGTATGGTCAGTAATGGCAAGACAATAGATTCCCTAACCTCGATTGAGGCTTTTCCTGTGGGTTCGTTTTCCATTAATTCGGCATAGCCAGTAAGCTTTAAAAGCAATCGTTTGGTAATTGTGTATTCATCGTGAATGATATTCCAGAAATCACCAAATTCTTCGTCATTAGACATGTATTTTGTTAAATCGAAAAACGATTTTGTTAAAGACATCATACTGTTTTCCAATAAGGTTTTAAAGAATTTTGAGTTTTTGTAAAGTGCTTCAACTTTATTAAACTCACCGGCATCTTCATATTTTTTAAGCGCGGTTCCCACGCCAAAAAATCCTGGGACATTTTGTTTTAATTGGCTCCATGAACCCACAAACGGAATGGCTCTTAAATCTGAAAACACCAATTTATCTGAAGTGCCTCGTTTTGATGGGCGGCTTCCAATATTGGTTTTTGCATAGTATTTTAAGGTGCTCATACGCTCTAAATACGGAATAAACATCGGGTGGCTTTTAAAATCCTTGTACGTTTTATAACTGGTTTCGGCCAAATCCGTCATAACTGTTCTATCGTCATCAGATAGTTTGTTGCGTCCGCCAGAAATTCTGTTGTCTATACCAGAACTGATAAGCTGCTCTAAGTTATATTGCGATGAATCCAACGTGCCAAAATTAGAGCTAATGGTTTGCCCTTGAATGGTAAGCTGCACTTCTTTGTCCTCAATAGTTGGGCCTAAAGACGAGTAAAATTGATGCGTTTTACCGCCGCCTCGTGCCGGTGGTCCACCACGACCATCAAAAAATATGGCTGTAACATCGTATTTTCTAGACATTTCGGTAAGCAATTCCTTGGCTTTAAAAATACCCCAATTTGCCATTAAATAACCACCATCTTTTGTGCCATCAGAAAAACCGAGCATAATGGTTTGTTTGTTGCCTCGACTTTTTAAATGGGCTCTGTAAGCCCGATTTGTATACAGCTGCTCCATAACTGCCGGAGCATTTTCCAGATCGGTAATGGTTTCAAAAAGCGGTACAACATCAACGGTTAAACGCTCTTTAAAAGCCACTATTTTAAGCATGGCGAAAAGCTGCATAACATTTAAAGCCGTTTGGTTGTTACTTATTATATAACGGTTGGCTCCGCGCTCGCCGTTTGTTGCTTGAATATCTTCAATGGCTTCAATGGTTCTTAAGGTATTGCGCACCATTTCGTCTTCAAAAGCATCAATATCTATGGTTTCGTGCTTCGCTTTTGATAATATTTTTATTTGCTCGTCTTCACTTAACTCGTTATAATTTTTCGGGAACGAATCACTTCCTTTTTCAATTAAATGATTGATAACTGTAGTAAAAACGTTGTTGTGTATGCGGCTGTCTTGCCTGATATCCAAAGTGGCAAAATGGTATCCAAACAAATGGATTCTGTTTATTAAATTATGAATTTCACTAATGTATAACGATTGGTGTTCTTTTACAATGTGATTTCTTATGCTTAACAATTCCTTAATAAGCTCTTTTGAAGAAATGGTTTTTTTAGTGTTTAAATTGATGCTATAATTATATAAAATAGTCTCTAATTTAATAATCCGTTCTTCCACGTCTTTAAAGGTAAGCTTGCGTCTTAAAGCTTTAAGGTCTTGGTAGTATTTTTTAAGGATGGCTTTTTTTAATTTTTTAGCCACTTTCAGGGTTGTTTTCGGTTTTACATACGGGTTTCCGTCGCGGTCTCCACCGGGCCAAAAACCAATATTTATAATTTCGTTGTGCTTTTTGCCATCGTCGTAAATGTTTTGTTGAATGTAATTGTAAATTTCTCCAAACGAGGTGTAAAACACGTTCTCTAAATACCAAATTAGGCTTTTTGCTTCGTTATACGGTGTGGGTTTAACGCGTTTAAAAAAGGGTGTTTTTCCTAATTGGGCGAATAAATTATTGATTTCAGTCAGGTTGTTGTCTTTTATGGCTTCAGTTAAATCGGTAATAATGCCCAAAACCGAACCTGGGTAAAATTGCGTTGGATGCGCCGTTAAAACAATGCGCACCTTAAATTCTTCGAGATAGGCTTTTAAGTCTTCTAATCTGTTTTCTGCCGTAGCCGATTCTTTTAGGTTTCTTAAAGTACCAATACCTTCCATATTATTCACAATGGGGAATGCGGCATCTTCAATAGCATCAAATAATACAACTTGCCTTTCAATGTATTGAATGAAACGGAACAGTAAATTTATTTGGCTTTGCTTATTGCGGCGTGCTTGGTATTTTTTAAAAAACGAATTTACAATCGTTGTGGGGTCCTCTTCGTGCGCAAACCCTTTTTTACAGGTTTCATGAAATAAGGGTAGTAATGCTCCTGTTTTTGTAACGGTATCAAAAGGCAGCGTCATAAATACACTGTTGTAAATTTGGTATTTAGACAGTACGTTTTGCTTAAATCTAACTAATTTTGGTTCTACAGACATAATAGCAATCTAATTGAGATTAACCGTAAAAATACTAAAGGTTTAACGAAAAGGCATAGGTGCATTTAAGTTTTATCGATTTTTATTGTTCTACCGATTCTTATTAAGAATAATTAAATAAAACGGGAGCTATCCTTACATCTTTATAATTGGTAGTGCTAATTTTTTGAGAAGTAAAATCTGCGACATTCTTTTTATAAACAATGCAATTCAAAAAAGTATGATAATTATCATATTCGGTGGATTATCAACTCAATACCTTTGCCGATTAATGCAAGATGTATGAAAAAAGCACACTCGTTTCACATTCCGGTAATGGGAATCGGATTCACAATTGATACACCTTTAAAGGTGGCCCAATACGGTATGGACTCTGTAATTTCTTTAGTTGATGATATTTTACTTGAGAAATTAAGAAAAATGTACAGCGAAAAATTCAAGATGCCCTACAGCGAAATCACCGATAAGATAGATGATTTTAGAGCCAAAAGAATTACCTCGTATTTGAATTTGATAAACGATTTAGCCGATAAAAAGTTTGAATCGTTAAAACAGTTAACCACCGAAAAAAGCGACGATTTATTGGCCTACATCAATATGTTGCCGGATGGTTCGAAATTAAAGTCTGAGTTTAAGAAATTAACGTCAAAAGAATTTCATTTATCTGATATTAAAAAATGGGCAAACAGCAATTTGTCAATGGGCAGTATTGATGTTAATATCATGACCAAAGTTGATAAAGACAATTATAAAAAGAACGAAAAATTACCGACCGAATATAACGATGCCCACGCTGCTTTACGAGGTTTTGCCAATAGTAAATTAAATTCTTCGGTGGTGCTTTCTGCAGGTATGAATCCCAGACTATATACCTATATGTCTCAGTTTAACGATTTTTTTCCAAATGAAAACGGCGCGTTTAAAAAGAGAATTATTTTAAAAGTAAGCGATTTCAGATCGGCACTTATCCAAGGGAAATTTTTGGCCAAAAAAGGCTTGTGGGTTTCTGAATATAGAATTGAATCCGGGTTGAATTGCGGCGGGCATGCCTTTGCCACAGACGGGTATCTTTTAGGGCCTGTTTTAGCTGAATTTAAAGAAAAAAGAGAAGCCTTAAAAACAGATATTCAAACACTTTTAAATCAAGAGCTTAAAAATCAAAATCGAGTGGTGCCAAACAAAGCATTGCCTATTCAAATAACAGCGCAGGGTGGTGTGGGTACTAAAGAAGAACACGAGTTTTTAATAGACCATTATAATTTAGACTCGGTAGGTTGGGGCTCTCCTTTTTTACTTGTGCCAGAGGCTACAACCGTTGATGACAAAACCTTGCAAAAATTAGCAAAAGCTAAAGAAGAAGATTTGTATTTAAGCGATATTTCGCCTTTAGGTGTGCCGTTCAATAATCTTAAAGACAACACCAAAGATGCTGAAAAACAAGTTTTAATTAATAAGGGAAGACCGGGAAGTTCCTGCCCTAAAAAGTTTGTAGCGCTTAACAAAGAATTTAAGGAAACGGGTATTTGTACGGCATCAAGAGAGTATCAATATTTAAAAATAAAGGCTTTAAACGAACAGCAGCTCGATAAGGAAACGCATGAAAAACAATACCATAAAATTATCGAAAAGTCTTGTACTTGCGTAGGTTTAGGGACATCGGCCTTATTAAAATACAATTTGGATACCAAAGTTGAAGGCGAAGGTGTTTCCATTTGTCCCGGGCCAAATATGGCGTATTATTCTAAAGTTATGAGTTTAAAAAACATAACCGATCATATTTACGGAAGAGCCAATATGGTAACCCGAAACGACCGCCCCAACTTATTTATTAAAGAGCTTCAAATTTATATTGATTTCTTGAAAAACAAATTGGAGGACGCTAAAGTATCGTTTAATAAAAAAGAAGAAAAATACCTGTTCACGTTCACAAATAACATGAAAGAAGGGGTTTTTTATTATCAAAATCTGTTTCAAAACACAAAGCATGTATTTGAAGATTTTAAATCAACGGTTTTAAATGAATTAAACCAAAGTGAATTAGCACTAAATACAATTTATTCAGAAATTGAGACTTTAGCCATTAAGGTTAAGGCGTAGTCTGATTTTTTTGAATACGAACTAAATGGTGATACAATGGATTTAGTTAAAGAGATACGCCGCCTAAAAAAAGAGAAGAATGCTGTAATTCTTGCGCATTATTATCAAGTGCCGGAAATACAGGATATTGCAGATTATGTTGGCGATAGTTTAGGGCTATCGCAAAAAGCCGCCGAAACCGATGCCGACATTATTGTGTTTGCCGGTGTGCATTTTATGGCAGAAACCGCTAAAATATTAAGCCCCAAAAAAAAGGTGGTGCTGCCCGATTTAAATGCAGGTTGCTCGTTGGCAGATTCCTGTCCGCCAGAGGCTTTTAAAGCATTTACCGAAGCGCACCCCAATCATGTGGTGATTACCTATGTGAATTGTTCGGCAGAAATTAAAGCGTTAAGCGATATAGTTTGCACCTCTTCCAACGCCTTAAAAATTGTAGAATCTATCCCTAAAGAAAGGCCTATTATTTTTGCGCCCGATAAAAATTTAGGGGCTTACATCATCAAAGAAACAGGACGCGATATGTTGCTTTGGGATGGCAGTTGTGTGGTGCACGAAGCGTTTTCAATGGATAAATTAATCGAGCTTCATAAAAAATATCCCGATTATAAAATCATAGCGCATCCAGAATCCGAAGAGCATATTTTAAAAACGGCAACATACATTGGTTCGACCGCAGGTATGATAAATTATGTAAAACAGCATCAAGACCAGAAATTTATTGTGGCAACCGAGGCTGGTATTTTACATAAAATGAAAGAAGCCATGCCCAACACGGAATTAATTCCTGCACCGGCGAAAGAAGATAATACCTGTGCGTGTAGCGAATGTCATTTTATGAAAATGAATACACTTCAAAAATTATACGATTGTTTACTTAACGAATCGCCAAAGATTGAAGTTGACGAAACCATTATCGAGCAGGCTTTATTGCCCATTGAGCGTATGTTGGAATTATCTAAATAATAACAATGACAGCAGATTATCTGGTAATTGGTTCGGGTATTGCGGGTTTAACGTTTTCGGTTAAAATTGCAGAAGCATTTCCCGGTAGAACCGTAACCATAATCACAAAAGCCAACGAAGAAGAATCCAATACAAAATACGCCCAAGGCGGTGTAGCTGTTGTGTTAAACCGTAAAAAAGATTCTTTCCAAAAACACATTGTAGACACTTTAAATGCCGGCGACGGACTTTGTGATGCATCTGTTGTTGAAATGGTTGTTAAAGAAGGCCCTAAACGCTTGGAAGAACTCATGGCTTGGGGCGCAAATTTTGATTTTGATACGCTCGGAAATTTAGATTTAGGAAAAGAAGGCGGTCACTCAGAATACCGTGTGGCGCACCATAAAGATATTACGGGCGCAGAAATTGAGCGCGCTTTATTAGCTAGGGCGCATCAACTTGAAAACATTAGCATTTTGCCGCATCATTTTGCCATCGATCTAATTACAAATCACCATGTAGGTGGTAAAAAACCTAAAGTAAATGCGTGTTACGGGGCTTATGTTTTAAATCAAAAAGACAAAACCATTTTCACGTTAAAAGCCCATAACTCGGTTTTGGCTTCTGGCGGTATTGGTTGGGTTTACGGGCACACGACCAATCCGGTAATTGCAACTGGAGATGGCATTGCCATGGCGTACAGGGCCAAAGCTAAAATTTTGGACATGGAATTTGTGCAGTTCCATCCCACGGCTTTATTTGAGGCTGATGGCGAATCGTCGTTTTTAATATCCGAGGCAGTTAGGGGTTTTGGTGCCTATTTACGTAATAAAATAGGTGAGCGTTTTATGTCAAATTACGATAATCGGGCAGAATTGGCGTCCCGCGATATTGTATCGCAAAGTATTGATAGCGAATTGAAGAAAACGGGAGACACCCATGTGTTTTTAGATGGTACGCATTTGGATATGGCGGCGTTTAAAAAACACTTTCCCAATATTTATAAAAAATGTAAAGCGCATCATATTAATATTGAAACCGATTGGATTCCCGTAGTGCCGGCAGCCCATTACTTATGTGGTGGCATTGAGGTTGATACGGACGGAAAAACGTCTGTCCCAAATTTATTTGCCTGTGGCGAGTGTACCAGAACAGGTTTGCACGGCGCCAACCGATTGGCCTCAAATTCGTTATTGGAAGCTTTGGTTTATGCACACAATATTTTTAAATATTTAAGAAACGATAGTTGTAAATCTGTAAATTTGAATATTCCCGATTGGGATGATGAAGGCACAAGCACGCCAAAAGAACACGTTTTAATTCAGCATAATTTACGGCAATTGCAAGCTTTAATGCGCGATTATGTGGGGATAGTGCGTAGTCAAAGCAGATTGAAAAAAGCGATAAAACACCTCGATTTGATGTATACTGAAGTTGAAGATTTTTATAAAGCCTCAAAAATTTCCACACCGCTCTGCGAATTAAGAAACATGATTAATGTGGCACATTTAATTATTAATCAATCTCTAGAAAGAAAAGAAAATAAGGGAGGCTATTTTAATGTGGATAATGTAAAAAAATAAACAGGCCTTTTTTAAGAGACCTGCTTATTTTTTGGGCAAAAAATGGTTTATTTTCCAAGCATCAATAACTCACTACAAACCACTTCGGTAATATAGCGTTTGTTACCATCTTTATCGTCATAGCTTCGCGATGTTAATTTCCCTTCAATGGCAACCTCTTTTCCTTTGGTTACGTATTTTTCAATTATTTGAGCCGTTTTTCCCCAAGCCACAATATTATGCCATTGGGTATCTGTAATTTTTTCACCTTTATTATTGGTGTAGCTTTCGTTTGTGGCCATATTAAATTTAGCCAATGTTTTTCCTGATTCAAGATTGATGATTTCCGGATCGTTTCCTAAGTTACCAATCAACTGTACTTTGTTTCTAAGTGTGTTCATAATTTTAAATTTACGTGTTAAACAGTTAATACTATCGAAGTCTTATGTTTCGACACTGCAAATATGCGACGGCATCCAAAAGTTATTCGGTTATTACTTATTTAAATTCGTTTGTAAATGTTTGTAGTCGTTTGTAAATGGATAATTTGTATATTGTAGCATATTTAACGCCCATGACATTCAACATAGAAACCGAACGACTCATTTTGAGAGAACTCAGGCCAACCGATTTAAACGGCATGTTCGAGCTAGACTCCAATCCAGAGGTGCATAAATATTTAGGAAACAAACCCGTTAAAACCATTGAGGAGTCTCAAAAAATACTGGATAGTGTTTTCAAACAATATAAAGAACGCGGTATTGGCAGGTTTGCAGCTATTGAAAAACACACGGGCAACTTTATTGGTTGGTCCGGCATTCGATTAAACACCGAATACAACATGAACGGCCATACAACATATTACGATGTAGGCTATAGGTTTATACCAAAATATTGGGGTAAAGGTTATGCCACCGAGTCTGGGAAAGCGTCGGTAAATTACGCCTTTAATGTTTTAAAATTACCGGAATTGTATGCGACAACTCATTTGGAAAATGAAGCATCGCACCGTGCACTTTTAAAAATTGGATTGAAATATATTGAAGATTTCTATTTTGAAGAAGAACAACTAAACTTGCGTTGGTATAAAATTGAAAGCCCTTAAAGGGCATTAATTAAGAAATATTATAAATTTAAATTGATGGAAAAGAAATGCCCCGAATGTGGCGATAAAATTGTAGGCAGAATTGATAAAAAATTCTGTAGCGATGCGTGCAGAAATGCCTATAATAACAATATTAATAAAGACCACAAAAATTTAATAAGAAATACCAATAATAGGCTCAGAAAAAATTATAGGATTTTAGAGGCTTTAAACCCAATAGATAAAACCAAAACCTCGCGCGCCAAACTTATTGAAAAAGGATTCGATTTTAATTACTTTACCAGTATATACACCACAAAAAAAGGAACGGTTTATTACTTTGTTTACAACCAAGGCTATCTGCCATTAGAGGGCGATTATTATGCTTTGGTAAAAAGAGAAGGATAATAAACCTATTTCCAAGTTTGCCCTTTAAGTTTCATAGCGGCCTTTAGCACATCTTTTTGGCTAATCTGTCCCACTAATTTACCGTTTTCAACTATGGGAAACCTACGGTGTTTGGTTTTTAAAAATTCATTGGCGGCATCAAAAATATTCATGTTGCCATCAATGGTATCTACATTTTGGGTAATAAAATTTTCAATGGTTTTATCTTGCATCGGCATATTGTAATAACGGCTTTCGCTAATTTGTTTAATGCAATCACCTTCAGAAATTATTCCAATCAGTTCGTTTTTTTCATTTACCACGGGGCCACCGGAAATGCGGTTTTTAATTAGCGATTGCATCACACTTTCAATGGTTTGCTTTGGTGTAAACGTAATTAAATCCCGTGTCATATAGTCACTAACCTTTAAAGGAGTGTTGTCTTCAGCATTTGCTTGCTGCCTTCTTGCGCCTTGGAAACTTTTAATTGCCATAAAAATAAAAATTAAAGTAATCTTAAATATAATTATTTTTTTTGAATTTTCCTAGAAACAAGAGGCAACTTTAATTTTCAGATCATAAAAAATGAAAATAATTAGCATTGTTTTAAGACATTACATGCTATTTTTTTATAGTTTTAGCGAAATTTAAAAAAGTAGAAATGAAACGATTTTTAATGTTGGCTCTAGTGGCAGGCTGTTTTCAGCTAAATGCACAGAGCAGCCCAGATTTAATTAAGCACTACGAGGCTTATTACAACCAAATGAAAACACAAGGGGATATGCAGGGCGTAATAAATGCCATGACGCATTTGAATGTGTTGTCGCCATCTGTGGCAAGGCAAGACACTTTGGCCTATATTTATATGAGCGAAGGCAAATATGTACAGGCTTTAAATACGATTGGTATTGAAAGAAATGTTGGCGATTCCGATATTGCCGTTGAGGTTAAAGCGTTGTCTTTAAAATCGGTAAAAAGACCAGCATTGGCTATTGGCCATTTTGAGGAGCTTTTTAAAAGAAACCCAAATGCCCTTATTGCTTATGAGTTGGCCGAATTAAACCTGCAAATCCAAAAACTGGATGAAGCTTTAAAACATATTAATTACGGTCTTGCTAATGCTAAGGAGGATATGACCAAAGCTTTTTACGAAACGCAAAAACCATATCAAGTGTCTTTAAAAGCAGCCTTTATGTATTTGAATGCTTTAGTGGTGTATAACCAAGATACCAAAGCCAATATTGATAAAGCAGTTGATATTTTGGATGCCACCCAAAAAACGGCACCTAATTTTAATTTAATTCAATTGACAAAATCTGAATTGTTAAGACAGAAACAAGCTTTGACACAAGCTGCCGCTCAACCCAAAAATTAGATTTAAAAAGAATAAAAAAAGGGCAGATTCCGAATTCGGAATCTGCCCTTTTTTATTGAACACTATTTGGGATTACCAGATTTTTACACGGTCTTCCGGTTTTAAATACATGGCGTCTCCTTCTTTAATATCAAAAGCTCCATAAAAAGCATCTACATTTTTAAGAGGCATAACGGCACGGTACATACCCGGAGAATGCGTATTGGTTTTTATTTGATTGCGTAACGCATCATCAGTGTATTTTGTTCTCCAAATGGTTGCCCACGATAAAAACAAACGTTGCTCTGGTGTGTAGCCATCAATGTTTTCTGGTCTGCCATGTTCCGCCATATATAATTGCAAACCATCATACGCAGCATTAATTCCTCCTAAATCTCCAATGTTTTCACCTAAGGTAAACTCACCATTTAAAAAAGTTTCAGGTAAAGCTTCAACTTCGCTGTATTGCTCGGAAAGTTTTTTCCCTAAGGCGGTAAATTGCTCTAAATCTTCATCGGTCCACCAATTGTTTAGGTTTCCGTCGGCATCGTAACGCGACCCGGAATCATCGAAACAATGTGATATTTCGTGACCAATTACAGCGCCAATGCCGCCATAATTTACAGCTTCATCGGCTTGATAGTTATAAAAAGGCGGTTGTAAAATAGCCGCAGGAAAAACAATTTCGTTATACGGTGGCATAAAATAGGCGTTTACAACTTGGGGCGCCATAAGCCATTCGCTTTTATCAACCGGTTTTCCGAGTTTATTTAAGCCATCTTTAAAATTCCACACTCTTACATTTTGCATGTTGTTAAAGTACGAGCCGCCATTTTCAACACTTTCAACATCAAGATCAGCATAGTCTTTCCATTGGTCTGGATAGGCTATTTTAACATTCATTTTTTGTAATTTCTCCTTTGCTTTTTCTTTGGTTTCAGGCGTCATCCATTCGAGGTTATCGATTCTTTTTTCAAAAGCCAGCATAATGTTTTTAATCATTTTTTCGGCTTTGGCTTTAGCCTCTGGCGGGAATTTTTTATCCACATAAAGTTTTCCTAAAGCTTCACCAATAGTGCCGTTTAGTGTTCCTAAAGCACGCTCTTCCCGGTCTCTTTGCTTTTTTGAACCTCTTAGTTCTTTACTGTAAAACTCCCAATTGGCTTTATCGATTTCGGTAGATAATAACCCGGAATTTCCATCAATTAAAGTCCAACGTAAATAATTTTTCCAATCGTTAACATTGTTTTCTTTTAAAATGCCCTCTAATGCATTAAAGTATCCGGGGTCTGTAACAATAACGGTGTCCAATTCCTTAACGCCAATACCTTTAAAGTAGGCGTCCCAATTGATTGAAGGCGTCATTTTTGACAAATCGTCCATCGATTTAGGATTGTATCTTTTTCTGGCATCACGTCTGTCTTCTTTAGTCATTCTGGGTTTAGCCATTCGGGTTTCGAAAGCTAAAATGTTATCGGCATTTGCTTTGGCCTCTTCGTCCGAATAACCGATAAATTTTAACATACGGGCAATGTGCGCTCGATATTTTTCTCGTTTAGCTTTAGTGTCGTCATCCTCATCAACATAATAATCGCGACTTAAGCCCAACGCACCATTACCTAAATAACCTGTGTTCAGATTGCTGTTTTTAGGATGTGCGCCTACGCCAAAGCCAAAAAAAGCGCGACCGCCTTTGGGAGCTGTTTCGATTAAAAAATTCTGCAAATCGGTACTGTTTTTAATGTTATCGATTTTAGCCAATACCGCTTCAATAGGCTTAATACCTTGGGCATCTCTGGTAACGGTATCCATTATGGATTGGAAGAGAAATACCGCTTTTTCTTGATCCGAACCCGGTAAAACCTCAATGGTATTCAAATCTTTGTCGGTTGCCATGGCCGATTTTAAAATGGCTAAAGCATCTTCGTCTGTTTTTTTTCTGAGTTCATCAAAACTTCCCCAACGGGTTCGGTCTGAAGGAATGTCGTTATTGTCCAGCCAAGTACCATTTACGTGTCTAAAAAAATCATCATTTGGTTTTACATTGGTGTCCATGTATTCTAGGTTAATACCTGGTACGGTTTCCATTTGTGCGGTTTCTTTTTTGGCATCGTTTTTACAGGCAACGAGCCCTAAAAAAGCCAATCCGCTAAATAGAAATAAAGAATTTAATTTGGTTTTCATGTGTTTGTAATTAGTGATTTAGTTTTAAAAAATTGTTGCACAAGGTACTATTATTTAGCACTTTCAAAATGCTATTTATAACAACCTTAACAAAAGATTAAGAAAATAAGACCTGTGTTTTACTGGGGTTTTTGAATGTTTCTGCTGTCTTTCTCCAGCTTTTTATTCATTTGGAAGTTTAAGTTTGACACCGCCACCAAAAACTCTTTTACGGTAGCATTAAGCTCCGATTTTGATGTGGTGGATAGGTTATATAAGCTTTCTAACTTTAAAACCTTAGTGTCTAAAACCTGTAATCTGGCCAAGGTGGCCGACGTATTTACTGGCGCAGGAATATTCTTTTTTAAATCGGTTAAAAGCGTTTTAATGGCTTCCTCATTATTGCTGAAATAAATTAAATCGCCTTTTTTTACATTGTTTACAATATCTTGAAGTTGGTAGTATTCTTGCCAGTTTTCAATGGCGCGCTCTGTTTTTTCGTCTAAGCCAAAATCAGCAAAATCAAGTTTTGCGATGTCACTTTCAGATAATTCCTGACTCTTGATTTCTGTATCGTTAACTTCCTCAGGATTGTTTTCTTCCGTTTTTTTACAAGAAGACACCATCATAAAAATACAAATGAGGCTTATAAGTTTAAGGTTCATACAACTACATGTTTTTGGATGCTTTACAAAGATATAGCAATAGTTTGTTTTATGTAAAATAATCAATCGTGTTCTTGAAAAATTTTCATCTTTAAAATGAAATATTATCAATATAATCTTATTATTTTTGATTTATTCTTATAAACCGTGTTTTAAATGAACCCAAAAATATTGATTATTGGTGCTTGCGGACAAATTGGTTCGGAATTAACATTTAAGCTTAGAGGCATTTATGGCGATGAAAATGTAATTGCAAGCGATATAAGCTATAGTAATTTAGATATTGTTAACTCTGGGCTTTTTGAAATTGTTGATGCCCAAGATTATGCCAGTATTAATATGTGTATTGAAAAACACAACATCGATATCGTTTACTTAATGGCTGCCATGTTGAGCGCCACGGGAGAAAAATTCCCGATGAAAGCTTGGGAGTTGAATGTGAATTCGCTGTTCAACGTTTTAAATTTGGCAAAAGCAAAGTTTATAAAACAAGTGTTTTGGCCCTCTAGTATTGCCGTTTTTGGCCCCTCTACGCCATCTGAAAATACGCCGCAATATACGGCCATGGAACCCACAACCGTTTACGGCATTACCAAACAAGTTGGCGAACGTTGGTGTGAATACTACCACCAAAAATACGGTGTAGATGTTAGGAGTTTGCGCTACCCGGGCATTGTGAGTTGGAAAACACAAACCGGTGGCGGCACAACAGATTATGCGGTAGATATTTACCACAAAGCCATTACCGATAAGAAATTCGATTGTTTTTTATCTGAAAACACGAAGCTGCCCATGATGTATATGGACGATGCCATTAAGGCCACCATCGATATTATGCGGGCCGATGCCGATACCATAAAAATACGGTCGTCTTACAATTTGGCTGCCATAAGCTTTACGCCAAAGGAAGTGGCACAATCGATAAAAAACCACATTCCGGAATTCGAAATAAGCTACACGCCCGATTACAGGCAAGCCATTGCCGATAGTTGGCCAAAAAGCATAAACGACGATGCGGCACGACAAGATTGGCATTGGAAACACGCCTTTTCGCTCGAAGCCATTACCAAAGAGATGCTTTTTCAGTTGGATAAAAAATATAATACTGAGGTAAAATAATAGAATTACAGCCAAAACCTGCCTTTATTCGTATATTTGACATACCCAATTAACCCTAAATCTTAATTAAAATGCTTGACAATTTTTTATTCAACGTAAAATACGGCATGAACCACGTGCTGGATATAAATGCTTACGACCACGTTTTATTTCTAATCGTACTCACCATTCCCTATGTTTTTAAAGACTGGAAACGGGTTTTACTGCTCGTTACCGTATTTACTTTGGGGCATACCTTGTCGCTTGTTTTGGCGGCCTACAATGTAGTAAGCGTTAACGCTCAAATGGTAGAATTTTTAATACCCATAACCATTTTAATTGTGGCGCTGTACAATGTGTTTACTGCAGGCAAAGGTGCACAAAAAGAAAAAATAGGCGTCCTGTTTTTAACCACACTGTTTTTTGGTTTAATACACGGTTTGGGCTTTGCACGCGAGTTTCATATGCTTTTGGGAGCCACCGACAGCAAACTGGTTTTACTGTTGGAGTTTGCTTTAGGCATTGAAATTGCCCAAGTTATTATCGTGTTTGTCGTGCTGTTTTTAAGCTATGTGGTGCAAACCATATTTAGGTTTACCAAGCGCGATTGGATTATGGTGATATCGGCAATCGTAGTTGGTTTGGTTATCCCCATGTTGCTTAACAACGACTTTTTGGCTTAAATAATTATTTGGGCGTTACCCCCTGAAAAGGGGGTCGGGCTTTCCGCTATATCTTTTTAAACGTCATTGCGAAGGAGGAACGACTGTGGCAATCTGTTAAATTTTAGTTCTTATTAAACTTTATTTTTCTCATTTTTAAAAAGGATGCCGCTGCAATCCCTAACGCGCACACTCATGTGGCTTACTCAGAATCTAACAGATACTTTATTGAACAAAAAAATCTTAAAATTTTGTTCATATGTTCTAAAAAAATTAGACAATTAAGTTAATTCTCTTTGTTGTATACGGATATTGCCCACAGTATTTTTATTCCACTTTAATCTGTAATTCAGTCCAATTTAGTTTGTCAGTTTTTATTTTGTTTAAATTAATTCCATTATCAGTTAAAAACTTGTAAAAACCCAAAATTCCTTTATTGTTACTCACTTTTTATTCGTCAAACGGAATGCTCAAAATGAATTTCTGATTCTTTTCCGATATTCCGAAAACATCGTCATTAGTTGCTATTTTTTCTCGTAAATCATAATCGTTGTAAATCAAATATGTTGATTCTCCGTTTTTATCAATTGATATTCCGATTGAGTATTCAGCATAATTCTGGTCTTTTGGTGGTGTTCCTAAAAACCAATAAACAAAATTGTGATAGTTGTAAGCATTGAAAATTTCGTTTTTAGATAGTTTGAGAATAGTCCAATCGCCGAGTTTAGATTTTTTTATTGTCATATTCACAGGATCGTCTGCGGCAAAAATTTCCAACCATTCTGTTATTTTAGGCTCAACATTTTTTAGATTTTTGCCTTGAACTAAAATATATCTGTCGTAACTTTCCTTTTCTAAAGTTTTTATTTGAAATTCAGTCATTTTATTTTCAGATTTGGTTTGAGATTTAGAAGAAAAACTCATCAATATCAGAAGCATTATTAATATTCTCAAGGTTTTTCTCATATTGTGGACAACGTGTTATATAGTCAGTTTTGTTAAACATATCCCATTCCCATAAATAAGTCAAGATATGCTATGTTTTTTATTGCTGTTATTCCCTAAAGATAAACTTTTTACTACATCATTTAAAAACTTATTTGATTTATTGTAAGCTTTATAGCTATTTTAAAATGTTGCAACACATATCAAATTTTCGCAAAAGTTTAACGAACTTGCGTTGCAATTAAAATACGAACCGAGTATATTCGTTATATTGTTTCGCGTTAAGGATTGCAGTGGAAATCCTTTTGCTTTTTTGCAAAAGATTGTAGCGAAAAGCCTGACCTTTTGCAATCCTGCAAGGTTTTTTTAACCTTGTAGGTATGAGTAAAAGGTAACGCCCAAATTATAAAATAAATTAATGCCAGAACATAAACAACTTAAGTACGATAAGGCTTATTTAAGAATTGCCAAAGAGTGGGGAAAATTATCGTATTGCAAACGCCGGCAAGTTGGCGCACTTATTGTAAAGGATAGAATGATAATATCCGACGGGTACAACGGCACGCCTTCGGGTTTTGAGAATTTTTGCGAAGACGAACAGGGTTACACCAAATGGTACGTGCTGCATGCCGAGGCCAACGCCATTTTAAAAGTAGCGGCATCGACCCAATCGGCAACAGGGGCAACCTTGTACATAACCATGTCGCCCTGTAAAGAATGTAGCAAATTAATACATCAAGCGGGCATAGTAAAAGTGGTGTACAACCAAGCCTATAAAGACGATTCCGGACTGCGCTTTTTGGAAAAAGCAGGTGTTGAACTTAAATTAATTGAAGAAATAGACAAATAATGCCCTATCAAAAAAAATATTTACCCTTGGTTTTAGGTGTTGCTATTGCAGCAGGCATTTTTATTGGCGGCAAGTTGAATTTTACCGATGCGCCAGACCGCCTGTTTTCAACCAATAGCAAAAAGGACAAACTAAACCGACTTATCGATTATATTGATTACGATTATGTTGATGAGGTAAACACCGATAGTATTGTTGATGTTACGGTTAATGGCATTCTGGATAATCTGGACCCGCATTCGGTGTACATCCCCAAAGAAGATATGGAGCGTGTTGCCGAAAACATGAAAGGTGATTTTGTGGGCATAGGCATTAGTTTTTATCCCTACAGGGATTCCATTGCGGTAATTAGGCCTATTGAAAACGGGCCAAGTGCCAAAGCGGGCATTAAAGGTGGCGACCGCATTATTATGGCCAACGGCGATTCGCTTTATGGAAAAAAATTACAAGACGGCGAGATTATTAAAAAACTTAAAGGTCCCATTAACAGCAAAGTAAAATTGAAAGTTTACAGAAAAGGCGAACCAAAGCTTTTGGATTTTACGGTTAAACGTGGGCACATTCCCATTAAAAGCGTTGATGCCGCATATATGTTAACCGAGAAATTGGGTTATATCAAAATCAATCGATTTGCTGAATCTACCTATAAAGAGTTTAAAAAAGGATTGGAAAAACTTATTGATCTTGGCGCCACGGAAATCGCATTGGATTTGCGCGACAACCCAGGCGGTTTTTTAGGGATTGCCGAACAGATTGTTGATGAGTTTTTAGAAGACGATAAACTTATTTTGTACACAAAAAACAAGCGCGGAAGCATCGAAAAAAGCTTTGCAACAAGTAAAGGGAATTTTGAAAAAGGCCATGTGTATGTGCTGATTGACGAAAACTCGGCATCGGCAAGCGAAATTGTTGCCGGCGCATTGCAAGACAACGACAAAGGCACCATTATTGGGCGACGCTCTTACGGCAAAGGCCTCGTGCAACGCGAAATGGATTTGGGCGATGGTAGTGCGGTACGCTTAACCGTATCGCGTTATTATACGCCAACGGGTCGCTCTATTCAAAGGCCTTACAAAAATGGGCATAAAGACTATTACGATGAGTATTTTGAACGATTGGACAGTGGCGAACTCTTGGATCCGGAAAAAATTCAAGTGGCCGATTCGCTAAAATTCACCACACCAAAAGGTAAAATTGTTTATGGCGGCGGCGGTATTATCCCCGATGTGTTTGTACCCATTGATAATAGCATGCACAACGAAACCCTTTCTCAATTATTTCGACGTGGTTTTATAGGTAATTTTGTGTTCAGGGAATTGGATAAAGACCGAAGTGTTTTCAGTAATATGTCTAGGCAGGATTTTATCGATAATTTTGAAGTTGAGGAAGATTGGGTTTATGCGATACAGGATTATGTAAACCTTAGGCTGAATTCTAAAATAACCTTTGTGGCATACCACGACGAAGTAAAACAATATATTAAAGCCACTTTGGCCGACCAACTTTTTGGCAATGGTGCTTTCGAAGAGGTGTTCAACCAGCGCGATATTATGATTGAAGAGGTGGTTAAGTTGAGTGATGGGGAGCGGTAATTTAAGCCTTAATTCGTTTTTTAAGGGTGCTTTCATCAAGTAAAATCGAAACTAAAAAAAATTTCAAATAACAAAAAAATGTCCATATTTGTAAAATATGGACATTTTTATTATCTTTAATTAATGGATAATAAAAATTATAACGATGAATGTAAGTTTAACAAAAAAACAAAAAGAATACATTGAAAATCAGATTGAATCTGGCGATTTTCAAAACGCAAGTGAGCTGGTTAGAGATGCATTGCGCTTACATGAAACGTACAGGCATCGTGTTATTGTAGATTTAAAAGCTGAAATTGAAAAAGGTTGGTCTGGAGCAACAAGTAATCGCAATGTTAAAGATATTATTGATAGTAAACGCCGAAATAAAACGGGCTAAATGTCAAACAAAATAAAAAGCTACAAGTTATCCGAGGAAGCAGATTTTGATATTGAAGCCATATTTGATTATTCACATTATTTCCACGGATTTAATCAAGCAGTAAAATATCTTAACGATTTAGATGCGGTTTTTAACCAATTAGTCATCAATCCAGAAATTGGAAGAAAACGAAACGAAATAAAAATAGGATTGTATAGTATTACTGAACAGGAACATGTTATATTTTATAGAATCCTAAAAAATCATATCAGAATAGTAAGAGTACTCCACGGAAGTAAAGATATGCCTAAACAATTTTAAACTTAGTCTTTTAGCTCCTTTGGGCGGTTAACTATATCTTATCATGCACCTTAGTGTGTTTCCCACCATTCCAAAGCGTTAAAATATCGGTCGCCACATGTGCGCCACTACCCGAAGCAATGGCAAACTGACTGCGCCAACCGGCCAATGTACCGGCAACATAAAGGTTTTCTTCAATTAAATGATTGGTATTTTTTAACCAAATACGGTCTTTTTCAATCGCTGCTTTTGGATGTGGTTCCACATAACTTTCCAAACCTTTTATCCGCATTAAATTGGTGTAACCCACAGCGATAACCACCAGTTTGGCTTCGTAAGTGTTTTTGTTGGTTTTAACTTTAAAGCCGTGAACCGATTTAGAAATAGCAGATACTTTTTCGTTTTCAAGTTGGGCAACATGAGGATATAAATCGCCTAATTGCTTTTTGCCTTTTTCTAAAATTGAGGCACCGGTGGTTCCGGGTTCTAAACCTAAAACATTATTAAATAAAGCATTTTGTAAATGCGATGTTTTTTGATGTGTAATAATAGCAATCTGTTTGTTTGCTGCAAAAGGTTTGTTTTTTGCAGACCCCAAAACCAAGGCGCAAGATAAGCCCGCAGCGCCACCACCAATAATTAAAGCATCGTACATCAAAATCACTGAGTTTTAAAATTAAAAAAATCGATTTGTTTTTTTTGATAGGTAAAGATCAAAAAATAAAACCATAGCCTAAGTAACGCTAATTGTGTTTTAGGCTAAATAGGAGAAAAAGAAACAGCTAAAGTGTCTTTTTAAAGTTAATTAAACGTTAACTATGTTTTTTTGCCTTTTGCTCTATACGTTTTGAGATTCGTAAAATCCCCATCATGATGATAACGCAAATCGCTGCAACTATCGCAATTAACGCTATAATGCTTTCGCCCTGAAAAGGGGCATTGAAATCTACTTTTGTAACGTTAAAAATAATAAGTCCTAAAGCTGCAATACTAAGTATTATGGTTAAAAGTTTCATGTATTTAAAATTTTAATCGTTTTGTAATAATCTTTAATTTACCTGCTACCCATTACGGGTTTTTATACCACATCAAACAACGCTTTAATGTTATGGGCAAATAATTTTACGGCAATGGCTAATAGTACAACGCCAAATACCTTACGTACAATGTTAATGCCATTTTGCCCTAAAAAACGTTCTATTTTCGAGGATGTTTTAAGCACAATATAAATAATAATTACGTTTAATAAAACCGCAACAATAATATTTTCAATTCTAAATTCGGCACGCAACGAGAGTAAAGTGGTTAAACTGCCTGGGCCGGCAATTAACGGGAATGCCAACGGAAAAACAGCCGTAGTCATAGCATCGTGCTCTTCTTGCTTATAAAGTGTTATGCCCAAAATCATTTCCAAAGCAATAAAGAATAAAATAAAGGCACCAGCCACGGCAAACGAGTTTACATCAATTCCAATTAGGTTTAAAATGCTTTTTCCCAAAAACAGAAACACAATTAAAATAACCCCAGCAATAAGTGATGCTTTCTCGCTTTGAATATGTCCTACTTTTTTACGTAAATCGATTACAATTGGCACGTTACCAATAATGTCGATCACCGCAAACAACACCATAAAAGCGGTGAATATTTCTTTAAAATTAAGTTGCATTTTTTAAAGGTTTAAATTCAAAAATATGTCGCAGCTTGCTGCGTTTTTATATCATTTGTCATTCTCGCTAAATCGGGAATCTAAAAAATTAATAATCACTAAAAATAGAGGTTCTTAATTTTTCGGCAAAAGTAGATGATTATAACCGATTTATAACATTATATTAATGTAAAGTTTCTATACTTTTGCCTACTCAATTACAACTGATAAAAAAACAAATGTTTTCCAATAAAGCGTAAAACATTTTTATAAAAGTAGGTTAAATAGTAGAATATGTTTCAATTAGGAAAAACCATAGTTTCGGAAGATATTATAGAAAAGGATTTTGTGTGCAACCTATCGGCCTGCAAAGGCGCGTGTTGTATTGATGGCGATGCCGGTGCGCCACTTGACGAAGATGAGGTTCAAATCCTAAAAGACATCTATCCGAAGGTGAAACCTTTTTTGCGACAAGAAGGTATTGAAGCTATTGAAAAACAGGGCACGCATATTACTACGGATTTTGGTGATTTTGAAACCCCTTTGATTAATAATGCCGATTGTGCCTATGTGATTTTTGATGAAAAAAACACAGCACTTTGCGGTATCGAAGAAGCTTATAATCAAGGAGAAATTTCTTGGAAAAAACCAGTATCTTGTCATTTATACCCCATTCGGGTCAAAGCATATTCTGAATTTTCGGCGGTAAATTATGATAAATGGGACATTTGCGATGATGCCTGCACGCTTGGTAAAGAACTGCAAGTGCCGGTTTACAAATTTGTAAAAGAAGCCCTGATTCGAAAGTTTGGGGAAGACTGGTATACGGAGCTGGAAAAAGTTGCAAAAACTTTATAAAATAACCATCTTGAGCACCAGCAAAACAAGGGTTTTTTGATAAAAAAATCTTCACTTTTTATGTTCACTTTTTAAGCAGTCAAAAATATTAAAATACTGATTTCCAGTACATTGCTAAAATTTTGTGTAAACTTCTTGTTTTCAGCGTTATTGTTTGTTTGTTAAAAACTTGTTGATAAGGTTTACAAAACACCCTTTCTTTTTTGAGAACAATTGCCAACCTTTGTTAAGAGCAAATAAAGTTAGATTTTCTGTTTCATTATATCAAAATAAAACGATGGGGAATCTGATTTTTTTTGGAAAACACACGCTATATTCTTTCTTAAAAAAAGAAATAATTTAGATTTTTTTTTTTTTGGTTTTACACCGGTCTTGCAACCAACTAGCTATTAATTATAAAATATGGAGATTACACACATTATTAAAAGAGATTACGAAACAAGCCCTTTTGTTTTAAAAAAGATTTCTAATGCCATTGAAAAAGCCATGCTTTCTGTTGGTAACGGCACCAAGGAAGACGCCAACACCATTGCCGTAAATGTTTTAAAAGCCTTATTGAACAGAAAGGAAAAAGATTATAAGTATGTGCCAACCGTGGAGCAGGTACAAGATCTTGTTGAAGAAAAATTAATGGAAAGCGCATTTCACGATGTGGCTAAAGCCTATATTTTATACAGAGACGAGCAGGCTAGAAACAGAAAGACCAATATTTTTGAAAAGCGCATAAACCTAAAGCCTTACGAGTATCCTGCACTTAACGATTATGTTGATGCCATAAGACATTCTTATTGGATTCATTCAGAGTTTAACTTTACCAGCGATATACAAGATTTTAAAACAAAGCTTACCATAGTAGAGAAAAATGCGATAAAAAACACCATGCTTGCCATTTCGCAAATTGAAGTGGCGGTTAAAAGTTTTTGGGGCGATCTTTATAATAAAATGCCTAAACCGGAAATTGGGTCGGTGGGAGCTACTTTCGCAGAAAGTGAAGTAAGACACCAAGACGCCTATTCGCATTTACTTGAAATTTTGGGTTTAAACAACGAGTTTAAGCACCTAAAAAAGAAACCCGTAATCATGCGTCGTGTGCACTATTTGGAAACCGCGTTAAAAAACGCAAAAAGTGAAGATAACAAGGAGTTTTCAGAGTCTATTTTATTGTTCTCACTCTTTATAGAGCATGTTTCTTTGTTCTCTCAGTTTTTAATAATTATGGCTTTTAATAAGCATAAAAACATGCTTAAAGGAGTTTCAAACGTTGTTGAAGCAACCTCTAAAGAAGAACAAATCCATGGCGATTTCGGGATAGATGTTATCAGAATTATAAAAGAAGAAAACCCAACTTGGTTTGATGAAGAGCATGCCAAATTAGTACAAGAATTATGTAGAGAAGCCTTTGAATCTGAAAGTAAAATAGTAGACTGGATTTTTGAAGCGGGAGAATTGGAATTTTTACCAAAAGATGTGATTAACGAATTTATTAAAAATCGTTTTAACAACTCCCTAGAAAGTATTGGTATTGAAAAAGTATTCGAGATAGACCAAAAATTAGTTGAAAAAACCGAGTGGTTTGACGACGAAATTATAGGCACAAAACACGGGGATTTCTTCGTAAAACGATCTATAAACTACAGTAAAAGAACAAAAAGTATAACCAGCGACGACCTATTTTAAAAATGAGCAACTACACCAACAAAACTACAGCAGAAAATTTACAGCAAGAAGCAGCGCCTTCAAAATTCAACGAATTAATTAATGCCAGAACCGAAGCGATAAAAGAAGCTAGTAAGAAGCCGGAAATAAAATGGTTAACAGAAAACAGTCGTAAATTCTTAGCATCAGGATACTTAACTGACGACACAACACCCGAAGAGCGCATTAAGGAAATCGCACTAAGAGCAGAAGAAATATTAAAAATAGATGGCTTTGCCGATAAGTTTTATGGGTATATGGCAGAAGGCTATTATTCGCTAGCTTCACCGGTTTGGTCTAACTTTGGTAAAAAAAGAGGTTTGCCCATTAGTTGTTTTGGCTCGCACATATCAGACGATATGGGAGATATTCTGTACACCCAATCCGAAGTTGGCATGATGTCTAAATTAGGAGGCGGAACTTCCGGTTATTTTGGTAAACTACGTCACAGGGGTGCGCCTGTAAAAAACAATGGTGAATCTTCAGGGGCGGTGCACATCATGCAGTTGTTTGAAAAAATGGTAGATGTTGTAAGTCAAGGTTCTGTGCGACGCGGGCGTTTTTCACCATATTTACCCATAGAGCATCAAGATATTCATGAGTTCTTGGAAATTGGTACAGAAGGCAACCCCATTCAAGAATTGACACATGGTGTTACCGTTGGAAACCAATGGATGGAAGAAATGATTGATGGCGATGCCGATAAAAGAGCCATTTGGGCAAAGGTATTGCAACGCCGAGGCGAAATAGGTTATCCTTATATTTTCTTTAAAGACAATGCCAACAATGCGGCGCCAGATGTATATCAAGACAAAAAGCATGAAATCTACGCGAGTAATTTATGCTCAGAAATCATGTTGCCAACAAACGACAGATGGTCTTTTGTATGTGTGCTTTCTTCAATAAATTTATTGCATTACGATAAATGGAAAGATACCGATGCCGTTGAAACCATGGTGTACTTTTTAGATGCCGTTTTAGAGGAGTTTGTTACCAAATTGGAAGTATATAGAGATTCTACAAATCGCGACGACCAGCAAACATTCCTCTTTATGGAAAAGGCCTATAATTTTGCCAAGGAAAACAGGGCTTTAGGTATGGGCGCTTTAGGATGGCACTCTTTATTACAATCTAAAATGTTGGCTTTTGATAGTCAGGAAGCTTTTAATTTGAATAGTGAAATATTTAAAACCATTGGTGAAAAATCTAAAAAAGCATCTGAAGAATTAGCCAAATTATTTGGAGAGCCCGAAGTATTAAAAGGTTACGGAAGACGAAACACAACATTAAATGCCGTGGCACCAACAACCTCTTCAGCATTTATTTTAGGGCAAGTATCCCAAGGTATCGAACCCATTTGGTCTAACAGTTATGTAAAGGATATTGCCAAAATTAAAACCACAATTAAAAACCCGTTTTTAGTCGATCTTTTAGAAGAAAAGGGATTAAATACAAGCGACATTTGGAAAAGCATTCGCGATTACGATGGTTCTGTACAGCATTTAGAAGAGCTCACAGACCATGAAAAGGACGTGTTTAAAACCTATTCCGAAATCGATCAAATGACCATTATTTACCAAGCGGCAAATAGGCAAAACCATATAGACCAAGGGCAATCGTTAAATATTATGGTACACCCAGATATGCCGGTTAAAGACATTAACAAACTATATGTTACAGCTTGGAAATTGGGAGTAAAATCGCTGTATTACCAACATAGTATGAATGCGGCGCAGAAGTTTAAGCAAAAGAAAGAATGCACAAGTTGCGAAGGTTAATTTATAATTAATTTTAAGTGTACAAAATGCCACCTCAATTGGGGTGGTTTTTTGTTTGCTTACCATTTGTAAAAAAATGTTATTTTTAGGTTTTCAACTTAACCACCTATTTATGACAAATCAAAATTTTAAAGTTACCCCAGATTTATATGCAACAAAAGGAAATCGTTTTGCAAATTACATTGTAGATTTATTGGCCATAATATTGGTGTTTTGGATCGTTGTTTTCGGAGCATTTTATTTGTTCTATTCTTTTGCTACGGATACAACGCCAGCAGACAACCTTATTTTTTATATGGAAAATTTAAATCCATTATTGGACAGATTGATAACAGCCATTGTTTTGGCATTTGTATATTTTTCAATAGAAATGCTAACCAAAGGAAGAAGTATAGGAAAGTATATTACAAAAACAAAAGTTGTTTTAGCAGATGGTACTAAACCAACGGCATCAGACTATTTAAAACGTAGTTTTTCAAGAATGATACCTTTTGAAGCCTTATCTTTTTTAGGGTCACAAAGCAGAGGTTGGCACGATACAATTTCTAAAACCTTTGTGGTAAACATTGATAAGTTTGAAGCTAAAAAGAAAACCTTCAATGAGCTAGATCAAATTGGAGTAGCGCAAGAAACTGAATAAGTTTAAATTTTACTTATGGATAAATTTTTAGAAGCAGCCATTGAAGAAGCAAAAAAGGGACGGCTTCAAGGCGGTATACCTATTGGATCGGTTATTGTTTATAAAGGCGAAATAATTGGTAGAGGGCACAATAAGCGTGTGCAAAACGGAAGTGTGGTTTTACACGGCGAAATGGATGCTTTTGAAAATGCCGGACGACAGCCTGCGAGCGTTTATAAAGCCTGTACTTTGTATACCACACTATCACCTTGTTCGATGTGCTCTGGGGCGATTTTGCTATACGGTATTCCAAAAGTTGTTATTGGTGAAAATAAAACCTTTTCGGGCGACGAAGCCTTATTGAAATCCCGTGGTGTTCAAGTAGATGTTGTAAATAATAAAATATGTATCGACTTGATGGAATCTTTCATTTCTGCCCATCCGGAATTGTGGAACGAAGATATTGGTGAATAACTTGTTTTAGTTTAAAATATCGGTACCCAAATACGCATCATCTTTATTGTAATACCAAGCTCGGGTTTTCGGCATTTTTATACCGTTAACAATTTCTTCATCAGTCAATAAAATATATTCTCCGCTGTCTTTTTTAATAGACCCTGTATCGTCGGTTTTATAAAATTGATATACTTCCATGGCGTATGTTTTAGGGTTGAAATAAAAATACCAAACATCTTTTCCAACGGAAGCATCATAAGTAACCTGTAATACTAAAAAGGCTTTTCCTTTGAATGTTTTTTGCTCAATCACATCGTTAATTATCGTACCTTCATCTTTAAGTTTCATGGGCAAACCGTATAAATAGGTGTAGTAGTTTTTATACAAATAGGCGCGTTCACAACTTAAATTATGAGTTTTTAAAACCTGATTCGATAAATCGGTTTTGCCGTTTAAGGTAATGGTACATGCCTCTTTTTTTACATCGTATTCGGTTACTACCGTGTCTTTTTTTGCTTTTAAATAGAAGTGCTCTTCGGGTAAATTGATACTAATTTTTGAGTTTCTATTTGAACTATTGGGCGTTTCCATGGTGACGTGAAACGTGCCATTAAATGTTTTCCATTTATGTTGCGGGTCGTGGTACTTAATGGCTTTGTCAAGTAATTCCGAACCTTTAATTTGTTGGCCAAAAGACATTATACCGAATAATAAAAAAAGCGAAGTAGGAAATAAAGTCTTCATGTTTTTTTTGCTAAAATACAAGCTTTTTTTTGATGGTTTCCGTAAAATGAATTTCCTTTAAAATAAGGAAACACTTAAACCTCCTTTTTTTGGTTTTAAATTTAGAATCGATTAATTTAACAAAATCATTACAAGTGTGGTCTATAAACTAAATTATGAAACACCAAATTTATACGATTTTACATGCTGTACGCTCAATGCGATTTTCTGGATTACAGCTAATTTCAAGACGCTTTATTTCTGATAAAAACTATAATAAGTTAGCGCTATGATTAGAAAAACAATATTTGTTGTGCTTTTAATTATCATAGCGATTCTTCTGTTTTTTAATCCCAATTTTAAAACTATTTCGGCTGGTGTAGCCATTTTGCTTTTCGGGATGATTATGCTGGAAGAAGGCTTCAGGGTTTTTACCAAAGGCCCGCTTCAAAGTATATTAAAAAAAGCAACAAACAAGCTTTATAAAAGCATTACTACCGGTGCTTTGGTTACGGGTTTAATTCAGTCCAGCTCGTTGGTTTCGGTAATTACCATTTCGTTTGTCAGTGCAGAGCTAATCACTTTAGCAGGCGGTATAGGACTGATTTTTGGCTCCAATATCGGCACTACGGCCACGGCGTGGTTAGTGGCAGGTTTTGGGTTGAAAATCAAGGTATCTACCTTGGCAATGCCCATGCTGGTTTTCGGAATTATTTTTGCATTTCAAAAAAGAACAGCTTTAAAAGGAGTTGGAAATGTTTTGGCGGGTTTGGGCTTTTTCTTTTTGGGAATTCATTACATGAAAGAAGGCTTTGATGTTTTTAAAACCTACTTCGATTTGTCCCAATTTGCTGTTTCCGGGTTTTTAGGCGTGTTTATTTATACCGGATTGGGAATTGTTATCACTACCATTTTACAATCTAGCAGCGCCACTTTGGCTTTAATTTTAACTGCGCTTGCGGCAGGACAGATAGAGTATGAAAACGCCCTAGCCTTGGCCATTGGTGCAAATGTGGGTACAACCATTACGGCCGTTTTGGGGTCGTTGGGCTCAAATACGGCTGGCAGAAGATTAGCCGGAGCGCATTTTGTTTTCAATATTACAACAGGGTTAATCGCCATTGTTTTTATATTTCCGTTGGCCCGATTGGTTAATAATTTGTCTGAAGTTTTACAAATTGCAGACACCAATTACACTTTAAAACTAGCGTTGTTTCATACTATTTTTAATGTTGTGGGCGTGCTGGTAATGATTCCTTTTATTAAAAAACTTGAAGGTTTATTGCAACGGGTTGTAAAGGAAAAACCGGATAAGGACAAAGATGTTGATGAACCAAAATATTTAAACTCCGCTGTATTGAAGTTTCCGGGAACGGCTATTTCAGCATTAATTAACGAATCGAGATATCTTTATAAAAACAGCATTTTCGAAATTGTGGCGCACGCATTAAATATTCATAGAGAAGACATAAAATCCAATGAAAAAATAAAGAAGATTGTAAAAAAATCCGATATAGATTTTAAAACAGATGTGGAAGGGTTGTACTATACCAAAGTAAAAACCATTTACAGCGAAATAATTAGGTATGCCACCACGGCACAAAGTGATTTAAAACTAAACAAAAGACAAATCAAGGTGGTTTCTGATATAAAAATAGCGAACAGAAAGATGGTTGAAATTATAAAAAGCGTCAAGGAGCTGAACAAAAATATCACCATGGCGTCGGCATCAAACAACAAACAACTGCAAAATGAATACGATGGCTTTAGAAAAAAACTAACCAAAGTGTTGAGGGTTATCTATTTGTTTAGAACGGAAACAGATCACGCAGAATACGCTCGAAAACTTAAGCAATTAAGAAAAGAAGCCAAAGCAAATATAAGGCAAAGTAACACCTCTATTGATCGATTGATTAGAGAGGATTTAATTACGGCTAAAATGGCGTCGTCGCTTTTTAACGATTATGCCAATGTAAACGATATAATAGACAAGCTCATTGAAATTGCCGAATTGTTATATGGTAAAAAGGACACGCTTTTGGAGAATAAAACGGAATAAAACCTGTATAAAAGATGCCGTTTTTGTTCTTCTGAATGCCCTCAAAAACCTAGATGCTCGCAACTTAAGCTGCTTCACTGAGTAACATTAAAGTTCCCGAAACCAAAATTCATTTGGCTTTAGGAATTTCAATGCGACATGCTTTATTCAATGATTCTTTTCAGACTAGCTATATTAAGGTTTAGTTGTCCTTTTTCTTTTTGTCTTTGTCAGATTTACTCCCAACTTGCAAAACGTCATCTACCACACTAATAGTGGCTGGTTTTACAGAGGCATCATGCGAGTTGTAGTATTCATCTAAAAGATTCATGGTAGCCGTTAACAAATCCTTGGTTTCCAATAATAAACTAAAATATAACGTTGTGTTTTTTGGGCTAGATTCCTCTGTTCTTGTTCTAGAGACTTGCTTTGCGATTTTATCGGTTACCAAGTCGTACACCTCTTTTTTACGTTTAATAATTTCGCCTATTTGCTCGAATGAGTGCGAATCGAAAGCCGCTTTGGTATCGTTAAACAAGGTTTCAAGGGTGTTGTCAACATCTTTAAGTTCTTTAATTTGGCTAAATTTAAGTTTCTTATGGTTGTTGTTAATGTGTTTATGGCTCACTTTTGATATGTATTCCAACGATTGTGTCATATCTTGTAAATAGCCTAAAATGTTAATATAAAAACTACTTGCACGTAAACTGGTTTCATCTAAATTTTTAATAAAATAGAATATGTTATCCCTCAACTCATCAACTTCGGCCGTTAGTTTATCAACTTGTTTTTTATTCTTTTTAAGTAGTGTTAAATCCTGTTTGGCCAAACCTTTTACGGCATTGCTGTAAATCCTGTTTCCGCGTTTTACAACATTGGCAATATTGCCGGCACTTTCGTGAATAACACCTTGTACCGATCTGCTCCCTGTTTTTTTCAGGCTGTCCTCGGCCTTTACTTCATTAGATTTTTTATTGTGTGCCACTGTGCTTCTTATCAGCAAAGCTATGGCTACCAATAATAAAATAGGGAACATAACTTTTATGTTTAAGTTTAATAAGTAAGCTACCAAAGCAGCTGCAGTAAAAGCGCTAAATGCAGTGAAGAACCAACCGCCAATAACGTTGATTACACCAGCTACCCGATATACGGCACTTTCTGCGCCCCAAGCGCGATCTGCTAAAGAGGTACCCATGGCCACCATAAATGTTACATAGGTTGTAGATAACGGCAGTTTGTACGATGTTGCAATAGAGATTAATACCGCAGCTACCATTAAGTTAACGGCGGCTCTCACTAAATCGAAAGCTGGGAGCTCCTTGGCTTTGTCTTTTGATACCTTTGCTACGGGAGCTTCAAATTGTTTTTCTATTTTATCCTGCCAAGGTTTAGGTAGAATGTATTCTGACATTTGAGACATTAACATAGCCGATCGTACAAATCCGCGCGATAAAAAATTAGGTTGAAAACGTTCTTTTGTTTCACCTTGGCTGGATAAATCCAAAGAGGTTTTTACAACATTTTTAGCCTTGGTAGAAAACCATAGAGTTAATACCATAATCATACCTGCCCCAAATAATAGCCAATTGTTTGTGGGTACTTTTTCAGCCAGTATTTCCATAGAAAAGTCTGTGGCCAAAGTTCCTGAACTTAAAAACGAAGCGCTCCATGCTTCGTAGGCATTGTACGCTGCGATTGGCACACCAATAAAGTTTACTAAGTCGTTGCCGGCAAAGGCCAATGCCAATGCAAAGGTGCCTACAATAATAATGAGTTTGTAAACATTAGTCTTAAAATAATGTATTAATGCATAGGCTAAGAGCGACCAGAAAACGAGACTCACTAAAGTGATAAATAGTACTTGGCTTTCTAAAAAATTATTCATGGTTTCGCCACCAAGAATATCAAATGATTCTTTAGCATAGGAGGTGCCTTTTAACCCTTTCATAAAAATGAAGTAGGTAATAGCCGTTAAGGCTAAACCACCAAATAAAGCGCCAACCCAAGCCGCTTTCTTTTCAAAATTATAAGATAGTAATACCCTTGCCACCCATTGAACCACGGCTCCAATAGTAAAGGCAACGACGACCGAGAGCAGGATTCCGAATATAATCTGGGAGGCTTTTGATGTGTTTATGTAATTGATGACATCACTAAAATTACCACCATCGGCACCAATTTTAATTAAAGCCATGGCAACAGCTGCCCCCAATAACTCAAATACAATAGAAACAGTAGTCGAGGTGGGCATCCCAACAGAATTGAAAAAATCTAACAATAGGATGTCTGTTATCATTACTGCCATGAAAATAATCATGATCTCATCAAACATAAATTCTCCCGGGTTAAATATCCCTTTTCTCGCCACTTCCATCATTCCGCTTGAAAATACGGCTCCAACGGCAACACCAATACTGGCAACAATCATAATGGTTTTAAAAGAAATAGCTTTAGAGCCAATGGCAGAATTTAAAAAATTTACCGCATCATTACTTACTCCTACAACCAAATCAGCAATGGCTAAAAGGGCTAAGGCAATAATCATGTATAAGTATATGTTTTCCATAATTTAGTTTAAAATAGTTTACAAATATCTTTAGACTTTTTTGTTGTAATGTTACCTAATTGTTATGTTTTAAAAATGGATATCGAATTGTAATCGCCACATTAATTCGTTATTTCCGTCTTTAATTTCCAAATGACTGATATCGGTTTGCACTTTTAATTTATGCCCCACAATGTATTTAGAAACCCCTAATGTATATTGGCTTTCTGGGTTTTTCCCCGTTATGTTTTTATCTAATTTTATGTTGGTGTAACGTCCAGAGATTTCCCAATCGTTTTTACATAAAACACCTGTTTGAAGATTTAAACCTTTGCCAACCTGCACTTCATCGCCGGTTAAGGTGCCATCAGAATTTTTTGCAAATGGATCTTTGGCATCTCTATCGGCATATTCTGCCATTAAAGAAAAACCTTGGTATTTAAACATCGCATCAATAAAAAGCGTGTTGATGTTGGTTTCAAAAAAATCGGTGTCGCCATCAATGGCCATGTACGACCCTTGGTTGCTTCTGGATTTAACCGCATTGTTATTATGGTCGTAGCTTATGCCCAAAGCCAATTTTGGCGTCTGTTCCCTTTTTAAATCGGCACCCACATAATCGCCTTTGCTCGCAAAATTCCCAAAAGGCAATAATTCAATGCGGCCCGTATATTGATGACCGCCTAAATTTCCGGTTGTAATATTTCTGCCTTCGCCCTGCGCCACAGAAAATATTTCTTTTACTACAAAGGAATCCGAAATATTAAATTGATGTCTTAATTGCACACCTAAATCTCTATCGATATTAAATCGGCTATTTAAAAGCGAACGGTCTACCTGTTGAAGATTTCCCGACGAAATTACACGATCTCTATTCCCCGGAAGTTTAGCTTGACCAAACCAAAGCTCGAAACCTGGTGCAAAATGCCATTTCATCACTGCATCAATAATATACCGAGGCGCATTGCTTGTAAACGGCGAAGCACCGGAAATATCCCGATTGGATAAACCTAACTCTAATTTATATTCTAGTTTGGGCGTAAATGCGTAACCGTCAAATTTTAAACGGGCACGACGTACTAAAAAATTCGATTCGTTTTGTTGTCCATCTTCCCAATTGGAAATGGCCAGAAATTGCATTCGCGCACCAACTTTCATGGTCCAACTAGAATCTTGTCCAACAAGGTTAAAAAGTCCTTTGCCAAACTTAGGAGATTTAACTTCTTGTGAATGAGATGATAATATGGCAAAAAGGCCAATTGCAACACACGTAAACTTAAGCTTCATTATAATGTTTTAGTTTTTGTCGTTGCAAATAACTAAAACCAATGTTAACTTAATGTTTCCTAATGATTAAATTTTTATAACAAAAAAAGACTGCCTTGGCCTAAGGCAGTCTCATTAGAAATCATAATAATGTAGTCGACAAAAACTAATAGATTATATGAAATACTAATTGTTTTGTCTTAAGACAAGGCAAATATCATGTTTTAAATTGATGTGAATGTAACCTGAATATTAAGTAATTATTAAACTTCCCAATGTTAAATCTTTATGTGAAATAAAGAAATAACATACTGGTATTAAGGCTTTTAAAGCGACAATGTTAGCTTAAGGTTAATTTAAGGTTGTATTAATGTTACGCAATTTGTATATTTAGATTATAATGTTAAACCCATAATTATGAAGAAATCAATTTTATTGCTTTTCACCTTTTTAATTACTGTGGTATCTATTGCTCAAGAAAAGCAAAAGAGAGATTTAAAACTTAACAAAGACACAAACTTAATTGATGTTGTTTATTATCATGACAATGGTGTTGTAAGCCAGAAAGGGTCTTACACAGTAGATGGTAAATTACAAGGTGAGTGGTTAAGCTTTAACACAGCAGGTGAAAAAATCGTTTCTGCAAATTATGATAATGGTAAAAAAGTCGGCAAATGGATTTATTGGATTGACGGAATTAAAAAAGAAGTCAATTATGAAAACAACGTCGCTTCGTTATAGTTTATATGGCAAAGTGAATAATAAAAAAGCATCCTAATTTTTAGGATGCTTTTTTATTATTTTAATGTCTGGTCTTGAACTACTGATACACTAAAACACAAGTGTAATGAAAAGATCAGACAACATATTGAGTTAGTTTCCTACCGTCCAGTTTGCGCCCCATGTTGCATAGTCCGTCCCTGTTCCCTGACCTTCACCTGAGATGAAATCTGTTTCAGAAAAAGTATCGCCAGTATCATTTTTGGTTTTTGTGGTTACATCGATAAAGGTAATGTTTGTAACATGTAAATCACCGTTAATAACTCCGGTTCCAGTGGGATTGTCGCTATTGGCACCCGCATCGCCATCAAGGTCGAACCCCTCGGCAAAGCCTTCAATTAGAATATTGTTAAAAATTCCTTGGGTACCAGCTCTTAACCTAATGGCTTCGTTTCCTTTTGACGAACCCAAACCAACAATTGTGGCATTGGTTACGGTGGGTTTAGACCAAAATTTAGGATTAGAAAGATTCCCAATGTCAGTGTTGTAGCCATCGCATTCAAACCCTTTATCATGGTCTGCTCCGTGTTTAATGTAAGCATTTGTAATAGACCCCGTAAACCCTTCAGTCCAATCAATTGAATCATCTTGACAATTAATTACAACGGCATAAGACACTTCTGCTGTTCCGCCGAAAAACTCTATCCCGTCATCAGCTCCTTCGTAAGCTTGAATATATTCAATTGTTGTTCCTGCGCCAACACCATAAAAAGAGAATCCGTTGTTTTCTGAAGAGCCATCAGCGGCTCCGCCCGAATATTCAACACGTACATAACGTAAAACACCTGAATTATCGGCCGAATCTGTTCCGCCGTAAGGCAAACTTCCAATTTCTGACGTTGATGTTGCACTGCCGGTAACAGAGTTAATAGGTGCTTTTCCTAGTACTATTAAACCGCCCCATTGTCCAGCCGCCGGATTTGAATTTCCAGAGGTCATTACAATAGGTTTTGTAGCAGAACCGTTAGCTATAATTTTGGCGCCTTGCGAAATAGCAATGTAAACATCGGCACCCGTTGCAATGGCTTTAATTGTTACACCTTCGTTTATAGTCAGTGTAGTGCCTTCAGCCATTATTACTGGACCACTAATGGTGTAGGTTCTATTGGCTTCCAATGTTAAGTCTGAAGAATATTCCGCGGCACCAATGGCGATTTCTTCATCATTGCTACCAGTGTTTCCACCGCCATTGTTATGAATAACGCTGTTATCCGTGATGTAAATATCGGCTGTGTCGTCTGTAGCACACGAGTTAAAAAGCAATGCTATGGTTGCTAATCCTAATACTAAATTGTTTTTCATCATTTCTAAGTTTAATTTTTATTCGTTCTTTAATTAATGGTTTTAAAATTTATATTTTAATTGGAGTCCAATGTTCATTCCTTTTTTATAGTTTGAAACATCTTTTCCGTTAGGGGATGTTACCACTATAGCGCCTTGGGTTGTTTCTCTAATATATTTTATACTTGGATTTAAAAGGTTTTTTGCGGCGACATTGATTTCAAACGTTTTGCCTATTTTATTTTTTAGAATAAAATCTAAAGTTGGAATCCCTTTTTCAATAACATTTCCTAAATGACCAGATCCTAAAGCATCAATTCTATCTGAAAAATAAGAGAATGATAAGGTTGCGTTGGGTTTGTAGTGTTCAAAAGATGTTGGTGAATAGTTAATATCTGCATTGATAATTAATGGCGAAGCGCCTTGTAATGCCTCTTTGTCATTTACAAAACTTACATTAAAATTGCTGCCAACGATGTCTTGATACAAATCTTGTTCAGTATACATATAAGTGGCATTTAGCCCCATAGAAAGTTCTGCTTTGTCATCTCCGTTAGTAATGATATTTTTTCTAATCTCTGCTTCGATACCATAGATTTGAGCTTTTTCGCCCGTTCTGAAAAAACGTTGTGTTCCTGTAGCGTCAAACGCTACAACTTGATTAATTGGATCTTTAATTTGTTTGTAGAATGCACCGAGTGAGATTAATTCTGATGTTGTTACAAACCATTCATATTTTAAATCGACATTTAAAATTGTTGAGTACGATACATCTTTTACATTAGTATATGAATCTCCTGCTTTTTGTCCCAACAGATCTGGATTTCCACCGATACGCTGCGATACACTTTCATAAACAAAAGGCGCCACTTCTTTAAATTCTGGAAGAGAAATGGTTTGACTTGCCGAAAAACGTAAATTTTGATCTTCGGTTATAGCATATTTTGCACTTAAACTCGGCAAATACAATACATCTGAAGCTTCAATATTATCGTTGCCATTTACACCTAAATTAATAACATCGTACTCAATGTATTGCTTAAAAGATTCTACCCTAACCCCTGGAATAATTAGCCATTTTTCATTTAGATTAATCTCAGCATTTAAGTAACCCGCGTAAATATCTAGTTTACCTTTATAGGTGTTTTCAGACAAACCCGGTCTGTTTGTATTACTAAGATTTGGATATGGTTTTATTACTTTAATCTCGTAAGTGCCTTGATTATCATTTAGATTTAAGTTATCTAAAGTGAAAAAGCTATTTAAATTATTAACGTTTTCAATTCCGCTGTTATCAATAATATCATAGCCATATCTAATATTGTCAAAACGACGTTCTTTAGTTCGCGCATTATAACCAACATTAATTTTAATGTTTTCAGAGGGTTTGTGAGCTAAGTTTAAACGACCGTTTAACTCTTCATCTTCGATGTTTTGGAAATAACGCTGATTATCAAAATCTACATTACTATAAAAAATAGGTTGAGTATTAGGGTCATTGTCCAATGCATATTGATAGTTTTCAAAATTTAAACGTTTTCTATCTGGTTCATGCGCAGCAACATAGTTGTGACCAAAGCCCCAATCTAATTCAATCTTATCAAATTTATGAGTTCCTAAAAGTTGATTAACATAAATAAGATTTTCATTAAATTGAATATTCTGCTGATAAAACCCTTCGTCTGTATTGGCAATAGCATCTCTATTTCGCCCTTTACCATCAATGCCAAAATATCCTATTTTATCTGACGAACTATTTACAAAAAGCGAGTTGAATTTAAGTGTATTGCTAGTATCAATTTTATAAATGATTGATGCCATGGCTGTAGTGGTGGTGCCGTATTCAAACTCTTCAGATTGCTCAAAGGCTTTTTTCTCAACATTGGTGTAATCTATTGAAGAGCCTTTTCTGTACTGGTAATCGTTTTCAAACGAACCAGTAGCGTAAAAACTAAGTTTTGATCCGTTTTCAAAATTGAATGATTTTCCAAAGGCACTATTAACACTTGTGTTTATTGGCATGCCAGCATCAACAGGGTCGAATCCGTGAGATAAAATAACGGCAAAAGGGTTATGCGCATATCGGTTATAAAACCCAAAATGACCTGTCCCTTCGCTTCTTACAAAGTCTTTTCCGATTGCATTGGTGTTAATTTCGGAGCCGATTCCAAAATCAAAGAAACCTGAGCCTTTATAAACTTTTGAGGAAATATCTACATTTCCTGCCGCAAAATCGCTATAAAATTTTGAAGAATACGCTTTACTAATCGAAACATTTTCAATAACATCAGAAGAGAATAAATCTAAATCAATATTCTTTTTGCTAACATCGTTGGATGGCAAAGACAACCCATTCATTGTGGTATTCAAATATCTATCTCCTAAACCACGCACATAGACATTACTTGAGCCTTCTTGCTTTGATACTCCAGAAATTTTAGCAATAGCTCCAGCAGCATGACTAACACCTTTTCTCGACAACTCTTCAAAACCAATACTTTGTTTAATTTCAACGGCTTTTTTTTGCTCTAAGAGTAGTGCTGTTTCGCTTTCTCGTTTTGTAGTTGTGGTAATAATGACTTCGTCTAAAGAAGCTGCACTTGCAGCCATAATTACATTTAATTCTGTCTTTTTACCAGCTACAATGTCAACACTAATCTCTTGTGTTTTGTAACCCACAAAACTAAAAACCAGTGTGTAACTTCCGGCTTCTAAATTTTCAAAAGCATATAAACCATCAAAGTCTGATGTTGTTCCCGTAGTCGTACCTTTTATTAAAACATTGGCAAACGCCAAGGGCTCATTATTAAACTCCTTATCGGTTATTTTTCCGGCCACTGAACCGGTGTTTTGGGTGTGTGAAAATGTTGCAGTAAGTAGTGTAAATAATAGTACTATATGTTTCATTATTTTTTTTAGTTTGATGCTGCAAAGAAAGGTTGTCAATGTAAAGGCGGTGTTAAGTAAGAATTAAACAACCGTGATGAAAATGTTATGCTAATGTTACCAGATTTTAGGTTTGTTTTTATCGAATTTACTTATCTTGCTTGCTCTTAAAAATGCAACATGAACTGGGAACAACTACTATCTTTAAAACGCTCTGGCGACACCAATAAACGCATACGAAAAGAACAAGACGAAACACGTTTGGGGTTTGAAGTGGATTACGATCGTATTATTTTTTCATCAGAATTCAGAAGCTTACAAGACAAAACCCAGGTTATTCCATTGTCCAAAACCGATTTTGTGCACACCCGATTAACACACAGTTTAGAAGTTAGCGTTGTGGGGCGTTCTTTAGGCAGGCGCGTGGGGCAAAAACTGCTGAAAAAGCATCCGCATTTGCAAAGCGTTCACGGGTATCAAGCTAACGATTTTGGCGCCATTGTTGCCGCAGCAGCTTTGGCGCACGATATTGGCAATCCGCCCTTTGGCCACTCCGGCGAAAAAGCCATTGGCGAGTATTTTAAAACAGGCGAAGGCCAAAAATATAAAGACCAACTAACCGAAAAAGAATATCAGGATTTATGCGATTTTGAAGGCAATGCGAACGGCTTTAAAATTTTAACCGAAGACCGCGCAGGACGCAACGGCGGCTTGCGACTAAGCTATGCCACATTGGGGGCGTTTATAAAATACCCAAAAGAGTCGTTGCCCAAAAAACCAACCCAACATATTGCCGATAAAAAATACGGCTTTTTTCAAAGTGAAAAAGAAGCGTTTAATGATGTTGCCAAAGAACTCGGATTATTAAAAAGAAGCGACAAGCACATCAGCTATTCGCGGCATCCATTGGCCTTTTTAGTCGAGGCCGCCGACGATATTTGTTACACCATTATCGATTTTGAAGACGGTATAAACCTCGGGCTCATTCAAGAAGAATTTGCGCTGGAATACCTTTCAAAAATCATTAGGGATAATATAAAACCAGAAAACTATTATGCGCTTTCAACCAAAGAAGACCGCATCGGATATCTGCGTGCCTTGGCCATAGGAAGCCTTATAAACGAAGCTGTCGATATTTTTATGGCGCACGAAGAAGCTATTTTGAGTGGCGATTTTAATAGTGGTTTGTTGGACAAAAGCAAATACGATGCGCAGATAAAGGATATCATAAAAATCAGCATCGAAAACATATACCAATCCACCGAGGTTATCGATAAGGAAATCGCAGGTTACGGCGTCATAAACACCTTGCTAAACACCTATACAACCGCCGTAAACAACACGTTTCACAACACCGCCTCCAATTACGATACCCTCATTTTAAAAGGCCTGCAAAAAACCATTAAAACCAATACATCCAGTTTGTACCATCGCTTAATGGGCGTATGCTATCACGTGTCGCTGCTTTCGGATAGCAAAGCCATTCTCGATTATAAAAAAATTAAAGGTATAGAATTTTAAGCCCATAATTTGGGCGTTACCACAACCCTTCGATTGCGCTCAGGGCAAGTGGTCGGGCTTTCACTACTCAATCCCTACTGCGTCGGGGATTTCAAACATTTAGCCTGCGGTAAGCGCAGTCTAACCGTTCAATCCCTAACGCGCTTTTTTGCTAATGTGTAATATAAGCATGAGCGCTCTCGTATATTTGCTTAATTTTGTCAAAATAATTAATAGTAATAAGAAATAGTAAATTACCTGTGGGAAGTAAAAACAAACTTAAACGCTTTAAAGAAAACGAAACCTTCAAAAATGTTTTCCAACCCAAACGGGACGAATTGGTTAATTCAAATTTCAATTTAAAAGGAAATTGGAGAACAACAGTCTTTAAAAACGATAATCCATTAATTTTAGAATTAGGTTGCGGAAAAGGCGAATATAGCGTCGCTTTGGCCCAAAAATATCCCAATAAAAATTTTATAGGTATCGATATAAAAGGCGCACGTTTTTGGAGAGGTGCAAAAACGGCCATTGAAGAAAAAATAGATAACGTGGCATTTCTTCGCATGCAAATTGAACTTATAGATTATGCCTTTGCCGAAAATGAAGTGGACGAAATTTGGATTACCTTCCCCGATCCGCAAATAAAATACAAGCGCACCAAACACCGCATGACTAATCCTGAGTTTTTAAAACGCTACAAGCAAATATTAAAACCAGAAGGTGTGGTAAACTTAAAAACCGATAGCGAATTTATGCACGGTTACACCCTTGGTTTATTGCATGGCGCAGGACACAAGGTGCTTTATGCTAATCATAACGTTTACAAACAAGAAGGCAGCCCCGAAGAAGTAACCAGCATTCAAACCTATTACGAATCGCAATATTTAGAGCAAAACAAACCAATTACGTATATTAGGTTTAAAATTAACGGTTAGTGGATATTACTTTTATCTTTTTTTTAGGGTTAATTATAGCGTTGGTTGGCGTAATTCCGCCAGGGTTGTTAAATATGACAGCCGCTAAAATAAGCCTAAAAGAAGGGCACTCCAGAGGTATTGTGTTTTCCATCGGGGTTTGCGTTATTGTTACGGCCCAAACTTATATCGCCGCTATTTTTGCACGGTATTTAAGTAACCACCCCGAAGTTATCGATGTGTTGCAACGGGTTGCATTTGTTATTTTTGTTCTTATAACCGTGTATTATCTGTTTATTGCCAAAACACAACCCAAAAAACAAGCATCGCCCAAAATAAGAAGCAAGCACAGTCGCTTTTTTCACGGGGTGTTTTTGTCGGCAATCAATGTGTTTCCAATTCCGTATCAAGCGTATATGACCATTACTTTGGCATCGGTTGGCTGGTTGGATTTCGATAAAATAAGTATTATTTCGTACGTTGCAGGTGCCACCACGGGAACCTTTGTAATGCTGTATATGTATATTTTCTTTTTCGATAAAATAAAGGAAAAGTCGGTTACCTCCCAAAAAAGCATGAATCTTATTATTGGTGGTATCACTGGGGTAATTTCCATAGTAACGCTAATAAATATCATAAAAGAGTTGTAGTGATGAAACCAGAAACTTTAAATTTCTTCGATAAAGTTTACGAAGTCGCTCGATTGATTCCCTACGGAAAAGTAACCAGCTACGGAGCCATAGCGAATTATTTGGGCGCAGCAAAAAGTGCGCGAATGGTGGGTTATGCCATGAATGGTTCGCATGGTAAAGATGTGCCGGCGCACCGTGTTGTAAACCGTAAAGGCTTGTTAACGGGAAAACATCATTTTGATGGCACCAACCTCATGCAGCAACTTCTGGAGAGCGAAGACATTGAGGTTGTTGACAACCAAATCCAAAATTTTGAATCTGTTTTTTGGGATCCTGTAAAGGCCTTGTAAATATGTCCTAATTTTTCAAATAATTACAAATTGCGCCTCGCATATACACACCCAAATAACACAAAAATCATTTCAAGAAAACCGCTTTAAAATCTAAACAATTCACTGTATATTTGTACTTTAGAATAAATCTAAATTGAAAGCTGTGAAATTAAACAAACAAGATATATTAAAAGCGCTCGAATCTATTACCGTTCCTGGTGAAGGCATGAATATGGTGGAGAGCAAAGCCGTAAAAAACGTCATCACTTTTGGTGATGAAGTTATCGTAGACATTACCATTGCAAACCCGAGTTTGCAGGCCAAAAAACGCGTTGAGGTCGATATCCTAAAAACCATCCACGAGAAAGTTTACGAAAAAGCTAAAATTACCGTAAACGTAAAAGTGGACGTGCCCGTAAAACCAAAAGCGAACGTTATAAAAGGTGCAGCGGTGCCTGGTTTAAGAAATATTATAGCCATTGCTTCCGGAAAAGGAGGCGTTGGAAAATCTACAGTTACGGCAAATTTAGCGGTGACTTTAGCCAAAATGGGCTTTAAAGTTGGGGTATTGGATGCCGATATTTACGGGCCATCAATTCCTATTATGTTTGATGTTGAAGCAGAACGTCCTTTGGCAGTGAATATTAATGGAAAATCTAAAATGAAACCTGTTGAGAATTACGGTGTTAAAGTATTGTCGATTGGCTTTTTTACAAAACCCGATCAAGCAGTTGTTTGGCGCGGACCAATGGCGGCGAAAGCGTTAAATCAAATGATTTTTGATGCGCATTGGGGCGAACTCGATTTTATGCTAATTGATTTACCACCGGGAACCGGAGATATTCATTTAAGTATCATGCAATCGCTACCAATCACCGGTGCAGTTGTAGTTAGTACGCCGCAAAATGTAGCCTTGGCCGATGCTAAAAAAGGCGTGGCCATGTTCCAACAAGAAAGTATAAATGTGCCCGTTTTAGGTATTATTGAAAATATGGCTTACTTTACGCCAGCTGAACTACCGGATAACAAATATTATATTTTCGGAAAAGAAGGAGCCAAACATCTTTCAGAAGATTTAAAGGTGCCATTTTTAGGCGAATTACCTTTGGTACAAAGCATTCGGGAAGCAGGCGATGTTGGTCGTCCAGCAGCTTTACAAACGGCAACCCCATTAGAGCAAGCTTTTGAAAAGTTAACTCAAAATGTAGTTCAAGAAGTGGTAAGGCGAAATGACGATTTGCCACCAACCGAGGCTATAAAAATTACAACAATGGCTGGATGTTCAGCAGTTAAAAAATAGGTTATGACATCAGAAGAACTTAAGTTAAATGTAGAAAAAGCACTGGAGGAGATTCGTCCGTTTTTGCAAAGCGATGGTGGCGATATTTCGTTGTTGTCCATCGAAGAAGACAACACCTTGGTTAAGGTTCAGTTGCAAGGTGCTTGTGTGGGCTGTAGTGTAAATCAAATGACACTTAAATCTGGTGTAGAAATGACTATTAAAAAACATGCGCCACAAATTAAGCAGGTTATAAATGTTGAAGCCTAATCAATTTTCATAAAAATTTATTAAAAAGTAAAAATGGGGGATGCTTTATAAACATGCCCTATGGTATTGAAATTATATCATGGAACAGGACATAAATATAAAAATAACAGATAGAGATGGCGTTACGCACGAGGTTGTTGCCCCAACCGATATGGCCATGAACCTTATGGAAGTGGTCAGGTCTTACGAGCTTGCACCAGAAGGTACCATTGGTGTTTGCGGTGGTATGGCTATGTGCGCGTCGTGCCAATGCTATGTTATATCAGAACATGAGCTTCCCGAAATGTCAGATGATGAGGAAGCGATGCTTTCTGAAGCTTTTGATGTTAAAGACAATAGCCGTTTGGGATGCCAAATACAAATGACACCAGACATGGAAGGTTTGGTCGTGGAGCTGGCTCCGGAGAGTTAATTTTTACCCGATAGTAGAGATTTCATTATTTCAAGGTTTTTTAATCTCATTCTTTATAAATATAGCGTTGGCTTATTCTTAGGGCAATTCACTGGCCTTATAAATAGCATTTAAAAGACTGTTTTTTTCTTTTACGTCCTGCCCAAGCTGCCAAAACATAATACCACCTAATTTTTCTTTTTTGGCATATTTTGTTTTAAGTTTTACCGATACCGTATCATCAAAAGTAATAAAAATGCTATCAGTCGCATTGAATAAATATGGTGCTTTGGCCACAGCATCCCAATGCCTTTTATAATTTTTGTCGCTTTCGTATTTTTCTCTAATATCTTTGTAAACAATGGTAGCATAGGCTCCTTTATTGGCTTGATACAGTCCATTGTTAATTGAAGCAACGCCTTTCCAAGCTTTACCGTAAAAAGCCGCACCAATTACAATTTGCTCGCGCTTTACGCCTTTTGAAATACAAAAATCAACTATCATTTCGGTTGAATTCGGCTCGTATTCCGTCTTATATTTAGCACTTCTTTTTTTCATTTCTTCATAAAAATCTGAAACTAAAGAATCTTTTAAATGTTCCGTTTTAATCCAGCCCAATGGTGTGTGATGCCCTGTAAATGGGGCGTTTCCACTAACTTGATCGTAAGTCATGATATTCATAAAATCAACATGTTTCATAACTTCAACAAGCTCAATATTATCGTAATACCGTTTCCAACCCGCCGATGCAAAGGTTAGGGTTTGTGTTCTGTCTAAAGTATTTAATGCTTCCCGGAGTTCTTTCATTAAAAGTGTAAAATTTTGCTTGTCTTCCGGTCGTGCTTTGGTGTTGGCGGCAGGAATTCCAGGGTATTCCCAATCTATATCTAAACCATCTAAACTATATTTTTTATTAAAACGAACAACGCTTTCCACAAATTTACGCCTGTTTTCCGGGGTATGTGCCATATCCGAAAACCCTTTAGAACCCCAGCCACCACAAGCAATCATCACCTTAAGGTTGGGATGATTTTTTCTTTGCTCCACTAATTGATGCAGTTTTTTGCCATACGAATCGTTGTTAAATTTCATCTCGTTATCAATCACCTTAGTGAACGAAAAAATAATGTGGGTAAGCTGATTTAATGGTAAATTTTCAGGGTTATAATCTTTTTCGGGAACATAATATGCCATTACAGCAATGGGTTTTTCGGTTTGGTTTTCATCTAAAACGGAGTTGGTATTTAGAGAAAAGGTGGTTAGTGAAAAAATAAAGACGAGACCATATTTTAATAAATTCATAGCTTTAGTTTTTATAAGATTGATTCTGTTTTATAGTCAATTAATCTTTTTGGGCCTTCGAGCAAGACCCTTACAATTTGAAGTGTGCCGTCTTCTTTTGTGGCAATTTGCCACTTAATTAATGAAATTTCACCATGTTCAATTTCAATGCCCGTAATACTTCGCGGATGCACACAGCTCCCATCGTTAAAAAAAGCAATATCTCCGGGTTCGGGAAAACGCGGTCTGTGGGTATGCCCAACAATGGTTAGCAAGTTGTTTTTTTCTGCAATCCATTTTTTGGTGCGTCGCTCAACTTTAATCAGTTCGGTATAGTTTTTTGCGGGACTTGTAGGGTCGGCAATTCCCATAACATTTAAGGGCTTCCACAGCACCCGAACCATAAATCGGCTCCATTTCCAAAATAAATAATTCCACCAATCGGCTTGATGGCCGTGGGTTAAAAATAATTCCTGTCCAGTTCTTGAATGTTTTAAAACGATACCTTCATGATACCTTATGTCGCCAAAAAGCTCTACATCTTCTCCAACTTTTGGGTCAAAATAAGTTGATAAATGTTTTTTTACGTATTCCGGATTTCTGTAAACCATGTCGTGGTTTCCCCAAATCATGTGTAATCGATTGGCTTTATGAAACAGTTTCATAAGCATATACACGTTTTTATGAGCGTTTAAAATAGCTTTGAACGATATGTTTTCCCAAAGTTCGTCGCCGTCACCAATTTCGCAATACTGAAAACCCTCGGCATAATAATGTTTTAACGCGTGAAAATAAATATTTCTGTTATTGGCAAAATCGTCTGCAAAGCTATTGTCGCCACGGTGGCAATCGCTAAAAAGAATAAACTTGCTATCGTCATCAAAATCAATGACTTTAGCACTTGCGTACGCGTTATCTAATCTTTTTTTAGATGAGAACATAAAAGTAAATGTAAACAAATTTCAATAAAAAAATGCTTCCCAATTTATGAGAAGCATTTTTATGATTCTTAAAAATGAATTACCCACAAGAGTGAGCTGCCAAATATCGCTTAGCGATTATTTAAACGCGTTAAGTCCTGTAATGTCTAAACCGGTAATTAATAAATGAATATCGTGTGTGCCTTCGTAAGTAATCACACTTTCTAAATTCATGGAATGGCGCATAATGGAATACTCGCCGGTAATGCCCATTCCGCCTAACATTTGTCTGGCTTCGCGGGCAATGTTAATAGCCATATCCACATTGTTGCGTTTCGCCATCGATATTTGTGCTGATGTGGCTTTATCTTCATTTCGCAGCACACCAAGTCTCCAAGTTAAAAGTTGGGCTTTGGTGATTTCTGTAATCATTTCAGCTAATTTTTTTTGTTGCAGTTGAAATTGCCCAATGGGTTTCCCAAACTGGATGCGTTCTTTGCTGTATCTTAAAGCCGTATCGTAACAGTCCATGGCAGCACCAATAGCGCCCCAGGCAATGCCGTAACGTGCGGAATCCAAACAACCAAGTGGTGCGCCCAGACCAGATTTGTTAGGTAATAAATTTTCTTTTGGCACTTTAACATTATCGAAAATAAGTTCGCCCGTGGCACTCGCACGAAGCGACCATTTGTTATGGGTTTCGGGCGTTGAAAAACCTTCCATCCCACGCTCGACAATTAATCCGTGAATCCTGCCTTCTTCGTTTTTTGCCCAAACCACGGCAATTTCTGCAAAAGGGGCATTGCTAATCCACATTTTGGCACCGTTTAAAAGATAGTGGTCGCCCATATCCTTAAAGTTGGTAACCATACCGCTTGGGTTGCTGCCATGGTCGGGTTCGGTTAAACCGAAACAGCCAATCCATTCGCCACTAGCCAGTTTTGGTAAGTATTTTTTACGCTGCGCTTCGTTGCCGTATTTCCAAATAGGATACATTACCAAAGAGGATTGCACCGACGCTGTACTGCGCACACCAGAATCACCGCGTTCAATTTCCTGCATAATCAATCCATAAGAAATTTGGTCTAATCCAGCACCGCCATATTCTTCGGGAATATAAGGGCCAAAAGCTCCAATTTCCGCCAATCCGTTTACGATTTGGTTTGGGAATTCCGCTTTTTGGGCATACTCTTCAATTATTGGAGACACATCGCGTTTTACCCATTCTCTAGCGGCATCACGCACTAGTTTGTGTTCTTCGGTTAAAAGCTCGTCTAAGTTGTAATAATCTGGAGCTTCAAATAAATCTGGCTTCATTTTAGATTCGTTTTTATGTTAAAAAAAGCAGCCCATTAATATATCTTAACTACGGTTCGCTTTTTTTTAATATTTTATCATTTTAAGTCCTCAAATTTAACTAATCCATATTGAATGGGTTACATTTTTATGTAGAAATCTTTTGTTAAATTGATGTATTCTTTGGTGTATTGATGTCTCTCGGTTTCAATAATTAATGCGTCTGTTTTTATAGCGCTTTCGCGGAAAGAAAATTCGATTAAACTACGTTTGATTTCAGAATTTGGGTGACCTTTTACGTGCAATAAATTATTGGGGAAAAGATGGGCTCTTGAAGCTAATTCAATAAGTTTTGATTCTTCTTTAAAAGGAATAATCACAGAGAAGGTGCCATGTTCTGAGAGTAATTTTGAAACGCTATCAACAAGGTGCTCAAACGGCATAGCATCGGTAAATCGGGCTAAATCACGTGCTTTTTTTTCTGTTTTGTAATCTTCAGAATAGAATGGCGGATTGGATACTATTACATCGTATTTATCTTCAATTTCTTCTGTAAAAGCTTCCAGTGAGGCGTGGTAACAAAACAATCGGTCTCCCCACGGAGATGCTTCAAAATTATCAACACATTGTTCGTAGGCGTTATCGTCAATTTCAATGGCATCAATCAATTCAGCGTTGCTGCGTTGTGCCAGCATAAGTGAGATAACACCGGTGCCGGCGCCAATATCTAAAACAGAAAACGGATTGTTTTTTAATGAACACCAAGCACCCAGCAACACGCTATCTGTACCAATTTTCATGGCGCATCGGTCTTGGTTGATAGTGAATTGTTTGAATTTGAAGGGTTTATTCATGGCTGTCATCCTGAACTTGTTTCAGGATCTCATAATTATAAGATGTGATGCTGAAATAAATTCAGCATGACGTTACGTTTACTACAGATACAAATCAATCAACCCCTCAGGGGTTTCAACAAGAATCGTTTTGTTTTCTCGATCAACTTTTAAAATAAACTCATCATTCATTGGTATTAATATTTCAATACCATCCCTGTCAATTTCAAAAAGCGACTGCGCTGTAGAATCATTAATGCTCGTTAACTTACCAACTTTACCATAGTTTTTATCTTCAATGGCAAACCCAATAACTTCGTGAAAATAAAACTTGTCGCCTTCTAGTTTCGGCAATAGGTCGAGCGGTAAATACAAATGGCTTTTCATAATGGCATCTGCATCGGCTTCGGTATCTACATCTTCAAATTTAATACGCAACAATTCAGATTTGTGTAGCTGTGAGCTTTCCACAAAAAAAGGAATTAGGTTGTTTTTAAGCTCTAAAAAAATGGTGTCTAAATGTTCGTAAATTTCAGGCTGATCGGTATCTAGTTTTGCTAAAACCTCGCCTTTAAAACTGTACTTTTTTACAATTTTACCTAAATAAAAACAGTCTTCTTTTGTCATTGAAAAGGCATTTTTTGTTATTCCCGCGAAGGCGGCAATCTATTTCAAGTTTATTCAAAGTTAATGAGATTCCCATCTTTATGGGAATTATTTAACCAAACTTTTAAAAGTGTGGTTAAATAAAAAACTCCGATAGAAGCTATCGGAGTTTAAAAGTATAAAAATAAAAGTTTTTATTCTTCTTCGTTTGAAGCTTCGGCCTCAACAGCAGGAGCAGCATCTTCAGCTACTTCTTCTTCAACAACAGGAGCAGCCGCAGCTATTCTTGCTTCGTTAACCGCTTTTTCAGCAGCTAATGCATCCGCTTTCGCTTTCGCTTCTGCTTCAGATAAACCATCAGTTTTAGCTTGTACTTTTCCAGCTTTTTCTTCTAACCAAGCTGTGAATTTTGCTTCTGCTTGCTCTTCGGTTAAAGCTCCTTTTTTAACACCACCTGCAAGGTGATTTTTTAGTAAAGCACCTTTGTAAGATAATAGGTTTTTAGCGGTGTCAGTTGGTTGTGCACCATTCTGTAACCATTTTACAGCACCATCAACATCTAATTCAACAGTTGCTGGATTTGTGTTTGGGTTGTAAGCACCTAATTTTTCCAAGTATTTACCATCTCTTTTTGAACGTGAGTCTGCTGCTACGATCCAATAGTAAGGTTTTCCTTTTTTACCGTGTCTTTGTAATCTAATTTTTACTGGCATAATAATTAATTATTTGAGGTTCTCGACCTCGGTTATTAATGAGGGCGCAAAGATACGTAAAAAGTTAAAAGTTAGAAGTAATAAATTAAAAGTTTTTTTAAAACTATTTGCACGAGGGAATTTAGGATAAAAACAGCAAACTTTTTAAAACAGCAAACAAACGGGTGTGGGCAATGGAACTTCGTTCAAAAATGAGAGGAATCCGGTTTGGGTATTCACTTTAAAAACAGAAATATTATTGCTTTTTTGATTAGCCACCAACAAGAATTTACCCGATGGATCTATAGCAAAGTTTCGTGGCCAATCGCCATGAACACTCATGTTTTGGATTTTAGTGAGTTTGCCGGAAGTAGTATCACGCTTAAAAACAACCATGGAATTTTCACCGCGATTTGAACCATATAAAAATTGCTCGTCTTTGGATAAATGGATATCGGCACAGTAGCTTTTTCCTTTAAAATCATCATCTAAAGTTGAAAGCGTTTCAATAAATTCAAACCCATTTTCTGTTTTTTTAGCTGACGTAATCGTGCTGGAAAGTTCGTTTATTATGTAAATGAATTTCCCATCTTTTGTCAACGAAAAATGTCTGGGGCCAGAACTGTCTTCCAGTTTTACAATTGAAGGAGTAATCAGTTTATAGTTATTGTTGGCTAAGCGATAATTAAAAACGGCATTGCGCCCTAAATCCGAAACCAATAAATCATCTTTAAAAAATTGAGCTGAATGTGCGTGTGAAGCAATGCTATCGGTTTTATGGTTTAAAACCTGAAATGCTTCATTTAAAGCGCCATCATTTTTAATATTATGTAACGAAAAATTGCCGCCGGTATAATTTGAAACAACGGCTTTATCACCTTGTTCGTTAATTGCAACATGGCAAGGGTGCGCCCCTTTTGTCCTCACTTTATTTATGAATGTTAGGGTTTTGTCGTCTTCCACTTTAAAAGCCGAAACACTGCCATTTTCATTTTCATTAACGGCATATAAATAATTTCTATCGCGTGAATAAGTTATAAATGAAGGGTTCTCTGAACTTGCTGCCAATTGTTTATTGGTCAATGCGCCAGTTTCAGAACTAAACTCAAATTGATAGATGCCTTCGCTTTCACCATTTGTGTAGGTGCCAACATATAAAGTGGTGTTTGGATTGGTACAGTTAAAAAGGATAGCGGTTAGCACAAATACTAATAATTTTGATTTCATAAGAAAATATTAATCCTCTAAAGTAGTTTATTTTATCGAAATGCAAAGATGAAACTTTGTTTACAAGTGTTTATAACTTCACTTTAAAAAAGTATAAATTCTATGTATTTTTATAGGCTAAGTTTTGTTTTTTATAAACGACTTAAACACAACCATCTAAACTTCAAGAATGTACTTAATTTTCGATACCGAAACCACAGGATTACCAAAACGTTGGGACGCGCCCATTACAGATACCGATAATTGGCCAAGGTGTATTCAAATTGCATGGCAGTTGCACGATGCTATGGGGAACTGTATCGATCATCAAGATTATTTGGTGCAACCGGATGGGTTTAACATCCCTTATGATGCCGAAAAAATCCATGGTATTTCTACCGAATTGGCACAAGAACAAGGTGTGCCTTTAGCCGAGGTTTTAGAAAAATTCAATGAAGCTTTGGGTAAAACCAAATTTGTGGTTGGGCAAAACGTTAAGTTCGATTTGAATATTATGGGTGCCGAATTTGTACGTGCCGATGTGGTAAACCCATTACAGGAATTACCCGTTTTAGATACCTGTACCGAGCACACCGCGCAATTGTGCCAAATCCCCGGCGGGCGTTACGGCAAGTTTAAATTACCAACCTTAACCGAACTTCACGAATTTTTATTTAATAAACCTTTTGCCGAAGCCCACAACGCTACTGCCGATGTTGAGGCGACCACACGTTGTTTTTTCGAATTGATTCGATTGGGAGAATATACCAAAGAACAATTGGATGTTCAGCCCGATTATTTTCAAAAATTCTCGGAAGCCAATCCGCAAACCATTCAACTTATTGGTTTAAAGCACATCAATCTTAAAAAGGAAAGTGCTAAGATTAATGCGCGTTTGCAAAAAGCACAAACCGCTGATATTTCTTCGGCAGAAATCAAACAAAACGTATCCGAATTAAAGGAAATCGATTTTGTGCATTTGCACAATCATTCCCAATTTTCGGTATTGCAATCCACCATGAGCGTGTCCGATATTGTTGCTGCCGCCGCCGAATACAACATGCCCGCTGTGGCGTTAACGGACCACGCCAATATGATGGGCGCTTTTCACTTTGTGAATGCAGTAAATAGACATAATAGTGGTGTTAAGGCTAAAATTAGAGCCGCCAAAGAAACAGGCGAAACGGTTACCGCCAAAGAAATAAAACCCATTATAGGTTGCGAGTTTTTTGTTTGCGAAAATCATTTGGATAAAACCAGAAAAGATAATGGCTACCAAATCGTACTATTGGCCAAAAACAAAAACGGCTATCATAATTTGGCTAAATTATCGTCGCACGCTTTTGTTAATGGTTTTTATTATTTACCTCGAATCGATAAAAAACTCATTCAAGAATATAAAGAAGATTTAATTGTATTAACGGGGAATTTATACGGCGAAGTCCCAAGTAAAGTTTTAAATATTGGCGAAAATCAAGCCGAAGAAGCTTTGCTGTGGTGGAAAAATGAGTTTGGAGATGATTTGTATGTCGAGCTAATGCGCCACAACCAAGAAGATGAAAATCGCGTTAACCCCGTATTAATTCAATTGGCAAAAAAGCACGATGTTAAGTTGGTGGCCTCCAACAACACCTATTACAGAAAGCAAGACGATGCCAATGCACACGATATTTTACTCTGTGTAAAAGATGGCGAAAAGCAAGCCACTCCCATTGGTCGCGGTCGTGGGTATCGTTACGGATTGCCAAATCAAGAGTACTATTTTAAGTCTTCTGACGAGATGAAAAATGCCTTTAAAGATGTGCCCGAGGCGATTACAAATATCCAAGAGGTGGTCGATAAAGTGGAGGCTTATCAATTGGCGCGCGATGTGTTGTTGCCAGCCTTCGATATTCCCGAGCAGTTTAAGCACGAAGACGATTTAAACGATGGCGGAAAACGTGGTGAAAACGCGTATTTACGTCATTTAACTTACGAAGGCGCGAAAAAACGCTATGGTGAAGATTTAACGGAAGAAATTAAAGAGCGACTCGATTTTGAGTTGAGCGTTATTGAAAACACAGGGTATCCCGGATATTTTTTAATTGTAGAGGATTTTATTCGCGAGGCCCGAAATATGGACGTGTCCGTTGGTCCTGGTCGTGGTTCGGCAGCAGGTTCGGTAGTGGCATATTGCCTTTGGATTACCAATATCGATCCGCTTAAATACGATTTACTTTTTGAGCGTTTCCTAAATCCAGACCGTATTAGTATGCCCGATATCGATATTGATTTTGATGATGAAGGCCGAAGTCGCGTGATGGATTACGTGATTGAAAAGTACGGAAGCAACCAAGTGGCGCAAATCATTACCTACGGTACCATGGCGGCAAAATCGTCTATTCGAGATACGGCGCGTGTGCTCGATTTGCCTTTGTTTGATGCCGATAGAATTGCAAAACTTATCCCGACCATGTCTAAGCTCGGAAAGATTTTTGGGTTGGACGAAAAGGAATTGGCTAAAAAATTCAGGGCTGAAGATCTGGAAAAAGTCAATCAACTTTTAAATATTTCTGAAGGTGAGGATTTGGAAGCCGAAACCGTAAATCTTGCCCGAACGCTTGAAGGTTCGGTGCGAAATACCGGAATTCATGCCTGTGGGGTTATCATCACTCCCGACGATATTACCAAGTTCGTGCCTGTGGCAACAGCAAAAGATTCCGATTTATATGTTACCCAATTTGACAACTCGGTGGTTGAAGATGCTGGTTTATTAAAAATGGATTTCTTGGGATTAAAAACGCTGACTTTAATTAAAGACACCGTTAAAATTGTAAAGGCAAAACACAATATTCAACTCGATCCGGACTCATTTCCTTTAGATGATGAAAAAACATATCAATTGTTCCAACGCGGAGAAACCGTTGGGGTATTCCAATACGAATCTCCCGGTATGCAAAAACATCTTAAAGATTTAAAGCCAACGGTTTTTGAAGATTTAATTGCTATGAATGCCCTGTATCGTCCCGGGCCCATGGAATATATTCCGAGTTTCGTTCGCAGAAAACATGGCGACGAAGCCATTGAGTACGATTTGCCGGCGATGGAAGAATACCTCAAGGAAACATACGGAATCACCGTATACCAAGAGCAAGTGATGCTACTTTCGCAAAAACTGGCCGGATTTACCAAAGGTGAAGCCGATGTATTGCGTAAAGCCATGGGGAAAAAGCAAATTGCTGTTCTCGATAAAATGAAGCCTAAATTTATTGAGCAGGCCAGCGCAAACGGACACGATGCCAAAATTTTGGAAAAAGTTTGGAAAGACTGGGAAGCCTTTGCGAGTTACGCCTTTAACAAATCGCACTCCACTTGTTACGCGTGGATTGCTTATCAAACGGCATATTTAAAAGCCCACTATCCTGCAGAATATATGGCTGCTGTATTATCCAATAACATGAACGATATTAAGCAGGTAACCTTCTTTATGGAAGAGTGTAAACGTATGAAACTCAACGTGCTCGGGCCCGATGTAAACGAAAGTTATTATAAGTTTTCGGTAAATCAAGATAATGCGGTGCGTTTTGGCATGGGCGCCATAAAAGGGGTTGGCCACGGTGCGGTAATGACCATTGTTGAAAACAGAAAAGAAGATGGCCATTATAAATCTATTTTCGATTTCGCAAAGCGGATAGATTTACGAGCAGCCAACAAAAAAGCATTTGAAAATCTAGCATTAGCAGGAGGTTTTGATAGTTTGGCCAACACCCATAGAGCCCAATATTTCCATGATGATGGCGATGGCATTACGTTTCTTGAGAAAGCTATAAAGTATGCCCAAAAACACAAAGAGAACGAAAACTCTGCACAGGTAAGTTTGTTTGGCGAGGCGAGTGAAGTACAAATTGCCGAACCCGAAGTGCCGCCATGCGAAGAATGGGGCACGATGGAAAAACTGAGTAAAGAGCGCGAAGTTGTTGGCGTCTATATTTCTGGGCATCCCTTAGACGATTTTAAGATCGAAATGAAAACCTTTTGCAACGGTACGGTTGCCATGTTTAATAATTTAGAGCCTTACGTGAACCGGGAAATTGTTTTTGGCGGTGTAGTAACCGATGTGCAGCACCGTGTGAGCAAACAGGGTAAAGGATGGGCGCTATTTACCATTGAAGATTATACCGATAGTTTTGAGTTCAGGATTTTTGGGGAAGAGTATTTAAAGTACAGACATTTTTTACTCAAAAACAGTTTTGTGTTTGTAAAAACTTTTGTGCGCGAAGGTTGGGTGAATAAAGACACGGGAAAGAAAAGCGATCCAAGATTGCAGTTTAACAGTTTCCAGTTGTTGCACGATGTGATGGAAAATTATGCAAAAAAGCTGTCTATTCAAGTGGATATTAAAGACCTGAGTGAACAAAAAATTATGGCATTAAAAGAATTGATAAACATGCATCCGGGGAATCAAGCTCTTAATTTTTTAGTGTACGATACCAAAGAAAAAATTAAATTGACCATGCCCAGTAGAAAGCAAAAAGTAAAAGTGTGTCAAGAACTTTTGGGTGAATTGGAGGCGCATGATGTTAGGTTTAAATTGAATTGATATCGTTGGAACTGTCATTCTGAGCTTTTTCATTAGAAAAAAAGCGTAAGAATCTGTTTAAACGTAGTTTCTGTTGATTTTAAGAATTCCTAACAAAAAAATGTTACTGTCGAGCCTCCCTCACAATGACGGTTTATATTAAGCTTTCATCTCAAACTCCTCGCAATCAATCCGAATTTCAGAATTCAACAATTCCTTTTCCAATAAATTGCAATAATGTTGATTGTTGTTTTTTTGATAGAACTTGCAAGCATAACAAGTGCGTTGCACCGTTAAAACACCTATTCGATTTAATTTGTAAATGAGTTTGCTGAGCGTGTTGAAGGTGGATTCTAAATCGGCATCACTAATACCGTTTAATTGATTTTTTAAAGGTTGCGCAAAATTTTCGGTTTCTAAAATTATGGTTTTACCAGAATCTGTTAATTGTACCGCGTAACTTCTACTATCGGAAGTGGAGAACACTTTTTCAATCAACCCTTTATTTACCAAAACCTTCACAGCATCACTAATTGTGGGTTTTGTAACGTTGAATTCTTTGGCCAAATGGCTCACATTACAAAACTCAATTTTGTGATAATTTATAAAAATGAGTATTTGAATTTGAATTGGGCTCAAACCTAAAAGCTTTGCCTTTTCCCAAAGCAATACTTTAAAGGCTTCGGAAATGCGCTCTAAACCAGCAACGATTTTGCTGGAAACATCAGAGATTTGCTGATTGGGATTAAAAATACTATCGCTCATAATAAAATGCCTGCCAATATTAGGTTGACAGGCAAAGTTAGTAATCAATATTAGGTTGACAGGCAAAGTTAGTAATCCTAATTAAGTTAGTTGCAATTTTCCATTTCAATAATCGAAAATCCTTTCCTTTGGATGTCTTTTATAACGGCATCCGTAGCCTGTTCAATATGACAAAAATTACAGATTTTAGACGAGATGCTTTCAGTTTTAAAAGCTTTACTTTTTAAATAACTTGTACCGTAATTTAAAATGGTTTGCTCATCTTGTAAGCTGTTTGGCACCAGAATATCAAAATGCATTAACTTACCGTCGTCTCTTTTTACATAGGTATCCCAAACTGAAACTTTCATATTAACTTTTTTTAGATTTCCAATAGTTATTTGCTTTGGCAACGGTTTGATAATTTATAGCAACGACTTGCGATGCCGCTATTAAAAATTGGGCGTTATCCTCGTAAGCTTTTCTTCCGCTTTTTAGTTTTTCCATATCAGGTTGTGTGTATTTTACACCCATTCTCGACATTTTTATAGCAAGTTCAAACCCGTCTTGAGGTGTTTTTGTTATTAAAGTTGTTAACCAAATATCCATTTATTTTACTTTATAAGGTAATGATAAATCGCCACTCGCCACACTATACACCTCGTAAACGCCAAGCATGGGCGTATTTTCTATACTGGTGTTCACTTTCATGAAAGCCGTAACAGCATCAAAGGAAAAATCGGTTTTGTTATTGATTCTATAATCTGGAACAATTACTTTAATGGTGTTTGCTTTTGTAACAACAGGATACCCCGGAGAATCCATATACATGGGCATGCCTGGGTTTGTGGGCGGTAAAACCACAGACTCATCGTCTTTTTTAAATTGCTTCACCGAAAGTCCGCCTTTTACGCGTTTGTCTTCAACCAAAATCACCCAATGCGGATGCCATATTACACCGTCGTTGTCGTAAATAGCATCTGAGTTTTCATCCCAAAGTGGGGTGTCATCAAAGTCTGGATGAGAGGTAAGGGCAAGCGCAACAATACCTTCGGTTGCGTTAAAACCTACGTCTGTTGGCTTTAAATTTGTTGGGAATACATAGCCTAAAACGGGAGCGCCATCTAATTGGCCTGCTTTTTTAGGTGTTGTTTCGCCAGCATTACCTTTTACTGCAATTTCCCAAACGGTAATGTTTAAATCTGAATCGTGGGTAACATGCGTAGAGGTAATTGCGAAATTGTCGCTTTGGTATTGATGGTCTTGCCCTTGGATATTTGCTGTGTATAGAAACACAGCTGCTATTAATAATACTATTGATTTCATGCGTTTATTTTTATTGTTTTTTTAATTGTCACATGCGACATCCATTTAATCATTTCCTTGGGTATCAAGTTTTAGTTACGGATGTTTCATACATTTGATAGGTTTAAAAATTAGGATTCCTAACCAAATAGGTTAAAAAAATTAACCTTTTACCGCTTCCATTGAAGCGCCAAAGTTAATGTGAAGTACATTTCCGTTTGGTGTTACCAACGCTGGAACCGATTTTACACCAGCCTTTTCAGCTTCTGAAATTCTTGAACTGTCTTCGCCAAAATGTACAATGTCTACATTTTCTGCTCCTATTAAATTAACAATGTCGTGTTCTGCGCTTACACATACAGGGCATCCTGCGTGATAAAAAATTGATTTACTCATAATATTTGGTTTTAAAGATTTATTAGGATGTAAATATAGTTAGGATTCCTAACTAAATAAAATATTTTAACATTTATTTTTAATTTTAGTGCGATTCTGAGCTTTTTCATTAGAAAGAAAACGGGAACCTGTTTGTCGAATGCTTTAGGTTTTTAACGTACAATTAAAAGATTGCCACACTTCAACTGCGCTTAGTGCAGGCTATCTTCGTCCTTACAATTGCGGTATCAATTATACCTTATTATCTAAGTAGTCGCCTAAATCACTCAATTTATCATCCCAGAATTGCTCGTAAAACTTCAACCATTTATTGACTTTTTGAAGCTCTTTGGGGTTGGCGTTACAAAAGCGTTCCCGACCTTCGGTTTCAATGTAAACCAATCCTGCGTCCTCTAAAGTTTTAATGTGCTTGGTAACCCCTTGCCTTGTCATTTCAAATTGATTTGAGATTTGGGTAATAGACAGTGCTGAGGTAGCAAATACCAAGGCATGAAAAATATCACGCCTTGTGGGATCTGCTATAGCTTTAAAAAGTTTGGTGATTTTATCCTGCATTAACCTCTTGTTTTAAATAAGTGGTTAATCCGGCCATGCAATTATCCCAACCGCCGTTAAAGCTTTCAAACATGGCAATGGCGGTTTCGCCTGGGTAATTCGAAATATTGGAATGCTCTAAAGTTAGCTTTGTGCCGTTTTGGGTGGCTTCCAGTTCCCATTTTACGGTGGTCTCGACTTTGGTGTCGCCAACTATCCAAGTATATATTAACACATACGGATTTGCTTTTTTTACTTCGCCACTTATAACCGTGCAACCTTTTTCGTTTGGCGGCGATGTAAAGGTGTATTGGTATCCGGGTTCGGCTTTAAAATCGGCCGGGATAAACCAGGTTGAGATTTCTTCGGCTTTTGTAATGGCATTCCAAACCACATCGATATTGTGATTTAGCATGGTTTCTTTTTTAATAACATCATTCATAATTTTTTGTTTTTTGATTAATATGCAACTTTGTGGTTGCTAAATTAGGGCAAATATTTTTAATACGCAACTTTTTGGTTGCGTAATTGAATTTTAAAATGGCGTTCGGTATTGCGCAAGGGATAGTAGCGACATCCTTTTTTGCCATTAAAGCAAAAAAGATATAGCGGATAGCCCGACCTCCCGATAGTTATCGGGAGTGGTTGAGCCCTAAAAAAATTGAAATAACCTAAACCAATATGGTTATAAATAAAACAAATTGTTGGTTTGTAAGCTATAGAGAATATTTTGACTAAATTTGTAAATAAATAAAAAAGTAAAACCTATTAAAATATAAAATTATGGCATTAGAAATAACAGATGCGACGTTTGAAGAAACAGTTTTAAAAAGCGATAAGCCCGTACTAGTTGACTTTTGGGCAGCGTGGTGTGGACCATGTAGAATGGTTGGGCCGGTTATTGAAGAAATTAGCGGCGAATACGAAGGTAAAGCTGTTGTGGGTAAAGTAGATGTTGATGCAAATCAGGAGTTTGCTGCAAAATACGGTGTACGTAACATTCCTACGGTATTGGTTTTCCAAAACGGGGAAGTTGTTGGAAGACAAGTTGGTGTAGCGCCTAAGAATGCTTATACTGATGCTATTGATGCGCTTTTATAGCAGATAGTTAAAAAGAAAAATGAAAAGGTTTGCCATTTATGGTGAACCTTTTTTTATTTTAGATGCAAAATAAAAATACAGATTATGAGTAAAAATAAAGTTCAGGACGCTATTGATAGCAAATTAATTGAAGCACGCAAAGTGTTTTTGTGGGGACAGGTTGATGACGATTCGGCAAAACACGTGATAGACAGGTTGTTGTATTTGGATGCTTTGGAAACCAAGGATATACATTTATATATTAATAGCCCGGGCGGTTATGTAACGTCTGGTTTTGCTATTTACGATTGTATGAAATCGTTAAACAGCGATGTTTCAACAATTTGTACAGGTTTGGCGGCATCAATGGGTTCTATTTTACTATCGGCCGGCAAAAAAGGCAAACGTTTTATTCAACCTCATGCACGAGTGATGATACATCAACCCAGTGGTGGCGCACGCGGGCAAGCTTCGAATATAGAAATTCAGGCCAAGGAAATACTTAAAACCAAAGAACTTGGAGCACAAATTTTAGCTGATAATTGTGGGCAATCGTTTGAAAAGATAATGAAGGATTTTAATCGCGATTATTGGATGGGTGCCGAAGAGTCGGTTGCTTATGGGATTGTTGACGCGGTTATTTAGAAAATAGAAGATAGAAAAGAGAAAAAAGAAGAATTTTGAGTTTTTTTAGTCTTGTTTCTTGACTCTAACAGCGAAACGGTCTAACACCTTAAACATGAATTTACAGCACGAACTTAATAAAGCCAGTGGTTTTAAAAACCTGGAATTACTTGCAAAACAAGTGGTAGAGGGTTTTATTGCTGGGATGCACAAGAGTCCGTTTCATGGGTTTTCGGCAGAATTTGCCGAACATAAAATTTACAATCAAGGCGAAAGCACACGGCACATCGATTGGAAGTTATTTGCAAAAACCGATAAACTTTATACTAAGCGGTACGATGACGAAACCAATTTACGTTGTCATATTATTATAGACAACAGCAGCTCGATGCATTATCCGGAAATGGATGATTTTTCAATAGATAATCTTAATAAAATAGGATTTTCGGTATTGGCTTCGGCAGCCTTAATGCACATGCTTAAAAAACAGCGTGACGCTGTGGGTTTAAGTATTTATAGCGATAGCTACGATTATTATGCCCCGGAAAAAGGGAGCGAACGCCACCATCAAATGTTATTAAATCAACTTAGTGATGCCGTAGTTTCGAAACCTTTGAATAAAACCACCGAAACGTATCGGTATTTGCATCAAATAGCGGAAAAGATTCATAGGCGCTCTATGATTTTTCTGTTTACGGATATGTTTCAAACTTCGGAAGATGACAGTAAATTGTTTGAAGCCTTACGTCATTTAAAATATAATAAGCACGAGGTTATTTTATTTCATGTGATTGATAAAGACAAAGAGTTAAAGTTCGATTTTGACAATAAACCCAAGCGATTTATTGATGTTGAAACCGGAGAACACATTAATTTGTATGCCGATTCTATTAAAGACAATTACCATAAAGCCGTAAGCAGTTATTTTGATGCATTACGCTTAAAATGTGCGCAATACAAAATTAAATATATTGAAGCAGACATCAATAACCATTTTAACGATGTGCTGACCACGTATATGGTGGAACGCAAAAAATTTGTTTAAGTTGCCCGCCTTTCCGATAGGTATCGGGACTACCCAAAGGGGAGTAACGAATAGCTTATAAATTAAGCACTTATAAAACTATTGTTTGTTTGCTGGTTCCACCAGTATTTTTTTATAAAATTTATTTAAAAAACTTCAAAAAACATTTGAGATATAAAAAAAGGCGTGTATATTTGCAACCGCAATAATGCAACGGTCTGGTAGTTCAGTTGGTTAGAATGTCGCCCTGTCACGGCGAAGGTCGCGGGTTCGAGTCCCGTCCAGACCGCTAAAAGGATTCTCAAAAATCCACAAAACCTTGTAAGTCTTATGATTTACAAGGTTTTATCTTTTTAGGGCAATCATAGGATTCGGTTCTAAATGGTTCCAAAAGGTCACAAATCGTCAACATATCTTTTTTTATTTAATTATGTTGACAGAATAACGTAACTTATTCATATTGTTATAGTTGATTTGACTTTCGTCTCAATAATGTTTAACCTTTTAAAGACGACAACTATGCGAACTTCAACAACCTTTTCAGTACTGTTTTGGGTATACGGCAAACGAGCCATTAAAGGCCAAGTGAATATCTACTTGCGTATTACCTTAAATGGCAAGCGCGTTAATATTAGCCTAAAAAAGAAAATTAATATTGTTACTTGGGATGAAAAAACCCAGAGGGCAAATGGGACGGATATGGAATCACGTAATCTAAACCTTTATTTGAACGAGGTGCAATCAAAGGTTTATCGGATTTACGATGAATTTAAGAAGAATGAAAAGCCATTTACCTCACAAATGGTAAAAGCTAGATTTCTCGGTGAAGACAGAAGACGCTTTTCTTTCCAAGATCTTATTGGTTACCATAATGAAAAGATGCAGCACAAGTTGCATAAAAACACTATGGGCCAATATAAGACCAGTCAAAGGTATATGGTAGAGTATATTTTAAAGGAATATAAAGTCACTGATATTCTTCTGTGTGAACTTGATTATAGTTTTATAATAGGTTTTGAGGATTTTCTGCGCTCCTATACCCCAAAGAGCGGCCAATCTAAAATCGGCAACAATACGGCCATGAAGCATATTAAACGATTACGTAGAATGGTTACCCTGGGCTATCAGATGGAGTGGGTCGATAGAGATCCATTTGTTAATTTTAAAATAAAGATTGAAAAGAAAGAAAGGGAGTTTCTAACAGGGGAGGAATTACAAAGTATTGAGAACTTATCCCCCAAGATTGAGCGTCTGGTTGTTGTTAAGGACTTGTTTGTTTTTAGTTGTTATACCGGCATTTCTTATAGTGACATTGTTGAGTTGACTACCGGGAATATAGTAAAGGGGATGGATGGCCTCAATTGGATATCGGCGAAGCGGACAAAAACGGGGACACCTTTTAAAATCCCATTACTTCCTAAGGCTAGTGCCTTAGTGGATAAGTATAAAAACATTAGGACTTCTAGCAATGATAGACTTTTGCCTAAATTGTCGAATCAAAAACTGAATAGCTACCTAAAGGAAATAGCGGACCTTTGCGGCATCAAAAAGAACCTTACTTTCCATATGGCACGTCACACCTTTGCCACAACCGTGACTTTAACCAATGGTGTGCCGATAGAAACCGTTTCTAAACTTTTGGGACATACAAAGCTGGCAACGACCCAAATCTACGCCAGGGTAGTGGAAAAGAAGGTGAGCCAGGACATGGAAAAACTAAAATTGATATTGGGGTGAATTTAAAAATTGGTGTTTTGGGTTGGGTTTTCTAAAATAACAGGAAGTATTAGCTTGTGGTTATAAAATCGTTTTTGGACTTACCCAGTATAGGTGAAAACCAATATGTTTAGTCATAGTGAATAGGTAGACAGGCCAGGCTTAGGGTCTGATACCGGGATGTGTGTGAGTTCGAGCCCCCAAGCAATGATCACCAATAATGCCACAACCAATAAGCTTGGACACGTGCTAAGAAATGATGTCCCATGGGGTATAACACTCCTTATCCGTCCTTAATTTCGGACATATGGTTTTTGTTCACATCATTAAATTTGGAACAACAGTCCCTGAAAGTCGTAATATGACATTAAAGATTTTGGCCCATAGTATGATATAAGGACATGTTAAGTACTGAATATCAGCTGCCTCTCCCTGTTAGTTTTTGAGAAATCCTCGTTAGGGCAGCAGGGGAAATGGGCTTGAGTATATAGTCATCCACAACGTTATAGCTTTTTGCTTTTTCAATGTCCTTGGGATCGATCGATGAACTGACAACAAATATGGTAATCGGCTTTTTTGTTTTGATTTTCACAAACTCATCCAGAAATTGCCAACCATCCATAATGGGCATATTGATATCCAGCAAAATAACATCGGGGATACTTTCGCCGTTCATTAAAAGGGGCCTTAAATTTTCCAAGGCCTCTTTACCGTTATTGTAAACCATAAAGGCATTTGAAAAATCGGCCATTTCCATTATTTTTTGAGTACCATAGATAAAAATAGGATCATCGTCAATGATACAGGTAATATCAATCTGTTCCATTTTTCAATTGTATTAAGAACAAGGTTCCAACGTTTACTTTACTTTTAACGCTTATTTCTCCCCCCAAAGCCTTTATTTGGTTTTTGGTCAGGAACAGCCCCAGTCCCCGGGCTTCCTTATGGTCGTGAAATGTCTTGTACATGCCAAAAAGCTTTTTTCCATGTAAGTCCAAATCAATGCCTAGGCCATTGTCCCTAAACTTAATAATGACCTTGTCTTTTTTTTGTTTGGCACTGACTGATACCTCTAATGGACGATTGGGTGATTTGTACTTTAAGGCATTGGTCAATAAGTTGAGCATGATACTATCCAAATATGCAGGAATGCCCTTAACACTGAGGTCTTTGTCTATATTCGTTTTTATGGTAGCCTGGTTCTTGCTTATCAAAGCGCCGACGCTCGTTATGGCTTTTTTAACCGTGGCGTTTAGATTTATAAGTTCGAGGTCTTTTGCCCCTACCTTGTCTACAACGGTGACCTTATTTAAATTTTCAATGGTTTCCCCTAAGTTTTCAATGGTATCCTTCATTAGAGAGAACTCTTTGATTGGAGAAACCCAGGGGGCATCCATTTCAATGATCTTGGCAAGCATTTCTAAATTGCTGTAGTGCGATCTCAGGTTATGTGATACGATATGGGCAAAATTTAACAGTCTGTTATTTTGATCTTCTGAAGATTTTAAAAGTTGTTTTAATTTTTCAGCCGCTTTTTTTTGTTTTGTAATATCATCGATCTGTGCAACGAAGTGCAATGGTTCGCCCAAACTGTTTCTCACAAGTGATAGGGACAGGCGCGCCCAAATTGTACGGCCTTTTTTATTTAAGTAACGTGTCTCGCTTTGGTGGTTTTCAATAGTGCCATCGATGATCTTTAACATGGCTTGGAAAAGCGAATCCCTGTCATCGGGATGCGTGATCTCCTGATGTGTCATCGTTTTTATTTCTCCAGGGACATAGCCGAGAATTTTGTTTAAACTGCAATTTATGTTGATCCAAGAACCATCTAGATCAGATAGGCCCATGCCCACTAAGGCAAATTCAAAGGTTTTTCTAAACTGTTGTTCACTGGAAGATACTTTTTTTGCTGTTTTTGTTTTTTCATCGATATCTTGAAATGCTCCATAAATTTTATGGACAGCCCCATTTTTAACAATGGGCATACCAATGGCCCTTACCCATTTTTCAGCACCCTTGGCAGTGACTATTTGTAGCTCTAGATCAAACTTTTCCGCATGTTTGATGCAATTATCAAAAACAGCTTTTATCTTGTACCTGCTAAAGCCTTCTTTATAGAAGGAAATAGCGGTTTCTACAGTAGGCTGAAAATCGGCAGGGACATCATGGATTTTTTTTGTGACATCGCTCCATGTGGTTTGCATGGTGTTTAAATCGACCTCCCAAGTTCCAATGGTTGCAGCGTGTTGGATAAAATCCAAAATGGACATCTCGTCTTGTGGGGGCACTAAGGAGATTGCCTTGTTGTTTAACATAGTTCGTAGGTTAAGTAAGTTCTAATATATGTTGTATATTCTTAATTTTTGAGTACTAATGCTCGCTAAACTACATTTAAATTCGGTGAAAAACAAAATATCGTAATTTTTTAATTGTTTGACGGCTAAAATAAATGGGTTTATCGGACGAATGACCAAACCGATTTAATAATGGGTTTTTTTTATGTTTTGATTTTTTATTGTTGAAATAGAACAACTCTCAAAAAGATGAGTTGTTTCCAGTTCAACAATGCATCATGTTTTTTTAATCAATTTCAAAAGAGCAAAAATGATTAAGCCAAAAAAGCAACAATAAAAAATTTGTGAATTTTGGTATCCATATATTTCGCATTTGACGTTTGAAGTCTGGGTTTTAAATAAAGTATAGTAAAAACAACGCTCAATTGATAATGCAAAATTAAATTTGTTGCAAGTCCAACATGCATTTGGGAATATTTCTGGTGATAGGATTCCAATACAAATGCTTCAAAAGTTATATTGGCATTCTTAAGTAACAACTACGATTTTATATCAGTCGAATTTTATGCAAAATGAAACGGATGCTGCATGAGAAAAAGTTATTGATTTTTAAGGTTCAAATAAAAAGTATATTTAGACCATTATTCAACAAAACTTAAAAAATTCCCCTTTTTTGGTCTGTAAGCCCCCATAGCCAATTTAAGTTCATTTGTAAATTTGAATTTAAAATAATTGTTATGTTTAATATTCTACGACTTCCTTTGCTTTGCTTATTTCTATCTCAAATTCAGCTAGAGGCCCAAAATCCAAGTCTATTGTACCAAAATTGGGTTGATGCTCAAATTAATAATACGGAGCCTTTATTACCAACCTTTAGCTATGCTGGGTACCACAATGGGGAAGTTGGATTGCCCGCATCCTTTACACAACCTGTTTTTGATGTTACTGATTATGGAGCTGTGGCCAATGATGGCATTTCCGATAAATCTGCTATCATGGCAACTATTGCTACGGCAGAGGCAAGCTCCAATGGGGGTATTGTATTTTTCCCTCCGGGAAAATTTATTGTTAACGATGGGAGTGTTGACGATTTAAGTGAAGTTATAAGAATTTCCAAAAGTAATATTGTTATTAAGGGAAGTGGCTCGGGTGTTGGTGGAACTGAATTGTACCAAGTAGACAACACCACTCATCCTGATATGGCCACTAAAGATTGGGTTTGCCCTTATTTGTTTCAGTTTTGGAATGGTGAAGATTCTGTAAATAATTTTATTACAAATGTAACTGGAAATGCTAATAGAGAAACATTCTCTATAGAAGTTGCCGATGCGTCATCAATTTCTGTAGGACAATGGGTGGAGTTGTATCTTAAAGATACGAGCCCTACTTTATTAGCCGAAGAGCTTTCGCCTTATACCACATCAGATCTTTATGAGCCATCAAAGTTAAAAATAGTAAACGATGGCGTGCAGGTAAGAGAGGTGCACAAAGTAGTAAGCAAAAACGGCAATATTATTACCTTTAAAGAACCTATACACAGAACAGTCGATGCGACTTACGATTGGAAAATCAATAATTTTAAGGCCATTGAGGAAGTGGGTATTCAAGATTTAAAATATACCGGAGGGTTTGTTTGGAATCATATACACCACCGAGCCCCACAAGAATTGTTCCCCGGCGAACCCGTAAGTGGCCCAAATGCATATTTAAGCTCTTCGGGCTGGAGCGGTATTCAATTTAACCATGTGGTAAATGGGTGGATTTCCAATGTTGAGTTTTCAGATATGTCGCAAGTAGCACAGTTTAAGTTTTCTGCAAACTGTACAGCTTTAAACAATCGATACACAGGAAACCCTGGCCATAATTTTATTGTAACAAACTCTGCAACGGGTTGTTTTATAGGTAAAAATATAGATTATACGTCAGGAATATGGCATGGTGCGGGAGTTAATGCATTATCAATTGGCAATGTACTATGGCGTAATGAAAGCCCACAAAATGGTAACTCGGGTATGGAAATACATGCCAGTCAACCAAGAACAACATTGTTCGATGTTTGCAAAGGCGGCTTCTTTTTTAACCAAGGCGGATCTACTGGAGCGTTACCCAATCATTTACGGCATATGGTATTATGGAACTTTGAAGGAGTGTCGTACCAAGCTTCGGATGTTAAGTCTTGGCGTCCTAATTCTGAAACCAAATATGCAAAATTTTTAATGCCGATTATTTCTGGGTTGCAAGGTTTTACCATGTCCACCAACCCCAATCAATATCAAGAAAATGAATCACAGGGAACACCGGTTGATGAAGAATCGTTATACGAACATCAATTGGAATACCGATTGGGAAGCTTACCAAGTTGGATTGACGAAGAAGCACCTAGTCCGTTTTATCCTATTTTTCATTACGAGGATTTTGGAGCCTTAAACCGAGGCTATTCGGTACAAGTTATAGAAAACCCCGACTCACAAGATGAAGCACAAATAGGAAAGCGAGTAAGCGATATTCCTGATGCAGCAGATTCCAATAATGAGTTTACAGACATACGACCTGCAAACAGAATTCCAGCAAATCAAGAAAGAGATCAACGGGCGCTTTCAATTGTTGGGACTTCTTCTAACACTAATTATGAATTGGAAGCTTGGGTAGTGATGCAAACTGTAGATGTTTCAACCAATAACCCATATATAAGTGTTAATGATACTTACAAGTATGTAAATTTTTGGACAGAGCAAAGATATGCCAATGGAGGTATTTCAGCTTTGGAGGCCTATGTTTCCACAGATTACACCAATAATGTTACTACAGCTAATTGGACTAATGTAACATCTAGCCTAAATCAAATTGCAACATCTAGCCAAAATCCGCAAACCTACATAGAGTCTTTGTTAGATATTTCGGGCTACAATAGTACGACGTTTACCTTGGCGTTTAAATATACCAGCAGCGGTTCTGCCTTTTCTCCAACAAATAGAAATGGTACGTTTTATATTTCGGATGTTAAATACTTTGTGTCAAATACAACTTTATCAAATGAATCTTTTGAAGTAGAAACCAAAATTAAGGTATTTCCAAATCCAGTTTCTAATACGCTTCATATTCGCGTTGCTAATAATGCTTTTAAAATTGAGTCTGTATCTTTATACAATGTAATGGGAAAAGTAGTTTTAAGCTGTAAAAACACCGATGCTGTTGATGTATCTCATATAGCAAAAGGTATATATTTTTTAAAACTGAGGGGGGCTAACAATGGCAATGTAATTACAAAAAAAATAGTAATACAATAGGTTAAAAATAATAGCTCTTCAAGTTGTGATTGACTACATAAAGTGACATATAATTTTAAAGGATAAATGACAAACAAAAAAAGGACCGATTTTTAAATCGCTCCTTTTTTAAATTTTTTTCAATGTAAATTTAAAAGGATTATTTGACCAAAGTAACTTCTAAAGGATTATTTATTTTATTTGAGAAATCGTTCAAATAGTTTTCCCAATCGGCTTTAGAGCTAAACTGTCCACTTTTTTGCCATGCAAAACCAGCATAATAGACCACTTTGTTGTCGATTACTTTTAAATGTGCGTATGCATTGCTGAGGTCTTTTGCTTCAACATTGTAAGTTTCAAAATCTACAAAATATTCCTTTGGAGCTACAATGGCGGTTCCTATTTCAGAATCGGCGTGAGGCTGCCAATAACTTACCCAGCCATTGGTTTTGTTGCCAGAAACTTTACCGTCTTTTTCGTGTAAAGTTAAGCCTGCAGAAATGTTGCTGCCTCCCTCGATTGAGGTATCGAATTTTGAGAAGTTCTGCCCTAAATCCAAGCTAATTACTTTTGATTCTTTAATGGTATTTCCCGCTGCATCCCAATTTTCGTATTCTAAATAAAAACTGGTGCGCAATGGACCCGTGGTTATGGTGCGCCATTTAGTATAGTTTTTTGAGTAGTAATATGTGCTATCCACCTTTACGGCAATACCGCCAACCCCACGGCTTACCCCAACATGGAAATTGTCCAAACCTTCTCCGGTATCTTCGTGATAAGTACCATCGGTTTCGGTTTCTTTTTTGTACCAACTATTGATAATGGGGTGTTCCACGCGTTTTAACCAAGCATCAACACCGCTGGACAGTGTACCACCGGGAACGTTATCTTCAACCATTTTTTGTGCCGTTGGTCCGTAAACACGAAAGGCGACTTTGTTGTTTTCCCAAGTGTAGTCGTCGGTACGTTCGGGTACAAAACGCGAGTAGCACAACTCGGGAGCTTTTGGTTTTTCTTCTTCGGATACGTTTACGATCTTATAGGTATTTGTCGTATTCCCCTTAATTTTTGGCTGAAATAATATCACATCCATAACGCCGTCACCATCGTTATCAACGGTTTGTGTTATCTCTAAGCTGTTGGTTTCGGTGTTGAGAATACCCGTTTTGCTAAGGTCTTCAGCCTTTAAAAAGGATTTGGACAATTCCACGGTTTCAAAAGTCCTTTCAAGGTTTAGCGTGTTTTTAACGCTAATGACTATGGCTTTCTCCTTGTTTTTACAAGAAGAAAGCAATGCCAAAGTTGAAAAAAACAAAATTGATTTAAAAAGTCGTTTCATCTGATTGTTTTTATTATTCGTTTGCTGGTTTGCCAATAGTGGCTAAAATACCGCCATCAACATAAACCACATGGCCATTAACAAAATCACTAGCCTTAGAGGCCAAAAATATAGCCGCACCTTGCAAATCTTCAGGATTGCCCCATCGGGCTGCTGGCGTTCTTTTTATAATAAACTCATTAAATGGATGGCCGTCTACCCGGATAGGAGCCGTTTGGCTCGTTGCAAAATAGCCTGGGCCAATACCGTTGGTTTGAATGTTGAACTTCGCCCATTCGGTAGCCATACTTTGGGTGAGCATTTTTAAGCCACCTTTAGCTGAAGCATAGGCACTAACGGTATCTCTGCCCAATTCACTCATCATGGAGCAAATGTTTATGATTTTTCCGCCACCACGCTCAATCATACCCTTGGCCACGTATTTTGAAACTATGAAGGGGCCTACAAGGTCCACTTTAATTACTTGTTCAAAATCTTCTGTCTCCATCTCAACAATAGGTGTTCTTTTTATAATGCCTGCATTGTTTACTAAAATATCAATAGGGCCAACTTCTGTTTCAATTTGTTTTATGGTTGATTCTACCGCTTTATCATCAGTTACATCAAAAACATAACCATGAGCGTTTAAACCACATGATTTATATTCTGCAACTGCGTCTTCTAAAGAGTCTTTTCTATGATTGTTAACAACAATTGTGGCTCCAGCATGGCCTAAACCCTTTGCCATCGCCATCCCTAGTCCGTGTACAGCGCCAGTGACCAAGGCTACTTTACCCGTTAAATCAAATAATTTGGTTGACATTTTTTTGTGCTTTTTAGAGGTTATCTTAATTCGTTTATTTTACAATGATCCATATCGCCATAATCCAAGTTTTCGCCTGCCATTCCCCAAATAAAGGTATAGCTGCTCGTGCCAGAGCCTGAGTGGATAGACCACGGTGGTGAAATGACAGCTTGGTTATTACCCATCCATATATGTCTGGTTTCCTGTGGTTGCCCCATGAAATGACAAACCGCTTGATCTTCCGGTACTTCAAAATAAAAATAAACCTCCATGCGCCTATCATGTACGTGTGCTGGCATAGTGTTCCATGAGCTTCCAGCCTTTAGAGTGGTCATACCCATCTGTAACTGGCAGACATCTACAACACTGTTAACAATGTATTTTCTTAGGGTTCTAGCATTTGCGGTTTCCGGCGAACCTAACTCGATGACCTCGACATCATTTGTTCCTATTTTTTTATTGGGAAAAGCCTTGTGTGCCGGTGTTGAGTTTAAATAAAATAAGGCTGGTTCACTTGCAGATTTACTGCTAAAAATCACATCTTTGTTGCCTTGACCAACATATAAGGCTTCTTTGTGTTCTAAGGTGTATTCGGTGCCATCAACCCTTACCGTTCCAGCCTGACCAACATTTATAATGCCTAGTTCTCTACGTTGTAAAAAATATTCAGATTTTAAGGGGTCAATAGTTTCCAATTGTAATGGGTTATCTGTTGGTACAGCACTTCCTGCAATAAACCTGTCGTAGTGGGTGTACACCAAGTTTATCTTATCTTGTTCCATTAGGTTTTCAATTAAAAACTCGTTTCTTAACCTTGAAGTGTCGTAAGATTTAACATCCTGGGGAGATGCTGCATATCTTGTTGAATGATGTGTTTTCATATTATAAATTATGATTAATAAATGACAAATATAGCTAATTTAATTCAAAATACAATCGATTGTATTTTATTTATTTGTTATATTTGTTCAAGTTAAATGGACGGATAGTTTATAAATGGAAATAAATAAAGTTACCATACATGATATTGCTAGAGCACTAAATATAGATAGTTCTACGGTTTCACGGGCTTTGAACAATAGTTCGAGAGTTACCGAAAAAACTAAAATCAAGATCATTGAGAAGGCTGAAGAGCTTGGGTACCAACGAAATGCATTGGCATCAAATTTGAGAAAAAGGGTTACTAATACTATTGGTGTTGTCGTCCCCAGAATTTCGCGTCACTTCTTTGCTTCTGTCATACAGGGGGTAGAAGAAACGGCTTATTTATCAGGGTACAATGTTTTAATCTGTCAATCTTTGGAACAATTGGAACGGGAAACTCAAATTGCTGAAACCTTGGTGGCTAATAGGGTGGATGGTGTGCTGATTTCTATATCTATGGAAACAACAAATTACAATCACATACACCGTTTAAATAATAGTGGTATCCCTTTGGTTTTTTTTGATAGGCATTGTAATATTCCGAATACTAATAATGTTCTTATTGACGATTTTAAAGGAGGGTTTGATGCGACGCAGCATTTAATTCAAAAAGGTTGTAAACATATCGTTCATTTTTCCGGACCGCAAGCCTTGGAAATATATAAAAATAGATTTAAAGGGTATAAGGCGGCTTTAAAATCGAATAAACTGCCTTTTAAAGAAGATTATGTTATAAGTTCAAGATTAATGGAGCTTGATGGGGTTAAAAATGCAAAAAAACTTTTAAATGAAAGGATGGATTTTGATGGTATCTTTTCAGCAAATGATGTTGCCGCTATCGGAGCCATGAAATATTTAAAAGAAAAAGGTGTAAACATACCAAAGGATGTGGCCATGGTAGGGTTTAGTAATGAACCTATATCTAATGTGATTAATCCTGCATTAACAACTATAGATCAACCGGGATTGGAAATGGGAAAGGTTGCAACAGAATTATTGCTAAAACATATAAAAAGTCAAAATAAACTTATTGAGCCGCAAACCATAATAATGGACTCCAAATTAATAGAACGTCAATCATCAAAAAAATGAATCTTAAAAGATATATAGCATTACTAATTTTTTGTCTGTGTTTTTGTTCCACTTATAGTCAGGAGCAAGAACGTGATTCTAAAGCTTTGAAATTCCGAAATTTTTCATTGCAGGAAGGGCTGTCTCAAAGCTCTGTACTAAGTATAATACAAGATAAAAAAGGCTTTTTATGGTTCGGAACCCGTGATGGGTTAAATACATATGATGGCAATGAATTTAAAGTGTTTAGGCATCATTCTCAAGATATTGGGAGTGTAAGTAATAGTTTTATTAAAGTATTGCATGAAGATGCTGCAGGCAACTTATGGGTTGGTACCATTGATGGTTTGAACAAGTACAATAAAGAGGCGAATACGTTTGAGCGCTACATAATTGAAACGGGGGAAATAGGGATTGATAATTTTGAAATCTGGAGTATCGCCGAAGATAAAGATGCCTTTTTGTGGATAGGAACTAATTTAGGTTTGAAAAAATTCGATACAAAAAAAGGCGTTTTTGTTAAGTTAAATAATTCGAATTTGGATATAGAGCTGTTTAATACGCCCGTCAGAGCCTTATTGGTGTCTAGCGAGCAAGAGTTATGGGTGAAAACTACGGAACATATTGGGGTTTATAATTTAATAACAAAGGATGTAAAGTATTATGAATATCCAAAAAAATCAGCAGTTGAACTCAATAAAAATAACGTTTCGGTGTTTTATCAAGATCGAGAAAAAAACATTTGGCTAGGTTTTAAAGACGGATTGTCGGTTTTAAATAAAACGACTGATTTATTTGAGTTCTTTAGTTTAACACTTCAAAAAGAGCGTGCCGTTGCCGATCATGTAAGGAGCTTATGTGAAGACTATTTAGGAAATATTTGGATTGGTACTTACAATGGACTGTATATTTTAGATGCTAATAAAAAAACAATATCACATGTGGTTCATGATGAGAAAAACCCAAATAGCCTAAGCCAAAATTCGATTTATAAAGTATATCAAGATATTAAAGGTGATATTTGGATAGGTACATATGCTGGAGGTATTAGTTACTATGATAGGAGTTTCGATGTGTTTCAGCATTTTTCATCGGGCGCCGATCAAACCAAACTTAATTACAAAGTTGTAAGTGCATTTGTTGAAGATGAAAATAACAACTTATGGATTGGTACCGAAGGAGGCGGTATTAATGTGTATAACAAAAAAACAGGAGAGTTTACCTATCACCAAAACAATCCCCAGATTCCCAGTAGCTTAAGTGCCAATAATGTTAAAGCCATGATCCAAGATCATGCGGGTAATTTCTGGATAGGTACCCACGATGAGGGGCTTAATTTTTTAAACCCAAATAAGTATCCATTTAAGTTTAAACATTTTAAAAATGAGCCACATAATACAGGCAGTTTAAGCAATAATAGAATCATTGCTTTATATGAAGATGAGCAAAACCATATATGGATTGGAACCTCTGGTGGTGGTTTGAATGTTTTAAACCCTAAGACCAATACCGTAACTAGAATAAAAGACGCTTTAGGTTTAGCAGGGAAATTAATTTATAAAATAACAAAATCTACTAATAAAAATGAGCTTATTATAGGAGGTAGCAACGGACTTGCTACAATTAATATAAGCTCCAAAAAAATGTCAAAAGTAGATTACTTGGGAGTAGACAACTCCCAGATTTCAGATGCCGTACTTTCCATATATAACGATACCGATAACAACCTCTGGATCGGTACCGAAGGAGACGGACTCTATCAGTATAATAAAAACACTAAGGAAACATTGAAGTTTGACACTACTAAAGGGTTGCCCAACGATGTTATATACGGTATCGTTGCTGACGATGCTAATCATATTTGGCTAAGCACAAATTATGGGTTAAGTAGAATTCATGTGAAAACCCACCAAATTAAAAACTTTAATGCGTCAGATGGATTGCAAAGTAACGAGTTTAACTATGGGGCCTATTTAAAAAATAAAAAAGGAGAACTGTTATTTGGTGGTGCGAACGGCTTTAACATTTTCGATCCCGATGCCATTACCGAGAACACTTTTGTGCCTCCTGTAACAATTACAGAGTTTAAGGTTAATAATAAACCGTATTTAAATATTTCTGATTCCATACAACATATTACCCTGAAGCACAATCAAAATGTTTTCAACTTTGATTTTGTAGCACTAAGTTTTTCCCAACCAAACAAAAATCAATATGCATATAAATTAGAGGGTTTTGATATCGAATGGAATTATATAGGCAATAAAAAATCTGCAACCTATACCAATTTGGATAGCGGTGATTACATATTTAAAGTAAAAGCTTCTAATAATGATGGGTTGTGGAATGAAAAAGGCGCAGCTATGTCTCTGACCATATTACCGGCGCCTTGGTTAACTTGGTGGGCCTATTTATTCTATGCACTGGTTTTAACAGCTGTGATTTTGGTGGTTAGAAAATACAGTTTAATCAGAATTAGAGAGCGTAATGAATTAAAACAAGAACGCCTTGAAAAAGAAAGGATTGAAGAAGTGAACAAGCTGAAATTAGAGTTGTTTACTAATATATCCCATGATTTTAGAACACCACTTACGCTCATTTTGGGGCCCTTAGAGCGTCTTTTAAAAAGAGATAACTTAGACGCATTTGTCAGGGATCAGCATGAAATAATGTACAGAAATGCCAGTACATTAATGGAGTTAATTACTCAGCTTTTAGATTTTAGAAAAAGTGAATCGGGAAAACTTCTACTCAAGGCGTCAAAAAGCAATATTGTGCCGTTTGTAAACGAAATTAAATTGGCATTTAATGAATTGGCTAGAGCTAAAGACATTGATTTCTCGCTAACATCGACAGAACAAGATATTGAGGTGTGGTTCGACCGAACTAAACTCAAGAAAATTATTTTTAATTTACTATCCAATGCCTTTAAATTTACTTCTAAGGGCGGTAAAATTACAATAGAAATTTCCATTTTCGAAAAATCTAAAAACATAAAATCCAAGAACTGGGTAAAGGTTAAAGTTACAGATAATGGTAGTGGTATATCTAAGGCAAACAAGAAATTTGTTTTTGATAGGTTTTATCAACTGGGAGAACGTTCAGGAACCGGTATAGGATTGTCGTTAACAAAAAATCTTGTTGAATTGCATAAAGGTAGTATTAAAGTTAAGAGTAGCGAAAATAACGGCACGGCTTTTACCGTAAAACTGCCCTTAGGTCACGCCCATTTGAATAAAGGACAGATGACGGAAATTATGAATGAAAACCTAGAAAACAAAACCTTCAATATTGAGAAAGCGGCATATGTGGACAAAAGTATAGTAGAACAACAAAAGCAAAAACCCATTGAAACTATGCCCTTGAATAAATCGCTTTCCACTATTTTAATTGTAGAAGATAACGTAGAGGTTCGCACGTTTATTCAATCTATTTTCTTAAATAATTATAATGTTTTAGACGCGGAAAATGGTGTAAAAGCTATAGAGATAGCGAAAGCCCATGATATAGATTTGATAATTAGCGATGTTATGATGCCCATTATGAACGGGATGGATCTATGTCATGAAATTAAGACCAATATAAAGACAAGCCATATTCCAGTTATATTGCTTACAGCAAAAACCTCTCAAGAAAACCAGAAATCAGGATTTCAACTAGGTGCCGATGCTTATATAACAAAGCCATTTGATGCACATATTTTGGAGATTCGGGTCGATAACTTATTAAAATCAAGAAAAAAGTTAATAGATAAGTTTAAAAAAGATATCATTTTGCAGCCTAAAGAACTTACCGTGACCTCTGCTGATGAAAAGTTTTTAAAAAAAGCCATTGGAATAGTTGAAACCAATATATCGAATCCTGAGTTTTCCATAACGAGTTTTATTGATGATATGGGGTCTAGTCGTTCTGTATTGTACAGAAAACTCAAAGCATTAACTGACCAATCCATTTCAGAATTTATAAAAACCATAAAACTTAAGCGTGCCGCACAATTAATAAGTAAGTCGGATATGAATATCTCTGAAATTGCTTACGATTTAGGATTTAACGATTTAAAACACTTTAGAAAATCGTTTAAAAAATTGTTCAATGTATTGCCTTCTCAATATCGGGAGAGTCATTCAGATTAATTTATGATTTCATTTTGGATTTTTATATGAATCCTATAGTTCTGTAGCTAAATACTAGGAAAAATGGCGCTTTTTATGCAAAATTGAACAGCTACCCGCTTCTAAAAGAGCTTGGTTTCCCCCTTAAATAATGGAATTTGATTCTAAATTTACTTCTGAAAAACTTAACCATATAATCACATCTAAAAAAACTAATTAATGAAAAATCATCTCAAGCTATTTTTAACAAAACCAAAAAGGAGTAGCCTGCTGCTTCTTATGATTTTATGTGGAGTGTTGTGTAGTTTCTCTACTTATGCACAGGTAAAAACCATTTCGGGAGCCATTACAGACGAAATCGGTTTGCCGCTTCCTGGAGTAAACGTATTGGAAACAGGAACATTAAATGGCGTAACAACAGACTTTGATGGGAAATATTCTATTCAAGTCAATACTGGGGGTTCGCTAACCTTTAGCTATGTTGGATATAAAACACAAGTGGTCGCTATCACTGAAAAAACCAAAATAGATTTATCGTTAAAACCAGATTTACAGCAATTGGATGATATTGTTGTTATTGGTTACGGTTCTGTTCAGAAAAAAGACCTCACAGGTTCTGTGGCTACCGTAAAAATGGATAAACTAACAGAAGCTCCTGTTGCCAATTTTGATGAGGCCTTGGCAGGACGTGTTGCTGGTGTTCAAGTAAGTGCAGGTGGCGGCGAACCCGGATCTGGAATGGATATTGTTATTAGGGGCGGTAATACCGTCAATGGCGATAATTCCCCGCTTTATGTCATGGATGGGTTTATTATAGAAAATTTCAATCCTGGTTTGGTAGACCCTTCCGATATTGAAACCATGACTGTTTTAAAAGATGCCTCAGCAACTGCCATTTATGGTGTTCGTGGAGCCAATGGGGTTATTATTATTACAACAAAGCGTGCTAAATCGGGAAAAACGAAAATTAGCTATGAAACAAGATTGGATATAAAAAATGTATCAAAAACCTTAGACGTTTTAGAGCCTTATGAATTTTTGAAGCTCTCTTCAGAAATTAATGAATCTAGTACATCAACGCGATTCTTTTCCGTTTTCGATGAAGATCTTGGGCAAAGTGTGAAGGTTGGGGATCTTGAAGATTACAGAAATGAGAAAGGTAGAAATTGGCAAGATGAAGCTTTTAGAACAGCCTATTCTAAAACCCATAAACTTAATATATCTAGTGGGGATGAAAAAACCAGAATAAACGCTTCTATTAACGCTGTCGAGGATCAAGGGTCTTTATTAAAATCTGAATATAGTAGGTTAAATGGGAGAATGACGGTAAATCATAAAATTAATGATAAATTGGACGTAACTGCTGATGTACTGTATACTAATTACGTGCAAGAAGGGCTTGATACCAAAGGAAATTCATCGTATTCGTTCCTAAGGAGCTTGGTAACTTATAATAATGTCGCCAATAAATTTATAGACTACCCAGAAGGTGTTGATCCATTATCACAGGTTAATGATGATTACGATGGTTTTAACGTTGTAGTTTGGCATCCTATAGTATCGTTAAATAATGAGTACCGAAAACGCGAAAACGATCAATTTATAGGTAATTTAAGACTAAAATATAAATTGTCGCCGGCCTTTAGATTTGAGACTAGGGCAAGTTTTAGCCGTCAGTTTAGAAATACAGGCATCTTCAATAACAGTAAAACCGTTTACGGCCGATTATTAAGTAAAATCGACGGTATAAATGGTTCTTTAGATGAACAAAAATGGAAAAATTTCTCTTCGGTGAATACTTTGAATTTTAAAAAGAAATTTAACGATCATTCTATAGACGGACTAGTTGGGGTAACTTTAAATATTAGAAAAACCTCCAGAACACGTTTCAGATCTATTGACATTCCTCAGTATCTTGAAAATTTGGGTATCAATTCTTTAGATGGTGGGACATTAGATAGTTCTGATGATGTTAGTGGAACGGCAGAGTCTAGAATTTTTTCTGTATTAGGAAGAATCAACTATGGCTATAAAGGAAAGTATTTGTTTACGGCTTCATTAAGACGTGATGGTTCTTCAAATTTTCCTAAGCAAAATAGAATTGGGTATTTCCCCTCCGCAGCTGTATCATGGAACGCCGATAAGGAAGATTTTATTAAAAATTTAAACATATTCTCGCAATTAAAATTTAAAGCGGGGTATGGTAAAACTGGGAATGATAGAATTCCTGGTACCGCCAGATTTGAATTTTTAACCGATAGTGATGCATCATACTTTTTTGGCGGGCAAACCGTTCAAGGACAACGCCCAACTAGTTTTGGAGCCAACCCAAATTTGTTTTGGGAAACCACAGAGCAATATAACGCTGGTTTGGATATGGGATTCTTTGATGATAGACTGTCGTTATTGGTAGAGGTTTATCAAAAAGATACTAACGACCTTCTTATTAATGCCGATACAGCGTTGTCTCAAGGATTTGAATCCGTTTGGACCAACACGGGACAAGTTAGAAATAAAGGGTTAGAGTTTAGTTTAAATACTGTAAATGTTTCTACCAAAAACTTTAAATGGACCTCAGATTTTAATATTTCTTTCAATCAAAACACCATTGTGTCATTACCTAAAGGAAAACCAATTTTTGGCCAACCCAATTATTACAGATTGTTAAGCACTAATCAATTTCTTGTAGAAGAAGGACAACCTTTGGGTAATATGTTTGGTTACATTTCAGATGGGGTATATCAAATCACAGATTTTGAAAATTACGATTCTGATGCCTCTACACACACATTGCTTCCAGGGCAAGCGAGTTACAGAAGTCACCAACCTGGTGATGAAAAGTATAAAGATTTAAATGGCGATGGACAAATTACCGGGGCTGATAAAACCATTATAGGTAACGCTTTACCTAAACATTTTGGTGGATTCGGTAATACTTTTTCATATAAAAACTTTCAGCTAAGTGCTTTTTTACAATGGTCTTATGGAAACGATATATTAAATGCCAATCGACTCGTGTTAGAAAGCATGGACCGACCTAATCAAAATCAATTGGCTACAACACTTAACAGATGGACGCCAGAAAACCAAAATACCAATATGCATAGAGCTGACGGCCAAGGATTCCAAGATATTTCATCTCGCATCGTTGAGGATGGGTCGTACCTCAGACTAAAAACGGTAAATTTTTCTTATAATTTTTCAAAAGACGTGTTAGAGAAATTAAAACTAAACGGTTTAGAATTGTACCTATCGGGACAAAACCTTATTACTTGGACAGACTATTCTGGTTTCGATCCAGAGGTGTCTGTAGCAAATTCTCTAATAACGCCTGGTATTGATTATTCAGCTTATCCAAAGCACAGAACATTTAGTTTAGGTTTAAATGTTTCATTCTAAAAAAAAAAATCATGAAAATAAAATTTATAATAATTACAATTCTATCAACCTTATTGTTTCAGGGTTGTGATGAGCAATTAGAAATCGCACAAGAAGATAATATTACTTCTGAAACGCTATATGGTACACCAGCTGGCGCTTTAGCAGGTTTGGCAGGAGCCTACAGTCGAGTGGTTGCTGTCTATAGGGAGGCGGTAATTAACGCTCAGTACCCAACTAATTGGACAGACGAAGGATTTTATAATAGAAAAGGAGCCCGAGATATTAGAAAAAATAATTTTACTGCTTCAGAGCCCATGTTAAAAGATATTTGGGGCACCTATTATGAAGGGATTTCTGCAGCGAACACACTTATAGTAGGTCTTGAAAAATCACCATTGGAATCACAAGTAAAACAAGAGTTTACGGCTGAGGCTCATTTTTTAAGAGCGTTTCTTTATTTTGATCTGCAAAAAGCATTTGGGGGTACTCAAGGTGTTCCAATGCCTTTGGAAGAAACCAATAAACAACTGTTGCCACGAACACCAGGTATTGATGTGTTCAAACAGATTGTAGCAGATTTAGAATTTGCAGAGCAGTATTTACCTAATGCATCTGAAGCAGTAGCAGGGCGCGCAAGTAAGAGTGCAGCTAGAGGATTATTGGCTAGAGCCTACTTGTATATGGCAAGTGCGCCATTTAATGAGGCAGGTGCCTATGAGAAAGCCAGAGATTGGAGCAAGAAGGTGATTGATGATTCTTATCATCAATTAAACCCTAGTTATGCTGATGTATTTAATGAATTGGCCAGAGGGAATTATGAAACCAAAGAAACCCTATTTCAAGTTGGGTTTTCGTTCGCCGATTTAGACTCTAACCAATCTTCTAAGTTAGGTTCTGCTTTTGGTATTAAGTTTGACGACGAATCTTGTCCAAATGGGTCCGGTGATTTAAAAGGTAAAGGATTTGGGTTAACCTATGCTACCATTTCCTTGGTTTTAAAGTACAGGAATGATCCGGATGATGAAAGAGGTTTATGGAATACTTTGCCATATTTTGGTAAAAGAAATGATAACTGTGAATTGGGGCTGATCAACAGTCAATTTCAGTACCCTGCATCAAAATACCGTAGATATTTAGAGCCTAATACAACCAATACGAGCTATGGGTCGCATCATTGGCCTGTATTGCGTTTGTCGGAGATGTATTTGATATACGCTGAGGCTGTAAATAAAATATCACCGGGCTCTAATGAGGCTTTAAATGCTGTCAACCATGTAAGGGGTAGAGCAAATGCTACGCCTATAACTGTAATTTCTGATGGTGCTATTCAAGAAGAACGTCTGTTGGAGTTATGCTTTGAAGGTCATAGAAAATACGATTTAGTAAGGTGGGGCTTATTAGATCAAAAGGTTAATGAAACTAAAACCACCATGGAAACTTTAGCTGCAGATCCAAATTTTATGAATGAAGACTGGACCACATTTGGCACCTTTGAATTAGATGCCAATGATATTCCAGTATTTGGTGATATGCCCGTTAACAGTAGTCCAAGAAGAAATACAATGAATGCTTCATTCGACTTTTATGATGGTTACAATGATTTTGACCCCGGTAAACACTATATACTGCCGATTCCAGAGCAGGAATTGGGTGTAAATACTAACCTCAAACAAACCACAGGTTGGTAATTAACCAAAAAAATATAATAATTAAAAGAAAAAATTAAAATGAAAAAATCAGTTTATGTATTAACCATGTTATTCTTCGTAATCTTCGGGATTCAAAGTTGTGAAGACCTAGAGACCGTGGATGTTCCAAATTTTGAAGTTGTTTTCAACGATAACGCTAAAGTAGGAGAACCTGTAGAATTTAAGGTGAATAATGCACCTAACTTCTTATATTTCTATGCTGGTGATTTTGAACATCAGTATAAATATCGCGACAGAACCAATGCAGAAGGTACCGTAACCATGTCTTTTTTGAACTCTCAAAAATGGGGTTTAGGTGATAATAGTGAAGGACTTTTAACTGTATGGTATTCTAGGGACTACGATGGAAGTGGTACTCCAGAAGCTGTGAATACAGCAACATGGACAGAAATATCAGATAGATTTAACATCTCCACCTTATATGATTTTACCCTGCAGGAATCTGGGGTTGTTGACATTACAGATTTAGCAGATGGAAATCCAATTTACTTCGGTTTTAAATACTTTTGTGATAACACAGCTACAAGACCGTCAGAGTGGTATTTGGACGATCTAAATATTCAAATGGATGTAGCCGATGCACCTGCGCCACTTACGGTAGCCACAGAAAAGGTTCCTGGATTCAAGCCTGTTGATGTACAAGGGGTAGTGTCAGGTTGGAACGCTAACAAGTGGTATTGGGATAGCGGTAAAGGAAGCGATGGTTTGTGGCGCATGCGAGGCCAGGTTAAAGTTGGTGGACAATGGATAACCAATGAGGATTGGTTAATTACCAACGCTATTAATTTAACAAAGGTAAATCCAGATAAAGGAGAGGCGTTAAAAACATATTCAGAAAAACTCGAAACCTTTGAGTACACTTACTCAAAAGCCGGTACCTATACCGTAACATTTATTGGGAATAACGAAACCATACGTGGACAAGAAGAGAAAATTCAAGAATATACAATTACAGTAACGGATTAAATAATCCGTTTGTTTTAGTGTCCCCAATGTTCTGTATTATAATTATACAGACTTTGGGGCTTTTTTTTTCTTATCAATTTGTGTGTTGGTTAATTAACCCCCTCTATATGAACGCACATCCCCTTTTTAAAACAGAGCATTCTGTTTAATTTTATGATATTCAAATTTTTATTAAACAATATCCATAACTTTTAAAACATTTAATTATTATGAAGAAAATTACTTTTAAAATAGCCTTGTTTCTAACCTTTATGTTGGCTGTGGTGTCAATCAACGCCCAGACTATTTTCTATGAAGATTTTAGATACGAGAATGAAGGAAGGGGCTTTACAGTTCAGAAAGTTGCCTTAGGTGGACAAGCAGCCAATCAAGTTGGTAAAAGAGTAAGCGATGTAGTAGATGCCTTGGATTCTAGCCCGGTATTCGATGAAAGTTCGAGGCCCACAAATAGAATTCCGGCAGGAACAGCAAGAGATCAAAGGACTATTGCGTTTACCAACACCAGTGGGTCTCCGGCAGATACCAATTACGAAATAGAAGCATGGGCGTTAATGACCAATCAGGATTTGTCTTCAGCGAATGCTCCTAAAGTATCATTTTGGTCACAACAAAGATATGTTTTTGGTGGTGGCGCAACCCTAACGGTTTGGGTTTCTGAAAACTATACGCATGGTAATGCACCAAATACCGCGACATGGACAAATGAAACCGGAAACATTATTGGTAGTATCGCTACTTCTGATGTATCTCCTCAGACCTATGTCAAAGGTGAGGTTGATTTGTCTGCTTATACAGGATCATCCGTAACTATAGCTTTTAAAATGGTAACAGATAATTCGGCATTTAGTTCAGGGGTTAGTCAACACGGAACTTTTTATATTTCAGATGTAAAATTCGAAGCTACACCACAAGATGTCGCAGATGGTGCTTTTTCTGCATTAAATACAAGTTTTTCTGGGCAAACAGATGTTTTTAACACACCAAGTGCCGCAATAGCAGATGGCAATTTTACAAACACAACTAAATGGGCAGATGTTCTAACATCAAATACTTCGGTTCCAAGATTAGCGGAAGCTTTAATTCCTATAGGAGAAGGTTATAAATTTGAGGTTTCTAGCGCCTATAACCCTGTTGCAATTTCTGAAGTAAGGTATGTTTTGGCTAATGGAACTTCTAATAAAGGCGCTCCAGATGAATCTGAGTGGGTCGTACAAGGTAGTAATGACGATAGCAATTGGGATAATTTAAGTACTCCACTAGGAATGTTCAGTGGCAATAGTGGTGCAGGTGCCGAGTACCCAATCACTTTAACAACTTCGCAGGCCTATAGATATTACCGTTTTGTATTGTCCAAAGCTTGGACACCTAATTCAGCTTTTACAGCCTTGCAACAATTGGATTTTACAGTTGATAGCTCTGTTGTATTATCAATTAAGGATGAAGTGTTAAATCGAGCGTTTTCAATCTATCCAAACCCAGCAAAAGAAACATTAAACATTAGCCGATTGGATGCTAACATTAATATTAGAAACACAACACTTTTGGATATGACAGGTAAAGTGATTTACAATACAGGTTTTTCTGAATCTATAGATGTAAGCAAATTTTCTCCAGGATTATATCTTTTAAAGTTAGAAACTCAAGAAGGTGGAGTATTAACTAAAAAAATTATCTTAAAATAATTAAAGACTAATAATAGATTAAAAATAAAGGCCTCAACTGCTTCGAAATATAGTGGTTGGGGCTTTTATTATGGCTTATATGTGTTAAAATGAACAGGTATAACCGCTTTAATGAACAATTATACCCTCAGCTTTTTTTATTAAAATACTAATCTTTGTTTCGGTGCTGCATTTAAATTTAGTTAAATAAAAAATGTTAGATCAGCCTTGTAATAATATAATTTAAAATTGAATAAAACCATGCGATTTAAAATGCTTTTCCTAACATGCTTCGTTTGTTTCGTGGCTTGTAAAAACTCAAATAAAACAGATGAAGCTTTTGCAGTTTCTAAACCTGAAATCCAAATAGATTTACAAAAACAAATTAATGACTGTGAAAAGCAGTTAGAAATTGCTGTGCCTAAGTTAACGGACTTGACAAAGCACCCACGCCTTATAGAAACTGACGAAACAGAATGGAAACAAGTAGGAAATCATAAATTAATTTGGACCTCTGGTTTTTACCCAGGCGTGTTGTGGTATACCTATGATGTTACAGGGAATAAGCGTTGGAAAGACGAAGCGATAAAACGCACCGAGGTTTTTGAGGATTTTAAAAACATTACAGAACACCACGACATCGGTTTCATGATGTTTCCGGCTTATGGCCTAGGCTATGAAATTGGCGGTAAAAAAGAATATAAAGATATATTGCTTACCTCGGCGGCTTCGCTTGCCTCAAGGTTCAACCCTAATGTGGGTACCATAAAATCGTGGTCCAACAAAATGCACCCAAGGTGGCAACAACATATTACAATTATAGATAATATGCTGAATTTAGAGTTATTGTTTTGGGCGGCCAAACACGGTGGCGACAAAAAGTTCTACGACATTGCCGTAAAGCATGCCGAAACCACCATGAAAAACCATTTCAGGGACGATTTAACCTCGTGGCACGTTTTAGAATACGATTCTGTTACAGGTAAAGTGCTAAACAGACATACCAAGCAAGGTTATGCAGATAATAGTCGTTGGTCCCGTGGTCAAGCTTGGGGTGTGTATGGTTACACAATGGTTTATAAGGAAACAAAAGATAAAAAGTTTTTAGATTTTGCACAAAAGATAACAGATGCGTATTTAGATTTATTGCCAGAAGATATGGTGCCAGCTTGGGATTTTGATGTGCAAGACGATCCCAAAGAAGAAAAAGATGCCTCAGCAGCGGCTATCGTAGCATCAGCATTATTGGATTTAAGCACTTTGGTTGAAGATGAAGCAGACCAAATGCGCTATTATAATGCTGCCATTAAAATGTTAAAATCTTTAGGTTCAGAAAATTATTCAGGAGTCGGTAAAGCAGATTCATTTTTGCTGCATTCTACTGGGGCAAAATCATTAGGGCACGAAATTGATGTGGCTCTTATTTATGCCGATTATTATTATATTGAAGCATTATCTAGATTAAAAAAATTAAAGACAAACAATAAATTATAGTATCCTAGAAATGAATTATTTAAAGGTTTTTTTATTCTTTTGTATCGCCGCATTTATGGTTGCTTGTAAGTCAAAGTCGAATCCAGAAGCGGCTAAACCTGAGAGGCCAAATATTTTGTTTATTTTTCCTGATCAGTTTAGAAATGCAGCTGTTGGCATCAACAATCAGGACCCTGTTCATACGCCTCATTTAGACCAGTTGGGAAAAGAAGGTATGGTTATATCCAATGCCATTAGTAATTATCCATTATGTAGCCCATATCGTGGGATGTTGATGACAGGTAAATTACCCTATAATAATTCGGTGTTGAGCAATAGTAATTCACGACGTTATAAATACAACAACTCATGGCAAAAGGATGACGTAAGTATTTCAGACGTTTTAGTGAAAAACGGTTACGATGCTGGTTATGTGGGTAAGCTTCATTTACGCTCCCCAAAACCAATTCCGGGAAAGGATACCGTAATTTGGGACGCTTATCAACCTAAAGAACTAAGGCACGGATTTAATTTTTGGTATGCTTACGGAACCTTTGATCAGCATAATACGCCGCACTATTGGATAAATGATGCCAAGGAGGATGAACTGACTTATGTTAATGAATGGTCCCCAAAGCATGAGGCTGATGTTATTATTAATTACATTAAAAACCCATCATTACAAACTAGAGATGCAAACAAACCTTTTGCTTTATTTTGGTCTGTTAATCCTCCACATCCTCCTTATCAATATGTTCCTGAAAAGTATTTGAAGCATTATAAAGACAAATCTTTAGATCAATTACTAGTAAGAGGAAATGTAGATTTGAATACAGATGCTGAGGATTTGGCATTTCATTCAGGAGCAACAAGGAAGCGCACCCATTTGGCTAAAGAGCATGTTCGTAACCATTTTGCCATGGTTACTGGTGTGGATGAGCAAATAGGTCGGGTTTTAAAAACCCTAAAAGACGAAGGGTTAGAAGATAATACCATTGTTATCATTACCTCAGATCATGGTGAAATGATGGGGAGCCACGGTTTAATGTCTAAAAACGTTTGGTTTGAAGAAGCCATAAATGTACCTTTCATTATAAAGTGGCCAAAGAAAATTAGAAGTAACCAAAAAAGTGATTTGATTGTAAGTGCAACCGATATTATGCCAACCATTTTAAACCTGGTTGAAGCTACTGATGGTATGCCTATGGATTTAGATGGCCAGGATTTATCCTCAATTATTTTAAATAACGAAGGGGATAAGCCGACTTCGGCATTGTATTATTTTATTTTAGAAGGACAGCCAGAATCGGGGCACCGTGGTATACGTACTCACAAATATACTTATGTAATAACAATCGACGAGAAAAACATAGAACGTAAGTTTTTGTATGATAACACAAACGATCCATATCAACTTAACAACTTAATAGGTAGTGATGAAGATACAGAAAAGAGGCTTCACGAAGAACTGCTTAAAAACTTAAATGAAAAGCAGGATCCTTGGTTGAAAAAGTATCAAAAGTTATAATGGGTGTTTTATGTCCAAATTAAGCATGTTCAATCATTCAAGTCTCTTAAAACAAGGTTTCAAACTACTTAAATTTGGTTTTAGTTTCAGTCTTATCATGTTTGTTTTAAGTTGTGAAAAACAAGGTAAATCAACGGCTTTTAAAAGTGACTTTGTTAACAAAAGTACTGCAACACTAATAGGTTCAGAATATGCTGTAAACTCGAAGCATGATTGGCACATAACTGATAATAGAATTGAATGCTTGGTCAGTACCGAAGACAGAAAGATGTATTTGCTTACACGTCAACTTTCAGATCAAAAGGGGGATTTAGAAATGCAGGTAAGTTTAGGTTTTTTTAATAATAAAATAACAAGTTCCAATCTCAATTGGGCAGGATTTAATATCGGATTTCAAGGTGCCTTAAAGCAGCTTGATGGTAAGGCCAATGACAATAAGGGTATAAATTTAGGTGTTTGTACAAATGGCTCGTTGTTTATTGGTAATCCTAGCCCTAATAAAAAAAATGACCTAGTTGTTGACCAACTCCCAAAAGGTTTAAACTTAGTTTTAACAATCAGACCAAATGGAGAGACCTATACCTTGTTGGCTGCAATTTATAATAAGGAAACTGGCGCATTACTGTCTAAAGTATCAAAAAAGCAGGTTATGCCTAATGAATTGACCGGAAGACTGGCTCTTGTTAGTAACTTTGAAAATCTGGGTAACCCCAAATTATACAGGAAGAAAAGCGTATGGTTTAGTGACTGGAACATGAGAGGGTCTAAAATAATTGTAAACTCTGATGAGTTAGAACATAAAAATGAGATTAAAAGAAATTAAAGTAGGTGTTAGGACTTTTATTTTTATGAGTTACACCGTTTAACAAATGCATAGATTATGACTTTCAACCCCTTTAAAGCACAAAACAATATATTAATAGGTATTTTATTATTGATGATAAGTAACTTAGTCGTGGCTCAAAGCAGTGAGTTACCGGCTGTGGAGTCTTTTGAAGAGGCTTCGGTTTTAACCAAATTCAATAAAACAAATAGTTCATTAGCACTTAGTGATTCACATTATCGATATGGCCGGAATTCGTTAAAATGGGAATGGCAAGGTGAAGCTTCCTTTGGAACTTCAAATTTCAGAGAACTTTCCCATGCAGAAAGTCCTCTGCGATACGGAGCACATTTTCCGGCGAGTCCCACACTGCACATGTCCATTTATAATGAAACTGCCCAGAATGAAACCATTACTATTTCATATGAAACCCAGGGCGAAACTCAGGTGTATTTTAGCGTTCCATTAAATTTTACAGGTTGGCGACGAATTTGGGTGCCTTTTTATGAAATGAATGGAAATCCGCCCAAAAAAGGAAGTGATGTAGATTACGATTACTTTAAGATTTCAACAACGGCGGCAAGTGGTACCTTATTTTTTGATGATATTATCTTCTCTCAATACCAAGATGATAGACACCAATACCCCGACTTAATTGTACCTTTTATAAAGGCAAATGATAATCCGGGTAAAGATCATTGGTTACCATTGATTTCGAACTTTAAGCAAATTCAAAGCTTGGAGCCAAGACCTGTTTCTATGGCCATTCGAATGGATTTAAAAAAGTTCGAGCAAATGATTGATGCAGATATGGTTATTGATAAGAAATATAAGGTTTACATCAGCGCATTAACAGAAATGTTTGATAAGCTACAAATAACAGATAACGGTACTACGGTTTTGGGACCTCCTTTAAATTTTAATGATGGACAGGAGTACTTTAATAAAAAGAAACAGGGTTCACGGACATTTAATGATATAAAGGATCTTGGAACGGTAATGAAAAAATTAGCAAACTTCCACGATAGGGCCAATGACTCAGAGCGTCAGGAAATTGAGCGTATGTTTTTACTTGGTACAAAATATTACTTAGATCAAGGTTGGCAAGCAGGTTCTAATGGCGGTACAAGACATCATATAGGTTATAACGTTAGGGAAATTACAGAGGGCTTTTTTAAAATGAGACACTTTTTGTATGAAAACAATCTATTAAAACAAGTGGCTTCTAGTTTACATTGGTTGTATAATTTAGGCATGGTTTTGGACAATGAAGAAAATTTTCATGTTAATATAGACTACTTAAATACTCAGGCCTATTACCACCTCATGCTCATTTTTATGTTTGAAGAACAGGAAATGCAAGCTGAAATGCTAAGAGCCTATTCCAACTATTTATCTATAACCTTAGCACAACAAGACGAAGAATGGGGTTTTAAAATTGACGGAACAGCATGGCATCACAACGGGCATTATCCGGCTTATGGCTATGGTGCTTTTCAAAATGTACCCAAAATTATTTACACGTTATCAAAAACACGTTTTCGAGTAGGTACCGAAGGACACAAAAATTTTAAAAATGCATTTTTGGCAACGCGTAAGTATAGTCAAAAATACGATTGGGGCTTTGGGAATGCAGGGCGTCATCCACTTGAAGCCAACAATATAAAGAAGTTTAGACAACAGTATTTGCACATGGCATTGGCTGGAAATCCAGAAGGAACTGCCGAAATCGATAAAGAGGTCGCCGCTGCATATTTAAGGCTTTGGGGCGATGAAGATTTGCTGAATACCTCACTTTTTACCAGTTTACATGACATAAAAAAAGAAAATTTAACAGGCTATTACACCTTTCCTTATGCAGCAACCGCAGTGCAAAGGCAAAACAATTGGGCGGCCATTATTAAAGGTTACAGCAAATATGTTTGGGCGTCGGAAATTTATATAGATGAAAACCGCTACGGCCGCTATCCGGCCAATGGCACCGTACAATTGTTAAGCGAAAAGGGCGAAAAAGGCAGTGGGTTCAGACAAGAAGGTTGGGATTGGAATCGTTACCCCGGGGCGACCATCATCTATTTGCCATTAAAAGAACTGGAAGCCAAAATGCCACTGATCATGTTCCGGTCCAACGAAACATTTGCCGGTGCCACAAAATTGGGCGACAATGGTGTTTTTGGCATGATACTTAACGAAGGAAAAGGTTCTAACGCCGACGGCCCTGAAACAAAAGTGGGTTACCCCGGTAAATTGTATGCTAAAAAATCAGTCTTTTCTTTCGGAAAAAAATTGATTTGTATCGGTACCAATATTTCAAGTATCGATGATAAAAACCCGACGCAAACCAATATTTTTCAATCTTTTTTAGAAGATAAAAAAGCACCTATTTATAGCTCTTCTGAAAAAATAACGAAATTTCCTTACACGGCAACGATTGCTTCCGAAGCTACTTCGAAAAACTGGATAACCGATCCTTACGGAAATGGTTATTATATGTTATCTGGAAACCCCATTCAGTTTAAAAAAGAAAACCAACAATCCTATCATAATAAATACTCTATAAATACAGGCAAAAACAATAAAAAGGCGAAAGGTGCCAAAGAGACCGAAGGCGATTATGCCTCGGCGTGGATTAATCATGGGATGGCGCCAAAAGATGCAAGCTACCAATATGTTATTTATCCGTTTTTAAGTGAACCCGAATTGAAAAACTTTGGTAAAACTGTTTCAAAAGATAATTCATATAAGATACTTAGAGCCGATGAAAAAGCACATATTGTTTTAGATAAAACCACAAAAACAACAGGTTACGTTATATTTGAAGCCGATACAAACTTAGAAAACGGTGCTTTGAAAACCATGTCTAAACCAGCTTTGGTCATGGCGCGTGAAGATAATGCCAACCGAATAACGTTAAGTGTTGTAGAACCTGATTTGAACTTTAAACAGATTAAGCAAAATAAGTTTGAAAACTACAGTAGGACAGTAAGTCTTACCTTAACGTTAAACGGAAAATGGGATACTGCTATTACTGGCACGGTAAAAGCCGTGGACCATACTGGCGACGTAACCACTATTACTTTAGAGTGTGTACACGGTTTACCAAACGAGTTTAGCTTGTTAAAATTATAGAAAGTACCTTAAAAACCCATAAAAATAATTGTTTTGAAACGTTTGCTTTTAATTGTTTTAGTCCTTTTATATCTGTATTGTATGAGCGCCTGTGCTCAACCCAAGGCACTAATATGGAAAAAGTATACTAGTGAAATTACAGACCCGGGCATTCCAAAACTTTTCGATTATTCGTATGCGGGTTATCAATTGGGCGAAACCGGTATCCCGAAAAAACACAAACATTTAAAAGTGTTTAACGTGATGGATTTTGGAGCCATTCCCAATGATTCTATTTCTGATCAAGAGGCGATACAGTCGGCTATACATGCCGCAGAAAACAACAAAGGCGGTGTGGTGTTTTTTCCTGAAGGGGAGTTCAAGGTAAATGTAAACCCGACCAGAACCAATCCTATTGAAATAACGGCTTCAAACATCATTTTAAAAGGAAGCGGTATGGGCAAAAACGGAACGGTAATCCAGATGAAGGACCACATGCCGCGACGCTATCCCGACGAGCCCGAATGGAAAGTGAGCTATATGTTCAATTTTTTTCCGAAGAAGAAAGCAAGGGCGACAACAAACATTTCAAAACAGGCAAACGCGGGCGATGATGTGATTGAAGTTGAAAACGCCGAAATATTCAAAAATGCCAAATACATCCAGTTGCAAATGCCCTATAATGTAGAGGCCGCCAAAACTGCTTTGCAGAAGAAAACTCCACGTCCACATTGGGAAAAGGTTGCAGAAAAAGGCGTAACCTTTATTGAAAACCACGCCATAAAACGTATTTCTGGAAACACTATTACCTTAAAAGATCCTTTAATAAATGAAATAAATGCGGCTTACAATTGGCAAGCAAAACCATTTTATTCGCTGGAAAACGTTGGTGTTGAAGATATTTTTTTTAAAGCGAATTTTAACGATAAATTCGTGCATCACAAAAACTATATTCACGATAATGCGTGGTCCATTATTGCTATGAACCGTGTTGCGAATTCGTGGGTACGCCGTTGCCGTTTTAGCAATGTTACCGGTGCCGTATCCATAAATAATGGTTATGCCTCATCCATTTTACAGCTTTTGGTCCACGGCAACAGCGGGCACAAATTAACCAACGTTACACAATCTACCCGGGTGCTTACGGGCTTGATACACGATGCTTCAAATTATGGGCAATTCCACGGGGCGGCTATGTCGCACAAAACATCGGGTTCGGTAATTTGGCGCGTAAAGACCCCGAAACAAGGTTGGGACTCACATGCCGATATTCCCATAAATAATTTGGTCGACTTATATGAAGGCTCTAAAATGACCAACCATGGCGGGTTTTATAAAAACGAGCCACATCATTTAAAAGGCTTAACGTTATGGAATTATAAAAGGGTGGGCGACACCATTTCAAATTATGATTTTTGGAGTCTTTCGGGAAAAGGTATGTATTGGGGATTTGCCGTTGTTAATCCAACGATTGTGGGGTTTCATGGCTCTAAATCGTCTTTTAATGAAAAAAATATTGGTTACTTAGAAAGTTTGGGCACTAAGGTTTTTCCCGAATCTCTTTACGAAGCGCAACTTAAGCACCGTTTGGGGAATACCCCAAAATGGGTTTGCAAAACTTTGAAGCAATGGCAAAAAACAGAAAAGAAATGGTTGCAAAATACACTGTAATTATGAAGAAATTTAAAATAACATTTTTGATCATCTTGAGTTCTTTTGCGGTTTCGTTTGGGCAGAATAAAAACCAGCCCAACATAGTTTTAATCATGACCGACCAACACCAAGCCGAGGCCTTAAGTGTGGCCGGAAACCCAAATTTAAGTACACCAAATTTAGATAAGTTGGTAAAAACCGGCATTCATTTTAAAAATGCTTATGTTACATTTCCGTTGTGTACACCGTCGCGTTCCAGTATGTTTACAGGTAAAATGCCACATAATTTAGGTGTAAATTCTAATGAAAAAGGTGATAAAGAGATGCAGCCCAAAGACAAAAAAACGGGGCTTGGGCACGTTCTAAAACAAGCGGGTTACCATTGTGTCTACGGCGGAAAATGGCATGCTCACGAAGCAGACATGGTCGAGGGCAACGGCTTTGAAAAAATAGCCGATTTTGGCGATATACCCTTGGCCGAAAAAAGCATCAACTATTTAAAATTGAGAACGGCAAAAACGCAACCTTTCTTTTTGGTGGCCTCTTTTGATAATCCACACAATATCTGCGAATGGGCCAGAAACCAGCCTTTGCCTTACGGAAATATTCCACCAGTACCATTAAGCGAAACGCCAGAATTACCGGTTAATTTTAAAAAATCTGAAACCTTTCCGGAAGCTTTGGAAATAGAGCAAAATGCTTCGGTAAAAATCTATCCGACAAAACAATACACCGAAGCCGATTGGCGCCAATACCGACACGCCTATTACCGATTGGTAGAAAAAGTAGATCATGAAATCGGTAAGATTATCGATGCCATTGACGATTTGGGTTTGCGAGACAACACTATTATCATCTTTACCAGTGACCACGGCGATGGCAATGCCTCACACGGTTGGAACCAAAAAACAGCACTTTTTCAAGAAAGTATCAAGGTGCCTTTTATTGTCAATTATAAAAACGCTAAAACTTCCGAAAGAAAACATAATCCAACTTTAATTTCCAACGGATTGGATTTGTATCCTACCATTTTAGATTTTGCGAATATTACAATTCCCGATGGGTTTTTAGGCAAAAGCATAAAGCCACTTCTAGAAAATACAAGCACCTTTAAACCGCATGATTATTTGGTGGTTGAAACTAAGTTTGAAGGAAAACAAGCCCACGGTACCCAAGGTCGTGCAGTAATTGGCAACCGTTATAAATACGTGCTTTACGATTGGGGGAAAAATAGGGAGCAATTCTTCGATTTAAAAGAAGACCCGTACGAAATGAATAACTTGATATACTCTAAACACCACATAAAAAACATTGATCAATTTAGGCAAACCCTAATCGATTGGTGCAAAGATACTAACGATACCAAATTTTTAAAAAAAGCCGTAATACCGAGTACTAGCAAAATGTATTCCAGTGAATTATTCGATAAACCTTATTAATAAATAAAAATGATGACTCTAAACAAACAAACCTTCTATGTATATATCCTGTTATTTTTTGCTGTTTTAGCTTGTAAAAAAAAGACTTCAGAAATAAAAGGTACTAGTGAAACATCAAATGAAAACCGACAAAAACCGAACATCGTTTTTATTTATACCGACGATTTGGGCTATGGCGATGTTAGCGCGTACGGCGCTACAGAAATTAATACACCTGCTATTGATGCATTGGCCGAAGATGGTATTTTATTTGAAAACGCCTATGCCACGGCAGCTACGTGTACGCCCTCGCGCTATTCCGTTCTAACAGGAAATTACGCATGGCGAAAAAAAGGTACAGGTGTTGCCAAAGGAGATCAGGGTTTATTAATCGATACCGCTAGAACAACATGGCCAAAATTATTAAAAAGTGCCGGATACAAAACGGGTATTGTGGGGAAATGGCATTTAGGCTTAGGGGGTAATGATGGTCCTGATTGGAATGGAATAATTAGTCCTGGTCCATTAGAAATTGGATTTGATTATTCATACTTAATTCCAGCAACTGGCGATCGCGTGCCATGTGTTTTTGTAGAGAATCACCATATTGTTAATTTAGATGCTAACGATCCTGTTCAGGTAAACTATAAAGAAAAAATAGGCGATTGGCCCACGGGAAAAGAGAATCCAGAATTGTTAACCATGAAACCTTCACAAGGACATAACAATACCATCATTAATGGTATTAGTAGAATAGGGTATATGACTGGCGGAAAAGCAGCACTTTGGGACGACGAAACCATACCTATGCAACTAGTCGATAAATCCAATAAATTTATCGACAACGCCAAGGAGCAGCCTTTTTTCTTACTACTCTCTACACATGACATTCATGTGCCTCGAGTAGCCAATAAACGCTTTCAAGGAAAGAGTGGTATGGGGCCAAGAGGTGATGTGATTTTGCAGTTGGATTGGACTGTAAATGAAATTGTAAAAACGCTTAAAAATCAAAATTTACTTGAAAACACTATAATAGTATTTTCTAGTGACAACGGACCAGTTGTTGATGATGGCTACAAAGATCAAGCTAGAGAATTACTTGGTAACCATCAACCAACGGGCGGTTTACGGGGTGGTAAGTATAGTGCTTATGAGGGGGGGAGCAAAATCCCATTAATAATCCGATGGCCAAAGGGTAAAAACAAAGGAATGGTTTCTAACGCTTTGGTGAGTCAGGTTGATTTTTTAAGTTCTTTTGCTGCTTTGGTGGGTGTTAAAACTATACCAGATGATGTTATTGACAGCCAAAATCAGATAGAGGTATTTCAAGGTAAAAGTACCACAGGAAAAACGTCATTAATTCAAGAAAGTTTTATGGGGCCATTATCATATGTAGAAGGTGACTGGAAATTTATTGAACCTTTAGATGGACCTAAACTGGTGCCATGGGGACCTATTATTGAAACGGGTTTTCAACGATCACCGCAATTGTTCAATATTAAAAAGGATCCCCGTGAAAATTATAATTTGGCTTCAAAATTTCCCGATAAGGTAAAAGAAATGGAAGAAAAATTGAGTCATTTAAAAGAAGATGGTTTCTCTAATCAGCACGAAGTGAATTTGAATTAACAGTGGTTTTAAAACATCATTGTTTTCCAAATAAATTAATATAATCGTTTTATGAAATACATAATTATTGGCTTTTTTATGCTATTGAATTTGGGATGTAAGAGCTCTAATATGTGGTACCAAAATTTTTTGGGTAATTCAGATAATTGGGTCGTAGAACAGCAACCAAACGGGCAAGTCATATTTAAAAACCAAAGTATTGAAATTATTGATGCTAAAGGCTGTACCATTTGGTTCAAGGAAAAGCTGAAGGCACCTATAAGAATTTCATACGATGTGACCATTGTGGATCAAGGAGGTAAGTACGATAGGGTTTCAGATATGAATTGTTTGTGGATGGCAAACGACCCGAAGCATCCTGACGATTTTTTTGAAGGTTCCAAATCACGAGCTGGACATTTTCCTAATTACCATCATTTTACAGCTTATTATGTCGGATATGGTGGTCATCATAATACAAAAACCAGATTCAGACGCTATGATGGTAATGTGGATAGGCCGCTATTACCGGAGCATGATTTATCTGATAAAAAATTCATGATAACAGCCAATAAAAAACTGCATATTGAAATTACAGTAAAAGATAGCGTTACAAGTTATACACGTAATGGGGAAGTGATTTATAAGTTTTTTGATTTGCAACCATATACCCAGGGTTACTTTGGCTTTAGAACGGTTAACAATCACATGAAAATCGAAAATTTTAAAGTTCAAAAATATTGAGTGTAATTGAAGCCTTTGTCGGATTAATGATTAAGCTTAATTGAACAGACGAAGAGTTTGTTATCAGCTAAAAATAACCTTTCCCTATACTCTTCGGGTTACAATTGTGAGGTATAAGGCACGATTAAAACGTTTAATATTTGCTTCTTGTAACCATATTGACTTGGATGTGCAAAATAGCAAGTCGTTTGTTTTGTCATAAAACGGTGGCTTTATGCTGTAATAAAAGATTTAATTTTTTTCGTTTGGTATCAACTTAACCAATGAATATCTATTTAACCCCCTAAGTTGGGTAATTTCCCCCCTATACTTTTTTATGTTAATTCCGAGCTTTACATTAAAAATTAAACAGATTATTTAATAAAATAACAAATGAGCAAAGTAGTAACATTCGGAGAAATTATGTTGAGATTGGCCCCACAGGGTTTTTTAAGATTTTCACAGGCCAACAGTTTTGATGTGGTTTACGGAGGAGGCGAGTCAAACGTAGCGGTATCTTTGGCAAATTACGGGGTATCGGTAGATTTTGTAACCCGTTTGCCAAAAAACGACATCGGCGAATGTGCCATGATGGAAATGCGCAAACGAGGCGTTGGCGTAGACAAGATTGTTTGGGGTGGCGACCGTTTGGGGATTTATTTTTTGGAAACCGGCGCTGTTTCAAGGGGCAGCAAAGTGGTTTACGATAGGGCGCATTCCGCCATTGCAGAAATAAAATCAGGAATGATCGATTGGGATGCCGTTTTTGAAGGCGTGGAGTGGTTTCACTGGACAGGGATCACGCCGGCCATTTCACAAGGCGCAGCCGATGTTTGTTTGGAAGCCGTTAAGGCCGCAAGCGCAAAAGGCATTACCATCTCAACAGACCTAAACTATCGTGCTAAGCTTTGGACGTTTTGCGATGATGCGCACCGGGAAAAAATAATGACCGAACTAACATCGTATTGCGATGTTGTTCTGGGAAACGAAGAAGATGCCGAAAAACACTTTAATATCCACCCGGAGGGATTGGATGTCCATAAGCACGGGCACGATGTAAAGGCCGAGGCGTTCTTGTCCGTTTGCAAGCAAATGATGGAAAAATTCCCAAGGGCAAAAAAAGTAATCACAACCTTAAGAGGGTCCATTTCCGCATCCCATAATACGTGGGCCGGTGTTTTATACGATGGCAAAAAAATGTACCAAACGCGCCAGTACCAAATAACCGATATTGTTGATCGCGTGGGTGGCGGCGATTCCTTTATGGGCGGATTGATCTATGGACTGTTGAAATATCCGGAAGACGATCAAAATGCGCTGGATTTTGCAGTGGCCGCATCATGTTTAAAGCATACCATAAAAGGCGATGCCAACTTGGTAACGGTTGCCGAAGTAGAAAAATTAATGGGCGGCGATGCCTCGGGGCGTGTTGCACGATAAATTATAATGATATGGCACAATTTTCAAGATTAGAAGTAGCTCAGGCCATGAAAGAAACAGGCATGATCCCTTTGTTTTTTCATGACAATTTAGAATTGAGCAAAGACATATTAAAGGCTTGTTACGATGGCGGCGCAAGACTAATGGAATTCACGGCACGTGGCGATTTTGCCCACGAGGTTTTTGGGGAATTGACCAAGTATGCCATTAAAGAATTACCGGGAATGATTATGGGCGTTGGCTCGGTAACCGATGCCTCAGCTGCCTCTTTGTATATGGCATTGGGCGCAAATTTTATAGTAACCCCAGTGCTGAGAGAAGATATTGCAATTGCTTGTAACAGGCGAAAAGTACTGTGGTCTCCCGGGTGTGGCTCTTTAATGGAAATAGCTAGAGCCGAAGAACTGGGTTGTGAGATCGTAAAACTGTTCCCGGGCGATTTATACGGCCCAAAGTTTGTAAAGGGCATCAAAGGCCCGCAACCATGGACCAGCATTATGCCAACGGGAGGCGTTTCCCCTACCGAGGAAAACCTGAAAGGATGGTTCGATGCCGGTGTAACCTGTGTGGGCATGGGCTCCCAATTGATTTCCAAGGATATTATAACCAACAAGGATTATAAAAAACTAGAGCAGGATGTAAAAAATGCTTTGGGTATTATTAAAGCACTTAAAAAATAAATTCAAAAAACTAATTAATGAATAAAGCAACTTCAGCCTTACTAGTCTTGTTCATAGCCCTCGCTTTGTATTCATGTGAAACGTTTCAAAAAGCAAAAACCATCAAATTGGCTCACGGCTTGGATATCAGTCATCCTGTACATAGAGCTATGATGTATATGGCTGATGAGCTAGAGAAAAACTCAAAAGGTCAATTAAAACTAGAATTATACCCCAACCAGCAATTAGGATCTGAACGTCAGTGCCTAGAGTTGTTGCAAATAGGTAGCTTAGGTATGACCAAGGTTTCTGCTGCTGTAATGGAAAATTTTTCTCCAAATATGCAAGTATTTGGTTTGCCATTTTTATTTAGGAATCGTGAGCATAGGTTTAATGTTTTAGATGGTGCTATTGGAAAAGAATTATTGGACGGCGGTCAAAAATATTGGTTAAAGGGTTTAGGCTATTACGATGCTGGTAGTCGAAGTTTTTACACAAAGGAAAAGCCAGTTGAATTGCCATCAGATCTTGAGGGTTTAAAAATAAGGGTTATGGAAAGCGTAACTGCCATGAATATGGTGAGTAGCCTTGAAGGTTCCCCTACGCCAATATCCTCAGGAGAGTTATATACGGCATTGCAGCAAGGCGTTGTTGATGGTGCTGAAAATAATCCACCAACATTTTATTTGTCAAGACACTATGAGGTTTGTAAATTCTTTTCTCTAGACGAACACACTTCAATACCGGACGTATTAGTAATCAGTACGCATTTATGGAAGAGCTTGTCTACTGAAGAACAATCATGGTTGCAAACAGCGGCAGATGTTTCGGTGAAATACCAAAGAAAATTATGGGCTAAAGCAGAACAGGAAGCCTTAGACGCTGTGGTTAAAGCAGGTGTTAAAGTCGTAAGACCGGATAAATCATTATTTAAAGAAAAGGTGATATCTATTTATGAAGATTATAGAGATAATGAGCCCATTTATAATCTTATCGATAGAATTCAAGAAACTCAATAACTATGGAACTAAGAAAAAAAGTTGATTATGTTTTAGGTAGAGTTCTGGCTATCATCATGGGAGTTATGGTTGTTAATGTGCTTTGGCAGGTTTTTACCAGGTTTGTAGTTGGTACACCAAGTTCATTTACAGATGAGCTGGCACGTTACCTTATGATTTGGGTAGGTGTTTTGGGAGCTGCCTATATTTCTGGAAGACGAATGCACGTGGCTATAGATTTATTGCCGGCAAGGTTAAATAAAGACGGACAAGCCAAGCTAAAGAAGTTTATCAACTGGATTATTATTGTTTTTTGCTTTTTCGCATTAGTAGTTGGAGGACTACGCTTGGTATATATAACATTTTCTTTAGGACAGTACTCTCCAGCCTTACAAATTCCGCTTGGCGTGGTCTATTCAATTATTCCAATAAGTGGCATCCTCATTATTTTTTACAAACTTACAGATATATTAAACAAAGAATTATAATGGAATATTTACCAATGCTCATTTTAGTATTTAGTTTTATTGGTTTGCTTTTAATAGGGGTTCCGGTAGCGTGGAGTATTGCTATTTCATCATTGCTAACCATGATGGTTAGTATCCCTATGCTTCCAGCACTTACTACCGTTTCTCAACGTATGGCAACAGGTCTAGACAGTTTTGCATTACTAGCAATTCCATTTTTTGTCCTCTCAGGACAACTTATGAATAAAGGTGGTATAGCGCTACGTTTGATCGATTTTGCCAAGACATTGGTAGGGTCGCTTCCTGGTGGGTTGGCCTTAATAAATGTTATTGCCGCAATGCTAATGGGAGCTATTGCAGGTTCTGCAATGGCATCAGCATCAGCGATGGGGAGCATATTAGGCCCTGAAATGGAAAAGGAGGGTTACTCAAAAGAATTTGGAGCAGCGGTAAATATTACATCATCGACCACAGGCTTAATTATTCCGCCTAGCAATGTTCTTATTGTATATTCGTTAGCAAGTGGCGGTGTATCTATTGCAGCTCTCTTTATAGCAGGTTATATTCCGGGTATTTTAACAGGTCTACTTCTTATGTTGGTCGCTTCATTTTGGGCTAAAAAGAAAGGCTATAATGTAGGCAAAAGGAGTACATTTATGGAAGTTGGTAAAACTTTTGTAAGGGCATTTCCTAGTTTAATGCTTCTTGTAGTAGTAATTGGAGGTATTGTGGCGGGTATTTTTACTGCCACGGAAGCTTCAGCAATAGCCGTGCTTTACACTCTTATTTTAGGCTTTGTTTATAAAGAAATAAAATCAAAAGATATTCCACAAATTTTATTAGAGTCTTGTGGTACCACAGCCATAGTGATGCTGTTAATTGGTGCGTCCATGAGTATGTCTTGGGTGATGTCTTTTGAAAATATTCCTCAAAGCATTAGCTCTGTGTTATTAACCATAAGTGACAATCCAGTAATAATTCTTTTAATCATTAACCTTTTGTTATTGTTTGTTGGCATTTTTATGGATATGACACCTGCTGTATTGATTTTTACGCCTATATTTCTGCCTATCATTACTGATTTGGGAATGGATCCTGTTCAATTCGGTATTATTATGGTTTTAAATCTATCGATTGGATTATGTACTCCCCCAGTGGGTTCGGTGCTCTTTGTGGGTGTTGGCGTGGCTAACACAACTATCGAAAAAGTGGTAAAGCCTTTGCTTCCTTTGTTTTTAGCGATGATCGTTTCCTTGTTTCTTGTAACTTATTTTTCAGAATTAAGCCTGTGGTTACCAAGGGTATTTGGATTGATATAAAGTCTTGTTTTTATAAATTTAAAAGACAAGCTTGAAAATATGGAATGCCCAATTAATGTAAAAAAAAGAGATTTATACGTTTGTTAATAAAACAGTATGGTAGTACAGCTAGCATTATTATAATGATAAACTCATTATTCAGGACGAGTCACTATTAAAGTTGGTTGAAAATATCAAGTTAGGAACCAAAACACGTACTATCCGAAATTATATTAAAAGTCGCAGAGATAACGAACTCGAATATGCTGAACATGAAAAGAGAAGAAAGTATTTAAGACATTTCTGAATTCTATAAATAATAGATTTAAATTAAGTAATTGTAAAAGACAAATATTTTGTTTTATGTAGAACACGAATAGGGGTTAGGTATGTTTGATGAATTAAAATTTTTTTATTTACGCTTTAATTATTCTGATGAAAAAGGTTTCATTTTAAATGTGCCAAGCTTAACAAAAGGAGAACATTTGTCTATTGGCTTTGATAATAAAAAAAGACAATTCAATGTTCATTTTACCGATGATACAATTAATGAGGCTGGTGCTAAAAGAAGAAATTATATTTTTACGCTTTCTGCGTTTCGCTTCTTTCTTTTCTTAAAACGTTTTGAGTTATTATACAGTCAAAGTATGATTAATCTTCTATTAACTTCAAAAATCAATCTTGGTAAATTAAAGAAACATAAACTAATTATAAATACATTTATTACTTCTGATGAAGCTGAAGATAATCTTATTCAAAAAAAAAAAGAATGGTAAATACTTGAAGTTTAGAAAAGACTTTGATTTAGATAATATTTTAGAAAGTTTCGAATATCTTGATGAATTAGATGTCTTAGACAATAATTTTTATTATGTTTTTAAATTAAATAACAATAATTTATCAAAGCAAGGCATCATCTTTAAATTTGGGAATTTGAATAGTCTATATTTTATCCCCATAAAAAAATATAATCACTTTATAAAGCAGATGGGAATTGCTATGTACAATCTTTTAACACATACCCATCAGAAGAAACTTTACCTTTCAGACAACTAATGTACGAGCGTCTTAAACATCCCTATTTAAATGATGAAGTTGGTAAGGAATAGTAAAATCAGCCATTTCTTCACACTCAGCACATTTCTCTAAATTCCGTTGCTCTGCATTCCGAGTAAAGAGCTTCACTAACATAGGTCTTGGACACAATTCCAAAGTTTTAGATGTCCACTTCGCTTGATCCTGCCTAATCCCGAAACTTCGGGAGCAGGAACGCAATATTCCCAATAGAAAAATTTGAAATAGCGTCCGCTTAAAAAAAAGAGAGTTATTCATACAATATGTGAAGCAAGTTAAACTCGTAAAATACACCCATCAAAAGACTACGGCATAAAGCCATTGCAACATCCAACGCTTGTTTATTCCGTTTCCTTTTGAGCTGTGATTTCAGCTTCCGTTTGGTTCTAGCTTAAATATTGTTTAATCTAAAATCAGATATTATGTATTTAAGTAATTTACAACAAGATGAGATTTTTGTTTCTTCAGAAATGAAATCCTTAAAGAGCCTCACGCAGATGGAATCTCGTAGAGGACTTGAAAATGCCATTATCTCAAATGGTAAAATCGTGAATGTGGTATCAAACAGTTATGGCCATATTCCCAATCAATTATTCTTCAAAAAAGCAGAACAGATGCTTTTGGATGCTGGACTAAATTATCACAAACGAAGCGTTAATAGAAACGATAGGTCTTTTATTATAGATTTTATCATTGAAGATAGCAACCAGTTTAAATTGAAAAACAAGGAGGATTTAATACTACCCATGCTACGATTTAAAAACTCGTATGATGGTAGTGAAAAGACTTCCGGACATTTTGGTTTTTACAGAAAAGTATGCTCAAATGGATTGCATGTTTCACAGGCAGAAATTGAGTTTTCCATTAAGCACAGCAAAAATAATACAGAATTGATTATGCCAAGGATGAATGGCTTATTCGATAAGTTCCTGAACAATGAATTTTATACCATTGTCAAGAAATTTGAAAAGTTGAAAGACTTTAAAATCATCGACACCAAAGAATTTGTAAAAGCCATTTTGGATAAAACAAAACTGTTCAGATATGAATGTAGTGATAAAAACGAAGAGCCTTCAAAGAAATCCCGTGAAGTTCTTGAAACCTTGAACTACGAAGCACTACTGCTAAATGACGAGCCTAATTTATGGTTAGGGTACAATGCCTTCAATGCGATGTTGCACAATACATTGAAGAAGACATTTTCACAACAAGAAAAGTGGGATAAAAAACTATTCAATGAAATATATGAAATGGCTTAACACCTGATAATCAAAGGTTGCTCTAGTACCTTAAAACTAGAGTTTTTTTTAGATTCATACTTTATTTCTGCTAAAAAAGGGGAGAGATATCTATATCAATATTGGTACAAAGATAAACCCGCAAAATATTATCATCAAAAGACTACGGCATAAAGCCAGGGCTTCGCCAACAACTCATTTATTCCGTTTCCTTTTGAGCAGAAATTTTGTCTTCCGTTTGGGTTCTGCAAAAATATTGTTTAATCTAAAATTTAAGTATTATGACAACAAAAGCGAGTACTGAAAGTAAAAACGGAAAGGCATCAGCCACCATTAAAAATGAAGTCAAGAAGAAATTGACGCAACGCGCCATTGGACTTCAAGTTCAAGAATTACCTATTGGAAGGATTATTCCTGACCCAATGCAACCAAGAAAAACCTTTAACGAGGAAGCGCTTAAGCAACTGTCTAAAAGCATCGAAGAACACGGTGTCCTACAACCTATTACCGTTCGAAAATCCGGAAAGGATTACAACATCGTCATGGGAGAGCGTAGATATCGCGCAAGTAAATTGGCGAAAAAGAAAACCATTCCGAGCATCGTTAGGGAATATGATAATAATGATGTTCTGGAAATTCAAATTATCGAAAATCTGCAACGGCAGGATGTTGAGCCTACCGAAGAAGCCGAATCGGTTGCGTTCCTAAACGAAAAATACTCGCCAACGGAGATTTCAAAACGGTTGGGAAGAACCGAAAATTTTGTAAGGCAACGTTTAAAATTGGCAGGTCTAATCGAAGGTTTTAAAGTCTTTGTCCGTAATGGCGACATGACGATTTCATTAGGCGTCGGTGTTGCGCTTTTCGAGCCAGAGGAACAGCAAATGATGCTGGAAACCATGGGCGAAGAATTTAATGCCTATCAAATCAATCAGATGATTAAAAACCAGACCTATGATTTGGGGAATGCACCTTTCGATGTGGTCGATGACAAATTGATTACTAAAGTTGGAGCATGTACAACATGTCCATTTAACGCAGCAAATCAAGGTAATTTGTTTGGCGATGGTAAAATGGTGTGTACAAAATCAACCTGTTATGAAACCAAGAAAAACAAGTCGTTTTTGAACCTGATTGAAAATTCGAAAAAAGAGAATGTGTTGTTGATTCCTGAAATTCGCAAATACTGGGCAGATGACGACAATAACCAACTCATTATATCGCAATTGGAAAAAAAAGGATTGAAGGTTTATCTTTTGGACGATGTTGAAATAATTGAAGAGCCGATTGAGCCTACAATGGAAGCAATTAAGAATGAATACCAACATTACGACTATTCTGAAGATGAGCTGAAAGCTGAGCTTGAAGGAGGGATTGAGAATTACAAGGAAGAATTGGAAGTGTATAATTCCGCAAAAGAAAATGGATTTGAAAATGGCATTATCTTTCATCCAAAAACCTATGTTCACAAAGCAATCTTTGTGAAGGTATTAGAAGATTCAAAAACCGAAAATTCCACATATTCCGAACCGTTGGCAAATAGAAAAATGGCAGAGTGTTCGCCTGAAGAGCAAATCGTTAAAATCAACGAAAGGGAAATCCGAAAAAAGCATATTGAAAACAACAAGCAGTTTGAAGAAGTTGTTCAGATGATTCGTCAAACCGATTATATAGAAAACAAGAAACCGCTTTCGGTAGATGAAATGGTAGCTTTCTCATTAACCTTATATGAAAACAATGTAGACTATGTGGGTCGTCAAAAACACTTTACAGAATTATTGGGAAACACTTCCAAGAAGACTGATGTGGAAACTGTCGAGAATTTCAAAAAGAATTTCAAAAAGGAAACCTTTTATAAGCTCATTCGATACATACTTACCAAGCAAGTACATTTTGGAGAAAGCAATCACGTTAATAACTTGACGAACATTTCATTCTACAATGCGATGCAAGGGTATTATAAAATTAAAATTGCCAATATTGAAAAGGAATATGCAGAAGAGAGAAACAAGCGTGAAACACGTTTGAAAGAGCGCATAGAGAAACTTGAAAATAAAATTGAGGAATTAAACGATTAGCTTTTGTTGTTGGAAGTAAGGGCCGGCATTCGTGCTGGCTCTTATTTTTTAGTGTCCATTTAGGAAAGCGGATATGAACTAATTACAACTATACAATTAATATCATTGCAAAGTCCCGTAAAAGTGAAGTCATTCAGCACATTCCTCTACATTCCACAAAAAGCTTCATTTCGAGAAAAGAGCTTCATTAACAAAGGTCTTGAACACAATCCCAAAGTTTTATATTTCCTCTTTGCTTGACCCTGCCGACATGGAAATACAAAACTTTGAAATAGCGTCCGCTAAATAGAAAAATAAACTGCATTTTGTTCCACTTCCCATGATTCTGTATTTCACAAAGCATTTTGGTTCACAACCCAAGCCACAACTGCCATACCTTTTTTTGACAGCAAAATAACAACATTCAGCTTTGAACGACAGCATAACCAGGCTCACTTCGACTGTGCTCAGCGCAGGCTACCCTCGCACCTTTTATATGTCTAAACAAAGCTGAATATTGGAGCGCACCAAGCAACAAAAAGAAGGTAACAGTGTCGGCTCTATGGGAAGTAAATCTAAAACAGATCTTATGAAATCTTACAAAATCAATAAAAAGGAAGCGCAGCAAAAGTTAAAAAAACAAAAAAAGGAAAACGCTCTGGATATAATAAGTAAATCAATAACAAAGCCTTTCTGAATGGTTCAGACAGGTAAATATTAATCTTTAAATCTTTTAATTATGAGTACTCTAAAAAACAAAGTACAGTTAATTGGCAACGTAGGAAACGAGCCAGAAACCACAAACCTTGGAAGCGGAAAGAAAGTTGCAAAATTTTCAATCGCAACCAATGAATCTTATAAAGATTCCAAGGGAGAAAAAGTGACAAACACCCAATGGCACAATATCGTGGCATGGGGTAAGATTGCCGAAATCGTTGAGAAATATGTAGGCAAAGGAAAAGAGGTAGCGTTAGAGGGAAAATTGACCTCACGCTCTTATGAAACCGCAGCCGGTGAAAAAAGATACGTTACCGAAGTGGTCGTAGATGAGATCTTGCTTTTGGGAATCAAGGGCGAGGATAACGCTACTAAATAATTGAAAATTAAAAGAGAGCGTTCCTGTCGAAAAGTTGCGCTCTCTTTTTCATTATTAACTTTTAAAAAGAAAAAACAATGAATGATAAAGTTAACAAAATAAAGGCCGATTTGCAACATTTTTGTGGTACGGAAATGTTCTTTAAAATTCCACTGATTGGGACTCGTTTTACCGATGGATTAAAATATCTGGCCAATGAAGCGGAATGCTTTTGGTTGATTACGGATGCATCCGTAATTGCTAAAAGCCTTTCAAATAGAAGCCGTTTTATTACCATTGATTTTAAGCGGCTTTCTGAAAAGGAACAGTTTGAAAAGCAATGCGAAGCCATCATCAAATATAGCGATGGGAATGGCAATATTTTTGAAACGCACAGATATAATGTAACCGACTTTCCCTTGGACGAATTGCGATTGTTTTTTGTAGACAATACGCTAATGCTTCCAAGTGAATATTAAAATATCCGTTATGGTATATCTCAATTATACGAACCTCGATAACGAAACCCAACAGCGGTTGGTTTCGGTTTCCAAAAAAGATGTGGAACGCAAATTTGGAAATGAACTGAAACGATACGCCGAAGAACATCATGTGGAATATGATACACTTTTGGAAGAAGAAGCTCTGAGAAATCTGTATTCTTATGACTATGTTTTTAATATTTAAAATCGAATTATTAACCCAGGACCTTTAAGTTTTTGAAGGTCTTTTTTTATTCCCATATTTTATATTCTGCATCAAAAAGAGCGGTTTGGTGAAGATACTTTTAAACTTCAAATTTAACACTCTTAAAAAATCTAATTTCAATTGGTATTACAAAAAAAGCCATTACATTTTTGGATGTCATGGTAATCATTTTTGTCCCGACAGGTCGGGACGAAAAGGAATAGCAAGAGGGTAACACGCTGGCGCGATGTTTCGATTTTTGATTTTTTCAAAACCCTAGTAAAATCAACGCCTTTCGACGATTGATTGTTTTGGGTTTTGAGTTTTGAAAATGGTTTTTTCAGAAAAAATCCTCGCAGCCCAATAAAAACGACAAATTTTTTCAGAAAAAATGGATAAAGGATATGAAAAAGAGCGGTTTGAGAAGCTCGGTATCAAAACTTCAGTAGCAAACCGTTTTCGGGAGTTTAGTAAAAAAATGTCTAAATCACAATCGATGACATTGCTTTTGATGTTGGACTTTTTTGAGGAGAATGGCATTTCGCCAAATGAAACTTTGGGACCAAATATGCAAACATTGGAGAGCGAAATCAAGAAGCGAATAAACGCGGTAATCGCCATCATAAAGGATATCGAAAAGAACCACGACAAACCCACAACTGCCATGTTGCAATCCTTGTTTATGGGATTTGAGCCTAAACCCAAAAAGCTCATTTTAGCGAAAGAAATCAAAGACATAAAAATTCAGTCCGGGGAAAAGAAAGATTCAAACAATCAATTATAAAATTATGTACATCACAATCACGGCCCAAAAATTAGGCGGGGACTATTCACAAAGTTCTGCGGATTTTGTCGAGTATTTGGAGAAGGAAAATCAAGGTTTGGAACAAGAAGAAATAGGGCATTTTTTTAATCATTATGGCAATGAAATTAAAGCAAAGGAAGTGGTCAGGGAAATCGATGGCAACACGGCAAAGCTCAAAAAGAAAGAACCTAAGTTTTATTCAATTACTGTGAATCCCAGTAAATATGAATTGAAAAAATTGCAGAATAGTTCCGAAGATTTAAAAAGATATACCAGAGCGATAATGAACGATTATGCAGCGTCCTTCAATCGTGAAATTAATGGTAAACCGATAACCGTTGACGCTATAAAATACTTTGCGAAAATAGAACACCAACGCACATTTAAAGGCACCGATAAACAGGTAAGGGAAAACCAACCATATGCCTCAAAAATACTTCAACTGAAAACCGATATACGGAAAACTGAACAAGGGCGATTGGATGGAAATATCAAGAAAATGAAATCCGAAATAGCCAAACTCGAAGCCGAAGCACCACACCGACAAAACGGAAGGCGGATTGTCCAGGGCATGAAAAAAGCGGGGAATCAAAGTCACGTCCATATCATCGTGAGCCGAAAGGATGCATCGAATTCCGTGAGTTTATCGCCAGGATCCAAACACAAAGCTTCTGAAGTCCGGATGCACGGCAAAATTGTAAAGCGTGGGTTTGACAGAGATGCGTTTTTCACAAAAGCCGAAAGCACTTTCGATAAAACGTTTGGTTACAAACGCAACTACGCAGAATCGTATAGATCGAAGAAAGATTTCATTAAAAATCCAAACCTGTACTTCACAACATTGTTGGGATTGCCGGCAAGTGAGAAAGCCTTGGCTTTTAAAATACTCGCAAAGTCTGGAGTGCCCATGGCGAGCATTCCAACCAATCAAGTGCAACTGGCCCTCAAAACCATAAGGTATTTAAAACGTGGTGTGGATATAGCGATTAAATCAGGTTCAATAGGTATATAAGATGGAAATTCAAGGTGTCACATTTACGATTGGATTACTGTTTGGAATGAGCTTGGTGTTTTCGAGTCTATTCAAAATGACGAGATATGCCTTTTTTATAAACCTCTTTTTAACTGGAATTTGTCTAGGATTGCTTTTTAAATTGAGCCCTTATTTGATACCATGGTTTGTACAGTTACTTTATATCGGTTGTCCACTTTTGCTTATCAATACGGTCCTGTATGTCTTTCTTCACAAGGAAAATGAAATTTTGGGTTCCAATGATAAGCACCAGGTTCATTTTAAATTAAAGCGAGGAAATTTCAAAATAAACAACATCAAACGAGGCGCATCAATCATTGGTTCGGCAGGAAGCGGAAAAACAGAAAGCGTAGTTTTTAATTTTCTTCGACATTTCAGCAAGCACGGGTTTTCCGGTGTGATTCACGATTACAAGAATTTCGAAATCACGGAAATGGCATTTCCTTTATTTGAAAAAAACGGGATTGATTTCAAAGTGGTTTCTTTCGATACTATCCATGACCGCGTGAATCCTATTGCACCAAGATACATGGCCAATGAAGAAAGCGTAAATGAAGTCGCTCGTGTACTAATCGAAAACCTATTGGAGCAAAGGGAGTCCGGAAGTACAGGGACAACAAAGTTTTTCAATGATGCGGCTGAAGGGCTGATTGGTGGTTTGATTTGGATGCTGAGAACCTATTATCCACATTTGTGCACATTACCACATTTAATAGCGATTTACCAGTTTTTGGACACGGATAGTCTGATCGCTTTTTTGAGTTCCAACACAACATCGAGAGCGATGGCGGACGCCTTTATTAGCGGTAAGGATTCCGATAGGCAGACCGCTGGTGTAAAAAGCACTTTGGCCAATGCGCTCAAAAAAATAAGTACGCAACGTATTTTTATGGTATTATCCGCAGATGATGTTCCGCTAGATATAAATAGCCAGGACAAGCCTCTAGTAATTTCAGTAGTCAATAATCCGAAATATGAGACTGCCTATTCGCCGATCATTGCGACTATTATCCATACGATTACAAAACAAATGAGCGTGCGAAATTCGAATGCATCGTTTTTGTTGTTGGAAGAAGCACCAACGATAAGGTTATTGAATATGCACAGGATTCCCGCCACATTACGAAGTTATGATATAGCTACCATTTATGTGATGCAGGACAAAATACAGAATGACATAATGTATGGAGATAAGACGAGCAAGGCGATTTTAAGTAATCTGTCGTATCAATTCTTCGGAAAAGTAAACGATCCGGACACGGCGAAATATTATGAGCGTTTTTTTGAAATCGTAAAGAAAGAAACAACAAGTGTCAATCGAGGACATAATCTTAATTTTGATACACGAATTACAACGGGAGAACGCGAAGTCGCTAAAATCAGGGCTGATGTGTTCTTTAGGCTAAAAGAAGGCGAATTTATTGCGTTCGCAGATGGTAAGGACAGGAAGGTTCAATTTAAATTGCCCAAAATTGAAAAGCGATTACCAGCGAGACAACGGATCTATTCTGAAGCAGACTTACAAGCTAATTTTGATAGGGTTTATGAGGAGGTGAAATCAATTTTTAAATAATTAATTAATAGAACCCTTATCTAGATGAATAAAAACTAATTATGGAACGATTTTTGTTTTTAACTGTCAAGTAAATAATGGAAAAAACTTGACAAATGATGTTAAAAATGATTATCTTTGTGCTATTATAACTATGAATATAACAGCATCCATAAAAACCAAAGTTGCTCGTATAGGTACTGGAGAGGTGTTTACATACGATACGTTGTCTATTCCCCAAAATGAATTTTCTGCTGCAGCTAAAGCTTTAAGTAGATTGGTTGCCAATGGAGTTATCAAGAGATATAAAAATGGGATGTACTATAAGCCCAGGCAAACGGTTTTTGGAGAACTTAAACCAAAAGAAGATGTATTGCTTAAGAATTACCTCTTTGAAAACGATAAGCAAATTGCTTATGTAACCGGTGTTAGATTATATAACCAACTTGGATTGACCACACAAGTTCCTAATGTCGTGAGACTGGCAAGTAAGGATAAGGAAATAAAGACAAAAATAGGAAGCCTTATTATTAAACCTGCAAAGAGTTATGTTCGGGTTACAAAAAAAAATGTGCCATTGTTACAGCTCTTGGACGTCATGAAGGATTTTAAGAACATTCCAGATATGGATAAAAAGATAGGTGTTGATTTTCTAAAGGCAAAAATAATAAACCTATCGGATGAAGATAAGGGAAAGTTGGCCCATTTTGCAAAAGCATACCCGCCAAAGGTTAGGGCTTTGTTGGGAGCAATTCTTGAAGTTCTTTTGCTTAACAAATTGAGCGAGTCGCTAAAAGAAACCATAAATTATTTGAGTAGTTATGAATTTGGAATACCCGAAAAAATATTGCCTACTATCTCAAACTGGAACATCACCTAATGAAATTACACAACTATAAAGATGCTTTTGAGGGTGCCATTGTTGCCACGGCACAGCATTTTGGAATTGCCGAAATCTATGTAGAAAAAGATTACTGGGTAACCTTTGCACTCAAACAGATTTTTACTGATAAAACCTCAAAGAACATTGCTGTTTTCAAAGGTGGCACATCCCTATCCAAATGCTTCGGAATTATTGAACGTTTCTCGGAAGATATCGATATGGTTGTGATAAAAGACGATGGAGAAACAGACAGTTCCTTGAAACGAAAACTCAAAAAAGTGACCAGTACATTGGAAACTGTTATGACCGTCATTCCCGACCATCCTTTGGAGAACAAACGAGGAAAAATAAGGAAAGTGGTTTATGGTTATGACAAGGCAGGTGTGAAAGGGGCGTATGGCCAAGTGAGAGACCAGATCGTATTGGAAGTGTCAAGCCTTGGTAATTCACATCCATCAGAAAGTGTTAATGTGCACTCAATGGTTACGGAGTTTATTGCCACAACCAATAACCCAGATTTAATTAAAGAATTTCAACTTGAACCGTTTGCGGTAACGGTAATCAGTATTGAACGTACTTTTTGCGAAAAAATAATTAGCCTGGTTCGGTTTTCATATACCGAAAACCCGTTGGAGGATCTTGCCAATAAAGTCCGCCATACCTACGATTTACATCAATTATTACAGGAAAGGAGAATTTTAAAATTTTTGAAATCTGATGATTTTGAAACAATGCTTATACAAGTTGGAAAGGATGATGACAAAGCCATCCCAAATGATAAAGTATGGCTGTCTAAACATCCATCAGAATCGTTGTTTTTTAGCGAAACGAAAAGGGTTTGGGAAACATTAAGCAAAACTTATGCAAGTTCTTTTAAAGAGATGCTTACAGGAGAATTGCCTAATGAAAAGCTTATACTTAAATCGTTGCTGAGTATAGCATCAAAGATTAAAGAAATAAAATGGAACATTAATTAAGTCCGTCATATGTTAAGGCAACGCTTTATTTTATAGTTTATTTTGCGTAATTTTTCCTCACAACCTTAATGCTGAAAATTAATTTTTATACTTAAATACAAATAAGTAAAAGCGGGTTTTTTTGAAATCTTATTAGCATGATCTTTGTGACTTAAGATGATGACATATATTTAGGGGGTCTAATAGGTGTTCTAATAGGTGGTCAAGAAGGTGGTGTAACAGATAAAAAAATAAATAAGGACATAGATGTTTAGAAGAATTGACTCTTAGACAAAAAGAAATTCTTAAAATGATAGCAACTGATAATAGAATAAGTCCTTCTGGTATTGCAGAATTTTTACATATAACGAATTCGCTATCCAAAAACATCTTAATAATATAAAGGAAAATTATTTAGAGCGTATTGGTGGTACCAGAGGGTATTGGAAAATAAAGTTGAAATAAAAAACAATTAAAGCCATTCACAAAGGCGCGTTTTCCCCTGTACCTTTCTCCGCAACCAACCATTTACCATCAACTTTTTCAAGCTTAAAAGTCTCAGGCTTATCTTCAAAAGAAGTAGAAAACTTTACCCAAGCTGTATTTCCATTAACAGATTCTTTAATTAACTTAAAATTTGAAGCGTCATCTGTCCCAGGAGCAACTATAGCTTGAACAGACATAAACGATGCATAGCTTTCTGGGGTTGTATGCTTTTTTAATATAGAATTGTCATTTTTATAAAAGCTCTCCACAACAACTTTGGCGGTATCAGTATGTGATAATTGGGATTGTGTGCACCCCATGAATAACATAATCAATAAATACAGTATCATCTTTTTCATAATATTTAATTTGGGTTATTAATTGTTCTATTTGATATTTTCAGTTTTATATTACGTTCTCCATTTTTCTCATTGAGTTCCAGCAAAACCAAACGCTCGCTACTTATAGAGAACTTGGGAATGACATATACTAATTTGGTAATTTGACCTTTCTTAATTTTTAACGGCATGTTATATTCAAAAACAGGTTCTAAGTAGAGTGTTTGTAATGATTTTTTCTTGCCTTTTTTTCTGGTTTGGATAGTTAGATTTAAGAAATTTACATCATAATCTAAAGACGATTTGTTTTCAACAGTTATCACAAAGTATAATTCTTCTTTGTCAAAAACGATATTTTCAACCCTTAGAATAATTCCATCAGTACGTTTTCTAAGCTTCCCAATGTGCTGTCTTCTTTTTACCAAATATGAACAAAAACGTTCATAATAATTGGATTTAAAATTGAATTGTTCAATTGAATTATCTTTATCATCAACAGTTCTGGTAATTGGTCTTTCATTACCAATAGCTGTCGAATCTTGAATAAAGTAATTCAACTTGCTCAGTACTTTCTGATACCTTACAATATACGAAAAAATCGAACCATTGTTGTTGATTATCAGTAAATTACTTTCATTTCCCGGTGTGGCTTGCAATAAACCAAAGTACTGTTCTTTTTCTCTGTTATAGGTAAATACAAAATTATCAGCCCCTGTAATACCTTGCCGGATTGGGTTAGGGAAGAAGAGTGCCACATTTTTATGGTCGTTGGCATAAATGGTGTCTAAAATAATTTGTGGTTGTGCTTCAACGAAAGCGGAAACCAAGATAAAGCTGACTACTATTATCGGATTTTTCATAAGAGTTATTTTTTATTGATTTAATGAGGCTTTTAAAATGAGTTTGTAATTATTAACTACCGAAACTTTAACATTACGGTTACTGCGTTGAAAGATTCTCTTAACGCCATTTACCTGTGGCACGCCGGCGATATTTATATCATCCACAACATCTTCAACAACTTCTCTTTTAACATCAGCTCGAAAACTGTTTTCAACATAGATGCCTTCACTTCCATCTTGTAAATCGAAAGCCTTGAGTTTTACAGCTTGATGTTGAATATTTTCAATCTCTATTAGGGCGCGATTAGGTTGAAAGCTTATAAAGCCATAAACCGGTGTATTTTTGGGAACGACCCGATTATTGATTAGCGCATCTTTAATTAATAGCATTCTTAAACGATAGTTTGCTCTTACGGTTTGATTTCCATCGACTGAAACATGAATTACCGAATCTGTTTTTAAAAGATTATAGCGCGAATCGGTTTGTGGATTAGAAGCAAAAAACAGTTTGTGTTCCAGTCCAATCTCTTTGATTTCAATATGTTGCCCAATTTCAGGAGCCATGCTGTCTCTGTTTTTTGTTTTGTCAAAAACAACCTTTGGTTCAGAATTCCGATATTGATTTTCCGTATAATCTATTTTACCATATCGATATATGCTATCGACTATGCGGTGCTTTTCTTTCTCAATTAAATCTGGGTCGTAAAAGCCCAGGGAATCAATAAGTTTTTCATCGTAGATACTTGGTGCGTTGGTTTCGCGTACCTCTTTAAGGTCGTTAATAGCATCAAGTTTTGTGGAATAATCCTCTTGTTCTTGTTCAAGTTCTGGTACAAGCGTTTGCTTTAAGTTCTTGTTTTCTTCAGAATCATCTTCCATTATTAAAACGGAATAGGAGATAAGGAAAATAAGAACAACTGCTATAACAGAACCAAATACGATTTTATTCTTTTCTAATTTCATAATACTTGGTGTTTGAGTGTAAATTATCATTGTCCATTATGGACTTTTTTTAATGTGTTTTCAAAATAATTTGTGATTAGCAGTCCATGAGTGTTTTTAGGGTAATTGCGATCAACCACAATAATATTTCCGGTTGAAACCAGCTCATAAGAATCGACCACCGTTCCCCGATTAATTTCAAATATGGTTTTGGTTTGGAATTGATAAGGTTCGACTTGTAAATCCAATTGCGATTCGATGCTCAGAACTTTTTGAACCAATGAGTATTGTAATAATCGATTGTAAACACCATCGGCTTTTTTCTGGCGGTAAAGATTATCTACCGAGCTATTTCCAAGCCATAAAGCTTTCTCAAGATTCTTTTCATAATTGCTAGCATCTATGTTATAGAAGTATGAGTGAAACAATTCCAGATGCGCCAGAGCTTCAACCTTAAAGTTTTCTTTTTGAACCACCCATTTTAAAGGAATGACAGTACCATCTGTATTGATGGCAAAAGAACTGTTGAGCGCTTTTTTATGAATATCGTAAACTACCCATCCAGAAAACGCGCTAGAGCCCAGTGCACAGACAACTACCGCAAGCACGATAAATCGGTTTATTTTTAAAACGGCATATATGTTTTTGTATGATGTTTTCATGTTGCGTGATTAGCGTTAAGAAGTAAAGAGTCTTAAGGTGAATGTTACTGCTCGTCTGTACAATTTGAATTTTAGAAATACAATAAAGACCACAGATCCTAATTGAACGACTGGTGAGAATAGACGACTTCCAACATCAGTTCCAAATAGATTAACCCAGAAATTGGTGTTTATTTCTGTATAGATGGCATTGATAAATACATTGACTAAAAAGAAGGCAGGAACAAGCATGTAAACAGCAGCATACAATTTAAAAAAAGTATAAGCCATGGAACGAAATTTTTCAAATACCGCAAGACTTAATACCAAAGGAAAAAAGGCCTGCATGATACCTAATAGAAAATAGCGTTCGGCCAAAAAAAGCGGGTAGATGAAAAGGTCCAATATCCAAAGGCCAAGACTTATAATAAACGCAACGATTTTCCACCCAAAAAGGGGAGTAACCAATGCATCGTATAACAATGCCATGGCTTTTTTTGTGGCTTCAATGACCCCCACATCTTCCTCAATTGGAATATCCTGCATTTGAAGCGGTAGGAGTGCGGGAGCTGTATTTCTGTATTGAGACTCTATGGCTACAAGAACACCATCAAAGAAACCTAAAATTTGAGTTGAGAAAATAACCAAGAGAACAATCGCAAAATTCTTTGCAAGTTCTGCTGGACTCAGCCCCCAGGTATAACCTTCTTTATTGGCAATGCCTTCGTTGTACTTTTTAAGGATGTTGACCAAGAAAAAGAGCACAGCGAGTGTTTTCATTCCAGCAATAGTGTATTGTGAAAAATCACTATTTTTTATTATTTGAAAAACAGCATCGATGTACTCTAATCCTATCCCTAAAAAGAAAATTGTAGCCATTATTAGTAGTTTGTTTCTCTGTTATTGATTTTGTCCTGCATTTTTCTAAAAGAAATAATATCACGATAGCGTTCGGTTTTTTTTGTTATTTCCGCTACCATTTCATTCGATTCAATTTCTTTCTGCTTTAGGATCCCAGCTCGTTCGGCATCCGTCATTTTCAGGAAATTATTTGATAATATTTGTTCGATAAAATTCATGCTCTCTAGGGAGCTTTCTATAATGCCGTTGAACGAATCTGAAATTCGATTTACCTCTTCAGGTTTGATATAAGGCGAGTTTAGAATCTCACGTAAATCGTCCCGAACCACATTGAAAAGGGTTTGATTGTTCTTTGCCATTTCTTTAATGGCCTTTAGTTGTTTTATAACATTATTTACTTTTTCAATGTTGTCTTTTTGTGTTTTGAGAAACTGAACCGTTTTTAATAATTGAGAGGTCTGTTTCGCAGATTCTACAAGTGATTTTGCAAGACTTATAAAATTGGTATTGTCATAAACGGGCATTCCTTGAGCCTTAACAATGCCAGGCATTAAAAAGGTCAAGGCTATTGCCAATACTAATGTTTTGATTTTTGTTTTCATAGTTTCTGTTTTTAAGATGAATATTCATTTTTTACGTATTCGTTAATCGCTTTTTCCATATTTTGGTTCTTTGCATAAAGCTTCATAATGGCTTCATTTTCTCTACCGTCTGTGAGGTAAGCAGCGTAAACTTCTTTTGGTACTTCTAACCGGAAAATGTTGCTTTCTTTTCCGATTTTGATAAACATTTCGGTATATTTTCTTGGTCCGGTAAGGTTATTTTTAATGGACTTTAATTGATTAAGATCATGGCTTGAAAGGTTCAATCGTTTTTGTAATTCGTCGTACCCTTTCTCGTTATTCAGACTGTAAATAACTTGTGTGTTTTCAAGAATACTTGCTGAAGTGGAATTGTTTGGCAATTGATTAATGGATTGGAGAATAATACCAATAGCACCATTTTGTTTTCTAATGGCTTGGTAGTAGAACTCTACACTTTCCAGTACGTTTTCAAACTTCAGTTGTTTGGCAAACTCATCAAATAATATGATGCCTTTTTCAGCTCTGTTTTTCCAAATGGTTCGCTGGATGGCAGACTTAATCAGCTTCAACATTACGGACAAAATTTCCTTATTGTCCTTTACTTCGTCAAGTTCAAAAACGATCAAGCGTTTGTCTTCAATCTTAAAGGTTTGGTCTTCGCTAACTTCAAATAAGAAGCTGTAAAGCCCATCGCCGACATATTCGGATATGATGTGAAGAAAGTTTGTGATATTGAAATAATCCCCATGAATCTTCAATTGCTCTAAAAGATTATCTCTTCTGGTTTCAATAAACATGTAAAAACTGTTGAGGGAGTGGTCTTTTGAAACTTCAGTATAGTAATAGCGAAGTATTTTTTTTATGGATACGGATTCTGCCTTAGTCACTTTTAAATCTGAAGCAAACAGTTCGAATAAAAACACCGATAAATCTTCAAGGCGTTCAGGAGTTATGTCATTTAAATTATTAATGTAAAATGGATTAATGCCAAGGTTTTTACCACTTTCATATCGTAGAACGGTATATTGTTCAGGGTATAATTTTGCGAACTTGGTGTAAGAACCTCCCAAATCAATAATAACCAGTCGAACACCACTTTCAAAATATTGACGCAATATGTTATTGGCCAAAAACGATTTACCTTCTCCGGTTGGCGCAAATATGGCAAAGTTTCTTGCCTTGATCCGTTTTTTATCCTCATCCCAAACATCTTTTAAAACAGGAATGTTATGTTCTCTATCATTAAAGATTATGCCTGTTTTATCTGTTTTGTAATTGCTGTTATTTATAAGAAGACACAGGGCGTGTTTTAAATCGGTTACATATAAATCTTCGTTTGAGAAGTTGGATGAAAAGCAGCAGTAACTATTTAAAATGTAATTTTTACGTTCTTCGCCTCTAGGGTAATAAGGAATGATGTCGATTTCCTTGAGTTCGGTTTTTATTTTAGATGCTATTGTGCCTAGCTCTCGGGTTTCCCGAGCCCAGTAAATGATATTTAAATGACCTCTGATAACACGGGCCTTATCATCAGAGTTGATTTGATTTAGGATGTGTTGTATTTTTTTTAGAACCACTTTATTCTGTGAACCAAAGTTGGAACTTTTGTTTAGCACTTCAACTTTCTTGTCCAGCAGTTTGCGCCATTTCTGTTTGTCATCCAAATAGATGATTTGATTTACAATATGGTTTTCATTTAGGGTAAGACCGATGCCATCAATAAATCCTTGATGAAACACAAAGTCGTCAGACGTAAAACGCTCATTGGTTTTACTCGTTTGTACACTCTCTCCAAAGCATAGTTCATTATTTACGGCCAAAGCATCAAAATAATGTTCGCCAATATTGGTGTTTTCTTTTTCAAGAACCATATCTGTGTCAAGACCGCTATTAAATCCATTGAAATAGTTATTGGTTAACTCGTGTATAGCTTTTTCGTGCATGGGAAGGAATTCCATTTTACGACTGTTATTAATAAAAGAAACGGAATCACTGACCGTCTCAACGAAGGTATTGGTATGGGTGTCAATGTCTTGCACCACCTTTTTGGATACTTTTTTAAAGGGATTTACATATTTGCTATTATTAAGCGCATTGTTTTTTGTCAATATGAAGAACAAATAACATTGATGTTCCATATACTCACGACCCTTAAAATGTTTGTTTGTTGCTCGCTCTAAGAATGTGTCATTTGGTAATTCGTCCGATGTGTAAGTCTTTTTGAGATAGATATCTTGTTTATGCACAACACAACCGGTAGGCAATGATTTAATGGCTTGAAACCATGCACCGTGCATATCCTCAAAATCTTTTTCTGAAAGGGAATAGATTTCTGGAAGCGAACCTTTAAAACATAAAACTACATTACCATTATTGGCAAAAACAACATGTTCTTGAATGTCTATAATCGGGTAATAGGATTGTAAATTTATCTTATTCATAGTCTAATGCAGTTGATTTTTTATTACTGATAATCTTTGGGAAAACTTTTGAGAATTCAAATAATCGAGGGTTGTGTGCAAATCTTGTCAATGCGATATAAAGCGCTGCATTGAAAGCTAGCACACCTATAATTATCACAAAACTAAAAGAGAAGATGATGACTAAAAGTGACGCTATAACAGCAATCATCATGAGAGCAAACATAGAAACAGGCAGCCCGAAAATCATCGCCCGTTTCCTAATGTTTTTATATACTTCGTATTTCTTCATACAGCTATTCTAATAGAGCCCTTGATGAGGGTCGTTATACCACGATGCTTATGAGGTATGTAAAGATGCCTACCACTGCACCGGCTATTAGAACAAAAACAAGAACACGGGTAATCCCTTTTTTTAGGTCTGCGTTTTCACCAAAGAAATGACCAGCATTGAACAGGAATCCAATAAGGAAAATGACACCTAAAATGATGGGGAAAATGGTTCTAATGGTGTCTGAAACATCGTTTACAGAGTCTTCAATACCTCCAATTTGAGCAAAGCTTGAAGTTGACGATAGAAAGAGTGCTAGTAATACAAAAATTGATTTTTTCATAACTAATAGATTTTAAATTATTTAGTATCTGAGTAGTACGTCATACTTTGCCGTCTGCTAAGATTTTTGTGAAATCTATTATGAAATGAAGATGAATAAAGAAATTCAATAAACTTTAACGTCAATTCGTGTTAAACTTTTGAAGATTATTAAGGAAGTGATTGATTTCTTGAATATTGTGTAATCTAAATGATTCTTATGAAGGCATTACATCGATTTACATGGGTAATATGTTGTCTGGTTTTTCTAAATCCTTGTTATACACAAAACGGTAAAGACAAAACCAGGAACCCAATTATATTGATTGATCCTGGGCATGGAGGAAATGATGCTGGAGCAATATCCATAAATGGTATAAAAGAAAAAGATATTGTGCTGAGTATCGCTTCTAAAATAGTTGAGCTTAATCATAAGCTTTATAAAACGCCTTTGAAAATTTTCCTTACTAGATATTCAGACACCTTAGTGTCTCTTGCTGATAGAGTTCGATTAGCCAAGAAACTAAAAGCTGATGTTTTTATTTCGATACATTGCAATCAAGCTATAAACAGAACAGCATCAGGAACAGAGGTTTTCATTCATCCTAAAATTGAAGTGCAAGCTAAAGAATCTGCCTATTTAGGATTCACAATACATAGAGGTTTAGCAGATTTACTAGGTTTTAAAAAACGAGGAATAAAATATGGCAATTTTCAGGTGTTACGAGATAATGACGATAGTGGGGCAACTGTTCTTTTGGAACTTGGGTTTTTATCTCAAACCGATGAGTCGATATATTTATCCAAAGAGACGATACAAAACGCTGTTGCCTTGATTATACTTCAATCAGTTATTAAATTTTTGGAGCTATGAGTAGGTTGTATTTAGAGTTTGTAAAGAATATTAGGGAAATTATGATAACCATATATCGCCATGTAGTAAAGAAAAAACAGTAGAAGATATTTTAAAGATCAATATTACCCCAAACCAAAGGATGTTCGCTAGCTGCCAAATTTTTATTGGTAACCGACTTGTAAATTGACCATTGGGGGCGTTTATCTGGCCACATCGCTTTACGGTTTAAACCGCTATCAGTCATTTTATCAAATAGCGCAGGAGAGAAGAGCATATAATCTTTTTGTTTTATGTTAACGCCCATTCTGTAGGCGCCTAATCTATGATAGGTGGCGTCTTTTCCTATATCGATATCTACTTCAAAAGTGAGATGTTTTGTTATGTCTTTTAAGTCGGTATGTTGAATTAAAGGAGATAAGGAATCACAATAAGAAGGCGCATTAAATGTTCCAGCTATTATAATGTTTTTCTTGCCTTCGGTTTTAAGTTTCGTATAGACTTCTGCAATACTAATAACTTGTTTCTTTCTATTGTTATCGGATAGATTTCTATCTTTTGTTGGTTTTTTTAAATAAGCATTTAATAACCAAATGGTTTCTTTTGATGGTGTGCTAATTTCATATTCGATTAAATTTTTGCCATTGTCATTAATTGTTCCATTGATATTATATGTTCTAACAGCATCGAGACTGTAGCCTTGTCGCAAGGCTATTCCCATTTCTAAACCGTTCATATTGTCGCTTTGAATCACAAAGGAGTGGGTATAGGATTTGCAATTAAATTTGGGTAATATGAGCTGGTTGAAATCCTCAAAAGATGCTCTGTCTTCAATTTCTTGTAGCAGTAAAATATCTGGATTTACATTAGCGATAACTTGTGCTTTGTGTTGCGTGGCTTTAGAATGTATAGGAACGGTTTGAATTTCTATCCAGCCATTCCAGTTTGTGAGATCACTTGCTTTGTTTGCAACGGAATGGTTAAGTCCTTTCATATAAAGAAACCCTGCTTTTCTTTGTAAAACAGCGTAAGGTCTCGGACTTGATTTTTCAAAACCTATTAAAAATGAGAGCTCCCTTATTCGCTCTTGTTGGTTTTGAGACTTAGAATTTTGAAGCATGAGGGTGTCGAGTTCTTTTATCCAATCGGTTAGATTTTTCCCGAATGGTTTCTCAATAAGACTTTTATCTCTATGGAATAAGTTCTGGATATTTAACGTTGCTATTTTCATTGGAATAATATTTATTTCGTTTCCGTAAAAGGTGGAAACCTGTTATTTTCGTTTATCGACGGTGTCTTGATCAAATGCCACGAGGTTGAATAATTCTCGCATGCGACTACGGACCCTATTACCGTATAAATCTTCTAATTCTTCGGCATTAAGGTTTGTGGTAGCATGTGTTTTCATCTTGTGATCTATGAAAAGCTCATAACGTGAAATCAGGATTTCGCCCATAACGTTGCAGTCTTTACCGTAGTGTCTTCCCATAGGTTCAACACCTAAATCATCAAAACAGAAAAACTGTTTACAGCCATAATCCTCAATGGTTTTATAACCAATATGATTAAAGCCGAACACGATATTTCTAGATGGAATTAGGATATATGGTTTTTGCAATGGAACGATATGTTTTAGCAATAACATTAAGCTCGTTTTGCCACAACCCACTGGCCCGGAAAGTAAAATGCCTTTATCTGGATCTATCTCGTTCTTTTCGCAATTTTCTTTGTCCCTAATAAAATAATGGCAGAGTTTTAAAATGATAGCATGATCATCGTCATAGATTTTAAAACCGTTACCAAAAAGCATTTTTCCTTTAGCATCGAGATAGATTAAAATTTTTTCAAAATCGTAAATGACTTCTTTCCCATTAAACGTCCCGATGGAATATGTTATGTTGTTTTCGACAATTTTACAGGGGTTGACCATAATCTTTGTTTTTTCTGGTTCGCAGATTGTCCTTTTTTTGAGGAACTGCAGATGCAGTTTCAAATTCATTGGCTTTAAGCATCCAATTACTTGCGGTAGCATGCCAATCTTCAATTTTTATTTTACCACCAATTTTCCAACCGATACCTTGGTAGTGGTTGTAGAATTTTTTGGCTTCATTATTTGGCCATTTTTTGTTTTTAAAAAAATCAATGACTTCAAATTCATTTTTTGGCAGCTTAGGTTTATTAATGTTTTCTATTTGTTTATTAATGTTTGTATTAGGTATCAATGCTTGTTCAGTACTTGTTTGATGCTCGTTTACAACTTGCTCCTTACTTGTTTTAAACTCATTCACAAGTTGTTCAGAGGTTGTACCGAAATTGAACAACTTAATTTTACTGCCTTTATATGGATTGTGAGAAGGCATATATTTTAGATATTTCCATTTATCCATCTGCTTTAAGCAGCCATGATAAGTTGCTGTCGAACCAATTTTTGAGAGTTCCATAACTTCTTGTCTGTCAATGTAGAATTCCTCTGGAAATCGATTGATATTCCAAAATTGAAACAAGGCCATATAAAGACTGACATGGGTTGTGTTTAGCCTTTTGTCTTCGTAGAATTTTTGAAATACAGCATTGAGATGTGTTATATAATTCATACATCATTAACCAATTTTATGATGCACTCGATTATTGTCCATGACCTTTTTTATTTCTTCAGACTCATAAAAGATGATACCACCAACTTTAGTGTAGGGTAGTGTGCCATTAATACGAAGATTCTGTAAAGTGCCTGGACTAATTTGAAGTAAGTCCATGACTTCTGAAGATTTTAAGTATTTCTTCAGCTTTCCTTCTACTTGTTTATTTAAAAGTTTTTTGATGTCATCGAGCAATTCAATCTTGAAGTCCCTTAGATCATCTGGTGTAATAATTGAAACTGGCATTGTAGAACTATTTTTGGAAAAGGACTACTATTTTGCATTAAGCTTAAATAATAGCCCTTGACCTGATTTGACTTCCGTTCTACAAATCTTAAAAACTATTTTAAGTTGCCATCTATACCCAACCCCAAGTTGGGTCGCTTTTTTTATGTTAATTATGTTAAGTTCTGATGGTAAGTAACAAGTGATTATATAAAGCCAAAGCATAAATCCCTTTAAATTATATGGCTACAATCTTTTTAAATAAAACCCCAACTTAGGGTTGGGTTGGGATTACGCATCGGCTTCTTTAACCCGTTGGTTGAGAAGCTCAATAAGCTTATCCAAAAACTTGGTTTTACTACATTTTCGAGCTCTAATTTCAATAAATGTATGGTAGTAATGTCCAAGATCTATATTGAACAGATGTTCGAAAGCTGATGCCAATTGTTTAATATCTGCTGTTCCACTGTTAATTGCCCCGCTGCAGTCCAAGGCATAAATTAATTCGATCAATTCTGTCTTGCTTCCGGTCCAGAAAAGTTTAGATGTTTCCCTCATTGTATGTGTTTTTATAGTATCCTTATCCGCCTCTAATTTTTCTATTTCCTGCTTTAGATATACAATCAGCATATCAAAAGCTATTATAGTAGCTACTGTGCTATCTTGACAAGTTGAGAACTGCTCGTCTATAAAAGCGTGAAAAGATTCTGTTGAAGACCGCAGGTCAGATTTTCCACGAACAAAATATTGTTCGTCCAAGGTCGTTGCACCTCTGCGATAGTAGTGATAGAACTCTAAATTATCATTAAAATAGAGTTGAAGTTTGTTTATTTGATTATTTAAATATTTAACTTGGAATTTAGAACTGCTCCTGGGGCGCTTGCTTTCAATATTAAATAATTTAACATAATAGATAAGCTTACTGAAGATTTGTGGCTTGACATGTTTAAAAAAATGGATTTCTTCTTGAGTAGAAATAAATCCTTTTTGAACGACTTCATTTCGGAGTTTTTTAATGCATGTTTCTGTATGAGCAATGCCATTTTCGGCTTTGTGCAAAATGTCTTTTTCACAGGATTCCAAGGATTCCAACTTGGTTTCAAATTCTAATATTAATTCTTGATATTTCACACATAAACAAACCTTTGCCTCTTTATAAAGGCATCATTCCATTATACCCATAAGTTCCATGGTATAGTTGTCAGCCGTTTGTATGTAGGCATACTTTTGTTCAACCGTAGCTCCTAGTTTTCTTTTTTCAAAAAAAGCGGTCATTCCCAAATCAATACGCCTGTATTTCAAATCAATGGCTCGTTTGATCGTTTGATATAACAACTGTCTATATGTATAAAATTCACCGAGATAAATATAGTCAAGACCTACAAAAGCAGGAACATACGTATGGTTTCCATTATTGTAACAAAGCATAACCCCAATGATTTGATTTGGGTTTTCTAACAGGCTAACCATAATGAATTCCCAATTAGGATGCTTTGACATGGACTCAAACAATTTATCAGGAAAAGAAAAGGTGTTCAGGCCTAAATTATTTTGATGTACGTTGGCATAAAGCTGTTGAATTTGTTTTAATTGTTTTTTGTTGCATGTTTTTAAAACTTCAATCTTTAGCAAAGGTTCATATTCCAGGATTTCCTTTCTTAAATGTCGTCTATTTCTTGATGATAACTTTGTTATAAAACTTTCCATAGTTTCATTGACCTCAATATTAATTTTACAAGAATTTGGCATTTGCACTCTTACAAAACCTTGACCTTGAAAATAGGGATGTAAGGTGTCTTGCTCACAAAAATCCCTAATGACTACCATTTTAGCTTTAAAACGTTCTTCCAAAATCTCGATGGATTGCATTAGCGTATCTAATGCCTGTTGCATTAGGGGGTGATTCTCATCAATGAATAAATGATCTCCTTCAGTAAAAAGCGACCCTATACTCAGTACTTTGGATGTTAAGTAATAGGGGTTTGTTTTTCTTTGTTCTTCAATAATCTCTGAAGCGCTTACTTTAGCCAGCATATCATCTTTCCATAAACCAACGGTTAAAAACGTTGATAAAATAGGGTTGTGCTCTTGATCAAATATAATCATATAATGGAACGTCCAATTATGCTCTTTTAAAACATTGTCACTAAATACCTGTTCCAAGAATTTAAGCCCTTCCCAATCATAAACACCGTGTTTGCCAACACGATCATTCCATAGGGTTTTATCAATTTTCAAAATAGAATCTTCAATTTGAACTGTTAAATTGGTTTGAGCTTTATCTTCTGCTTTTGATTTTACCTCTAACTTAAAGGCTTTGCAAACCCGTTGCATATTGGTATGGGTGTCTTCTAAGGCTTTTGGGAAATGATGTACCATGGCGGCAACCAAATCCTTGATTTCAGATTTCTTATTATGTCTGGATATCGTGATACGCACGCCCGTATTCTTAACCGGCACTGCTGGAAATATCCCTAGGTTGACATAAAATCCTTCTCTCATGAGTCGGCTAACAAAATTGTAGCCTGTCTTGGGCATTCCTGTTCCTATAAAAAATACCGGAGAGTTGTTTTTATCTATAAGGGGTAAATCGGTCACTTGTAATAAGCTGTTGAAATATTGGACACGCTCCCTTAAATCATTTTGAATTTCATAGATTTCGGGTGTTAAATGAATTTTTGCAGAGGCAGTTGCTGCGGCAACCGAGGCTGGTTCTAATTGTGCTGAAAATGTCAAAGGACCTCCAAAGGTTTTTATTTCATGGTACATTTTTGTATTGGAACAGACTAGTACCGCACCACTGGCGCCAAAGGTCTTACTGAGAGTCCCAAATAGCAAAATATTTTCAGAAAGTTCATCAAGTTGACTAAGTGCATAGCCTATTCCATTTTTTCCTATCCAACTCATCCCATGGACATCATCAATATAAAGGTATAATTGTGGATATTTTTCACATAAGTTTTTTAAATCCCTTAACGGTGCGAAATCTCCGTACATGGAATAGATTCCATCTGCCATGTACCAGATTCTTTTGTGTTTATCAGAAAGTGATTTTATCCTATCCTCCAACATGTTCAGATCGTTGTGCCGTATCATATCTATGGGAACACTCCGGTTCTTTAATACCTTGGCAGCACTTTGAACGCTCCAGTGTACTTGATGGTCTAATATTATGGCATCCTGGTCGCTAACTGCATTGGGGATTACGCCCATATGTCCCAAAGTACTGTTTTTAGTAACTATTACAGGGTTTTGGTACATCGCTGTCAGTTTCTCTTCCAACTCCTTATAGAGGGGGTTGGAGATGTAGGATTTAGAAAGCGGAAACTGAGTACCGTATTTAGTAATGGCATCAATCGCTGCTGCTTTCAATCTGGCATCTTGTTCCAGTCCCAAATATCCCGTAGTCCCAAAATGAAATAGCTTTCTGTTATTGATACCAATGGTTCTTCCCGAAAAATCGTCACCTTCGGCATAGAGATGCATGACCCCTTCCTGTTTTGCGTCTGTGAAAACCTCGTTTACCGTGTACAAAAAATTGTTGTGTTTTATTTTTGCCATTAGATTTATGTTTTTAATGTCATATAATTTAAACGAATTTGTAAGACTTTGAGGATTGCACTTGTCCATAATCCCTAAGAGTCAACTTTTAATCCCCAGTGGGCAAACAAAACCCCTTGATAAGCTTGGCAAATCGATAAAAGGAAAGTGATAGTCTTGAATATTTTGTAAGTTTATCTTGAAAAACCAGTTTTCTAGAACATGCGGAATTATTTCGAGAACGATTATACCTCATACAGGTTCCACGATGGTGTACTGCATATTGTTTACCATCAAGGGGTTATCGTCAATTTGAATGCGGCCGTACAAATTGTTAAGGACAGGCTACTTTTACAGGAGGGTAGAGCCTTCCCGATTTTATGTGATATAAGGGGTATTAGAGAAATCAACAAAGCGGCAAGAGCTTATCTCGCCGTGGAAGGCTCCATCTTGGTCAAGGCTGTTGCCGTGATCGTAGAGCCCCCGGTATCTAAAATGTTATCCGAATTTTATATTCGGACCAGCAAGCCACCCATACCGACACAATCCTTTGAACATATAGAAGACGCTCTGGTTTATTTAAAGGAATACATGGTGTGATTACACCATTAAGTCAAGGCTATATTCCGACAAAAAAATGTCTCTCACACCGATTTATAAACTTTAAAACTCGCATGTGGGTCGTCGTAAAAAATATAGAATAAAGCACATTAACCGAATGCTCTTGGAGATGGCTTCCGGAAATTTCTTTTACCGGCTTGAACGTACTTCCAATAATGATATCTTGGAGGCCATCGCTATTTCACTTAATATGTTGGCAGAGGAAATTCAGGAAACCATGCTGCACCAAGGATATGTTAATGTCAACGACACCTTTATACAACTTGTACAAATGAGTTTTGTTCTCGGAAATGATGGGGTTATTCAAATGGTAAATCAACAGGCATGCAACATATTATCATTTCGGCACAGCGACATCATTAAGAAGTCATTTACCGATTTTTTAGATGCCCCTTCGAAAGTGTCCTGGCAGAACCTATGGGAAAGGCTACATAAAAGTGCATTGAGTGACCATGCCATAAGACTGACCTTTAAAACCCAACAAAATCTAGTGCTACCGAAAACCTGCTATATAACATCACTTAAAAACAATAACAATACCCGGGGGAGCACGCTCATAACCGTTGTCCAGCATGCCCATAGCCAGGAAATGATTGAGAATGAGTTAAGACAACAGGTCATTCGGTTTTCCAATCAACAAAAGGATAATCAAGTCGTTACAACAATGTTGCCTGAAAAACCAAAATTACGTTTGAGTTTTAACGATATCCGCAAAATACGGGAAGGTCGTGATATCATTATGAACAATCTGGATAAAGAACTACCTTCGTTAAAGTTCTTTGCCTTACAATTGGGAACCAATGAATTTAAGTTAAAATATGGCTTTAAGCAATTGTATGGCACAACGGTGTATCGTTTTTTGTTACAAGAACGTTTGAGAAAATCAAAAATGTTGATTCAATATAGTGATCATTCGATTAAGTCTATTGCAAATTTGACCGGCTTCAAAAGCTTGTCGCACTTCTCCAGGACGTTTAAAAAACGTTATGGTTACACGCCTAGCGATCTGCGTAAAAAGTCAATTAACACCGATAGCTAGACTATAAAAATGGGTTTTTTCTAAATAAATCCCTTATGGTCAAAAATATATCCTTTAGATAAAATATTAACTACGGAACTTTACCATATCAAACTAAAAGATATGCGGGTTTCAAAAAACATATACCAAATTATAGCAAAATTTACCAGTTTACTGTTTTTGGTATTGTTTCTTTATGCGGCCATAAGTAAGCTGCTCGACTTTGAGCATTTTAAACTGCAATTAAGTCGGCATCCACTGATTTCACCCTTTTCACTTTGGATCGCCTATGGAGTTCCCGTGATAGAACTGATCATAGGCATTCTATTACTTTACCCACGTTCACAATTATTGGCTTTTTATGCCAGTCTAACCCTAATGAGCCTGTTTAGTATTTATATCGCTTGGGTTTTGGGTTTTAGTGATGCCATACCCTGTTCCTGCGGTGGCATTTTAAATACACTTGGATGGAAACAGCATCTCATTTTTAACCTAATGTTTATAAGTCTTGCGCTCATTGGAATTCTATCTTTAAACAAACAAAAGGAATATCACTGACATAACCATACTACGTAGTTTCAGGGGAAGGTCGAAAACCTGTACAAAAAGAGTAGGCCATTAATTTTTAACATCAAATATTATGAAATCTAAATTTTTAAAATTCGTTTTACCGGCATTGGCCATTTTATTGGCGGTAAGCCTATCGTTTGCCACGATCGATAATACCCCCAGTCAAACAGGGTATTATGATGACCCCTTAATTCCAGGGGTGCAGTCCATTTCTACAGATTGTGAGAAAGATGCATCTACAATTAAATGTACTTACCAAGGTTTTCAGTTATATGATACCGATGACCTTGACAACACCCCCAATAATGAACTTGAAAAAGTGCTCTAATTGGATAGGTGGATATAAGAATAAGGTGTCCGAAGGGACACCTTATTTGACTAACTCAAAAGCAAAGCCACAAAGATGCATTAATGATTCTTTGTGGTTTTTAAGTTCAGATATTTACGAATCAAGGGTTCTAAATCGTCCCGTTTTATATTTTTTTCCACCACGCTTCCATTAGTGTCCAATAACCATAATGTGGGTAAAACTTTAATGTTATATAGCGAATGAAAACTTACCGTGGCATCTTTACCCTTATCCAAACGTTGTGGCCAATCAGCACCAGCTCGTTTTAATATTTTTAATATGCGTCCTTTTGAACCATCACCATTATCCGCTATACCAATAATTTCAAATCCCTGATTCTTGTATTTATCGTATAACGCTTTTAAATGGGGCATGTCCGCTATACATGGTGGACAGTATGTGGACCAAAAATCTATCAGTACAACCTTACCTCTTAAATCCGTAAGATTGACCTTTTTACCCCTCATGGCTGTGAATTCCATCTCAAGCGGTGCTTCCGCAGGCTCACCCTCTAAATTATTTAAAGCATCTAAATTGGCTTTAAGGGTTTTGTATAGTAACTTGTGACCCTTGCCCAAAGCCCCACCATCCTTTAACTTTGTTAAAAAAGCCTCCGAATACGCCATGGATAAGGGAGGTGCATAACGATGGATGTCATCTAGTACGGCCTTAACATATCTTGCCAATCGTTCTGATTCGGGATACTCATCCAAAAGGCCATTTAAGCGTATGCGAAACAATTCCCAATACTGCGACTCAAAAGCCATCCAATAATCTGATTCCATATCATTTTTTGGTAAATATTTATGTAAGTATCTAGCTTGGTTGTAATCCCGATTAAACAACCAAATCGCCACTTTTGCCTTACGCTCTAAGGAGGTGTTTGAAGCCAAAATTTGGGCAACATAATCATTTCCTTTTTGCAGCCAACGCTTTTTAGCCTGTATATCAATTGGTAGCCTACGATATGCCCAATGGGTGATTTTTTTTGGGCTTTTGGCAGGGTGTTTGGACAGTAGCTTATTTTGGCTTTTGGTCATTTTTTCATTAATGAATATAGGCCTGAAATACGTACTTAAAAACAAACTGAGTGCTTTATCGTAATGAGGATCGTTCGGATAAGCATCTAAAAAAGCTTCTGCTAATTCAGAACGCTTAGTATACAATTTATCTTTATATTTTAAATACACCAGAAAGCTTGAATTTTCAAGACTATCACATTCTTCTGGAATACAGAAAAAATTTTTCATATAGTCCAAGTGCTTCCAATCGCTTTCTGCGTTTGCTTTTAAGATGATACTATCATTTAATACCGAATCCGTTTTTGCGCTTTTTTCCTGTGAACAGCTTTGGGAAATGCTGCCCATACAGACCAGGAGCAAGAACCCCATTTTGGTCATGGCACGTTTTATTTTATGCTTTTTACGTTTCATGTGTTATAATTATTTTTTTATGTTTTATTGCTTTTAATTAATGGCCACTACTTTAATACCCGGGGTTTTGTGGTTTAAGATTGGGATTTGCCAACAGGTCCGTATCGGGAATGGGCAAGAGCACATGGTTGTCACTCCAATTGGTTTTTATAGGCTGTAATATTTCTGAAGCTCGCCCTGTCCGTTTTAAATCGAACCAACGCTGTCCGTGTTCGGTAAACAGTTCAACTTGTCGTTCTTTGATAATAGCATCTAGCACATCGGTCAGGGTGGTAACTGTTTTATTGCCCAGACCTGCCCTTTGCCTTATGGTATTTAAGTCCTGTAGGGCACCGGAAATATTTCCCAAGTGCGCCCTGGCCTCGGCACGGATAAGATACTGTTCTGACAACCTAAAAATTATGGAATGCTCCAAGGATGATGTGGAGGTATTGATGGTTTCTTTGTATTTATGAGCATAATATAAGGTCGTTGAGCTATCAGTACTGGTAATTTCCCCAACCCAATGGGAGCGTCGTAAATCTCCGGGCTCGAAAGCTTCCAATAGGTTGTTGGTAAGCGCATAGCCACGGGTTGGTAGGAATGTAATGATTAAAGCCTGCCCTTCTTGCGTATTTATAATGCCGGATTCCTTGGGCTTAAATTGCCAAAGGGTTTCCATGGAGTTTTTTAGAAACACCTGGTCTATGTCGGGTTCTAAAGTATGGGCAGAAATTAACGCGCTAGCTGTTTCCTCAGCCTTTAACCAATTTTCAGTATACAGATAGACCCTTGCCAATAAGGCATTCGCTGTCGATTGATCGGGTATTACCCGTTCTCCAGATGTATGGTTCTCCAATAGCCCCACGGCTTGGGTCAAATCGGATACAATGAATTCATAAACCGTACTTAGTGGCATTCGGGATACCGAACCGCTCTCAGAATAATTGGTCGTGGTGATATAGGGGATATCGCCAAACAAGCCGGCCAATAAGCTATGTAAATAGGCACGGATAAAAAGAGCTTGTCCTTTAAACTCATTTTTTTGGTCAGCTTGCAACAAATTGGATTCCTCTATGCCTTTTATAATATCATTGGCTGCATATATCAGGTTATACCCGTGGCGCCACCAATTGGATACGGTCCCATCGGATGCTGTGAGGTTGTGGTCATACAGTTTTAAGGAATTACTGTTGAATCCATAATAATCCAGTTCATCGGAATAGGTTCCTATGGCAATGCTCATCCCAAAAGTTCCCGAGATCAGTCCCTGTTCCCGCATCTTATAATAGATATTGGCCAATGCCGATTTAACCGTTGCCGCATCTTCAAATACGGTTTCGGTTATCAATACATTATCGGGGGCATCGATGTCCACAAAGGAGTCACAGGAAACCGTGTTAAAAACTAAACCACAAACCACCAAAAATTTTACGGTGATCAAATGGGGTATCAATAAATTAGAGCTTAATGCCTTTTTACAGGTTATGTATTTTATAAGTTTCATCTTGTTGTTTTTAAATTAAAACCCCAGTTCCAATCCGAGGGTGATTTGTTTTAAGGGAGGCAAAATGGTATTAAAAGGTTGTTCGGGGTCTGCCCCGTCATAACTAGTAACAGTCCATAGGTTTTGGCCTTGCAGATATATACTTAGGTCTATACCATCGTTTATATTCGGCACCTTATAGCTTAACGTCAGGGTTCTAAGGCGTATATAAGAGGCATCGGATATGGCAGCATTACTGTTACTCTGGTTCTGACCAGCTTCGTCTGCTCCAGGAAAGCGCCCAAAGGTGGCACGTTGTATTGGACTGACATCCCCTGGGTTTTGCCATCGATCATGGAATTGAACGGGACCGTTTCCTTTAAAACCTGCTGTAGCGCCACTAAGTAAGCTATTATAGCCCTTTTGCTTTTTAAATTGAAAAAAGAGATCCAAGGACAATTGCTTGTATGTTAGCGTATTTCCCATCCCGCCATAAAATTTCGGTGCCAAATCTTCAAACCATAACCTGTCATCCAATCTAGTGATACTTCCATCATCGTTATAATCTTCAAATTGGTACAGTCCGGAATCCGGATCTACCCCTAGGGCATGATATAAAGGGACTTCCGTTAAGGGCTTTCCTATTCTATATCTATTGGCAAACGCAGAGCTTTCCAATCCCGGAAATTCTATCAATTTGTTCTTGGGAACGGTTATGTTCAACGTTGTGGACCATTGCAAGTGCTTGTTTTTTAAATTAAGGGTTCGCACATCAATTTCAAGACCCGTGTTCTCTACCGTGGCATCAAAGTTTCCCGTTAAACTCTCAAAACCCGTAGTGCTTGGTAATGGAATGCCGATAAGCTGGTTGGAAGAACGGTTTTGGTACCAGACCGTGTTTAGAAGTATTCTATCCTTAAAAAATCCCAGTTCCAGAGCCGCTTCCAGTTTTTTGTTTTCTTCCCATCTAAAATTGGGGTTAAAAAGACCCGTGGGCTCCAATACGGAAACACCGTTATAAAGGAAACCGGTCGTGTTATAAGTGCTTAAAAACTTATAGTCACCAATATTATCGCTTCCGGTTACACCATAGCTGCCCCGGATTTTGCCAAAACTGAGTACCGTATTGTTCTTAAGCATGCTTTCGTTTGAAAACACCCAAGCCGCACCCACGGCTCCAAATTGACCGAACTGTTTCCCTGGGCCAAAACGCGAAGAGCCATCGTGACGCCCGGTCAGGTTAAGGATATACCTGCTTTTGTGATTAAAGTTGATCCTTCCGAAAAATGCCTGATAATTATATCGGTAATCGAGGTCTTGAAGCGCTTCAAGGGTCTTGGCCGCGGCAAGGTTCATTATCAAATTATTGCTGGAAAAACCAGTGCCTCTTTGTACCAACATGTTTGAGGCTTCCTTTTGCCATGTGCCGCCCATTAAAACACGCACTTTGGTAGAGCCCCAATCCTTTTGCCAATGTACTTGCGGCTCTATTATCCAAGACTGTCGATGTGCATTATTGGTGGTGAGCGATGAAATGCCTGAATCAAAACCCTTACTTGGGTTAAATGCAGAACTGGGAAAGGTAATATATGATTGTAACCTGTAATCATTGAAACCCAGATTCGTTTTTACCTCTAAATTAAAGGGCAGTTTATAGGAAAGTACGGTGTTGGCTAACAACGTATGGCTCTTTACGTTGTATTTCCGTTTTAATGAGGCCAAAGGGTTGTCCCAAGTATTGTTTTCCCAATTCAGGTTGCCAGCATCATCATATAAAGCAGGCGCATTGGGTTCGAGCGTATTTGCTAAAGATGTAAAATCTGCCAAAGGCAATTGATTATTTTCTGAGGTATAACTTGTTGAGGTATGAATCTTAAAACGATTGTCTTCAGATTGATGATTTATATGGCTATGGCCGGACGTTTTACTATAATTCGAATTCCCCGGAAATACCGTCGTTTCGTTTTGATGCCCTCCACTTACTAAAAATTGTGTTTGCTCGCTACCCCCAGAAACAGAAAGTTGGACATTGTTCCTATAGGCTGTACCGCCTATCAATTCTTTTTGCCAATCGGTATACCGGTTTTGATCCCAAGTTTTAAGCTCGGGCCAAACAAAATCGAGAGCGGGATTTTCTAAAAAAGCGCCTAAACCATCATTAACAATACCCTCACGACGCACTTCCAAGTACTGTTGCGTGTTCATTAATTCTACAAAGCGGGTAACCTTGCCTAATGAGCTGTTAATATGGGCTTTAAATTGTGTTTTCCCAACACCTCCCTTTTTGGTGGTAATGAGTACGACACCGTTGGCGCCTCGGGCGCCATAAATGGCCGTGGCATCGGCATCCTTTAGTACTTCGATGCTTTCTATGTTGGTTGGGTTGATGGCGTTTAAAGGACTTACATTGCCTTGATTGATACTGGACGACACCAAATTGGATTCCAAACTTTGTGAGCCATAGGGCACACCATCCACTACATAAAGCGGATCGGTTGGGCCATTAATAAAGTTTTTACCACGAATTTCTACGTGGTAACCGCCTCCGGGAACCCCTGTAGTTTGTACGATATTGACTCCCGATAGGTGTCCTTGCATGGTCCCTAATGGATTGTTAACGGGTTGCTTTTCAATGGTTCTTGCCTTTATCTTGGCTATGTTTCCCGTACGCTCTTTGTCTTTTACCCTGTAATACCCTGCATTAATGGTAACCGTTGCCAATGACGTAACATCTTCTTGTAACTGGATGTCGATTTGGGTTTGGTTATTAATAAAAATGGTTTGCGCTATAAAACCAAGTGCCGAAAACACCAAGGTGTTGTTTGGGCTTGCGCTAACAAGATAAGAGCCATCAAAATCTGAGACCACACCATGGTTGCTGTCTTTAACTTTAACATGAACTCCAGACAACGGTACTCCTTGAGCATCTGTAATGGTTCCGCGAACCTCAAATTGTGCGGCTATTAATGGGGCTTTTAAGGGGCGCAACACAGGGTCTGGCGCAAAGGCATGGTGATTTAAGGGGGCAAGTACTAAGCATAAAGTAAAGCATAGCAGGAAACCATACTTACTTATATAATTATTTTTCATAATTTTGAATTAAGTTGAACATTAGTTTGTTTAATTAGTGTTATAAGCCTCCTTTGAACCCGCAAAAGTTATTTTAGGAGGCTTTTATGTTTTTTTAGTGTTTATCCATAGGCAATTTTGGCTTTATAGGTTGAACTTTTTTTAGATGGCTTCCAGCAGCCCTTTGCTGTGTTTTTATTAGTGAATTTTTAGTTTAGGAAATGACTAATTCAATCACGTAAAAAACAAAGGGCTTTTGAAAGCACGGGTACTTAGCTATTAAAATATCCTAGGGTCGGATGCCATTAAAAAAGTATCATCGTGTGGTTATGGGATAAAAAAAGGAAAGTGAGAACCGACAAAAAAGGTGTAACGTGAAATCCCATAACAAAAAGCTATATCGGGTTTTTAGGTTTTTTCTTAAAGAGAATATCAAACACCGTAACCCCATGAACCGCTTTAGGTTGTAAAGGTGCTACTATTTTTGGTTTACAGGCAAGGGTATGTGGCATGCTCATTTAAGTTAAAACCCTGCAATTCTAAAAAACATAAAAACAATGCTAAGAACCGTTGAGTTTTAACCTAAATGTAGGATGCAAAAAGGCGCGGAACTCAGCTTATTGCCATTGAGGTACTGGTATACCGAGCAACAATAAGTGAGCCCACGCCCTAAGACGTGAGCATCTTACTTATCATCTCGTTGCAAAAATTACCAGTTTTCAATGGCGAGATTCTAAGCGAATGCTTCAATATTTTATTTGAAGAATCGCAAATGTATTAATTCTGAGACCAATATATAAAATTATTTTAAGTGTTGGCACAAAAACCAACAAATTTTTTTATGAATCTATAGAAATTGCTGTAAAATCAATATAATGTGCACCGATTTAGGAAAGGATGATTTTAAACTGCTGTTTGGTAATAACCTAAACCGGATCAGGGTATCTAAAAACCTTAGCTTCAGAAAACTTGCACAGCGCTGTGATATAGATTATAGCAATTTAAATAAAATCGAAAAAGGTAAAATAAACATTTCCCTATCCACTATCCTAGAATTAGCCAAAGGCTTAGATATCCACCCTAAAGAATTGTTCGATTTTGAGATTGACGAGGATAATTAGCCACTTATCACCTTTTAAATATTAAAATTAATAGTAATTTAGACCTTTAGGAGGCGTTTTAGCTTTTATTGTGGTAAATTTGGCATGAAAGCAATTTCGGTAAACAACAAGAAAGCAAACAAAAATACCTGCCATTAAAAAAAGTGCACCCAAGATTTAAACTTGGTTTGTATTATTCCAAATGATGTAATAATAAGGATTGATACCATAAATTTAATGACCAAAGAGCAGCAAATAGAAGACGGATTAATCGAAAGATTATCCGATTTAAAATATACTTACCGCAAAGACATAAGGACGAAGGAGGCTCTAGAACAAAACTTCAGAGAAAAGTTTGAAAAGTTAAATAGGGTAAATTTAACAGATTCCGAGTTTAAAAAACTTAGAGAAGAAATAGTAAACCCTGATGTTTTCAAGGCTTCAAACTATTTAAGGAATACCAATACATTTTCAAGGGAAGATGGTACACCGTTACACTATACGCTTGTAAATATTAAAGATTGGTGCAAAAATGACTTTGAAGTTATTAATCAACTCAAAATAAACACAGATAACAGCAATCATCGTTACGATGTTATTTTATTAATCAATGGTGTTCCTGTTGTTCAAATAGAATTGAAAACCTTGCAGATTAGTCCTAATCGAGCAATGCAACAAATCGTTGAGTATAAAACCGATCCTGGTAATGGTTATACCAACTCATTAATGTGTTTTATGCAATTGTTTATTGTGAGCAACAAAACAAGAACGTTTTATTTTGCTAATAATAACAATCAACATTTTGCTTTTAATGCAGATGAACAATTTTTGCCTGTTTATGAATTAGCGAGCGAAGACAATAAAAAAATAAGTCATTTAGACGATTTTACAGATAAGTTTTTATCAAAGTGTACCCTTGGTCAAATGATAAGCCGTTATATGGTATTAGTTGCTAGTGAACAAAAAATGCTAGTAATGCGTCCTTACCAAATTTATGCGGTTAAAGCAATAGTAGATTGTATAGATCAAAATAGAGGGAATGGCTATATATGGCATACTACGGGTAGTGGTAAAACATTAACATCCTTTAAAGCTTCTACACTATTAAAGGAAAATCCTAATATTGAAAAATGTCTATTTGTAGTTGATAGAAAAGATTTAGACAGACAGACACGAGAAGAGTTCAATAAATTTCAAGAAGGTAGTGTTGAAGAAAACACGAATACCGAAACATTGGTACGTCGTATGTTATCAACCGATTATGCCGATAAAGTAATTGTAACTACTATTCAAAAACTAGGTTTAGCACTCAATCAAAATAGTAAGCGTAACGTACAGCAAAGAGAAGAAAACAAAGAAACCTATTACGATAGGTTAGCACCCTTAAAAGATAAAAGAGTAGTGTTTATTTTCGATGAGTGTCACCGCTCACAATTTGGCGACAATCACGATGCAATAAAAGAGTTCTTTCCAAAAGCACAATTATTTGGCTTTACAGGAACACCAATTTTTGAAGATAACGCTACTTATAAAACTATTGAAGGTAACGAAGCATCTTATAAAACAACTACAGATGTTTTTCAACAAGAATTACATTCTTACACCATTACGCACGCTATAGAAGATAAAAACGTATTACGTTTTCATATCGATTATTTTAAACCTGATGGCGTTGTAAATATTGGTAGCGATATACATAAATTAGCAGTAGCTAATGCAGTAGTCAATAAACACGATAAGGCTACAAACGATAGAAGATTCAATAGTGTTTTAGCTACAGCTTCAATTAACGATGCAATTCAATATTATGCTATTTTTAAAGAATTACAGGCTCAATTAATTGCTGAAAACGAAGACTACAAACCTTTAAATATTGCTTGCGTATTCTCACCACCTGCCGAGGGCAATAAGGATATTAAACAGCTGCAAGAAGATTTAGAGCAAGAAAAGAAAGATAATGAGGTAGAACCGAATAAAAAGAAAGAAGCCTTAACTGAAATCATTAAAGATTACAATACTCAATACGGTACAAATCATACTATAACAGAGTTCGATTTATATTATCAAGACGTGCAACAACGCATAAAAGACCAAAAGTATTCTAACAAAGACTATCCGCATCAAAACAAAATTGATGTTATGATTGTGGTAGATATGCTCTTAACAGGTTTCGATTCTAAATACCTAAATACCTTGTATGTAGATAAAAACTTAAAATACCACGGTTTAATACAAGCGTTTTCACGTACAAACAGGGTAATTAACGATACCAAACCTTACGGTAATATTTTGGACTTTAGGCATCAAGAAGAAAGTGTGGATAAAGCAATGGTATTATTCTCTGGTGAAAAAGTAGATAACCCTAAAGAAATCTGGTTGGTAGATGCAGCACCAAAGGTGATTGAAAAATACGAAAGGGCAGTACAGAACTTAAACGAGTTTATGCAATCTAAAGGTTTAGACTGTTCACCTTCAGAAGTTAGTAATTTACGTGGTGACGAAGCACGAGCAGAATTTATCAACACCTTTAAAGAAGTGCAACGTTTAAAAACGCAATTAGACCAATATACAGACCTTGAAGAACAACAAACAGAAGCTATAGAGGCATTATTACCTATTGACGATTTACGTTCCTTTAAATCGGTATATTTAGATAAGGCTAAACGCTTAAAAGCACAACAAGACAAAGGCGGTGATAATGTACCACCAGAAGTTGAGCAATTAGATTTTGAGTTCGTGCTGTTTTCTTCTGCGGTGATTGATTACGATTATATCATTGGTTTAATTGCCAAATACACGCAAGACAAACCATCTAAACAAAAAATGACACGCCAGCAGCTAATTAATCTACTAAGCTCTAGTGCCAATTTAATTGAAGAACGTGATGATATTATAGAATACATTAACACGCTTGAAGTAGGGAACGGTTTAACAGAAAAAGACATAAGACAAGGGTATCAAAAATATAAAGACGAAAAAGCAGAAAAAGAACTACGAGCCATTTCTGAAAAGCACGGTATTACAACCGATAGCCTAAAAGGCTTTATTGCCGAAATTATGAACCGTATGCTGTTTGATGGCGAAAAGTTAACCGACTTATTAGCACCTTTAGAATTAGGGTGGAAAGACCGCAGAATTAAAGAATTAGCACTTATGGAAGACTTAGTGCCATTATTAAACAAACTAGCCCAAGGGCGTGAAATAGCAGGGTTAAATGCTTATGAATAAAGAAAAACAAATAGTACCTGAGTTACGTTTTCCTGAGTTTGAAAAGGATGGGGAATGGGAAGGAAAATCTATAGATAAATTATCAAATAAAGTTACAGCCGGAGGAACCCCTAGCACTAAAGAAGATAAGTATTGGGGTGGGAATATTAGATGGATGAACTCTGGGGAATTAAATTTAAAAGTAATTTACGAAGTTGATGGAAGAATAACTAAAGAAGGATTAGATAATTCCAGTACAAAATTAATACCTGTTGATTGTGTTTTAATTGGATTAGCAGGTCAAGGAAAAACAAGAGGAACTGTAGCAATTAATAAAGTTGAACTCTGTACTAACCAATCAATTGCTTCAATCTTTCCAAATAAAAAGGTTTTTGATAGTACGTTCTTGTACCATAATTTGGATAATAGATATAAAGAATTAAGAGAGTTGTCAACAGGTGGAGAAGGAAGAGGTGGTTTAAATTTAGGTATTATAAAAGAAATAAAAGTACCTATTCCCATTAGTCTAAAAGAACAACAAAAAATAGCCAATTGTTTATCCTCTTTAGATGAAGTTATTAGTGCAGAAACCGAAAAGTTAGAGCTATTACAAGACCATAAAAAAGGTTTGTTACAACAGTTATTTCCACAAGAAGGCGAAACACAACCTAAATATCGTTTTCCAGAGTTTAAAAATGAAGGGGATTGGGAGGAGAAAGAACTAAAGACATTCTTAGAGTTTCAAACTGGTTTTCCATTTAAGTCCTCTGGGTTCAATAAAGAAAATAAAGGTATTCGTTTAATAAAAAATAGAGATTTAAAAGCAGATGATAGGATAGTTTATTTTGAAGGCTCATACAATGATGATTATCTAGTTAATGATGGTGATATTCTTGTTGGTATGGATGGTGATTTTTCGCCAGTAAAATGGAATAAGGGTTTGGCGCTTCTTAATCAGCGAGTTGGTAGAATTAGAACTAACAACGATACTAATGATTTTATTTTTCATTTCTTATCAATTCATTTGAAAATAATCGAACATAACACACCTAGTACCACTGTAAAACATCTTTCTCATTCTACGGTTGAAAAATTAAAAGTACCTATTCCTTCTACAATTAAAGAGCAACAGAAAATAGGTAAATGTTTATCGTCTGTAGATAATTTAATAGAAGCCCAAACTCTAAAAATTGATAGGCTTCAAACTCATAAAATAGGCTTGTTGCAACAATTGTTTCCTAATATTAATGATGTTGTGGTATGAGTAAAAAGTTTGAAAAGAACATAAGCGATATTGCAAATCAGTTAGTTGGTCTAGAAAAAAATATAAACCTTATTTACGCATTTAATGGAACTGGTAAAACTAGGCTATCTGTTGCGTATAAAGATGTTACTAAAACTAATAATGGTGGCAGTCATTCTGGTGTGTATTACAATGCTTATAGTGAAGATTTATTTAATTGGGATAATGATGAAGAAAATAATGGTGCAGATATAAAACTCAAACTTGCCAAAAGCAGTTTAAATCAATTCCACCCTTTACTAGATGAAATTAACCTACAAGATAAGTTAGCATCATATCAGCCTAAATTTGATTATAGGTTTGAGTACTTCGATGAATTAAATGATGGTATTAAGTACATTAGGTTTTATAATAAAAAAGAAGATAAAGAACCTTTAGAAGAACCTGGGGGTGAAGTGCAAAAAAAAGAAGATAAGAAAGAGGAAGAGGAAAAACCTATTAAAATTTCAAGAGGAGAAGAGCAAATATTCGTTTGGTGTTTCTTTTTAGCTTTGTTTGAAGTTGATGGATGGACTGGAGAAGATAATCAATCGACACATTTTTTTATTGACGATCCTGTTTCTAGTCTAGACGACCATAACATTTTTGTTACAATATCTTCTCTTGTAGATTTAATAGATAAGCATTTCAAAAAGAGAAAAATAATAATTACAACCCATCATATTGGTTTCTTTTCTGTGTTGGCAGATTGGTTAACGAGAGGAGAAAAAGCATCACGTTATCAGGAGCAAGTAGATATTTACAAGTTAAGAAACAATAACGGTACAATTCAATTAGTTGGCCCAAGAAAGGAAGTCTTTTTATATCATTTAGAATTATTAAGGGTAATAAAAGAAGCTAAAGATAAAGACGAAATATATGTGTATCATTTTGCTTTGTTAAGGCAAATATTGGAAAATATTAGTTCTTTTCTAGGTGTTAGGAATTTTTCTCACGTTTTAAAGGAAATAGGTTTTTCAGATGCAGAAAAGCAAGCTCAAATAGTCAATATTATGGCTCATAAATCAGTATTTAGATATGAACTCAGAGAGCCAGTACCAGATAATAAAAAGCTGATAATAGAAATATTTGAAGCAATACAGAAAAAATATAAATTCGTTTTACACGCATAAAATGACAGCAAAACAAAAACAGGACAAATTAGGTCAAACACTTTGGGATATAGCAGATAGTTTAAGAGGAGCAATGAATGCGGATGATTTCCGTGATTATATGTTGTCATTTCTATTTTTACGCTATTTATCAGACAACTACGAAACATCAGTTAAAAAAGAATTAGGTTCAGATTATCCAAAATTAGATGAAGAAGATAGTCGTACACCGTTATCGGTTTGGTATCAAGACAATCCAGAGTTTATTGCAGATTTTGAAAAGCAAATGCGTAGAAAAGTACACTACGTTATTGAGCCAGCATATTTATGGAATAGCATTGCAGAATTAGCAAGAACACAGAATAGCGAACTACTATTAACCTTACAAAAAGGGTTTAAATACATAGAAAACGAATCGTTTGATAATTCCTTTAAAGGGTTGTTTTCAGAAATCAATTTAGATTCCGAAAAGTTAGGTAAAAACTATGAGGCACGTAATAAAAAACTATGTACCATTATCCAAAAAATTGCGGAAGGCATTGAAGGTTTCGATACCGATACCGATAGTTTAGGTAATGCTTACGAGTATTTAATAGGTCAGTTTGCAGCAGGTTCAGGTAAAAAAGCTGGTGAGTTTTATACCCCGCAAGAGTTATCTACCGTACTTTCAGAAATAGTTAGTTTAGACAGTCAAAACCCTAAAGCGGGTAAAAAGAAAAAAATCAATAAAGTATTAGATTTTGCTTGTGGTTCGGGGTCATTACTATTAAATGTAAAGAATAAAATAGAAAAGCAAGAAGGTGGTGGTACTATCAGTAGAATATATGGTCAAGAAAAAAATATAACCACTTATAACCTAGCAAGAATGAATATGTTGTTGCACGGTGTTAAGGATTCGGAGTTTGAAATATTTCACGGTGATACCTTAAAAAATGATTGGGATATTTTAAATGAAATGAACCCTGCTAAAAAAGTAGAGTTTGATGCTATTGTAGCAAATCCACCATTTAGTTTACGTTGGAATCCAAGTGAAACTACAGCAGAAGATTTTAGATTTAAAAACTATGGTTTAGCACCTAAATCGGCAGCAGATTTTGCATTCTTATTACACGGTTTTCACTTTTTAAGCGATGAAGGTACGATGGCAATTATATTACCACACGGTGTGTTATTTAGAGGTGGTGCAGAACAACGTATTCGCACAAAATTACTGAAAGATGGTAATATCGACACAGTAATTGGTTTGCCTTCAAATTTATTCTTTTCAACAGGTATTCCAGTATGTATTTTAGTGTTGAAGAAATGTAAAAAAGAAGATGATGTGTTATTTATTAATGCAAGTGGTGATGAGAATTTTGCAAAAGAAAAACGTCAAAACGTTTTGCGTAAAAAAGATATAAAGAGAATTGTTGATACTTACCAAAACAGACCAGAAATAGAAGAAAGATATGCTCGTAGCGTATCAATGGAAGAAATAGAGAAAAACGATTTTAATCTTAATATTTCAAGATACGTTAGTACAGCAAAGCCAGAACCAATAATCAACTTAAAAGAGGTAAACACTAAAATAGTAGATGTTGAAAAAAGAATAAAAGCAAGTAGAGAAGAACATAATTCCTATTTAAAGGAATTAGGCCTTAAACCAATTTAAATGTAGAGTCATAACCAACCCTCTAAAGTGCTTTTAACCGTTTAATCGTGTCGCAATAGTTCCATTAGGCATCTAGATTTACTGCTATACAAAAAATTACCTCAATGACTAAGATGATAACTTAATCATTGAGGTATTTGTGTTTTTAAATAAGCCGGGTTTATAAAGGGTTAATTTTTAACCACTTTAAAGGTGCTCTGTTTACCATTTGTGGTGGATACCTGTATTAAATACAGCCCTGATTCACCATCGATATCGAAGGTGATGGACTTGGTATTGCTAAGTGCATCAATCACCTTTACTAATTTTCCGTCAATGGTTAACACCTCTATCTTGTTAACTTCTGACGCATTTTTAGCATTAAGGGTTATTTTACCAGAGGTTGGGTTAGGAAAAAGGCTTAGGTTATAATCTTCTTTAGAGTTGACTGACAATGAACTGTCTGAAATCTCATAATAGGCCACTTTACCGGGATAGTGAATGGTTAGGACTTCTTTTTTCCCGTTATTTGTCATGTCAATTAATCTAAATAGCTGGATACCCGGAACATTAAAACTAAGATCTGGTGAGCTGCTAAAAGTTACATCATCGCCTTGATTCAACATGATATTGATATTCTTTGAACCATTGTCTAAAAGTAAAATATCTTTGAAACCATCGGTATCAATATCATCAAAAACCAATTCTTTAGAATAATACGTTGACGTATGTAGTGTTGTCTTATCAAACCCCGTATTGGTAACATTTCTATGATACATAATAACTTCGGATGCCTTCGGACTATTTTTAGCTCTTAGCATAATAAAGTCTAACTTACCATCATTATTAAAATCATCCACGGCTATGTTTATTGTAATGAAATTATCATTACTCGATGGCTCAATATACTCTGTAAAAGTCCCATCGCCATTACCATAAAGGAGTTGGTAATATCCACCTGCATTACCACCGTAGCTTCCATTATCCGAAACAAGAATGTCTAAATTGCCATCGGCGTTAAAATCACCGGTAGCAATTCTATTGTTAGAAATCGCTGAAACATTAGATGTAGCATTAGGTAATTGGGTAATACCGCTAAAGGTAATATTGTCGGCTACTGCAGTTGTATTGACGGCAAGATATATTTTAGAACCAGTACCAAACCATACTACGTCAGGTTTTCCGTCGTTGGTGAAGTCGCCTATCGTAGCTGCTACGCCATAAAAGACTTTGTTATCTAATTCATATGCAGATCCAACATATTCATATCTTGAGTTGGATGAAGACCAATAATACACATTATTAGGACTTGTAAGTGAACCATTTGGACCAGCTGTTACCATGTCCAAATCCCCGTCTCCATCTAAATCTCCTAAAACCGATCCGTAAAAATTACCTGTAGCTTGAGTCATATGGGTTTGCGCTGTATAAATGGGGAAACCCTTAATATCTTGGAGCGTTCCTAGGTATCGGAAATTGGGGTCTGATATTTCACTTACAATATCGAGTTTACCAGTGCCCGTAATATCTCCAACGCTCATTCCATAGCCAACATAAATTGGAGCTGTTGAAACAACATTTTCAGACCCAGCCGTTAATTGTGAAAAAGAAAAGGTGCTGTATGATAAAAACACAGCCATAAGTAGTTTTTTTGTCATTTGTAAAAATTTTATATGGTTTAATGTAAATAATTTACATAATAAAAAGTAGTTTATTTTTATAAAAACCGCTAATATAATAGATTATTTTAATTATAATATGAATGGATTATAATTATTTTACTACAAATCAACCTTTTGAAATCTAACATCGTAAGACTCAAAATGTTGTGTAAGGAATATTGATTTTATGATTTCATGGTTTGGCCTTAGCTAAAGAAAGTCCACTTGTTTGAACCGCTTGAGGGCCTGTTTTCCATATTTGGCAGCACTTTAGGTGTTTAAAATTTATGGGGAGAAAAGGTAAACTCTGTACTTTTTATTTATGGTAAAAACCATTACGATTATGTGCCGATACAAATTGTTTAAAACTCAAGGCCCAATTCTGGATAAATTTGTTTTTCTATAATTGTTTCAACATTGCTATCCTCTTTTGGGCTAAACAAGCTCCTGCTAACGCTATATGTTTCTAGTTCTTCCTCTGGATAGTTTGTGTTTACTATGTCTTTAATGTCGTTTTGGGTGAGTTCAGGTAACAACCAATTATCAACTAAAGTATCATCCAAAATTACGGGTTGCCTATTTTTTTTATTATGAATTTCAGCAAATAATGGAGTAGCTTCTTTTGTTAAAATAGTGAATGTAATGTAAGTACCAATTACAGAATACAAGCCTGCCAATGCCAATGGTTTTTTTTCTGCATGTCGAAAATAAAACGGGTATTTCTTTTTGTTATGGTCGTGTGGTTCAAAAAAACCTGAAACCGGGATAATACAACGCCGTTCCATAACACAGGAACTGTAAATAAAATGATTGAATATTTTTTCGGATCGTGCGTTTAATCCGCCACCGTATTTTACGGCTTCTTTGTAATAATCCCTTATTTGATCGGAAGATTTATTGTTTGGCACAATACCCCAAACACCGGGCGCTAAAACATCGGCTTTTTCCTGTGGGATGACCAACATATTGGGGTGCGCAAAACCATTGAGATGATAGTTGGGTTTATCGAATATAGGGCGTAATTTATCATCACTTACCTTGACCTTATAATGGGCTTCTAGTTTTTTGGTTTTATGGGTTGTACTGGTATGAAAACACATAGTACAAAATTAACAAATTATTATTACCTTATTTTGTTTAACCTAATCATTCACCCTCGGGGATCAGGCGTTAAAGACATTTTGTTTGTCCAAATAATATCCAAGCTGCAAAAATCAAATTCTTCTTTTACTTTACCATAACAGGTATACACGCCCATACCGTTTATAGGATATTTATCCACAACTTTTGTAAAGTGTACCGTTTCAAAACAATGTCCATCTTGATCTACAAAAGTGCAAAACCGAATACGCTTCCCGTGTGATGTTTTATGAAACCTTGTGTTTACCAACACGTCGTTAAGCAGTGCATTCTTATTCTTGTATTTGTTCAGGTCATTTGCTTTGATGCCATCATTAAGGCCATTATCTACCAACTGAAAGTAACCACATAACGGAAACCCCAATAATTCAATTTGGTCGTAAGCATCCTCTACATTAGTTGTACTTAAAGAGGGTAATTGAAATTTACGATGATTGGTTTTAAATAACCGAGCCTGAGTTGTTTCTTGCTTATTAACGTTCAGTTTAAAAATAGCTTCCCATAACAATTCAGTTTTTGACCTACTTGTAAACCCAAAAGCGTCGATCCGTATTAAAATGGTGAGCTGTTCGATACTAATGGTTACACGGTCTATAAAATCATCCGATGAGGCATATGTCCCATTAAAGTTTCTATCGGTCAAAAACCGTATTATGGTCAAGGATTCCAAGCTTATTAAATAACCATAACCCAAATATATGGTTGCACACTCAATAATATTTTCAAATTGACTGGTGATAATACATGGTACCTGAATTGTTGCACCACACATTCTTGCCTCATGGATGTAATGTTCGGTACTGTAAAAACCACCCCCATTATTCAACAGGGCAACCGGGTATTTAAATTAAAGCTCTATCAACTTTTTACGACATAAGATGCCGAACAATGTTTAATTAATCTTTATCGAATATCTTTTTACTGTTCATCGAATAATAGGATTTTAAAATAGAAGTTTAGGATTGCATTGTGTTTTTTTGTCTATTTTTAGTACAAATATAGTATGGAATGAATTTAAGCCCTTTGCCTCAACCTATTGAAACCTCGATCCTAATTTGGGTTGGAGCAATTGGCTTATTCATCATTTTCCTAATGTTGTTCTCTAGAGCTTCCAACAAGATGGTTAATGTGTATTTGGTGGGTATCTTTGTTATAGGCTCCATTCGAAACCTAGTATTTGGCATCACGTATGGGTTAGATTACAATCCGCTATTAAACTTTAAGTTTATCAGTCCAATATTTTTATTGGTAGCACCTTGTTTATTTCTATATTTTAAATCTTTGGTAAAAGATTCCAAATGCTTTAACCTTAAAAATTTGGTCCACTTCGCGTTTCCCGCTAGTATATTAGCCTTAAATTTATCTCAAGAATACTTAAATATTCTAAACCATTCGATTATTGAAGATTTAAAAGTCGTTTTAATTGTTGTGTTTTTCATTTTATATATAGTGCTTTCTTATAGCTTACTAAAAAAAAATCTGTGGAATCAAAACATCAATAGTTTCATTGAACCCAGACATTATCTATTGATAAAAGATTGGACCTATTTTGCCTTTGTTATCGCATGTTTAATGTTTTTGAGAATTATATATTCAATTTATATCGAAAAAATATCCCACGCTCCTCTCCAGGGCTATAAATTCTCGTGGGTGACCGTTTTCCCATGGTTGCTTATTTATGGAAGGGTATTGATTACACCTGAGATTCTGTATGGTTGCCCTCAGCTAAAGAAACGTACTATAACTAACTATGACAATCTTAACATCAATGATTCTGCATGGATTTATGATGAGAAAGTATGTGCCGATTTACAGAGTGTTTTTTGGCAATTTGAATCCAAAAACATTGTTTTGCCTTATATTCTAGATTTAGAAAAATTCATTAATAAAAACCATCCATTTAGAGACAAAAAATTTTCGTTTCAGGACTTGGCTGATGTTATTGAAATTCCGGTTAGCCATTTACACTTTATTTTTAAATATCGTGCTGTCTTGAATTTTAAAGAATATAAGGAAAGCTGCATGATTAACGATGCTAAACAATTAATAGATAACGGAGATTTAGATATATCTAACCTAGAGAAACTATATTTAAAGGTGGGTTTTTCAAATTATAATGAATTCATAACTACTTTCAATAAGTTTACCGGATGTTTTCCAGAAGATTATTTAATACCTAAACAATGTTTTGTCTGATGATAAGATTGAATTGGGGATTTAAGTTTAATAGCGAATGGTTAATTACTCAAATTACGAGAACACATTGTGTGTTTTTATGAAACAAACTTTAATAGAATTACGTCATTAGACAGGGACATAAAGATGTGAGATTTAGAGTCGCATAAATTAACTTTGAATCCTGAAAAAAGGAAACAGAACAGTCCATTATTTAAGCAAAAAGCATAGGATTTTAGTTATACCCGAGGGAATACGAAGCAAGTAAATGATGAATTGGACATTCCTTACTCGGTATTGCACCGTTGGAGAAAGGGGGCAAAAGATTTTAGAAAGAACAGTTTTTCAGGTCGAGGCTAGCCAAAATTGACGGATGAACACAAAGGAATAGGCCAATTAAAGAAACAGCTAAAAGACATTTTCAGAAGAACATGAGATACTAAAAAAAATTGGTGACTGCCGGAACACACACATGAATGGATCATATATAGGATGCTGAGCAACTTATTAAAAGAGCATTGAAATAAAATTCTATCGGAATTGCTAACACTCCAACACCTCACAGTCATCATTATGCGGTAATTGAAAAATAAAATATTAACTTCTGAGAACAAGGCAAGTGCTTCTCATAGGACACGTTGTTAGGCACAGTTTTTTTATTAATTTTTTAAACTATTCAAGAGTTCTTTCCAGTCGTATTTTTCTTTGTTGGCATTATTCCATTTCTCAACATCTGAAAGCATTATATCTATTTTGCTTCTGTCAATCCATTTGCCATTTACGAATACACCAGAAATTTTTCGTGTATTGCTGATGTTGTCTAACGGGTTTTTATCTAACAAAATCAAATCTGCAAACTTTCCTGTTTCTATTGTTCCTAATTTATCGCCTATTTCAAGCCATTCAGCTCCTAATCTTGTTGCAGAAGCCAATGCCTCTTCATTAGTCAATCCAGCTTCTACTAACAATTTAAGTTCGTCGTGAAGCGAAAACCCCCAAACAATACCAGAGATTCCAGCATCTGTTCCTGCAACCATAGGCACGCCAGCTTCCTTAAAAGCTTTTACAATAAGAATATGAAAGTCGTATAGTTTATTATAATATTCAATTAATTTATCAGATGCTCCATAGTAACCATTTGAAGTTAACCATTTACTTTGCATAAGAGGATGGACATATTTAAAACCTTGTAAGTTTTCGATGCTTTGTAATGATTCAGCCTGTTGGCTAATGGAAAGCATGTTGGTCAAATTAGGAATTAACCAAGTGCCATTATCTTTTGCTAAACGTGCAAATTCCTGTGCTTTTTCATAGCTGTAATCGTCTGTTTGTTTCGACAATTCTTCGGCGTGTGCAATTAAACCAAAATGGGGAACAAAAAAATCTTTAGCTGGTTTTCCCTCGAAAGCGACTGGAATATGACCTACCACTTTCATATTTTGCTTTTGTGCTTCATCTATTACAGCTTTAAAGGTTTCTTCATTTAGCCAAGTGTATACCTTGATAAATTCATAGCCTTCCACTTTGGCAAAACGTACTGCATTTCTTCCATCAGATGAGTTTTTAGCTATTGGATTTGATTTTTTTCCTCCAATTACTTTGGCCAAAGCCATTCGCGGGCCAATTACATCGCTTCTTATAATTTCATTTCGTTGTCCGAAATGTTCAGTTCTTGCTCCTAAATCAAAAACAGTTGTGACACCATTAGCTATGTAAGGTGTCATATTGTACTGTGTATTATAGCTTACTAATGGTCCTTTAGTTGGATAAATTACAAAAGGGCTTCCATCTGCAAGGGTATGCACGTGCATATCAATTAATCCAGGAATTAGCCATTTATCTGTTCCGTCAATAATTGTAGCGGCTTCAGGTATTGACCCATTGAAAGAATAGATTTTGTTTTCTTTTATTACTACTGTTGCATTTTCAATGATTCTATTTTCTTTGGTCATTGGAATTACATTTACATTCTTAATGACATAAGCTGCATTCTCTTGTTGATTGTTTTCTAATTTTGAATTGTTTTGTGCGTTTAAATTGAAGCTGATAACTGCAAGCAGCATTAGAAGTTTTAAGTATTTCATTTTAATTTTTTGATTGATGATTTACTTTACATGACGGAAAACTTTATTTTTTGTTACAGTTTTTGATCAAGCTTGCATACAACGGTCTCCTTTATGTTTTCTCGCTAATAACTTAATCGAACCGCCCGTGCTTTTAACTCTGTACTGCAAACTCTTTTTTTCATGTTTCTAAGATATTCGTTTTGCAACAAACGGTTTTAAGTTCTATGTCCGAGTAAAGGTGACAACTCTACTATTCACATGTGTTGTTTTTACATACAGATTTTATAAAATGAGGAATCTTCCTCATGTATGGCCTTGGCTTATATTATAATTTTGTTCTTTAAATAAAATAATAGCTTAACTTAAAAATATATAAATGAGAAAATCAGTTGGATTACTGTTGGTGGTTTTGAGCCTTTACGCATGTAATAAGATTCAGGATGAAGCGAAAGAACAAAAAATAACGGTTAATGGCCATATTAAGTTTGCAGATGTAAATGATAAATTTGGGGTTAACCTTCAACAAAGAAATGACGACAATGAGTGGGAAATTATCAAAGAGGTTAAAGTAGATTCCTTAAACAATTATTCCTTTGAAATTGAAACAAAAAAACCTCAATATTTCTACTTGGATGTCTATAAACAACAACGTGTTGAGTTTTATGCTGACGATGAAGACTTAGAAATTAATTTTAGAGGTATTGATACGGCAAAAATAAAAATTAAAAACCCACCTCATGTGCATATTTCAGGAGGAGAAAAAAACAACGTTCTAAATGCCATTCATTGGGCTAATTATCAAAATTACCAATGGATGATTGCCACAGGTCAAGCCCAGTATAAGGCATCATTATCAGATTGCGAGGCATGGAAAAAAGATGCTGCTAAAGGTTGGGATGTTATGTATGATTCATCCGAAAGGGATACCAAAAACATCATTCAAATGTATAAGGATTACCCAACGGTAGTGAAAGCTATACAAACATTGAATTGGAAGAGACACAAAGACTATATGGTTGAACAGTATGAAGAGCTGGCTAAGAAGTTTCCAAATGATGCATATATTCAAAATGCCAAATCAGAGTTGTTGGAAAAAATAGAGAGTGTGGCTAAAACAGCTGTTGGAGCCGTTGCGCCAGATTTTACATTCCCAGATTTAGACGGAAACATGGTTTCTTTAAGTTCTTTTAAGGGAAAGTACGTCCTGATTGACTTTTGGGCATCATGGTGTGGTCCATGTCGAAAAGAGTCTCCTAATGTGCAAAAACAATATCAATTATATAAAGACAAAGGTTTTGAAGTTGTTAGCGTTTCCATTGATAAAAAAGAAGAGGCCTGGAGAAAAGCAGTAAAAGAAGATAAACTAAAAGGAACCTTGTTGCTGGCTCAAGATTCGAAACAAGTCATGAAAGATTATGTTTTTTCAGGAATACCTTATATGGTGTTGCTGGATAAAGAAGGTAAAGTTATGGCCCTAAACTTACGAGGTGAGGCCTTGCAAGAAAAGCTAAAAGAGATTTTTAATTAGAATTCAGAATTTTTTCAAAAGCATACTAAAAATAAAACAAAAAAATGAAAGTATTTAAAATTATATTGCCCTTGCTTTTTACTGTCGCTACTGCGTTTGCAGGAAATAAAAAAGATAATATCGATGGAGAAGCATTCACAATAACCGGTGATTTAACGAGCTACTATACTGAAGGTACGGTTAAAATTGTAGGCTATCCAAAAAAAGCTTCTTCAGGTGGCTCAATGATGATGTCGATGGGAGGTTCGGCTACCAATGAAATAGTTTATGCTGAGGGGCCCGTAAAAAATGGAATGTTCAAAATCTCGGGAACTATAAGTGAGCCACAAAACGTTTATATTTATATAAATGCTAAAAACAAACAAGGGGTTTTAATGGGAGCAACCAAAGGAATGAATTTTATACTTTCTTCTGGTAATTTTAAAATGACATTGGGAGATCGGTCAAGTGTTTTTACAATAACTGGTGGCGATACAAAATTTAATGATATTATTTTATCCTACAGAACAGCACCAGAATTTTTAGAACTACAAAAGAGTTATGGCAAATTATACGAAAATTACGGTAGTAAGAGTGAAGCTGAAAAATCTAAAGTCACTGAAGAGGCGGTGAGGATTTCTAATGAAATGATTGATTTTGAATTGGCACATTATCTACACGTTGCCAAAACCGTAAAGGATAAAGCTGTTTTATTAATGATGCTGGACTGCGGTTCTTACGGAGGGCCTTGGATAGAAGAAACCCGTAAAACATTAATAGATATTTCTGTACACGATGCGCGAATTAAAGACATTATTTATAAAGCTATTGATGCCGGAAAGGCTAGAGCGGCAAAAAGTAGAGTAGGTGTGGGAAGTACTATGAATTCATTCTACGCAGAAACATTAGACAGTCAGGCAGTTTCCCTTAAAGAAGTCTGTTCAAGAGAAGAAAACAAATTAGTACTGTTGGAGTTTTGGGCATCTTGGTGCGGACCCTGTCGTTCAGAAATACCACATATGAAAGAAGCTTATTCAGAATATCACCCAAAAGGTTTCGAAATTTTTTCTTTTACAATAGACGACTCTAGGGCGGCCTGGGAAAAAGCTTCAAAAGAAGAAAACCTGCCGTGGATAGATAGTGGTATGGGAACCAAAACAGGGCCTCAAGAACTGTACGGGGTTACAGGTGTACCGGCTAATTTTTTAATAGATACCACCACAGGTAAAATAGTGGCGATAAATTTAAGAGGTGAAAAGTTAACAGAAAAGCTAAAAGAGTTATTAGATTAATTGACAAAAACTCTTAGGTTGTTATGATATGGCTTCATACAAAATAGACTAGCCTAAAAGAAAAAGACAAGTCACTTCTCTTTTTAAAATTTTAATCTACTCAGCCTCAAAAAAGTGTGCTAAATATTTGGCACACTTTTTTTATGTGTTAATCTGAAAGATAAACACTTTTTAAACAATGCTTTACCTTATTCTAATTTAGAAATGAACAGGCTAATATTATTAATGTAGTACTATTATTCAAAATGCTAAGATATCTTTAAGCTTTTTTGTTTGGATAACTTTTCGTGTTTAGAGATCGTAAAACACTTAAAGCGGCCATTAAAGTAACTCCCTTAATGTTGATAGGTAAATGTAAAGAGGGCGTTATATAAAAAAAGGGCTGTCTGCAAATGTGGAAGTTTTTGCCGATAGGCAAAGAGCATAAACGAAAAATTCAATCAACCGATTTTTCTAAATGCTTTAACTTATACGAAAGGTGTAGGTAATTTATTGTTTAAAATTACCATTCTGAATAATTACCATTTTTGATGTTTGGTTTATTTTAAGAATGTATATACCTGAAACTAATGTTTTTGGAATCTTTAACAAAGTGGTTTGGTTTGAAGCGTCATATTGTTTTCTTATGTTGGGAAGCCATCTGCCATGAACATCAAAAAGCTTGAATTGGTCTGCCTTTAAAGTGTTTTTTATATAAACTTCACTATTAGAAATTGGGTTTGGATAAACTGAGATATTTTTTTCTAAGGAATTTACATCGGTAGTAAAATAGGGTAGTGCGTAGTTATAAGCATCAATTCCTATTTGTTCGCCAATGAGGCGACCGGGAATATCATCAGCTGGAGGGTGTATACCTCCCCAGATTCTTGACAGACTTGTTTGGTCTGAAGCATCACGATAAGTGGCCCATTGTAATTTTACATCTACTGAGGGGCCTTTTTCAAAAACTAAAAACTCATCTTTTTTAGCAATAAATTCTCCCATGCCACCAGGAAAAAATTTATCACCCGTTATTAAGGTCATCACTTCGGCTGCAGCTCTAGAAAACGTGGAATGTCCAGATATATATCCAGAAAAAGGCGGTGTAACAAATGAGGGTCTTTGGTAGGGCCACCAGTTTTCTGCCAATATCCAACCAACACCGGCCAAGTCGGTTTTGGCATTATTTATAAAATGATGGCCTCGCCATGCATATAGTTTTATTTTACCAACATGTTCATTTTGTGCACCACTTAAAGGGTCTCCTTCTTGGACTATTTCAACATTTCCTGGTTCTAATGGTATGCCTGCAATATGATAATTAGGCAATGCAGGGTTTGAGCTCTGCCCAAGGTTACACATGTAGCGAATAGCAGATATTGGTCTTATATAGTCGTACCATCCTTTTATGCCCCAAGCCGCAATGGCAGAATCATGGAGCGCACCTCCCATAATGAAATATGCCTTTACGTCCCATTCGAGAGGGCTTAATTCATGCCCTTTGCCATTAAATTTTCGAATAAAGTGCTCATGGTCTGTAACGTAATTGAGTAAAGTGAACCAATGCCCCGGAGGTGTTTCTGAATCTGGCCCATCGGCCCAATACTCAGCTAAAACCCTTGTGTAATCACCTCTTGGTACCACTTGTGCTTCATAAGCGTTTCCGGTAATGGGATTTATAGCGTGCCCTGTGCCGATGTCACCACCGCTAAATCTGTCATAAAAATCAGGATAATCTTTAAAGTGTTTTGGAAATAGTTGAATATCAGTATTGCCCAAAGAATTCGGTGAAATATCCCATTGCACACCATCAAATGGATCTAAATGTGAACTCCAGAGCGATACCAATGAAAAGTTCCATTTATAATAATTGCTAGAGGTTGATTGTGTTGCCGTATTTAGTTGTGGAGGCATACCTGGGTCGTGATGCATTACATAGTTGTTGCCATTTCTTTGATGGGTTGTTTTTGTTTCAGGTAATAAGGCAAATGGAAAAACGGAACCCCATTCGGGACTTAAAAACTCTGGGGTTGACCCTTGAATTATATTTCCGCTTTGATCGATAAATGTGTTAAAGGTTAAAGGTTGCCATCGGTTAGGGTTAGTTAATTTAGTGGTTTGCCCGGAAGTATTGAGGACCATTGGTGGATTGACAGGTTGGTAAAAACTATTATCATATCCACTTGACTCTCTGGAGTTATCGGAAAGGCCATAATGTATCAAGGCCTGGCCAACATAATTTCCAAAATCTGCTGCGTTTCCAGAAAGGTACGATGTGGATGTGTAATTAGTGTCATATCCCAATTCCTCCATAATTAAATTAAACCTGGCCAAAGTTGCTTCCTTATTTGGTGAGTTTTGAAAACGATGGGTTAACAAACGATAAGCCGCAAAGCTCATAGCTTTTTTTGTTGAAGCTTCTAAACTTTCGTTTGGTATAAATTCCATGAACTCCCTGGTAAAATTGTTAACCGTGTTTCCTAATAAATAGGGTTTTCCTTGTTGATGGTATACAGACCAAATGTCGTATAGTAATATGGATGTGTGAAAAAGGTTTCTTGCGTGTACTGTTGGGCGCGCATAGTCCCTGCGAATTGCCTCAAGTAAGGCTTCATTCCAGATTCTTGCTATGGAAATATTTTCTGAAACATTGGAGACATCTAACGCGACTTCGAGGGTGTTGTTAGCGTTATTGCATGTACCATCGGTTTCAATAATGGAGATGCTCCCTTTTTGATGAAACCCCCATTTTACTGAAATACTAGTGGTGCCTTGACCGTTTAGTAGCTCTCCACCTTCAACAATCCATAAAAGTTGTGAATTTGTAGTAAATGGTTCATAGCTATAAGTTTCAATTTGATGGAAAGCAGAGCGTTGGCTGCCTAAAATGCTATTTGCACCCAAGTATTCACAGCTCCCATCGTCTATGGTGGCTAAAGGGTTGTAAGTGCATGAATTAGGGTCTGTACAACCACTAATTATTTGGTTTGATTCTATCTGTAAAAAAGGGTCTCCTTCTTTTAAAATATATCTATTGTCAACTTCAACATTTGAAAAAGTTTGCTTTGAGGAAGAAGACCAGATAATTTCAACATTATCAATAGTTTCATTGGTTGCTAAGCCAAAATGTAAAACTAAAGAATGTTGGCTACAGTGGCTACCTTGACCATGAATTTCCTGTATTTGTGTTTCGTTGGTCGTTTGTATTATCACTTTAGCACCTATAGCGTCTTTGTTAATACTGACGCCCTCCAAATTAAATTGCACCCAATTGTTTCCATAGGAATTATTTGGGTTTAATTGATTGACATAAAGTATAGACCTTGAAGTTAAATCGCCCTCTTTGTCTTGAACCACCACCATCATATCTAAATCGCCGTCTTTATCAAAATCGCAATAAGCCATCCCACGCCCCCTTAAGGGGTCATCAATACCTGCCTGTGTTGAAACGTCTGTAAAAGTTGAGTTGCCGTTATTTAAATATAGTTTGTTTGGGTCGTTTTCTCCTGTAGGTATAAATGATCCGGGAATCCTTCCGTTGGCAACAAATAAATCCAACCACATATCATTGTTTACATCTAAAAAAGCAGTGCCCCAGCCTGTTGTTAATCCTTGGCCACCATAGTCGGTCGTATGTGTGTTTTCTACTAAGGCTGATGTGGATATATCTGAAAATACATGGTTTCCATTATTTTCAAGAAGTATATTTCGGCCTATGTTGGTAATATAATAATCGAAATCGGCATCATTATCAATATCACCATAAGCGATTCCCATAGCATGAATGCCAACATCGGTTTCAGATGTACTGGAAATATTGGTAAACGAAGGGTTTGGGTAGTTGTTTTGATACAATGCATTAGATTGTAGATATGCACCAAAATCGTTGGCTATGTATAAATCCTGATCGTAATCTTGATCGAAGTTTGTTGGGATGACCGCCAAACTGCATCCGGAATTGTCTAAGCCTAATGCGGTAGATTTTTCTGTAAAAGTGCCATCTCCGTTATTTTCATAAAACAAGTTTTTAAAACAGTCGTGATCAAACCCAATAACTTCCCCCGAAGCATTATAACGTATACGGGGTTCTTTAATATAGTTTACAGTATAAATGTCTAAAAAACCATCATTATTATAATCCAACATCGTGGCACCCATGGTATAGCTTTTTTCTATAAAACCAGATGGTATTCCCGATTCTGAAAAAGTTCCATCACCATTATTGATAAAAAATAGATTTCTTTCAAAATCACCAAGATTGTTTTTTCCTTTGGATGTCGTAACAAAAAGATCCCTGTATCCGTCATTGTTTACATCACCACTCACCACAGCAGTCGTGTAAAAGCTTTCAGTTATTTCAAATCCTGCGGTCTCAACTTCTTTAAATGTTCCGTTACCTAGGTTCCGATATAATTTATCTCTTGATAGACCACTTGTTATATAGAGATCTTCCCAACCATCATTATCAAAATCAAAAAAAACGCACCCACCGCCCATATATTCGGACTGATTGAAAACATGGTCAATGCCAGAGGCTTTGTCCATAATTTCAAATGTTTGAGCCGTTGAAACATGCCAAATTATAAAAATGGCTAAGAAGATTGATTTGCTCATAAAGGTTTGTTACTCATTTAACCAAAAGCTTTGTTTTAGTAACAAATTTAGAGGAAAGAGAAGAAAAATATATAAGGAGAATTCCTTAATTTAAGTATGTATATTGATTATTTAAGCTATTGAATTATACAAAGATTCGATGAGCGATTTATGATTTATTGCAACCGCTTGAAGGTTATTGTAACCACTAATATCCAGTTTTTTTGCAATATTGGTGCGATGGTTATCGATAGTTTTTGGGCTGTTGAACAAGACTTCAGCGATCTCTGATGTGGAGAGGTTTTCAGAAATTTTATAAAGTATCTTTATTTCGGTTTTAGTTAACGCTTTTAAGTCTCTTATTAAGTTTTCGGTTTCTATAATGTCTTCTTTATGGCGTTCAAAAAATGATTTGCAATTTCTACCCGTATAAAAATTTCCTTTTTTTAACTCATTTAAGCATATCTTAATTTCTTCATGCATGCCATCCTTAAATAAAAACCCATGAGGCTTTAAGCTTTTGGCCTTAATTAATGTTGGAATGTCCATGCAATTTGTTAACAGAACTACTTTTTTCTCAGGATAATCTTGTTTTATTACGTCCAACGCTTTAACACCATCTAAAACGGGCATTTCAAGGTCTAAAATAAAATAGTCGGCCTTATCGATATGGTTTAAAACGTCTTGTCCGTTTTCAACCTCCATAGTAACTTCAAAACCTTCAAAGGAATCAATGAGGATTTTGAGTCCTAAACGAACTATGTAATGATCGTCTGCAATAAGTACCTTTGTATTTGTCATAATTGCTTTTTATTTCATAGAAGTTAAACGTAAGGAAAATACAGACCCCGTTGGGGTGTTTTTTTCATAAATAATTTGAGAATCAATTTTGGCTAACATTTTTTTACACAAAGATAAACCTATTCCGTAACCTTTTTCGGTATTTGTTCCTAAACCAGCTGGAACGCGTTCCGTGTTTTCTTTAAGCAGTGTATGGATTTCTTCTTTAAATCCGATTCCAGAATCGGCCACTTTTATTTCAATTTGGGAGGTAGAGAGTTTTACCAAACTTATATGAATTGAACCTTGGTTGTGAGTGAATTTTACAGCGTTGGATAAAATGTTTCTCAAGGCGAAATCTACGATGTTTAAATCGGAGGTAAATACGTCGAGGGTTTTGTTTGGGGTAAATGTTACATTTAAATCTTTTGCTACAATAGCGCTTTCTACAAGCTTTAAGTTGTTTTTAACCAGTTCGTTTAGGGAAAAAGAGTTGATTTTTACCTGGATTCCAGATGATTGGCTAATGGTCCAGTTTAGTATGTTGTTTAAAAAGTTTAAAAGGTTCCCTGTGCTAGACTCTACAATGGCCAAGTTTTTCTTTAATTCATCTTTATTAAGGCTGCTTAAATTATGTCTTAAAATAAGGAGAAGGTTGTATAAATCAGTCATGGGACTTTTAACATCATGCGCAATAATAGATAATAGCTGGTCTTTTACCTTATTTAAATTAAGCAATTCTTTTCTCCTGCTCTTTATCTCTTTATTTGTCAAGACTAATTCTCTATTTTGAGCATTAATTTTAGTGTTTTGGGAAGAAAGCAGTTTTTCTGCTTTTCTTTTCTGAAAATAGAATGTTAAAATTAAGATAAGAAGTAAAGCGATTAATGCGGCAAAAATTATAAGTCCTTGAATTTGTTGTTGCCGGTTTTTTAATTGCAGCTCGTTTTTTTCAAGTTCTAGTTCTTTTTGCTTTAAGTTAAACTGGACCTCAATTTGTTCGTTTTGGGTAATTAATTGACTTTTCCTGATTTCATTATCATATTTTAAATAGTTTTCTAAATACCGGAGCGATAATAGGGTGTTTTTACGCTGTTTTTCTATTTGGTACAAACCGTGGTAGGCCTTAGATAATAGCTCTAGGTTAGTTATTGTTTTTAAGTTTTTAACGATTTTTTGAAAATACAATTCTGCCTTATCAAAATTCGATTGTTCTAAATAATATTCAGCCAACCGTAAGGAAGATTGGTAATCTACTTGGATAAAATTATTTTTTAATGCAATATCTTGTGCATCATTATAGTAATTAAGAGCTTCTTCTTTCTTGTTTTTCTTATAATAAATATCGCCTAGGCTTATGAGAATATTGCTGGCATCTTTTTTTAGCCCAAGTTTGATATAACCTTTAAGTGATTTTTTATAATTGTTAATGGCTACATCCAATTCATTTACTTCAAAATGGCTCAATGCTGTTTTTTCGTAGGCTTTGAGTATTCTTAATGTGTCTTGTTTTTCAACGGCTACCTGCAGAGCATTCGTATAAGAGTCTAAAGCATTGGCAAAATCATTTAAGTTGTGGCTCACCGTCCCAATATTCATGTAATACTTATAGCGGTCAACCTGTATTTCTAAATCATTTATAATGGCATAACATTCTATATAAACTTCTAATGAGCGCTTATAATCTCCAATATTATTATAAAGGAGTCCAAGGTTGTTTAAAACCGTAAACTCATTGTTTTTATCTTTTAGTTCAATATATAGTTTTAGTGCTTTTTTGTAATTGCTCTCTGCTTGCAATGGGAGGTTTAGGTTGGTTTCATTTAAGCCCCGCAATGTATAGTATAATGCTTTGTCGTTTTTTGTGATTTTAAGAGATTTAATGGTGTCTAAAACGGTTAAAGCCTTATTGTAATCTTCATTCAAATACAGTGCTGTTGCAAAATTAGTTGCAACCTTAAATTTTAATCGGGTAGACGCAATATCATTGTAATATGAAAAAGCTTCTTCAGCATAATTTAAACTAGAAAGCGGGCTGTTATTAATGCTTTGGGAATAGTTAAAACTGAGCACGTTTATTTTATTGACAATGTTTAACGAATCTTTTTGATTTTGACAAAACATGGTTGAGGGCACAAAAAAAAAGCCCATATAACAAAGAAGAAGTTTATGTAATCCCATTGAATATTAAAAAAAACAAATATAGAAAACTAACCATGATAATTATTACAAAGATATAAATGAGGAATTATCCCTATGTTTTTATGATATGGTTAATTTAGATTTGTTGGGTTAATATTTATAAAGGACTATTAAACATTGAGATACATAGTTTTATAAATAAAAATTAATCTAACTATCTAAACTAATTAAATTTTGTTACACATTATGAAACCAAAACAGAACTTAAAGTATTTATTTTCAATGGTCATCTTATTTGGATTGCTATTTACTACAAGTTGTAGTGAAGAGGACGATGGCCCACAAACAGATTTAACTGGATTTATTCAATTCGGCTTTGTTGAGGAGGCTGTCCAAGATTATCCTTTCGGTGTTGATAATAGTACTTATGTTATCGAGAATAAAGATATTTTACCATATCAGTTTGATGTAAGTAATTTAACGGCAACATTTGTTGCTATTAAAGGATCAACAGTAACAGTAAATGGTGTCGAACAAATTAGCGGAGAAACCACTAACGATTTTACCAATGATGTTATTTACACATTAACCGCTTTGGATGGCGTGTCACAAAGAACATATCGCGTAAAAGCCAATGTTTCTCAGGTAAACCCGGAAGAAGTGCAATGGAATCAGTTAAGTCCAAATGCTTTTGATGTAGATTATGGTACACAAGAGTATTTTTATTTAAACGGAAAACATTTTTTAATCATAGGAAAGGAAGGTAAATTCGGGGAGTCTAAATTATATAGCTCTACTGGAGGTTCAACATGGGTAGAAGAAACGCCAACTGGAGATTTTCCTGTAGGTTCAAACCATAATGTGGTTGTAGAAAATGGTGTGGCTTACGTAGTAGGGTTTGCAGAATTAGTAGATCCCTATGGCCTTGGTCTACCTCAATATTATCAAAAAGCGTTAACATTAGATCTGTACACAACTACAGATGGTATTGAATGGACAAAAACCGAAGGTGCTTTATCTAAACCAGGAGGTTGGAGCCCAACATCTATTGCGTGTATTAATTCACCTTCGTTTTCTTTAGAAGGTACGATTTATGGCGTGGGAGGAAATACAGCCGTTTTTGGGAATCTTGATGGGTACAAGCCAAATGCCGTATATCCAACACCAGCTGTAGCAATTTCTTCTTCAACACTACAGTCAACCGATGGAATTACTTTTGGGCAAACTGAAAACTATACGTTGGAAATGCCAAGAAGAACCTATTCAGGCTCTTACATCTATGATGGTAAAATGCACATTGTTGGTGGATTAGATTTAAATGGCGTGCCCTTGAGTGATATTTGGTCCTCAACAGATGGTGTGAATTGGACGTTAGTATCTGATGGCGCTTTTGATGCTAGAATGAAACCGAGCATTGCCATTTATGATGATAAATTATGGATGTTTGGTGGAGCTACTGAAGATGGTACTTGTACTTCTGAAACTTTAGTCTCAGAAGATGGTGGTGTGACTTGGAATCCAGTTGAAATATTTCAAGCTTTGCCAGATACGTTTACACCAAGATGTAATGCCAATGTTGTTGTTGATGGTAGCGGAAATATTTTGATTATTGGAGGACAAACCACTACAGTTGTAGATGGAGCCGCTCAGTTTTCAACATTAACAGATGTGTGGTCTGGGAAACTAAATAAATTAAACTAGATAATCTACCGCGATTTATAGCAGCGTGAAAAATGTAAAATATTCAGTTTTTACTTTGTAGAATCTATCTTGAGTATTTTCATTTTTCCTTATAGAACATGTATATGTTCCATTACTATATTTCCATAATCATCATCAATAAATTTAAAAGAAATGATTAAAAAAATAATTTTAACTGTTGGTATGCTTTTATGCTATTTAACTGTGTCCTTTGGGCAAAATACAGCTAAACTTCAAGCCATTAAAACGATTGAAGTGCAAGGCGTTATTATTGCAGAAGAAGATAATCAACCCATTATAGGGGCTACAGTACTTGTTAAGGGAACAACTAATGGTGTAGCTTCAAATTTTGACGGAGAATTTAGTATCCATGCTAATATAGGCGATGTGTTAATTGTGTCTTCAATTGGATATGCAACTACTGAGTATAAGGTAACGGACAATAAACCAATTCGTATTTATATGAAATCTAGTATAGAAGCATTAGAACTGGTTACTGTTATTGGTTATGGCGTACAGGAAAAACGTGACCTTACCGGATCCATAGGCTCGATAAAAGCAAAGGACATTGATAAAACCATTGTTAGTCTTGACAATGCTTTAACTGGAAAAATTTCAGGCGTGCAGGTTATGTCAAGTTCAGGGGTTCCAGGGAGTGCTACCGCCATAACGATACGTGGTATTAGCTCATTGAATTCTAATAGTAATAATCCATTAATTGTAATAGATGGTGTCCCAATTTATGGCTCAAACCGTGCCAACAATACGACTGGTTTCGAGCGTGGTTCAATACCGGGGATAAGTTTTGGAGGCACCTATGTTACAAGCCCTTTACAAAAGAAAGATGAGTTTGAAAGAAACCCATTATCCATGTTAAACTTAAATGATATTGAATCTATTGAAGTTTTAAAAGACGCGTACGCCACCGCCATTTATGGGTCAAGAGGCGCTACAGGTGTTATTTTAATTACTACAAAAAAAGGAACTTCAAAAAAACCAAGAGTAACTTTTAGTAATAGTACAACCTTGAGTGATCCTGTTAAAAAACCAAGTCTTTTAAATGCGCAGCAATATTCTGATATCTATAATTTATATATAGGAAGTAGTGACGGTAGTGCATTCCCTTTTACAGGGCAAGACACCAATTGGTTAGAACGTGTGCTGAGAACAGGTGTTACAAGTAATACCAATGTTTCTGTGGCAGCCAGTTCCGAGAAGCTGAATTATTACTTTAGCGGGTCTTATTTAAACCAAGAGTCCTATATAGTAAATCAAGATTACAAAAAATATAATACACGCTTAAATATTGATTATGATATTACCGATCAATTAAAAATAGGAGCCAATGCAACCTTGAGCTTCTCGGATAATGCCTCTTTAAATGCACAAAGTATTTACAGAAACGCTGTGTTAAAGGCACCTAATATAGCTCCAAAAGATGACACTGGCGCATATTATTTTGGGTCTAATCCAAACTTTTCCGGGGCGGTTGATAACCCTTTGGCTCAAGCTCATAGAGACACAAACTATGTGAAAGATGATCGTGTTATAGGTAATGCCTATGTGGAGTTCAAACCATTAAAATGGCTGACTTTAAAATCGGAAATAGGTGTGGATCGTTATAATTCAAAGGCCTACAGTCGTTTAATTAGTAGACCAGATATCATTGGTGGAAATGCTACCCAAAGAGATTTGAATAACAAAAAGTTTGTCGTAAACAATACCTTGAGCGTAGCTAAGGTGTTTGATAACCTACATAAAGTTAACGGGGTAATTGGGCAAAGTTTTGAGACCTCTAAGGAAGTGTCTGCTTCGATAGATGCCCGTGAGTTTGATAATGATGCTGTGTTGGACATTCATCAAGGTGGCGTTGTACGCATTGGTGACCCAATCACCAGAGAATGGGCTTTGTTTTCAGCATTTGCAAGGCTTAACTATCAATACGATCATAAATATTTAGCAGGGGTTACTTACCGTGTAGACGGGTCATCTCGTTTTAATAAAAACAACAGATATATTGGCTTCCCTTCTTTTTCTTTGGGTTGGAGGGCTTCAGAAGAAGAATTCTTAAACCAAGTATCTTGGATTGATGAAATAAAGTTAAGAGGTAGTATTGGCTTTTCAGGAATCGATGGTTCTAGCGGGTATTATGGGAATCAAGGACAGTATCAAATCTTCCGATTTGGAAACAGAACAGCACCCCAATATTGGGATTCTCAAATATTACAAGTGATGCAGCCAAACAATCCAAATCTAGAATGGGAACGCACTAAAACATTAGATTTAGGCTTAGATGTTGATTTGTTTAATAATCGAGTTAGTCTAACTTTAGATTATTATCACAAAAAAATTACCAACCTATTATATGCCTCAGCTGTACCATGGTTTCAAGGGTATGCCATTCAACAACAAAACATTGGTGATATGGAGAATAAAGGGTTTGAAATACAGTTGGATACCGAAAATATTAGGTCGGAAAACTTTCAATGGACCACAAGTTTTAATATTTCTAGAAACACCAACAAAATCTTAAAATTAAATTTTGAAGGTAGTGATACCACGGGTGCAGAATTGGGTTATAAATATTTTGCTGAAGGCGAGTCGGCAGGTCAATTCTTTTTATATGACTGGGCAGGCGTTGATGCGCTAACAGGTAACCCACTTTGGAATTATCCTGATGGGACTCAAAGTGAAATACATCCCGCATCAAGAAATTCACCAATTAGTGACAATCCAAATTCGGCAAGAAAACCCATGGGGGATGCGCTACCGGATTTTTACGGTGGATTAACGAATACGTTTACATTTAAAAATTGGAAATTGGATGCCTTTTTCACATTTTCATCTGGCAATCAGTTGTATAATGGTACTAAGGCACTTTTATACACCTATACGACGGATGAATCACATAACTTAAGTGCCGATATGTTAGATTATTGGTTAATTACCGGACATCGTACCGATATTCCAAAATTGAACAACTCATCTATTGTAAGTAATGGTTTTGGCGGTGGAGCTGTCGATTATACTGCAGGTAGAGATTCAGATAGGTTCTTGGAAGATGCTTCATATATCCGTTTAAAAAACATTAAACTGGCTTATAGTTTACCGGCATCGGTATTAAAAAACATGTTCATTAGAGATTTTTCAATTTTTGTACAAGGCACCAATTTATTAACATTTACAAAATACTCAGGGCTGGATCCTGAAGTTAGTGCATTTGGATCCTCAGCGTTATTGAGTGGTTATGATGAGTTAACGATGCCACAATCTAAATCATATAGTATTGGAATAAATGTTGGATTTTAAATTATAATATCATGAGAAACACACATATAAAAATAGTAGCATTTGTATTCTTTTTAGGATTCATTTCATGCGATAGCCGATTAGATTTAGCACCCACGGACATTTTAATAGAAAAGGATGTTTTTGCAAATGTTGAAAATGCAGAAGCGGCTTTATCAGATGTTTATTATAAGCTTTTTTTAGCATCGTCAGGAGCAACACATGTTATCCCAGACGCCTCGCTACCCTACGTTGGCCTGCCTGAAACATCTTCATATTATAAATACTCTGGAGGAAATCTTGACGCAACAGATCAAGAAGTCGAAAATATTTGGATAGAGTATTATGAAGTAATTAATGTAGCCAATGTTTTTATAGATAAAGTTCCTGTTTTTGGGAATTATGATGAAGCTAAAGAATTACAACATATTGCCGAAGCAAAGTTTAATAGAGCCTATGCTTATTGGGCCTTACTGTCTTTTTACGGGTATGGCGGTTTAACAGGTAATTTTGATGGTCTTTGTGTGCCGCTGCAACTGATGCCTTATAATGGCTTTAATCCGTCGGAGTTAATACCTAGAAACACCAATGGAGAGGTGTACGCTCAAATTATTAAGGATTTAACTGAAGCCTTAGTAGATTTGCCAGAGAATCATGGAGATAATATTAAAACACGTGTTCGTGCCACTAAAGCTACGGCTCAAGCTTTACTTTCTAGAGTGCAGCTTTATAAAAGAGATTATCAGGCTTGTGTTGAGGCTTCAAATGACGTGTTGGCCAACACTAACTATACATTAGAGACCGAATTATTGGATTTATTTCCATTAAATGAAGAAGGAACAACTTCCGATTTTAGTGACGAGGTTATTTTTGGATTCCCAGTAAGCTCCAACGGAGGTAATTTTCAATATGGGATACACGGCATTTATTACTACAATAAATATATATGGGTAGATGCCGATTTTATAAACTCCATGGATGCGTCAGATAAAAGACGAACGGAGTTGATTTTTGAAGGGAATCCACATATAACGAACCCTACTACGGCTAATGAGAAAACAACCTTTAAATTCAATAATCCAGAGCAAAGAGACGATATACAAATAATTCGTTTAGCAGAGGTTATTTTGAACAAAGCTGAAGCCTTGGCACAAATTGACGGGGTAAATACCGAAAGTGTTGCCTTATTAAATAAAATAAAAGAACGAAGTGGGTTGTCTCCTGTTGATGTGTCAGATTTTGCAACTAAAGAGGAATTATTGACCGCGCTATACAACGAAAGGTATATTGAAACGGCTTTTGAAGGCCGCGGTCGTTTTGATTTTATTAGAACCAATAGACCACTGAGAAACCCTGATCTTACGGAAAATGAGAAAGTATTTCCAATTCCTCAAAGAGAGATTGATTTATCAGGAGGAGTGTTAGTTCAAAACCCTAAATAATTATCGATAATAAATATTAATTATGAAAATACAGTCAAGAACGCTATTGTTTTCCATTGCTATCCTAATAAGTACATGGGCCAAAGCACAAGAAAGTAGCATAAACTTTCTTGAACAGGCAAAATGGAAAAAAGTGTTAAGACTGGCAAAAAAGCAGAATAAGCCCATTTTTGTAGATGCTTATACCACTTGGTGTGGGCCTTGTAAAATCATGGATCGCGATGTGTTTACTAATAAAGCTGTAGCAGATTTTTTTAATGACAATTTTATTAGTGTTAAAATGGACATGGAAAAAGGTGAAGGTATCGAATTAAAGACAGATTGGGATATAAAAGCATTTCCAACCTTGTTATACTTTAACCCAAACGGTGATATGGTGCACCGTGTTGTTGGAGCTTTTGGCGCAAAAGAATTTTTAGAGTATTCTAAACATGCTACCAATGAAGATTTAATGGCAACTAATCTGCAAAAAAGATTTGATGCCGGCGAAAGAGACGCTGCATTTATGTACAATTATTTAGTTTCCTTACGATTGGGCTATCATAAGGAATTAGAGAGCAAGGTTTCTGCCAATTATTTAAATTCATTGGCTAACGAAGAGCTATTAAAGGTAGAAAACTGGAATATTATAAAACACTTTATGAGCGATCCTACGTTAAGAGGGTTTCAGTATTTAGTAACCAACAAAGCGACTTTAACTAAAGTAGTGGATGAAAACGAGGTGGAAAATAAACTATACAAAACCATAGATAAACAAATTCAAGCTTGGTCTTATTGGTATGGAGATAAACCATTTGAAACCGACAAAGAGGATAATTTACTTAATTTTTTACAAACCTCAAATTATGAAAAAGCCCCCGTTTTATTAGGAAAATTATTAGCCAACAAATACAAAAGATTGGAAGATAAAGATCAGTATTTAGCAACTTTAGACCATATAGTGAAGTTTAATTTAGCCGAAAGCTCTAGCGATATAGTAAACTTTGCAAATAACATAGTAAATACTTACACGAGTGGAAGTGCTTGGGCAAAGGCCTTAGTTTGGTTAAATATTGCAGATGCGAAGGAAACCAGAATTGAGCATAAAGCAGCTATTTTAACTGCAAAAAGTAAAGCATTGGCCAAACTAGGAAATAAAACAGAAGCAGAATTAACTGAATTAGCTGCTAAAAAAGCAGATAAACAAGCCGAAGCTGCTGGCACGAAAATACATACTGTTCCCATGATGAAAATGACGGGAATGACACCTAAAAAAAACTAATTAGAATCTATTGTAAGGCTTTCTAAAACATTAAATTACACTTTTAGAAAGTCTTAATGGATTTGTAAACCTATTTTTTTCTTAATTATATCTTTGGTTATGGTCTTAAATGTTTATTGGCCTATGTAATTATATCCAACTTTCTGACTTAAATAATTATCAAAAAACAAATAATTTAGAGGCTTAAGTTTTTTTTAAGGAAATATCATTTAAAAAAAATTACTTTTGTGATTCTATAATAAGAAGAATGAATACCATTTTAACAAGTATACAAGATACATTACAAGTTCAGGACACTACAAAAATTATAAAAGCGGCTAAGCTATTCCCTGCAACAAAAATTGAGAGTAAAGATGGTGCCATTATTCCTAAGGAGGCTGTAGCTTGGGCTGAGCTTCAACCAGCATTTCCATCTAAAAATGAATCAGGGTCAATGTTGACTACATACATCATTATCGCGGTTGTTCTGATAATTGCCCTACTCATCATTAAGTTTGTTTTGAAGAAACGCAAGCTTAATTCCTAGTTTTATAAATATACTACCTTCTTTTCTTTTAGTAATGGGTTAGCCTATAAATAAGGAATCTTCCCTAAACCTTATCGAACTTTAGTTTATAGTTTTGCTACAGAACCATATGCTATCTGGCTAATTTTTTAACGAAACCATTATGAAAAATATAATACTTACAATAGTTTGTTTAATTGGGTTGACAACCATAGCCCAAAACCGTAAAATTGAATTTATCGAAACAGATTGGAAATCACATCTAGCAAGTGCAAAAAAATCTAATAAACTTATTTTTTTTGATGCCTATACTTCATGGTGTGCTCCTTGTAAAGTTATGGCCAGGGACGTTTTTTCAAGAGATGAAGTGGCAGATTTATTTAACAAGCGTTTTATTAATGCCAAGTACGATATGGAAAAAGGTGAGGGAATTACTTTAAAAGATAAATATGGGATAAGTGCCTACCCCACGTATTTATTTATTAATGGAGATGGTGAAGTGGTTCATAAAATTGTTGGTAGCATGGGTGTAAAAGAGTTTATAAATGAAGCTAACAATGCCCTTAATACAGAAAACACCATATATGCTCTATCAAGAAAGTTTGAATCCTCTGGGTATTCCGAAACAAGTGCAATAGCCTATCTAAAAGCTTTGAAGAAAGCCTATGAGTCTGATAAAATGAGTATAGTTTCAAAGGCATATTTTGATTCGCTCGAAAAGTCTTTATTATTTGATGAACATCATTGGGAATTGGTTGTAAAATATTTGAATAACCCATCATCTAAAGCTTTTTCATATTTATATAGGAATAAACGAAAACTAGAAGAACAATATGGAACCAAAGAAGTAAATCGATATTTTCAACAGGTTTTTAGTTCTTCTGTTTATAGAGTTAAAAAAGCGTATAGCGCCAAAAAAGGTATTAAGGATGCTAAACAAATCTCAAAATCAATTAAGAAATTATTGAAAAAAGAAAACAGTTATTCAAACGTGTTGTTGGTGAAATTGGGACTTATTGAGTTAGCAGCTTCTAATGAATGGGATGAATTCTCCAAAAAAGTGGATGCCATTTTCACAGATGATAGGATTATCAATAAGAGCTATGTTGTAATAGAAGCCGCAAATGATATTGTAAATTCTAATCAAGAAAATCAATATGGTCAAGTATTAAATTGGGCCAACTTAATTGAAGAAAAAAATCCGGAATTATTCACTCAAATACAATTGGCGGAGTTGCGAAAAAGAGTTTTAAAACGCCAAGGAAAAATGGCAGAGTCGGAAGCTATGGCAATAAAGGAGAAGCGGTTGAGAAAAGAAGCTGCCGAAAAAAGGTTAGTGACACCACCTTTAATGAAAGATTAAATAAAGGGTATAATTAAAAATGATTAAGATGAATAAAGTGGTAATATTATTTTTCGTTGTATTTAATCTATTTGCTGCAAATCGTGTAGAAGCGCAAATGGCAGCTGCAAAAAAAATTGTTTGGGATGTAGAAATCAATACCATTGTAAATGCTTCTAAAGGGGATTTGTGGCGTTTGATTAACGATAACCAACAGTTGGTAAAACACTCAAATGGTTATGTGAAATCTATTAAATCAATTGATCAAAATCCTTCTGATGTTAAAAGGGAAATTCGTTTTGCAAACGGAAATAGACGTTTAGAAACGATAGTCCAAACCGATTTGGTTAATAAATTTATGGTCATCAAAATTAACAAGGCATCATTGATTAAGGGTATAAAAAATGCTGAGATAGCCATTTTTACCAAAAGTATAGATGATGAAAATTCAAGGATATCTTGGCTTGCGAAAATTGAAGGTAAAAAATCCCAAAAAAAACTTTTAGTGAAACAGCTAAAAGCAGAGTTTGAAGCTTATGCAAAAGGGTTTAACAACCTTCACTAAAATCCGAAGTAGTTTTGAAGATGATCCCAATTTATTTTTAATACTGCATTTATATTTTAAACACTAGTCTTAGAACCCTTATAGTTTTAACATCACGCCTGCCGTGGATTTGTTAAATTTTTTAACATCCCGAAACGAGGAAAATAAGGAATCTTCCCTATGCTTTTATTTTATCTATTAAATAGTTTTACAGCATTAAATTCTTATTTGTTAAATCAATTTTTTTTAAGAGAGTTTTAACAAGCCCTAAGTAAGGGTAAAGATAATAAATGACGACTTAATTATAAACACAATAGAATTAAACTATAAAGCAAATGAAACGTAAAATGAATCGTAACTTATTACATCTATTAGTTGTTGTTTTTTGTTTTAGTGCTACAGCACAAAACTTAAACCAACCTTTACCAGTAAATACCAAAATTAAGAAAGGCATCCTGTCAAATGGATTAACCTACTATATATATAATACAGATGTCACTAAAAATGCAGCAAGTTATTATATTATCCAAAATGTAGGCTCCGTATTAGAAAACGACGACCAACAGGGGTTGGCGCACTTTTTAGAGCACATGGCTTTTAATGGTACCGAAAATTTTGAGGGTAAAGGGATATTAAACACCCTTCAAAAAGAGGGCGCGGTTTTCGGGAAAGACATTAATGCATATACATCTTTTGATGAGACTGTATATAACATGAACAACATTCCCACCACACCAGAGTTAATCGATACATGTTTGTTGGTGTTGCACGATTGGTCTAATTACTTACTATTGACTGATGAAGAAATAGATGCCGAACGTGGTGTAATAAAAGAAGAGTGGCGTACCCGACAATCTGGAAGGATGAGAATACTACAACAATCGCTTCCAACCATGTTTAACCATACCATTTACGCTGAACGCTTACCAATAGGCTTAATGGATATTGTTGACAATTTTGAATATAAAGCCTTGCGCGATTTTTATCACGATTGGTACCGAACAGATCTGCAAGCTATAGTTATAGTTGGTGATGTTGATGTAGACGTTATAGAGGGGAAAATCAAAAATCTGTTTTCAAAAATCCCAAAAGTTGAAAATCCGAAAGAGCGTTTTATCGTTAATATTCCTGATAACAAGGACATGTTATTTAATATGGCCATGGACAAGGAAGTAACAACAGCCCAAATAAGTTTTGGCATCAGGCACCCTAAGTCTTTAAAAGATGAAACGGTAGCTGATTTGAAAGAAGCCTTAATGGAAAACATGATTACGAGCATGTTTTCTGATAGAATTAAAGAAATTACCCAAAAACCAGACGCTCCTTTTTTAGGTGCTTGGATAAGTTATGGTAATAATTCAAGATCTACCAAAGCCTTTAGTACAACCATATCACCAAAACCTAACGAACAACACAAGGCTTTTAAAGCAGCTTTGGAAGAAATTAACAGAGCTGTAAAGCACGGTTTTACAAAAGAGGAGATGGATCGTACCATAATCCAGTTTAAAAACTATTATGAAACCCAAATAAGTAAAGAAGACGATAAAGCCCATGGTGCTATTGTGTCTATCATTCAAAAAAATTATTTAGAGAATGAAACTATGACAGACATAGCTAAAGAATACGAATTGGCCAAAGCCATTATGACTGGTTTAACACCAAAAGACATTCACCATAAACTCAAACAATTATACACAGATAAAAATAGATTTTTAACAGTAACAGGGGTTGAAGGTCATAATAACCTAACCAAAGAAGCTGCTTTAGACATTATTGAAGCTGTAGAAAACGATGACAGTCTTATTGCATACTCCGATGGCTTTTCAGGAAAGACACTCATGTCTGATTTAGACATTAGTGCAGGTAAAATTACAGAAGAAAGCTTTAATGAATCGATAGGTGCCACCACCTTTGTTTTAAGTAATGGTATCACCGTACATTATAAATTCGCAGACAAAAACAAAAACGATGTGAAGCTGAATGCAGTAAGTTATGGCGGCACGTCTTTGCTTGAAGATGCCTATTTGCCCTCAGCTAATTATACAAGTATTGTGGTGCAACGATCTGGATTAGGCGATTACTCCGCTACCGATTTAAGTAAGGTGTTGGCGGGCAAAACAGCATCAACAGGTATTAATATTTCAGGTTTAACGGAAAGCATTAGTGGTTCTTCCGTAACAAAAGATGTTGAAACCATGTTACAGATGGTGCATCTACGATTTGTAAAACCACGTTTTGATCAAGATGCTTTTAAGGTGTTAGTGGGTAATTTAGAGAATTACGTCATTAGACGAAGTAATGATATTAACGAAAAAATAAAGGATAGCGTTACCATTGCCCTTTACGGTAAAAACCACCCTAAAAAACGCTTGTTTACTAAAGAATATATAAGCGAAATTTCGTTTGATAAGATAAAGGAAATCTATTTAGATAGGTTTAACAATGCTTCCGATTTTGAGTTTTTTATAGTTGGAGATTTAAAAAAAGAAACCCTTAAACCCTTACTGGAAAAGTATATCGCAAGCATTCCAACAAATAACAATACAGAAGCTTGGAAGGATAATTCGGTTGAATGGATCAGTAAATCCATTGATAAAGATGTGTACTTAAAAATGGAGGACCCGAAAAGCTCTGTAAAAATAGCTTATAAGAACAATTTGGATTATAGCTTAAAAAATAAACTCATTGCGCAGGCTACGGGCGATATCTTAAAATTAAGGTTTACCGAAACCCTAAGAGAGCAAGAAGGCGGAACCTATGGTGCAGGTGTGTTTGTCAACCTTTCAAAAAAACCGGTTGAAGAAGCTATGATTTATGTGTCTTTTGATTGTAACCCAGACAAGGTCGATCAGTTGGTGGCAATTGTCCATAATGAATTAAGAAAAATTGCCAATGGCGACATTAATCAAGTTGATCTTGATAAAACCACCACAAATTATTTGAAAGAAAGACAACAGCAACAAGATTACAATAGGTACGACATGCGCTTGCTTACAAATTTTTTTAGAGAAGGCTATAACATGAATAACCCAGAGAATTTCGAAAATATCGTAAATAATATTATGATTAATGATATCCAGGAGTTTACCAAGAAAGTATTAGAAAATGCTGATACCTACGAGGTGGTAATCAAACCCAAAAATTAACAATAAGATAGGGTATTTGTCTTTCACTAAACTTTGTTTTAATTTGAATTAGTCACTCAGCTAAAAAGTAGAAAGACACCAAGGGGGTTGTTGCTCTTTGTAACAACCCTTTTCAAATGATAGAAAAAAATATAATGTAATTAATGCCATGAAAAAAATAATCTTAATTTTATTACTGTCACTAAGTTTTAGTGGTTTTTCACAAATACACGATCCCGTAAAGTGGACTACATCGGTTCAAAAGATATCTGACACCGAGTATGACCTGATAGCAACCGCAACCATTCAGGATCAATGGCACCTATATTCCCAAACCGTTCCGGATGGCGGCCCCATTCCAACAACCTTTACCTTTAAGAGCAGCAAAGACTATTTAAAAAAAGGCAATACAAAAGAAGCCAATGGGCATACCGTTAACGATAAGGTTTTTGAAATGGAGATTAAATACTTCGACAAAAAAGCAGAGTTTAAACAACGCATTAAATTAAAAACCAAAGAAACCTTTGAGGTGGATGCAACCGTAGAGTTTATGGTGTGCAACGATACTAATTGTCTGCCTCCAAAGGAAGTAGATTTAGTGTTTTCTGTAAACTAAAAAGCAAAGATTTTCGTAATGAACAAACTAATAACCCTGCTTCTGGTTTCTCTTTTGAGTTTTTCAGGAGCTTCCCAAATGATTCCAGATGTTCGGTGGAGTACTTCGACCGAAAAAATTTCAGATACAGAATTCAAAGTCATTGCAAAGGCTGTAATACCCTCAGGTTTTCATTTGTATTCCCAAAATGTGCCAGATGATGGCCCTATTCCAACCACGTTTACCTATGATGACGAGGGGGGCGCGTTTACTTTAATAGGAAATACGGTTGAAGAAGAAGGGCATATCGTGGATGACCCTGTGTTTAAAATGAAAATAAAATATTTTGAAAACACAGCAACATTTACGCAAAAAGTTGAAATATTGGGAGATAAAAAAACGCTCAACGCCTTTGTTGAGTACATGATTTGTGATGATGAACGATGCTCTTCACCAACAGAGGTGGACTTAACATTTGATCTTACAGATAACGCAGTAATAGCTTCTGAAAATAAAAGTACTTCAGAAAATAATGTGGTACAAGCTGATCAGGTAGACCGAAAAAAGAAGCCCCGTTCGGATAAAAGCCTTTGGGGTATATTTTTCATAGCATTCTTTTCTGGGTTTGCAGCATTGTTAACGCCCTGTGTATTCCCCATGATTCCTATGACGGTAAGCTTTTTTACGAAACAGAGTAAAAACAAGGCCGCAGGGATAAAAAATGCCATTATCTACGGGTTGTCCATTATTGTAATTTATGTACTGTTGGGTATTTTAGTGAGCTTATTATTTGGCGCAGATGCCTTAAATGCCTTATCAACCAATGTTTGGTTTAACTTAATTTTCTTCCTCTTACTAATAATATTTGCCGTTTCGTTTTTAGGTGCTTTTGAAATAATGCTTCCCCAATCATGGGCAAATAAAGTAGATTCCCAAGCTGGTAGGGGAGGGCTCATTGGTATTTTCTTTATGGCATTGGCTTTAGCTATTGTGTCATTTTCATGTACAGGACCTATTGTTGGAACACTTTTGGTTGAAGCAGCAGCCGGTGGAAGTCAAGTGGGGCCCATTGTTGGTATGCTTGGATTCTCATTAGCTATTGCTTTGCCATTTGCTCTGTTTGCAGCCTTCCCGGGCTGGTTGAACTCACTGCCAAAATCTGGCGGTTGGTTAAACACAGTAAAAGTGGTTTTAGGGTTTTTGGAATTGGCTTTGGCCTTCAAGTTTTTATCCAATGCCGATATGGTATTACAGTTACACTGGCTTGAGCGCGAGGTGTTCATCGCTATATGGATTGCTGTTTTTGGGGCATTGGCCTTTTATTTATTCGGTAAAATTCAGTTGCCGCACGATTCGCCACTAACACATATTTCCGTTGGACGACTTGGTTTGGGTTTAATCGTATTATCGTTTACCATTTATATGATACCAGGACTTTGGGGAGCGCCACTAAATTTGATAAGTGCTTTTCCACCGCCACAACATTATAGCGAATCACCTTATGGTGTAGGTAATACCCAATCAGGTTCTGGAAATGTTTTTGCAAATGAACAACGTAGTATTCCAGAAGGCGCGCACCTCATGCCACCCCATAATATTTTGGCATTTAACGATTACGAGAAGGGTTTGGCCTATGCCAAAAAGGTAGGCAAACCAGTCATGCTTGATTTTACAGGGCATGCTTGTGTAAATTGTAGAAAAATGGAACAGAATGTTTGGGTAAAACCTCGTGTTTTGGAAAAATTGAAGCATGATGTGGTGCTTGTTTCTTTGTATGTAGATGACAAAAGAAAACTTGAGGTCGATCAAGTTATAGAGTCAAAATTAAAACCTGGAAAGAAACTAAAATATATCGGACAGAAATGGAGTGAATTGCAAACTATAAAATATAAAACCAATTCGCAGCCCTTTTACGTGCTGATGGATCACAATGAAAATGACCTAATAGACCCTATAGGCTATACACCAGACGTTGATGAATACTATAACTGGCTTAAAACAGGAGTTTCAAATTTTAATAAATAACAACCAATAAGCAGACAAATGAAAAAACTAATTTATGTATTGGCCATCGCTATGGCTATTGTATCCTGTAAGAAGGAACAAAAAGATTACGTTACCTTATCAGGAACGATTAGCCATAAAAATTCGGACTCATTAGTGGTTCGTTCGAGATCCTATACTAAAAAAATTAATGTAAATGCTGATGGCACGTTTAAGGACACCCTTAAGGTTGAAACGGGGAGCTATTCTTTATTTGACGGCAAAGAGCAAACATCTGTATACTTAAAAAACGGGTTTGACCTCCAAATAACATTGGATACCAATGAATTTGATGAAACTATTACATATTCTGGTGTAGGTGCAGAGGTTAATAATTATTTAGCGCAAAAAGCCTTATTACAAGAGCAGTTGCTTAATGATTTTTCCATTTATGATTTAGACAGTACGGCTTTTGATAAAAAAGTTGATGGTATTGTAGCCGATATGAAAAGCTTATTAAACAACTTAAAGGATTCAGATTCTACATTTATGGCACAGCAAAGTAAGCAGATTGCAGGCATAAATAATTATGTTATCGGGAATTATAAAGATAAAATATACATGGCTACGGTTTTAGCTAAAGGCAAATTGTCCCCAAAATTTACGCATTACGAAAATTATGCAGGGGGAACAACATCATTAGATGATTTAAAAGGGAAGTATGTATATATTGACGTGTGGGCAACTTGGTGCGGCCCCTGTAAAGCCGAAATTCCATTCTTAAAAAAGGTTGAAAAAGCCTATCACAATAAAAATATTGAATTCGTAAGTATTTCAGTTGATGTAGCTCAGAACCGTGACAAATGGAAACAAATGATTGCGGATAAAGAATTGGGAGGCATACAATTATTAGCTGATAATAATTTTAAATCTCAATTTGTTGATGATTATGCCATCAGAGGAATCCCAAGGTTTATCCTTATCGATCCCCAAGGGCATATTGTCTCTGCAAATGCGCCTAGGCCATCAAGCGATAAGCTTATAGATCTATTTAACTCCTTAAAAATTTAATTAAGCCTATAATGGCTTAATTAATCTAGATTGTTTTAGTGTTAAGAATCGTTTTGGTGCCAGTTGGTTTCAAAGCGGTTCTTTTTTAAAGTCAAATACCATGAGTTTAATAGCTAATATTTGTAAAAATATTATTAAAAGTAAACCAAGCACATCCAATCTCGAGGCCTATTTCAGGCCTTTCAGAGAGCAGATCATTGGCATAAACCAAACCTTTGAATCGCCATACGGCCAAAAGAAAATCATTTACGCCGATTGGACCGCTAGCGGAAGACTGTACAAATCCATAGAAGACAAACTGCTTAACGATATTGGGCCATACGTGGCCAACACGCATACCGAAACATCCGTTACGGGTTCGGCCATGACATTGGCTTATCACGATGCGCGACACATTATCAAAAAGCATGTCAACGCTTCAAAAGACGATGTTCTCA
>NZ_JBLWYT010000003.1:0-477361 GCF_048381975.1 Hwangdonia sp. | reverse complement strand
AGCTTGTGTACAACGTGTTTGTATATGGTTTGTTGCGTGGTTAAGCAACTAAGTTAACAAATAAAAACCGAATAGAAAATCCGCGAGGATTTTCGTAAGTAGGCTAGAACTAGCAATAAATTATATACGGTGTTGTGGTTAGTTTTTATTTTAGTTTTCCAAGCATTGTCCCAAGTCCTATGCCAAAATATGTTCTGTCTTTATTCATTTGTAACATTGGGGAAACTGATAATCCGAAAAATTTCGTAATTGGAAATTCTATTTTTGGGTTTATTGTAAAACTCAATGTATTATAACTCTTGTAAGAATAAGTATAATTTTCAGCAAGATTTATCACAGTATCACTCTCAACAAATTGCCAATTGTCAGGTTCTTTTATAATCGTGTAGCCAATTCCAAATGAAAAATTCAATCTTATGGTTCCTTCTGGGTTAAAATTATAAATTTTTCCAAAATCGATTCTATAATTCAATAGGTGGTCATAAGGGTTTTTAATTCCAACACTAAATAGTCCATTTAACCCTCCACTAAAATCTTCGGGTTCAGATTTAGGTTTTCTAACGTTTCCTGAAAAACCAAGTTTTAAAGAATAATTGTTTTTAAAAACATAATTTAAATTGTAATCAACTCCAAAATAGTTTCCCAAGTTTAATTCGCTTGATAAATAATATGTGTTTTTTTTGTTTTCTTGAGCATTAATTAATTGAGCATTAAGAACAATTAAAATTATTAGTAAAATTTTTCTTTTCATTTTTTCAGGGCAATGATTTGTCAAATTAACCACAACGTGTTTGTATAAGATTAGTTGCTGTTTTAAGCACTAAAGTTAGCAAATAAATAACAGATAGAAAGTCCGCGAGGACTTTCGTAAGTAGGCTTGCACTAGCAATTAATTTTATACGGTGTTGTGCTTTCGTTTTTTTTTATTTTATCAAATATTCTAATAGTTCAAATTTTTTAAGTCCAAAAATTATTGCTACTAACCAATAAATAACAAGAAATATTTTCACAGCAATTTTTTCGGGTAAAACTCCAAAGAATTCCATTATATGTTGTGGAAATTTTACGATGAAGTCAATCCAAAAAACAGGATTGAAAGATTCTCTAAATCGTTTTCTGTAAACACCAATTGCTTCATTAAATCTGTTCTGTACATTGCCAACAATATCCTCTCTTCGATTTGTTAAATTATCAAAAACAGAAACTCGCATATTTGAAAATTTTCCAAACCCTAAAAATTCTTGATGAATTACTGATGAATCTTTTAGACCAGCATCTTTGAATAATGATTTAATTTCTTCTTTATTCTGAATAAATTTAGAATTGTCAGTATTAATGTATTCTACATATTTGTCATACAATTTTTTAATTCGGATATATTTATAAAAATTAGTGATAAATCTTAAAACGATTACTAATGCAAAAAATCCAATTATGTAATATAAATTCATCAATTTTTAGTTTTTACAATGAATTAAATTCATCCTCAAAAGTCTTTGTGTCAACCGAAAAATTATAAGTAGAACTACTACCCATATTTATACTAATATAACAAGAGTTTTTAGCTTTTTTTATTCTTTCAATCATTCTTTTTGCTAATTTTCCAGATATTACAATTCCTTCAGAGTGTGAAGCTTCGTCTATTCCGTAATAGTTTTTAGGTCTTACATTTCTACATAAATATTCTCCGTCTACGTAAAGTGAAAAATTATAAGATGGTTTTTCGGAAGTTTTATCAGAAGGTTTTGACGATGAATACTCATAAAGGTCTAACCAAATTTGATTATGATTGTAAATTGTCATTTCAACCCAAAGAGGAGAATCTTTTGTAGCTGAATTACTAAATTCGCCTTTTAGAGAAGTTGTTAATCCGCCACCAAATTTGTTTTTCCAAGGTCTATTTTCTATTTCCTTAATATAATCTTTTGATTTTTTTCCATAAAAGTATGAAACTTCAATTTCGCTAAACTGTTCAATCGCTTTATTCCATTCCTTTTTTTCATAAGAAGTTAGGGCTTCTTCGTATTTTAAAGAGTCTTTAGTTTTAGAAATTTGTTTTTTAATCGCAATTTCTTTTTCTCTTTTTAGTTTCTGTTCTTTTTCTTTTTTGTTTTCACAACTCAATAAGATTGTTGACAAAAAAAGAATTATAAATATGTAATTAATTTTCATTTTTAGCAGGATTTTAAATGAAGCACAACGGTCTCGTATAACCGTCAGTTACGGGATTAAAGTTAATGATTTTCGGTTTGGCACAGACGTTAGCAATTCCGGATGGATTCGGACGTAGTCGAATCCGCCGTAATTGCGGTTATACATTGTTGTAGTGCGTTTTTATAATTCAATTTCTGCTAAGAATGTTAGCTCATCATTTTCCGTATTTTCCGATTCTATGTTTTGGTTATTGTAAGTCAGTTTAGTCGTTATATAGTAGGACACTCCACAAGGAAGTTCAGCGAATCTAGCTTCAAAGTTCAAAATTATAGATGTCGTGTCGTCCAAATTAATTGTATACTCAAAATTTGACTCATTGGCAATAAATAGAAAAAGAGTATTGTCATACTTTCTTATTTCCGCATTAGGTTCTCCAAATTCACTGGGCGGAATATATCTAAATCCTGGATTTGAAAAGTCGCCCTCAACAGTTATATTTTCAGGGTCTATTGTTCCATTTTCAATTAAGTTGGCACCATTTTCATCAACTAATCTAATATACAATTCAGGAAATGCTGGGTCAAAAAGTGAACAGTCAATTCCGTTGTCATCGTCACTAGAACAACTTAGAAGTAAAATTCCAATAAAAAGAAGAGTGAGTAATTTTTTCATAATTTAGCTTTCTATTCAGATGCTTTAATATGCAATTGGTTGCGTCCAAATGCACTACAACGTGTTTGTGTATGGTTAGTTGCGTGGTTAAGCAACTAATTTAGCAAATAAATCACAGATAGAATATTCCGCAGGAATGTTCGTAAGTAGGCTTAAAACAAGCAATTAATTATACACGGTGTTCTACGCAGTTTTTTATTCAGATTGTTCTACATTAAATTCAATGTTCCAGTTCTTTACATACTCAGATAATGGTCCAAGTCCAACTTCTGTTCGCCTTTTATCTACATTTTCAGGTTCTTTTAAATCGTAAATCATCCATTCTCCAGTATCTTGATTTTTAGAAATCTGAGAGCCGTAAATTTGAGGTTTTCCATCCATCATTAAAATCCGGTCTTCCATTAAAGCGATTTGGCTTTTTCTTATATTTCCATTTTCAGCGGATTCTTTTAACTGTGGTAAATATTTTTTGCGATGAAAATTATCTGCGTGTTGAAATACTAACCAAATAGTAGACATTTGTTCGGTCGAAACATTTTCCAAACTAGGCATTCCACATTTTTCAATTATGCTGACTACCTTAACTAAATTGTCACGGTCTATTTTTGGGTCTATTCCTTTGCCATTTTTCCGCATATCTTGGTCTAAAGAATGAACATTGGTCAATATATTCTGAATTTCGCTACAATCAATATTTATTAGTTTTATTGGCTCAACTATTTCTTTTTTATAAATCTCAATTATTTGTTTTCGTAAATCTTTATCTTTTTGATTTGCCTCTCTAATAACAACGATTTCTGGTTGGTTTTTATCATTAAAATACGTGTCGTATGCATATTTTATATCTGATGAAATTTTTGCCATTGAGTCAGCAGAAATAGTTTCTCCTTTTTCATTTTTAAAAATAACGTTATCATAATTGTAGGTTTTTCTTTTTTCGGCAATCTCTATTTGGTCACTTTCAGTTAATTTCCTTAAATCATCTGGAACATATTTTTTATCGGTATTGCAAGATGAAATTAACATTGCAAGTAAGAGATGAAAATAGATTTTGTAATTCATTAAGTTGGTTTTTAAATTGCGTAGAACAAATATATATAGTTAATATTAACTATATATCTATTATGTGTGCACTAAGATAATAAATCTTTGATTTCTGTAAAGGAATTTGTAGCAACATGCGTGTAAATTTCTGTAGTTTTTGTAGAGTTATGTCCTAATAATAGTTGAATGTATCGAATATCGGTTCCGTTTTCCAGTAAATGTGTCGCAAAACTATGCCGCAGCATATGTGGGGTAACCCGTTCTTTAATTCCAGCGTTTTTAGCTGCCTTTACAACGATTTGCAATACACTAGAGCTACTATACCTGTTTTTTGAAATGGGATTTTCAAACAAATAGGTCTTTGGCTTGTAAAGTTTAAAATACGTTCTCAAATCAACCAAAACACTTTTGTTAAGAACGGTATACCGATCTTTGTTGCCTTTTGCTTGTTCTACCCTTATAACCATTCTTTTACTGTCAACATCATTCAGTTTTAAGTTGAGCAATTCATTTCTGCGTAAACCGGAAGAATATAACAGGCTTACAATACATTTGTGTTTTATATTGTTTGTATGATTTATTATGGAAACTATTTCTTCTTTTGATAACACCTTGGGCAGTTTAGCCTCTTTTCTGGGCCTTTCAATGGCATAGAATCTATTGGGCATTCCCAAAACCATTTCGTAATAAAACTTAATGGCATTAATGGCCATGTTAATATAAGAATTAGATTTTTTTTCTTTTATGAGCTTTTGAAGATAATGCCTAATATCATTTTCATTTAGGCTAAATAGTTCCCTGTCTTTATAATAATTGATAAACCCTTCAAAACTATGAACATAGTTTTTTACTGTACTGTTTGAGTATTTTTTTAATTCTAATTTTTGTAGAAATTCTTCGGGGCATGGTCTGAACTTTTCTTTTTTGGCTCTGTTTCTAAACCAAGTTACATCAATGGTATCGTTGTTATTGTTTAGCTTTCTGTCTTGAAAAAAATAATTACAGTTAACCCAAGCTACACCTCTAAACTTTTCAAAAATTAAATTAAGGTTGGATTTGGTATTTATAATATAGGCCATATTGAACTCTTTGCTCCATTTAGGGTTGGGTAGCTCTTTAATTAAAGCCTGTAAAACTTTATCGGAATTGAATTGTAAACCTATACATTGTTTCTCTTTTATATAAAGATGCTTTAATGTGATATGTTTGTTTAGCATAATGAGGCATGTTTGTACAAGTATATTTATAATAAATTAAATATTAGTATATTACACGAATACTATACGTCTAATATTCGACTAATTCGTACATGGAAATATTAAAATGCCTATTTTGTGGTAAGGAAATTAAAGGGAGGTCTGACAAAAAGTTCTGTGATGTGCACTGTAAAAGCACTTACCATTACAGACGTGCTTTAGCAGAAGCACCGCGTTTTTACAACAAGGTAGACAATCAGCTAAAACGCAATAGGCGTATTTTAAAATCTTTCAATAAAGCAGGAAAAGCAACAGTTCGCGCCCAAGTTTTGCAAGACCAAGGTTTTAATTCTAAATTTTTTACCCACTATTGGAAAAACCACAAAGGCGATGTTTATCTTTTTGTTTATGAATATGGTTTTTTAAGAAAAAAAGAAAATAACATCGAAAAATATATTTTAATCCAATGGCAGGATTATATGGATTAAATGTTTTTAGCTAACTACCGAGTAATAGTAACATACCAGGATTTGCATTTATTTATTTGTAATGACTCATCAAAATCGCTTGTAAACCTATTGAGATACTTAAACTCGTGTTAATTGTATACTGCCTTTTTTAAAAATTTTGTATTTTTGTAACCGGTATGAATAAAGTATTCCATAAAATAGCGTCTTTTGCAATGGCCTTTGTAGTGTTGTTCTCTACAATGTCCTTTACCCTTAATATGCATTATTGTGGCGATACTTTGGTGGAAACTGCTATATTCCATAAAGTAAAAGGATGCGGCATGGAAATGGAAAAACCTTCTACCGAAGGATGTGCTATTACTAAAAAGGATTGCTGTAAAAACGAACAAACCGTAGTTGAAGGTCAGGATGAATTACAACTTCACGTTGATAAAATTTCTTTCGAACAGCAAGTATTTATAGCTTCATTTGTTTACGCTTATGTTAACCTTTTTGAAGATGTAAATAAAAAATCATCTTCGTTTGAACAGTACAAGCCACCACTCGTCACTAAACAAATCTTCAAGATTGACGAGACCTATTTAATTTGATTTTAAACAGAAAACCGTGTTATCCTATGGCTGTAATGTTATACGGATAATTTGTTGTATTCGGTGTTTTCTTAACACCAATGTCTAACTGTTTAATTATCAATTTTTATGCTTAATAAAGCGATCAAATTTCTTATCGAGAATAAACTCGTAGCCGTTTTGTTACTCGCCCTTTTTATAGGTTGGGGAACGGTAAATGCCCCTTTTAATTGGGACACTGGCTTTTTGCCTAGCAACCCAGTTGCGGTAGATGCCATTCCGGATATTGGAGAAAATCAGCAAATAGTTTTTACCAGATGGGACGGGATTTCACCTCAAGATATTGAAGACCAAATTACCTATCCCTTAACCACAACATTGCTGGGAATTCCTGGGGTGAAAACCATCAGAAGTTCGTCTATGTTTGGGTTTTCGAGCATCTATATCATTTTTGAAGAAGATATTGAGTTCTATTGGAGTCGAAGTCGGATTCTTGAAAAACTCAACTCATTACCAAGTGGATTGTTACCCGATGGTGTCAATCCTGCTTTGGGGCCAGACGCAACGGGTTTGGGGCAAATTTATTGGTACACCTTAGAGGGGCGCGATGAAAACGGAAACGTAACTGGTGGCTGGGATTTGCATGAGTTGCGAAGTGTTCAAGACTACTATGTAAAATATGCTTTGTCTTCGGCAAGTGGGGTTTCCGAGGTCGCTTCTATTGGGGGCTATGTTCAGGAATATCAAATTGATGTGAACCCAGAACTCATGCGCCAATACAATATTGGATTGAACCAAGTTGTAAAAGCTGTAAAGGAAAGTAATAAGGACATTGGTGCACAAACCTTGGAAATCAATAAAGCGGAATATTTAGTACGCGGTTTGGGCTATGTGAAATCCATTTCAGACATTGAAAATGCCGTAGTGACCTCAGAAGATTTCACGGCAATCAAAATTAAGGATATTGCTAAAGTAGCTTTAGGGCCTGCTGCTCGAAGAGGTATATTGGATAAAGAAGGTGCAGAAGTTGTAGGAGGTGTAGTTGTGGCGCGTTATGGTGCCAATCCAATGGAAGTGATTAACAACGTTAAAGAAAAAATCAGTGAATTAAGTACCGGATTGCCGTCTAAAATACTAAAGGACGGAAGAACATCACAACTAACCGTAGTACCTTTTTATGATCGTTCCGAACTCATTCAAGAAACCTTAGGCACCTTAAATGAAGCCTTAACTTTAGAGGTTTTAATTACCATTTTGGTGATTATCATTATGGTATTCAATCTTCGGGCATCCATTTTAATTTCCGGCCTATTACCCGTCGCCGTATTAATGGTATTTATCGCCATGAAACTCTTTAATGTCGATGCTAATATCGTGGCGCTTTCTGGAATTGCGATTGCTATTGGAACCATGGTGGATGTTGGGGTCATACTTTCTGAAAACATCATCAGGCATTTGGATGAGGACGATGGAAAAGAATCTATAAATACAGTGGTGTACAACGCTACCGCTGAAGTATCTGGAGCTATCGTAACCGCAGTAATGACCACCATTATCAGTTTCATCCCTGTGTTTACCATGATTGGTGCCGAAGGCAAATTATTCCGGCCATTGGCCTTTACCAAAACCTTTGCGTTAACCGCTTCCATTTTGGTGGCCTTATTTTTAATTCCACCTTTTGCTGCGTTTTTATTCCGAAGAAAAAGCATTAAAAAGAGTTTCAGTTATATTTTAAATGCTGCTTTGATTTTAGCAGGACTAATAGGCCTTTTTTATGGCTATTGGTTAGGCATTATTCTAATAGCTTTTGGTGTTACCGGCGTTTTAAAAAATCAAGAGATAGTTAACGCAAAACGAGCAAATCTTATAAATATCATAATTTCTGCAACCGCCATTGTATTTCTTTTAGCGGAATATTGGCGACCATTGGGTGTTGATAAAAGTATTTTCTGGAACCTCATTTTTGTTGGGGTCATTTGCTTCGGATTGTTAGGTGTATTTGCCTTATTCATAAAGTTTTATACGCGAATTCTAAGATGGTGTTTAAATAACAAGTTGTTGTTTCTGTCTGTGCCAACAGCCATTGTGATTGCCGGTTTTTTCATCATGAAAAACACAGGAAAAGAGTTTATGCCATCGTTAAATGAAGGTTCGTTTTTGTTGATGCCGACCTCGATGCCACATTCTGGAGTTGAAGAAAATAAACGCGTTTTACAACAATTGGATATGGCAGTTGCCAGTATTCCTGAAATTGAAACTGTTGTGGGTAAAGCAGGTAGAACCGAATCGGCTTTAGACCCTGCGCCTCTCTCAATGTACGAGAATATTATTCAGTATAAACCAGAATATATGCTGAATGAAAAGGGAGAACGTCAACGCTATAAAGTAAATGATGATGGTGAATATGTATTAAAAAACGGAATGTCATTGCGAGCGGAACAAAGTGAAGCGTGGCAATCTGTTAATGTCAAAGAACAACTAATAGAAGATAACGACGGAGAATTCTACCGCAACTGGCGACCGGAAATCAAATCACCTGATGATATTTGGGACGAAATTGTAAGAGTCACCAAATTACCAGGAGTAACCTCGGCACCAAAACTACAACCTATTGAAACGCGACTGGTGATGCTTCAAACAGGCATGCGTGCTCCTATGGGAATCAAAGTAAAAGGCCAAGATTTAAAGCAAATTGAAGCCTTTGGAGTCCAATTGGAAGATATACTAAAGCATGCCGAAGGGGTTAAACAAGAAGCTGTTTTTGCAGACCGAATTGTAGGGAAACCGTATCTGTTAATTGATATCGATAGAGAGAAAATTGCCAGATATGGCATCACGATTGAAGAGGTTCAAAATGTACTAAAGGTAGCCATTGGTGGTATGGTGCTCACGCAAACCGTTGAAGGTAGGGAGCGTTATGGCGTTCGTGTGCGATATCCAAGGGAGTTACGAGGAGATCCTTCCGATTTAGAACAAATTTATATTCCTGTTGAAAAAGGCAGTCCGGTGCCGTTAAGCGAATTGGTAAGCATTCGTTATGAACAAGGGCCACAGGTGATTAAAAGTGAAGACACCTTTTTAGTGGGTTATGTGCTTTTTGATAAATTGGATGATTTTGCAGAAGTAACCGTGGTTGAAAACGCACAAGCTTTGATACAAAGTAAAATAGATTCCGGAGAACTCATCGTGCCAAAAGGCATTAATTACCAATTTACAGGAACTTATGAAAATCAAATAAGGGCCGAAAAAACCTTATCAGTAGTTGTGCCATTGGCATTGGCCATTATCTTTTTGATTCTTTACTTCCAATTCCGTTCCGTAACCACGTCTTTAATGGTGTTTACGGGAATTGCCGTGGCTTTTGCGGGTGGGTTTTTAATGATTTGGCTTTACGGTCAAGGTTGGTTTTTAAACTTCAATTTCTTTGGCGAAAATATGCGAGACCTCTTTCAAATGCATCCTATTAATTTAAGTGTGGCCGTTTGGGTTGGGTTTATTGCACTCTTCGGAATCGCAACCGATGATGGTGTGGTTATGGCAACCTATTTAACGCAAACCTTCCGTAGAAATACACCCGAAAACAAGAAGGAAATTAGAGCATCCATTGTGGAAGCTGGAGAAAAACGAATCAGACCGTGTTTGATGACAACGGCAACCACCATTTTAGCTTTATTGCCCATTTTAACATCTACAGGACGCGGAAGCGACATTATGATTCCTATGGCAATCCCAAGTTTTGGAGGCATGCTTATCGCGTTAATTACCTTGTTTGTAGTCCCGGTTTTATATAGCTGGAGAGCGGAGTTAAAAGTTAAAAGTGAGAAGTGAGAAGTGAAAAGTGAAGAATGAACAGTTAAAAGTGAAGAGTAAAAAACTAAAAGTTTAAAGTTATGAGTAAAAGTATTTTAAAAGATAAAAGTTATGCCTTTGCAATTATGGTCGTAAAACTGTCTCAGATTTTAGTTTCTGAAAAAAGAGAATTTGTATTAAGTAAGCAGTTTTTGAGAAGTGGAACCGCAGTTGGCGCATTAATTAGAGAGGCTGAATTTGCTCAAAGCAAGAAGGATTTTGTAAACAAAATGAGTATTGCACTTAAAGAAGCTAATGAAACATTGTATTGGTTGGATTTGTTGAAAGATACTGGCTATATAAATGAAGAAGAGCATCAATTACATTTTGTTTTAAATAAGGAATTAGTTGCCATGTTAGTAAGCTCTATTAAAACAACAAAATCAAATATTCAAAAATGAAACAGTTTATATACACATTAAAAGCAGTTGATTTTAGTTTTCTAGACATTATATTTCGTATGAAAACTGTTTTGATTTTTAGTTTTTCACTTTTCACTTTTCACTCTATGAGTGCTCAAGAATTGGAAACATTGATAAACGAAGCTTTAGAGAACAATCCTGAAATTCAAAAGTTCGATTTTCAGCATCAAATTGCGTCCGAAAAAGTAAACGAAGTGAACAGTTTACCAAATACCGAATTTAACTTTGGCGTTATGGCTGTAAAACCTGAAATGGATATGCCAATGGAACGTTTTCGAGTTTCCGTTATGCAAATGTTACCTTGGTTTGGCACCATAACGGCACGAGAAAATTATGCGACTTCGATGGCCGATGCACAGTACATTGAAATAACGATAGCGAAACGAAAATTGGTGCTTTCGGTGTCGCAACTTTATTACCAACTGTATGAAATTAAATCCAAACAAGACGTTTTGGACAAAAACATTGCACTCTTGCAATCTTACGAACAGCTTGCCCTCACTTCGTTAGAAGTAGGTAAAGCATCAGCCGTAGATGTTTTACGATTACAGATCAGACAAAATGAATTGCAACAAGAGAAAGAGGTATTAGTTCAGCAATATAACGGGATACAAGCAGCATTGAATGGTTTGTTGAATCGTGATTATGATGTTAAGGTATCTGTGGTTTCTGCTATGGTAATTCCAGAAGACGATAATTTTTACAGTTACGAAAGTTTGGAAGTAAACCCAGAGTTGCTCAAATTTGATAAATTGTATCAATCGGTAGAGCGGTCCGAATTGTTAAACCAAAAAGAAAGTGGCCCGATGATAGGTTTTGGCGTGGAATATATCAACCAAGAAAACAGCCCAATGATTACCAGTTCGTATAAAGATATGGTGATGCCCATGTTGTCGGTTTCCATACCTATTTTCAATAAAAAGTATAGCTCTCAAACCAAACAAAACGAATTGCGTAAACAGGAAATCCAATCGCAAAAAGAGCAACGATTGAATTTGTTGAAATCGGAACTGTCAAAAGCCATTTCGCAGCGAAATCAGTCGCGAATTAAGTTTGTTGCCCAAGAGAAAAACCTAAAACAAGCCAAAGATGCCGAAACCATTTTAATTAAAAGTTACGAAACCGGAACGATTGATTTTAATGATGTTTTGGATATTCAGGAATTGCAATTAAAATTCCAAATGAATCAAGTAGAGTCGGTTAAAAACTATTATGTGCAATCGACAGTAATTAATTATTTAAGCAATTAATATGACACACACATATCACATACACGGGATGACCTGCAACGGTTGTCGCAGTCACGTTGAAGACATACTTTCAAAAGTGGAAGGTGTTTCAGAAGCAACCGTCAATTTAGAAAAGGCTGAAGCCACTATTGAAATGGAATCACATATTCCTATAGAAACATTTCAAGAGGCTTTGAAAAAGGATGGAGATACCTATACTATTCGCATTCAGAATGATGAGATTCCTGCTTCCGTAGGAATAAAATATCACGTACATGGCATGACCTGCAACGGTTGTCGCAGTCACGTTGAAGACATACTTTCAAAAGTAAAAGGTGTTTCAGAAGCAACGGTCAATTTAGAAAAAGAAGAAGCTACGATTGAAATGGTATCACCTATTCCTATAGAAACGTTTCAAGATGCTTTGAAAAAGGATGGAGGAAGTTATAGTATTCATAAACTTGGAGAAAAGCCAGTGCAAAAAGAAAAAGTAGAAAAACCTAAAGGTAAAGGCACAGGCACTTTTTATTGCCCCATGCATTGCGAAGGCGATAAAACCTATGATAAAGCTGGCGATTGTCCGGTTTGTGGAATGGATTTGGTTGAGGAACAAAATTTATCTTCAACCCATTCCGAGCAATGGACCTGTCCTATGCATCCTGAAGTTGTGAAAGATGCAGCAGGTGCTTGCCCTATTTGCGGGATGGATTTAGTGCCCATGCAAGCAGATTTGTCTTCTGAAGAGAAAACCTATAAAAAGCTGTTGAAGAAATTCTGGATTGCATCGATATTCACATTGCCGATTTTCATCATTGCCATGAGCGAAATGCTGACTAACAATCCATTATTTGAAATCATGCATCAAAAAAACTGGAATTGGATTCAGTTTGTATTGTCCATTCCCGTAGTGTTTTATGCCACTTGGATGTTTTTTGAACGTGCCTACAGAAGTATCAAAACCTGGAACTTAAACATGTTTACACTTATTGGGATTGGCGCAGGTGTAGCGTGGTTATTTAGTGTGTTCGGCATGTTTTTTCCAGATATTTTTCCAGAGCAATTCCTATCCGAATCCGGAGCAGTTCATGTTTATTTTGAAGCTGCAACGGTGATTTTAACATTGGTGCTTTTAGGGCAACTTTTGGAAGCGCGAGCGCATAGTAAAACCAATTCGGCGGTAAAAGAATTATTAAAATTAGCACCAAATAAGGCTACGAAAATTGTAAATGGTGAAGATGAGGAAGTCAGTATCGATAACATTGAATTAGGAGATATTCTAAAAGTAAAACCAGGCGATAAAATTCCTGTGGATGGTTCGATAACCGAAGGTGAAACCACCATTGATGAATCCATGATTACAGGAGAACCGATTCCCGTAAACAAGTCGGTTGATGATAAAGTAAGCAGCGGCACTATAAACGGAAATCAAGTGTTCTTGATGAAAGCCGAAAAGGTTGGGAGCGATACCTTGTTGTCCCAAATTATCCACATGGTGAATGATGCCAGTAGAAGTCGCGCACCTATTCAGAATTTAGCCGATAAAGTATCTGGGTATTTTGTGCCTGCTGTGGTCATTATTTCGGTAATAACCTTTGCGGTTTGGGCCATTTGGGGACCAGAACCCGTTTATGTGTATGCTTTTGTAAATGCCATTGCGGTGTTAATTATTGCCTGTCCGTGTGCATTGGGATTGGCAACACCTATGTCAGTTATGGTCGGTGTTGGTAAAGGTGCTCAAAATGGTGTACTGATTAAAAACGCCGAAGCCCTCGAAAAAATGGATAAGGTAGATACTTTAATCATCGATAAAACGGGAACCATTACAGAAGGCAAACCAACGGTAGAAAAAGTGGGTGCCTTTGATTCTAATTTAACCGAAGCTGAGGTCCTGCAATATATCGTTTCGTTAAACAGCAATTCTGAACATCCACTGGCCGAAGCCACTGTTAAATATGGAAAAGAACAAAAAGCGGAAGTCTTAAAATCCGAAGGATTTAGTGCTGTAACAGGAAAAGGTGTCGAAGGAAAAGTAAGCGGTAAAAGCGTAGCCTTGGGAAATCCGGAAATGATGGATTATGCGAAAGCTGAAATCTCTTCGGAGATGGAAAAAGAAGCAGAAACCTATCAAAAACAGGGTAAAACGGTTTCATTTTTAGCAATAGACAAAGCCGTTGTTGGTTATGTGGTTATTGGCGATAAAATAAAGGCAACAAGCGCTAAAGCCATTAAAGAACTTCAAAACAAAGGTATCGATGTTATTATGTTAACAGGCGATAACCATAACACCGCACAAGCAGTTGCTACAGAATTAAATCTGGCAGATTTTAAAGCCAGCATGTTACCAGAAGACAAACTCAAAGAAGTGGAAAAACTGCAAAAACAAGGCAAGGTTGTGGCAATGGCTGGAGATGGTATTAACGATGCACCAGCATTGGCGAAAAGTGATGTCGGCATCGCCATGGGAACGGGAACCGATGTAGCCATTGAAAGCGCTATGATAACTTTGGTTAAAGGCGATTTACACGGCATAGTAAAAGCCAAAAATCTAAGTCATGGTGTGATGAAAAACATCAAACAAAATCTGTTTTTCGCCATGATCTATAATACTTTAGGCGTACCCGTAGCGGCAGGCGTGTTATTTCCGGTTTTCGGAATATTGTTGTCACCAATGATTGCAGCTTTGGCCATGAGTTTTAGCTCGGTATCGGTTATTGCAAATGCATTGCGATTAAGAACGATTAATATATAACTATTTCATAAGAACCATCAAATAATATAAAGTCGTAAAAACTAACAACAAATATGGTAAATAGACATACAGCATTAAAAATAAGAAAAACCCATCGCTATTTGGGTCTGTTTTTAGGGATTCAATTCTTAATATGGACGATTAGTGGACTTTATTTCAGCTGGACCGATATTGACGAGATTCACGGTGATCATTTTAAAAAAGAAAAACCGCTAGAAACGGCTTTCTCTAATTTAATTGGTACCGCTCAATTGGAAACCAATCAAGCTATTGCATCTTTGGAATTATTGGAAATTGCTGGCGAACCTTATTATTGGATAAATGGTGAACAACTATATCACGCTAATTCAGGTGCTAAAAAAGAAGGAATTACCGAAAAAGAAGCCATTACAGTTGCAGAGCGTTATATGTTGCCTGATTTGGAAGTAGAAAATATAGAAAAAATTGAGAGCGTAAGTGCACACCATGAATACCGAGGAAAACCGTTGCCTGCTTATGAGATTTCATATAAAACCGATAAAAACCTTAAAGCTTATGTTGCCCTAAATAACGGCGCTTTCCAAACCGTAAGACATAGAGATTGGCGATGGTTCGATTTTTTATGGATGACGCATACCATGGACTATAAAGGACGAGATAATTTCAATACGCTTGTTCTAAGAGCGTTTTCCGTATTAGGATTGATTACCGTTTTAAGTGGTTTTTTATTGTGGTTTACCAGTTCGCCATCAATTAGAAAATTTAATAAAAAAAGCAAAAAAAACAACACTGAAGCGTTGAAAAACAAATGAAAATAATATTAAAATAAATAGAAAATGAAAAATAACAAAGTATTCATTTACGTTGGTTTACTTGCCATAGGCATCCTTTTAGGTTGGTTGTTTTTTGGCGGTTCATCCCATACAGAAACCAATCACAATCACGATGCAGTTGCAGAAACCAATCAAATGTGGACCTGCTCCATGCATCCACAAATCATGCAACCCGAACCCGGTGATTGCCCCATTTGCGGCATGGATTTAATTCCGGCCGAAGCGGGTGCAGACGGATTGTTGGCCGACCAATTTAAGCTTTCTGAAAACGCAATGGCCTTGGCAAACATACAAACCACAGTTGTAGGTAATAGTGAAACTGAAGAAAATGCCATCAAATTATCTGGTAAAATTGTTGAAAATGAAGAAGCTAATGCCGTTCAAGTGAGTTATTTCTCAGGACGAATAGAACGCCTTAATGTGAATTTTACAGGTGAAGACGTGCGTAAGGGACAACTTTTGGCTAGCATTTATTCACCCGAATTATATGCGGCACAACAAGAATTGATTACAGCATCGGCATTAAGAGAAACGCAGCCTGCCTTATACAAAGCCGTTCGAAACAAATTAAAATTATGGAAGCTTTCTGAAAATCAAATCAATCAAATTGAAACCTCTGGTAAAGTACAAGAAAACGTACCTGTGTATGCCACGGTTTCGGGCACCGTTTCAGAAAAATTAGCAGAAGAAGGCGATTATGTGAAACAAGGTCAACCATTGCTCAAAATTGCCAATTTAAAAACGGTTTGGGCCAATTTTGATGTGTACGAAAATCAAATCGATTTATTTAAAAAGGGACAAGAGGTAGCCGTTATTACAAAAGCCTATCCGAATAAAAAATTCACGGGAAAAGTAGATTTTATTGAGCCAACCTTGAACACAAAAACACGAACTGTAACCTTGCGTGTGGTATTGAATAATCAAAAAGATTTATTCAAACCAGGCATGTTTGTTGAAGGCAACATAAAAGGAGCTTTTTCCAGTAAGAATGACGTGTTAACTGTTCCAGCAACTGCGGTTTTATGGACTGGGGAACGTTCTGTGGTGTATTTAAAAACCAATCCAGACCAACCCGTTTTTGAAATGCGTGAAATTACGATAGGCCATAAAATGGGTGCAGATTATGAGGTTTTAGAAGGATTGGAGCAAGGCGATGAAATTGTATCCCATGGTACTTTTACAATAGATGCAGCTGCCCAATTGCAAGGAAAAAAGTCTATGATGAATAAAGATGCTGACAAAGTTATGACGGGTCACGAAGGACACCAGGGAATGTCGGAGTCAGCTTCGGAAGATACCAAAAACCATTTCAATTTGAATGAAAGGGTAAGCGTTTCAAAAGAATTTCAAAATCAATTGAAAACTGTTTTCAACGATTATATTCAATTAAAAGATGCTCTAGTTGAAGATGATTCAAAAAAAGTAAAAGCGGTATCTGGAAAACTCATGGAAAACTTATCTCAAGTGGATATGGCACTGCTAAAAGATGATGAGGCACATCATCATTGGATGGCCTTGGAACAAGAGATAAAGGCAGCATCAATCTCTATTTCAAACACAACTCAAATTAAAGAGCAAAGAACGTATTTTAAAAACCTTTCGTTACAATTAACCAATGCGATTGAGGTATTTGGTATCAATGAAAAGGTGTATCATCAATTTTGTCCTATGGTAGATAACAACAAAGGCGGCTATTGGTTGAGTAAAGAAGAAAAAGTTTTTAATCCGTATTTTGGAGATGCCATGTTAACTTGTGGCGAAGTAAAACAAGTCATAGAATAAATAAAGACTAATAATAACAATTAAATAATTAAAAATGAAAAAAGTAATTTTAAGTGTCGCTGTAATTGCGGCTATGGGTTTAACAAGTTGTAAAAACGAAGCGAAACAAACTACCGAAACAACGACGACCGAGGTGTCTAGCGAAATTGCTATGACCGACCTATCTTTTGGTGTAAGAGGGAATTGTGGGATGTGTAAAAAAACCATTGAAAAGGCAGCCAATGGCGTTGCAGGTGTTGCAAAAGCGACTTGGGATGTGGATAAAAAGAAAATAGATGTTTCTTTTGATGACACCAAAACAGACGCCATGGCAATTCATAAAGCCATTGCAGCTTCAGGTTACGATACCGAGAAAGCAACTGGTGATTTAGCGGCCTATGACAACTTACCAGGCTGCTGCAAATACGATCACGATATGATGATGAATCAGTCGGGTGACATAAAAGCAGAAGTACACTAAGAAAAATAATTAGTAGTAAAAAAAACACTATCCTTTTACAGCCTGTTATTAAACCTATATGCTTTAAGGATAGTGTCTTTTATTTTATTACTAAAAATATTCAGTCAATATCATTAAAAAAAACCTTTACTGGGCGTTTAAATTGTAAACAACCAGAGCGTCGTTATTAATTGTAACGAGGATCGACTTGGTGTTTTTTTGTTGTATGGTTGATAAATCTTTTACCATACCTTTTATGGCAATTCCACTTTCTAAGGCCGAAATGGGTTTAAAGTGGTTTTTACCGTTATTGATTAGCAACAGGCCGTAACTGGCATCGTTTCTTGTGGTTTCAATTTCAGATTGATACATATTGCCAGCAACCAAAATATCCTTTAATCCATCGTTGTTAAAATCATCAATTAAAATATCGTTAATAGAAGATACTTGGGCTTGGTTTGGTAATGCCATCGTATTAAACTGTCCATTGCCTAAATTTTCCAAATATACAGAAGCAAAGGTGCTTGCTTTTAAATGTAAGGCTTCCTCTAGTTTTTCTTTTCCGTAAACATCGATTAGTTTAGCAGAACCAAAATCGTTATATGTTGGAAATTTTTTCTTTATAAATGGCATCTGATTTGATGAACATTCACGTCCGCGAAGCGGAAATAAATCTTGGTTATTATAATAGCCTAAAACAATATCGTTAGTGCCATTATCGTCAAAATCTGTTGAAAACACTTCAAATGGCTCTTTTACTGAAGCTTTGTATTTATAGTTTAAACCGAGGTTCCCAACAATATAATCGGTGTCGCCGTCATTATCAAAATCGGCGCCTTTTATGCTATTCCACCATCCACTTGAATTAGGAAGCATATTTTCTTGCCGTATAAAATTACCGTTTTCATTTTTAAAAAAACTAATTTCCATCCATTCGCCAACCACTATTAGATCGGTTTGATTGTCGTTATCAAAATCGGTCCAAATAGCATCGGTTACCATGCCTATATTTGATAATTTAGGCGCTTTTTGTTGCGTAACATCTTTAAATTTTCCGTTGTCGTTTTCTAACAAATAACTTGTGTCGGAAAACGGATAGGTTTGTGCTTTTAGGCGACTTCCAATAAATAAATCCAAATCGCCATCCTTATCAAAATCAAAAGGTTTTACACAGCTTCCGCTTGAATACATTTTAGGAAGATTCGTGTTGGATTTCTTAAAGTTACCATTTGTATTTATGTAAAGTCGGTCTTGATACATGCTGCTATTCGCCTGCCATTCGTTGCCACCGCTGACGACGTACAAATCTAAATCGCCATCGTTGTCGGCATCAAAAAAAATCGCATTTACATCTTCATAACTTTTATCAATGTCCCAAGTTTCAGCATTGGAAACACTAAACATCTCATCTTTATTTTGAATGTACAGAGTCCCGGAATGCCCTTTTGAACCTCCAATATAAAAATCGTCTAAACCGTCATTATTGATATCTGCAACGACTACGGCTGGTCCAAATTGCGACATTTTATGGGGCAAAAGACTTTCGTTGATAAAATCGTTATGGTCGTTTTCGATGTGTTTATGTTTTAATTTTAAACGATTAGTAACATCGGTGAACAAAGTTGTATTTGGGGCTTTGTTAAATTTACCAAGGGGTTTGGCATCATTATAATTTATTGTTAATCGCTGATTTGCTGAAACATCTTTAAGAGTTTGAAACTTATTATCTGGCCAAATAACGGTGATGCTTTCAACAGATTTTAATTGGTTTAAACCAAAATGCAACATCGGTTCTACGGCCGATTGATACCCACGCGTGGGATAATTTTCTAAATATTGAGTGCCGCTTTTTGTTTTAGCTTCAACGCGAACACCAATACCAAAAGGGTTTTTCGGATTTCCTTTAAATTGAAATTGCAGATAGTTTTTATTGGAATTGTTCTTTAGAATGGTAGCCGGTTCATCAATATTATTAACTACCAAATCCAAATCGCCATCGTTATCTAAATCGGCATAAGCGGCGCCATTTGAAAACGTTGCATTTGTAATGCCCCAATCTGCAGAGGTTTTGTTAAAAGTTAAATCGCCATTGTTTTTAAAAAAGTAATTACGTGTTTTCCTTTGTGGTGTTTGCTTCACTAATTCTTCAATAACGGCAGCCATTTTTTCATTGTTTTTCTGGGCTTCCTCTAAACGCTTTAGCTTGTGGTTTCTAAAATCGTTATTCCTAAAATCTCTTTTTAATCCGTTGGAAACGAACAAATCTTTATGGCCGTCGTTATCGAAATCTGCAAAAAGCGGACTCCAGCTCCAATCGGTATTCGAGACTCCAGAGAGTTGCGCAATCTCGCTAAAATTTTGGTCGCCCAAATTCATTTGCAAGGCGTTAAACATATATTGGTAATGAAACCCATTGTTAACGGCATGGTTAAAAATTTCCGGATTCATGCCGCTCATACTGGTTTTAATACCGTAATTATCTTCGGCAACCATATCTAACGACATAATATCCAAAAGGCCATCATTATTAAAATCCGCAATATCGGTGCCCATTGAAAAATTTGGAATGTGTTTTACAGACGATTTTAAACTTTCGGTAAAAGTACCATCGCCATTTTTATAGTATAAATAATCGTGTTCTATATAATCGTTTGCAACGTAAATATCCGGCCACCCATCTTGATTTAAATCGCCAACCGATACGCCCAAACCAAAACCTAAGGGATTGCCAATTATGCCGGCTTGTTTTGATATATCTACAAATTTACCGTTGTCGTTTCGGTATAATTTATCGCCCACAAATTCATCTTCTTTATTCTTGAAATTTTCAGGGTTGTTTGTGTTTATTGGCGAAACATTGTGGTTAAGCAAAAACATATCCAAATCACCATCTTTATCAAAATCAAAGAAAGAAGCTTGCGTGCTATAACCCGAAAAATTTAATCCGTATTGGGTTGCGCTTTCTGTAAAAGTTCCGTTTTTATTATTTATAAACAATTCGTTTTGTCTGTTTTTAGCCTTTCCTTTTCCAGATTTACACACGTAAATATCCAGCCAACCATCGGCATTTATATCTACCATCGTAACACCTGTTGTCCATCCGAAAGAGCCTTTAACTTTGGCCTTGTCCGTTACATCTTCAAACTTAAAATCGCCTTTGTTTAAGTAAAGTTTGTTGTCTTTTAAGTTGGATGTAAAATAAATATCGGGTAAGCCATCATTGTTTATATCGCCAACGGCAACGCCGCCACCATTATAGAAATACTCGTAAACCATACTATTCATAGCGCTGCTTTCAGGTATGTCGTTAATGAAATTCACGCCACTTTCATGGGCTGGTAGCTCTGAAAACAAGGTTAAATGAGGAGCTTCTTTTTGGCGTGTTTCTTTATTTGAATCCTTTTTACATGAAAAGTTAAACATGCTTAAAAAAACAATAACCAACGTGGTATAGTGATGGGGTTTAATCATTAAAATGAATTTGATATATGTAAAAATAAGAAACACCTAGAAATAAGTTTATTCCTAGGTGCATCCAATTAAGAAACTAATCTAAAACTAACTCTTTTTCTTAAGTTTTACCACCCTGGATTTGGATCCAAATTGGTATTTATATTTATTTCTTGCAGCGGAATTGGGAACACAATATGCTTGTCCTGAAAATTCTCTGCAAAAGGTTTGTTATGATTTTCCAAAGTGGTTTTAATAGATTCTGTTGCAGTACTTCCGCGTTGCCATCGGTATAAATCGAACCAGCGTATGCCAAATTCCATTGCTAATTCAACGGGACGTTCATGATGACGGATTTGCGTGCGCAATTCATCTTTTGTCATTGTGCTCAAAGCTTCAGCGCCACCACGTTGTCTCACAATGTTAACCTGGTCTATGGCCAATGGTGTTTTGTCGTTTTCGTTTAAGGCTTCGGCATACATCAGCAGCACATCGGCATAACGGATTACAGAGATATTAGTCCCATTATAGAAATTTTCATCGGCATTAAACGCATACTTTTTAAAGTATTTAGGATGGTTTAAATCTGCTGCAACACTGGCATAGGTTTCGTTTTGACCGGAATCCCTACTATACATTTCCGAGTTGGGGTCGTCAAAGAAAATGCTTTCGTAAACCCGATTGCTAATATCGCCGCCAGCATCTAAATCTGTTTTCATTTCGTCAACCAACCATTGTGATGGGTAAAACAATTCCCAGCCACCAAAGGCATAAGGAGATACTTGAAAGTTGAAAACCTGACGCTCGTCATTTCCGTTAGAGCGGTCTCCTGAAAATTGAATTTCAAAAACACTTTCACTTCCGTTTTCAGCTAATCCGTTAAAGTTATCGGCATAATTTGGCAGTAATGCATAGCCCATGCCCGTAACTTCTTCCAACTTTGTTTCGGCTGGTCCCCATTTTTCTTGAAATAAATAGACTTTACCCAACAATGCTTTTGCAGCCCCTTGTGTGGCTCTACCTTTCCATTCTGATGGATAGCTTGTTGGTAAATCTGCTTCAGCTTCACTTAAATCTGTTTCTATTTGTGCCCAAACGGCAGAAGGTGCAGCTTGACTTGGAAATAAGTTTTCCAATTCGCCACTAAATGTGGTAACAAGCGGTACATTTTCAAAACCTGTTACCAACCAAAAATAGTAGTAGGCTCTTAAAAATTTGGCTTCGGCAACCAATCCTTTTTTAGTATCGGCAGAAAGCGCTTCCATTTCGGGCACTTGCTGTAATATTTGATTGGCGCGACCAATACCGGCATAACTTGCTTGCCACACATTGTATGGACCGCTTTCTTCGGTTGTGTTGGAAAAACTTGCTAAAGAACGCCCGTAAGTTTCGGCTGTATTATTGGTTACATCGTCTGCTCTGTATGCCATAGACGTGTAAATTTCTTCAAAAAACGCCCATTTGCTTCCGCTTGCACTTTGCATGGCACCATAGGCGGCCGTTAGGGCTTGCATAGCATGAGCTTCGGTTTGCCAAAAACTCTCTTCAGTTAATACTTCTTTATTTTCAACATTAATAAAATCATCGCTACATGAATTTAAAAACCCGATAAAGCATACTGTTATAATTATATATTTTAATTTTTTCATTGTTCTTTTTTTTAATTTATAGTGAAAGATTTACTCCTAAAATAAACGACTTTGTTAAAGGGTAAAAACCTCTATCTACACCTCTTGTAAATGTGCCTCCATTTGCAAGTCCTGGGTCGAAGCCCGAATAATCTGTAATGGTAAACAAATTATTGGCTGTTACATAAATTCTAGCATTGGAAATGGCCAGTTTAGAAGTTACAGATTCTGGAAAAGTATAACCAATTTGAATGTTTTTCAATCTTAAATAAGAACCATCTTCTAAGAAATAACTCGAAGGGCGAATATTATTGTTGGGGTCGCCAAATGCATTTCTTGGAATACCGCTTCCCGTGTTTTGAGGTGTCCAAGCATTCAATAAATCTGATGACATATTGTTTCTGTCGGTTCTGTACAACCACATTTTTACACCGTTGTAAATTTTGTTGCCCTGCGTTCCTTGAAAAAACACACTGGCATCAAAGTTTTTATATCGGGCATTAAAATTCAATCCGTATTCAAAATCTGGAAGGCCACTGCCCATGTACTTTTTATCTTCATCACCTAAAGAACCATTGCCACTAATATCCGTAAACCTTAGGTCACCGGGAACAGCATCTGGCTGAACGCCATGGGCATCGATTTCTGCTTGTGTTTGAAAAATCCCATCGGCTTCAAATAAATAAAACCGTCCTATTTCCCCACCAACTTCGGTTCTTGTGGTTGGAAAGTTGTTAAACTCAATAAAGCCATCAGTAAAAGACTCATTGGCAACACCCAATTTTGTAACTTTATTTTTTGAGCTACTTATGTTTGCTGAAACATCAAAAGTGAAATCTTTATCGGAATCGCTATTATAAGTCAGCGATAAGCCCCAACCTTTGTTTTCTAAATTTCCGCCGTTTGTTAATGGAAATGACGTTATTCCTGACGATGCTGGAATTGGTACAGACACTAACATATCGGTTGTTTTAGAAATAAAATAATCAAAAGTAGCTTTAATACTATTATTTAAAAGTCCTAAATCTACCCCAATGTTTGTTGTTGCGGTTTCTTCCCATTGAATATCTGGAGTTGGCAACGAATTGGCAATGGCTCCAACCAATACATTTTGACTAACACCTTCGCCGAATGGGTAGTTTAGTTGCTGTCCGCCAGAACCTATTCGAGCTAAAAACAAATGCTCGCCAATAAGTTGATTTCCTAAAGTACCGTAGCTAAATCTAGGTTTTATTTGGCTAAATAAATCGGATTCAAAAAAATCTTCATTGTGCAATGCCCAACCTAAAGACAGAGAGTAAAATGTACCGTATTTATTATCTGGTCCAAATCGAGATGAACCATCGCGCCTTACACTGGTTTGTAAATAGTATTTTTTACTGAAATCGTAATTGATACGTCCAAAATAAGATTGCAATGTATTTGTTGAATTAAAACCATAAGCAGACTCGTCGCCAATACCAGCACTCAAAGCTTGAAGTTGGTCTGAAGCCAATGTGTTGTTTGAGCCACCAACCGATCTAAATTGGCTTTTTTCCCTTGATACACCCAATAAAACATCGACGTCGTGATTGCCAAATTTTTTACGATAGTTTAAGGTGTTGTTTAGGGTCCATTCGTTGGTTCTCGACCTTGATTCATCTAACAACGGATTGTCGTTGGTTGACTGTGGTCCAAAATTATAGGTAGGCAAGAAAAATGAAAAATGCGTATTCTCAACATTTGCCCCGTATTGGAACTGATAATTTAAGCCTTCAACAATTTCTAAAGTAGCTGAAATGTTAAACTGCATATAATCATCTTGATCCGCTCTGTCGGTAATGCTGCCTTCACCTATTGGGTTTCCAGAACCTAATCCGGTTGCAGGAGTAGCAAAACCGTTTAAAGAACTCGCATCATAAATGGCTTTATGCGGTAATTGCGAATAGATATCTAAAAATGGTGAAAAACTGGCGTTTCCGCCTCCAATGGGTTCAAAAATACCGCGGGTGTTTTCTCTGGTATAACTTAAGCCCGGAGAAATTTTCAGCCTGTCGTTTAGGAGTTTGAAATCCATATTAAGACGTGTATTCAATCTATCAAAGCCAGTGTTTATAACCGTTCCGGAATTATCAAAATAACCCGCAGAAAAGTTGTAATTCATTTTTTCTGTTCCGCCAGATATTCCAATATCATGTTTTTGTTCAAAGGCATTGCCTATATATTCGCCAACCCAATCCGAATCGGCATATTGCGCGCCATTTGTTAAATAAGGTGCCGGTGTAACTCCTACATTATTATAAGCTTCCAGTTTGATTTGATCGTGTTGGGCTTTGTTTGCCACACTTACATTATCGCTTACCGAATGTGTGCTTATATAAGAATTGATAGTCACTTTAGGTTCTCCCGTTTTACCTCTTTTTGTAGTGATAATTACAACGCCGTTTGATGCCCTTGAGCCATAAATTGTAGCTGCCGATGCATCTTTTAGCACACTTATGTTGGCAATATCTGCTGGATTGATATATGATAAATCTCCAGGAATACCATCTATAACGAATAACGGATTGTTGTTGCCAATGGTGCCTAAGCCCCTAATGCGTATAACCGGATTGCTTCCCGGTGCACCGGAAGCCGAAGACACGTTAACGCCCGCAGCCTGTCCTTGCAACGAGGTTGCGACATTGGCCGTCGGGATTTTTTGAATCTCAGCTACATTAACAGAGGTGATGGCAGCGGTTACTTCTTCCCGTTTTTGGGTGCCGTAACCTACCAAAACGACTTCGTCTAAACTTTCTGCGCTTTCCTCTAAGGAGACGTTAATGGTGGTTTGGTTTCTAACGGTAATTTCTTTGGTTAAAAACCCCAAGAAGCTGTAAACCAATACGGTTTGCTTGTTTGGCACTTCAATAGAATAGTTGCCTTCAAAATCGGATTGTGTCCCGATACTTTGGTCGCTTTTAAGAGTAACTGTTGCTCCGGGAAGTGGTATTCCTGCGCTGTCTGTAATGGTTCCGTTTACTTCAATGCTTTGCGAAAAAGCTTTGGTGGTAAACCCAAACGCCGTAAATACAAAAAGAAGTAAAAGCATTCTACTTAAAGTACGGTTTTTGTTTTTTGATTGTTTTTTTTTCATACTAGATTAGATTATTTGTTAGTCAGAACTCAGCCTATAAGTCTGTGCACGAGTTTATGTAGAATCAAATATTGTGATATTTTCAAATAAAACCTCAAAAATCACCTTTACTTGACCTTTACAATGCGTTAAATACCTTTGTTAAAGTGGGTTTAATGCGAAGTGGCCGTAAGGGGAAATTAAAAAAGAAAAGCGTTTTGTTTAGCAACAAGAATTTATGCCATCAAAAAGATAAATGACTTGTATTGAGTTAAAAGATGGGTTTAAATGTTTTCTAGAAAATCAACGAGATTGTCTTTTTTTTCCAATCCCATTTTTTTTCTTAATCGGTGTCTGCCTATTTCTACAGAGTTTAAAGAGATGTTATTGATGTTTGCTATTTCTTTCGAGCTTAATTTAAGCTTAACTTGTACGGCCAGCTGTATATCCTTTGTGGTTAAGTGCGGGTATTTTTCTTTAATTCTGAATAAAAAATCGCTTTGTAGGGTTTCTACGTTGGTATGGAATCTTTGTATGTCTTCATTAAAATCAAACTTAAAAGTATATTCTTTTATCAGCTTGTTAATGTCTTTTTTCAATTGATTTATATCGGTAAAATCTAAACTTTTAAACGACTTTGTAAGGTCTTTATATATGGATGTTCTTTGGGAAATGAATAAAGCCAAATTGGTTAGTTCCTTCATGCGGAATTCTAATTTGTGCTCCAGATTTTCCCGCAATAAAGACTGTGTTCTAAGCTTTTCTTTTGATAGTTTATGGTTTTGCAGGTAAATCGCTTTTTTCTTTTTTATATTGTTGTAAAGTGATGCGATAACAAGAATGGCAATAATTACCGATAATATAGAGCCTATAAGTATCGCCTTTCTCTTTTGTGCTTCTAAATCTCTTTGTTTTTCCAGTAATTTTATTTCCGACGCTCTTCGTTCATCTTCAAAAAGAATCCTCATTTCAGCTAATTTCTCACTTTTATTGCTTGAAAAAATTTCTGAGCTTCCTTCGGCATATTTTTTATAGTAATTAAAGGCCTCTTTGTAATTTTGCTTTGCGAGATAATAGTCAGACATAACCCTGTCGTTTTCCAAAATAAATTCCTTGTTGTCAATTATGTTTTCAATAATGGATCTCGATTCTTTTAAAAGCGCATAGCATTTATCAAAATTTCCGAGCTTTAAATTTACTATTGAAAGCTCATTTAAAATATGGACCTTGTTTTGGTCGTCCTTGATTTGATTAGTGATTTCCAATGAAGATTCTAAAAATTCCTTGGCGTAATCAAGCTTGTTGATTTTACGATAGCAAACACCCATGTTTTTCATGGTTTCGGCAATTCTATCTTTGTTGTTAAACTCCCTTTTTAACTCCAAAGATTTCTTGAAAAAAGTCAATGCCAAATTGCAGTCTCCTTTGCGCTCATGGATTAGTCCAATACTGTTGTAACTATAGGCAATGCGCTGTTTGTCGCCTATTTTTTCGTGTATTTTTAAAGTTTCCGTGTGGTATTCGAGAGCTTTATCAAAGTATCCGATGTCGAAATACAACCAGCCAAGGGTTCGTAGTGTAAAGGCTAAATCGTAATCATTCTCAATGTTTTTTCTAATTTCCAACGACTGTAATCCCAGTTGCAAAGCTTTATCATAAAAATCATTAAACAAATAACCTTGACAAAGATTAATAAGTGCCAACCCTTCTTGTTTTTTATCATTAAATTCCCGGGACAATTGTAAAGCTTCATTCGCATAATCTATAGTTTTGTTGGGGTTTATAGACCAGTAAATTTCGGCAACTCTATTTAATAAAGGCATTTTATCGCGACCAGTTGAATAAGGTAAAATGGTTAACAAGCTATCCAATTCCATTTGGGAGTCGCTTGGGTTTTCGTCCCAAATATTGGTTTGTGATTGCACGGTACAACTTATAAATACGAGTATATAAAGGATGGGTTTTATCAGTTTTTTCATGAGTCGATATTTATAAATTATTTAGAAACGCGCATAGGGCCATTGGCAGATACATGATTTACAAATATCGATATTATTAATTAATAAAGTTTTCAAAAAATCCAAAATGAAAGGTCAAGTAAAGGTGATTTTTCAATTATTAAATAAAAATAATCGAAATTTGTTGTGATTTGATTTTCGATAAACAGTGATGATTTTAAACCAGCAACATCCACATTAAAATGCATTTAAACAAAGTTGTTAAATATATAGGTGTTTTAGTATTGCTAGTAATTTTTAGTTGTAACAACACCAAAGAGCCAATAAAAACCGATACCAAAAATAGTTTTCTAAACTTTAGTGAAAATATTTTGGATTACCGCATAACACCAAAAGACTCCGTGGATAAATCTGGTTTGATGTTTTCGGACCAAGGTGCTTGGTTTGGGTATGGTTTGCATAAAGAACCGAATGAGTCCATTGGCTTTTCAGGGCCTTTTTTAATGACGCAGCAGAATGGTGTTTGGTTAACTACATCGTTTGTAAATGCTATGATTAAGGTTGACAATAACTTTGAATCGTTAAATGATGGTAGGGCGTATAGTTATTCAAGTCACTTGGAAAAAAATTATTCAAGTGATAAAATTCAGGTTAGTGAAAAATTGGTTTTTAAAAACGGACATACTGCTTTATTACAAACCAAAATAAAAAATATAGGCGATAAAAATATCAAATTGGAACTTTTATGGGGACATTCTCCTATTTTGATTTCTGGAATTTCTTTGTCTCAAAAGAATACCACCATCAAAATTAATTCTACAAAATCTAATGCCATTGGGTATTTAACTTTTCCGAAAGATGCGCAAGTTGACTTAGTGGATAGCTTGCAATACAAAGCAAAGAGCAATTTAAATCTCAAACCCAACGAAACAAAAGAAGTCGTAATTTCACAAACTTTCATTTTTCCCGAATATTCTTGGGAAGAAGAAAAAAGACAAATTCAAAACATAAATTTTGATGCCGTGTTGGACGCTCGAAAACAAGAAAAAAACAAGCAGCTAAAATCTATTATTGAAAACAGAAAACCACAATTTGAACATGATAAGTATGCCGAAGTTTTGGCTAAATCGCATTTAACACTACAAAATAATTGGCGAATTCCGGCTGGAGAACTTAAGCACGAAGGCTTGTTCCCAAGCTATCACTACAAATGGTTTAACGGATTTTGGTCGTGGGATTCTTGGAAACACGCTGTAGGTTTATCGTATTACGATACCAGTTTGGCAAAAAACCAAATGCGGGCCATGTTCGATTTTCAGAGTGAAGACGGCTTTATAGTCGATTGTATTTTTCGAGACACTATTATTGAGCCACATAATTATCGCGATACCAAACCGCCACTTGCTGCTTGGGCAGTCGTTAAAATTTATGAAAAAGACAAAGATGTTGAATTTGTAAAAGAATTCTACCCGAAGTTAAAATTATATCACAATTGGTGGTACAATAAACGCGACCACGACCAAGATGGATTGTGTGAATACGGTTCAACCGATGGGACTTTAATTGCCGCTAAATGGGAAAGCGGGATGGATAATGCCATTCGTTTCGACGATTCTAAAATTTTAAAAAATAGCGAAGGTGCTTATTCCCTAAACCAAGAAAGTGTCGATTTAAACGCATATTTGTATGCTGAAAAACTATATTTAAGCCAATTGGCTAAAGTGATAAATAATTTAGATGACACTAAAAAATATAAAGCTGAAGCTGAACAATTAAAAGATAAAATACAACACCAATTTTATGATAAGGAAGACGGTTGGTTTTACGATACGAATTTAGAAGGCAGTACTTTTATTAAAGGTGAAGGTAGCGAAGGCTGGACCGCACTTTGGGCAAACGCCGCAACTCAAGAACAAGCCAATGCCGTAAAAAATAAAATGATGGATTCTGAAAAATTTTACACTAAAGTGCCCTTTCAAACCATGAGTGCCGATCACGAAAGATTCGACCCGCTAGAAGGCTATTGGCGAGGCCCGAACTGGTTAGATCAAGCTTATTTTGGTGTAAAAGGCTTGCGTAATTATGGGTTCCATGCCGAGGCAGACCAAGCCACCATTCAAATAATTAAAGGTGCGGAAGGCATGTTAGGAAAAGGACAATCCATTCGAGAAAATTATCACCCATTAACGGGAGAAGGCCTAAACGCCCAAAATTTTAGTTGGAGTGCCGCCCACCTTATTATGTTATTACAAAACAATTAAATGAATTACGATACTCTAAAAATATCCATTCAACAGGCCGAAGATATACTCTTCAAACTATTTCATATCAAAGGAAAAGCTTCTGTGTTGCCCGGTGAGGTCGATTTTAATTTCAGAATAAAAGTTGCTAATTCAGAAGGCTATATTTTAAAAATATCACGCCCTAACGAGAATGACAACTACCTCGATTTTCAACAAAAATTATTGCAATTTGTTCAAGATAATGGGCGAAATCTCATTACCCCAAAAGTTATATGCGATAATAAAGGCAAGGCCATTTCTGAAATTACAGACGATTTTGGCAATAAGCGCAAAGTGCGACTTTTAAGTTGGGTTTCAGGCAGGGTTTGGAGTTCTGTCAATCCGCAATTAAACGATTTACGCTTTAGTTTAGGCGAACAATGCGGGCGACTTACCAAAGCTTTACAAGGTTTTGAACATCCCGAAGCACATCGGGAATTTGAATGGGATGTGGCACAATCACTTTGGACAAAAGCCCATGTAAATTTGTTTAAAAACGAAGAAAAAGCAATTGTTCAATATTTTCAAAATTCGTTTGAAAAACATGAAACGACCTATTCAAAATTAAGAAAAGCTGTTGTTCATAATGACGCCAACGACAATAATGTTATTGTTTCTTCAGACTTGATACACCCCAAAGTTCAAGCCGCCATCGATTATGGCGATGCCATACACACGCAAATAATTAACGATGTTACCATTGCCTGTGCTTACGCCATAATGCATCATAACGACCCGTTGGAAGCGGCTTTACCCATTGTTAAAGGCTATCATTCAACATTTACTTTGCAAGAAAAGGAGTTGAGGCATTTGTATAATGCGATTGCCATGCGATTGGTGATTTCGGTAACAAAATCCGCAATTAATAAGATTGAGGAGCCTGATAATGCCTACTTGTTAATTAGTGAAAAGCCGGCTTGGGAAGTCCTTGAAAAATGGCGAAACATAAGTGCGGATTTTGCTTATTATAGTTTTAGAAATGCCTGTGGATGGGAGGCACATCCTAACGAAAATGAGTTTAAAAACTGGGTGTCAAAACAAAGTTTTAAGTTTACGGAATTGTTCCCTTCTATTGATAAAAATGAAGCGCTTCAATTAGATTTAAGTGTGTCCAGCAAATGGATTGGGCATCAAGAAGATTTTAATGATTTAGATGTGTTTCAGTTTAAAATCAATCAACTTCAAAAGAAAAATCCTCATAAAATTATTGCTGGTGGCTATTTGGAACCGCGACCGTTATACACGTCAAATAGCTATGATAAAATAGGGAACTACGGTAAAGAAAGCCGAACAATTCATTTGGGTGTTGATTTTTGGCTTCCGGAACATACGGCTGTTCACGCCTTGTTTGATGGCGAAGTGGTTTTGGCTGTTAATGATTCGGGAGAAAAGGAATATGGCGGATTGGTCGTTTTAAAACACAAGACGCATCAATTGGAATTTTACACGCTATATGGGCATTTATCGGTGGCTAGTGCTACTAAAAACAAAGCAGGTGATATTATTAAAAAAGGTGAAAAAATTGGCGTATTGGGAAATGCGGAAGAAAACGGCAATTGGGTGCCACACCTTCATTTTCAAGTGATGCTTTCACTTTTGGACTATAAAAACGATTTTCCGGGTGTTGCGTATTATAACCAAATAGAGGTTTGGAAAAGCATTTGTCCAGACCCAAATTTATTCTTCAAATCGGAAGCACTTCAAAATACTATTAAAAATTCAAACGAAGATTTAATCAATTACCGAAAACAACATTTAGGTAAAAGTTTAGGCCTTCAATATAAAGTGCCCATTAAAATGGTACGTGGTGCTGGTCAGTATTTAATGGATCAATTTGGACGTAAATATTTAGATACGGTGAATAATGTGGCGCACGTGGGTCATGAAAAATACGAAGTTGTAAAAGCGGGGCAAGAACAAATGGCATTAATCAATACCAATTCACGCTATTTACACGACAATATTAATGATTTAGCAAAAGAATTGATTGAGACTTTGCCAACAGAACTCAGTGTATTGCATTTTGTAAATTCTGGTAGTGAGGCCAACGAATTGGCCATTAGAATGGTTAAAGCCCATACCGGTGAGCGCGATATTATTGCTTCCGAAGTTGGTTATCACGGAAATACCAACATGTGTATCGATATTAGTTCGTATAAGTTTGATGGAAAGGGCGGCAGCGGTGCACCGGAGCACACCCATATTTTCCCGTTGCCAGATGCCTTTAGAGGAAAATATCGAGGTGGAAACAGTGCTGAAAAATACGCTGAAGAGGTACAAAAGCAAATCGATATGGTTCATAAAAAAGGGCGAGGTGTCGCTGCTTTTATTATTGAACCCATAATAAGTTGTGGCGGACAAATTGAATTGCCGAAAGGATTTTTAGCTAAAGCATACAAGCGTGTTAGAGCAGCTGGCGGACTATGTATTTCAGATGAGGTGCAAGTGGGCTGTGGCAGAATGGGAAAATCGTTTTGGGGCTTTCAACTGCACGATGTTGTTCCAGATATCGTCACTATTGGTAAACCATTGGGTAACGGCCACCCCATTGCAGCGGTTGCATGTACACAAGACGTTGCCGATAAATTTGCCAACGGGATGGAGTACTTCAATACGTTTGGAGGAAATCCGGTGTCTTGCGCCATTGCTACCGAGGTTTTACGAACCGTAAAGCGAGAGAAATTACAGGAAAATGCTTTAAAAATTGGAACATATTTAAAAGATGAACTGAATATGTTAGCTCAAGAATTTCCCATTATTGGCGATGTACGCGGACAAGGGTTGTTCTTGGGGATTGAGCTTGTTGATGCCAATATGAATCCTTTGGCAGCACAAACCGATTATTTAGCCAACAGAATGAAAGACCACGGTATTTTAATGAGTACCGATGGTCCAGATCACAATGTGTTAAAAATAAAACCACCCATTGTATTTAATGAAGCGAATGCGGCAGAACTGATTTTTTATTTAAGGAAAATATTTGCAGAAGATTTTATGCAATTTTAAAAATATACGAATGAGATTTAAAGGATTAAGTATTATCATGATTTGTGTTGCACTAGGTTGTACAAATGCACCGTTGTTAGAAGTTTCAGAACAAAAATTTCATAATAATCATAAAATATTTGAAGATAATAAACTTGCGCCAAGAGCTACTTTTTTTGGCTTTGAATCGGCAGATATTACCGTCAATGAAAAATCAAAACGCTATTTAAACTTAAATGGGCCATGGAAATTTAATTGGGTAAAAGACCCTAAAAAAAGACCAACAACATTTCAAAACGCAGATTTTAACGATTCCGATTGGAACAGCATTACGGTCCCAGCCAATTGGGAAGTAGAAGGTTTCGGCCATCCTATTTATTTAGACGAGCGTTATCCGTTCACTACAAAATGGCCAGATGCCCCAACAGATTACAACCCTGTAGGCACCTATAGAAAGGAAATAAATTTAAACGCTTCATTTTTATCAGAAGATGTTATCCTGCACTTTGCTGGCGCTAAATCTGCCATGTATGTTTATATAAACGGCCAGTATGTTGGCTATTCCCAAGGCAGCAAAACTCCTGCGGAATTTAATATCACCAAGTATGTAAAAGAAGGAAAAAACCTTTTGGCCTTACAAATGTTCCGTTGGAGCGATGCCAGTTATTTGGAAAGTCAAGATATGTTGCGCATGAGCGGTATTGAACGCGATGTGTATTTGTACACTCAGCCCAAAGTGTCAGTTTCAGATTATCACGCTTATACGAATTTAGATGAAAATTATACCCATGGTATTTTTAAGAATACGGTTTCAATTGTTAATCATTCCAAAGAAGATGTAAAAAGAAAACTAACGATTGAAATTTTTGATGGAGAAACCTTAAAATACACAGACTCTAAAGGGTTGGAAATTCATGCGGATGAAAGCATGCATGTCACTTCGGAAACAATGATTGACCATGTAAAACAATGGTCTGCTGAACAACCAAATTTATACACGCTTAAAATAGCTTTGGAAGATGAATCTAATGCGAAAAACAATCAGTATATCACAAGAAGCATTGGCTTTAAAAGCGTAGAAATAAAAAATGCCCAGGTATTAATAAACGGAAAGGCCATTTACATTCGAGGCGTTAATAGGCACGAAACGGATCCTTTTACCGGCCATGTCGTTTCTCGGGAATCTATGGAGAAAGACATTAAATTAATGAAGCAAAACAACATTAACGCTGTGCGTTCGTCGCATTATCCTAACGACCCATATTGGTTGGAGTTATGCGATAAATATGGCTTGTATGTTGTTAACGAAGCCAATATTGAAAGCCACCCGTTAGCCATAAACGAAAACACCCAAATTGGCAATGAAATGAGTTGGTTGCCCGCACATGAAATGCGTACCAAACGTATGTTTTATCGCGACAGAAATCACGCGTCCATTTATTCCTGGTCTTTGGGTAACGAAGCTGGAAAAGGTGAGGTTTTTAGAACTACGTATAAGTGGTTAAAAGCAAATGATGATAATCGTATTGTGCAATACGAGCCAGCCGGAAAGGATGATTACACCGATCTGTATTGCCCCATGTATCCCAAACCGGAATATTTAATTAATCACGGTAAATCCAATTCCAACAAGCCTTCCATCATGATTGAGTACGCACATGCCATGGGGAATTCAGTTGGAAACTTGCAAGATTATTGGGATATTATTGAAACCTATCCCAACCTACAAGGTGGCTTTATTTGGGATTGGGTAGACCAAGCTTTGGAGTATAAATATGAAGATGGCAAACCGTATTTGGCTTACGGGCACGATTATCACCCCGATTTGCCAACCGACGGAAACTTTTTAAACAATGGTTTGGTTGACCCGTACAGAAACCCACATCCTCATTTAACCGAGGTGAAAAAAGTGTATCAGCCCGCACAATTTTATTATTTAGGCAGCGGTGTTATCGAAATAGAAAACAAAAACTTTTTTAGTGATTTTTCGGATAAAACCATCGCTTGGAAACTTTTAAAAGACGGAAAAGAAGTCTTTAAAAATGAAAACATTACAGTTAATGTGGAACCTCAAAATACACAAAAACTTAAATTAAGTAACCTTCCAAAATCCTTTTCTTCAGAAAGCGAATATATACTGCAAGTGAGTTTAATTCAAAATGCAAATCGCCATTTGGTTGAAAAAGGACATGAAGTTGCTTGGGATGAGTTCCTGCTTCAAAAAGGAAATCCTGCGAAGCAGTCTTCTTCAAAAGGAAACAACTTGGATATAATTGAAGCCGACGGGACAATACATATAAAAAACAGTACCGTAGATTTTAAAATCAATGCCGAAACAGGTGAAATTGAATCGTGGAAACACGTGGGACAATTAATAACCAACGAAGCTATCCGTCCAAATTTTTGGCGTCCACCCACGGATAACGATTTAGGAAACAAAATGCAGAAATGGGCTAGAATTTGGCAAGATGCTACATACAATTATAGTTCCCAATGGGTTGAAAAACCTAAAACATCAATCGAAGGTATAACCTATAAAGTCCATTATTTGTTACCAAACAATGAAGCAAAAGTAGAGGTGAAGTACACCTTAAAACACAATGGAAGCTTAAATGTGGATTATAGTTTTAATCCCAATCAAAAGGAACTTCCAAATATTCCGCGTTTGGGCATGTACATGACCCTACCGAAAGATTTTACCGATGTGTCTTGGTACGGTAAAGGTCCAACAGAAAGTTATTGGGATAGAAAAACTGGCGTAAAAACGGGGATTTACTCAGGAAAGACAACAGACCAGTTTGAGCGCTATTTGCGCCCACAAGAAACAGGAAACAAGACCGATGTGCGCTGGGTTAAAGTAGCATCAAACAACTTAACTTTAAAAGCATCAAGTCGTATTTTATTGAACACAAGTGTTTGGCCTTTTGCTATGCCAGAAATCGATTTTAAAAGTGGTGATGCTAGCGAATCGGCTTCAGGTTTGGTGCCTGTAACCACGAAACATGGTGCGGATATTAAATTTGGAGAAACCATACATTGGAATATCGATTACTTGCAAATGGGCGTTGGCGGCGATACGTCTTGGGGGCGTTTAGTGCATCCAGAGTACACCATTCCTGCAAATAATACGTACAAATATTCATTTAGCATCATGCCAAATACTGTTACAAAGTATTGATAATAGGGTTGATGAAGTGGGTGTTTAGAGGTATGTTAATTTGATTTGAATAGTAAGATGTCATCAAACTTTGTTTGAAATTCGTTTTTTTATTGAGAAATGAGGCTGTTTAAAAAAGTCTAATTCTATGTCATATTGATTACTTCGACGGCGCTCAGCACAGGCTTTGTCGAAATATTTTAACTTATTTATAAGCAAGATAGGTTTCGACAGGCTAAACCTGACAAGCTAAATTAAAAAGACTTTTTAGGCAGCCTCTTTTTAAATATTAAATCGAAATTGATTTTATTAATTATTTAATTTCCAATCCTTTTAAATAAACTTTCTCAATTTGATGGTTTCCAAATGAATAGGGTATAAATCCATAAGAATTAATGGGTTTTGTAAGAATGATATTCGCCAATTTCCCTTTGGTAATAGAACCCACTTGTTTTCCCAATCCCATGGCATAAGCTCCATTTACAGTGGCGGCATTTAAGGCTTCTTCGGGTGTCATTTTCATTTTGATGCAAGCCGTGGAAATCACAAAATTCATGTTTCCCGATGGTGTCGAACCCGGGTTGTAATCGGTTGCCAAGGCTAGTGGTAAACCGGCATCAATCATTTTTCTGGCCGGTGTGTACGGAATGCTTAAAAAATAGGAGCAACTCGGTAAAGCTACCGGCATGGTTTTGGTGTTTTTTAAAGCCTCAATGTCTTCATCCCGCATTTCCTCTAAATGATCAACCGATAAGGCTTTGTATTTTACACCAACTTGCACGCCACCAATGGCGGTAAATTGATTAACGTGAATTTTAGGAATGAGCCCGAGTTTTTTTCCGGCTTCCAAAATAAGCGCCGTGTCTTCCACGGAAAAATACCCGGTTTCGCAAAAAATATCGACGTATTCTGCGAGGTTTTCCGAAGCAATTATAGGCATTACATCGTCTATAAGCATTTGTAAATAGCCTCTTTTATTGTTTTTATAATTTAAAGGAACCGCATGAGCACCTAAAAAAGTGGCTTTTATTTCAATAGGGTAATTTTCCTTTAAGCGTTTAATAACACGGAGCATTTTTAATTCGGCATCGGCAGTTAAACCGTAACCCGATTTAATTTCAACGGCACCAGTGCCTAATTGCATCACTTCTTCCAAACGGGTTTTGCTTTGATTATATAAATCATCTTCAGACGTTTCCTGAAGTTTTTTAGCTGAATTTAAAATACCGCCACCGTTATTAGCAATGTCTTCGTAGGATAGTCCGTTGATTCTATCCACAAATTCGCCTTCTCGATTACCGGCATAAACAATATGCGTGTGCGAGTCGCACCATGAGGGTAAAATCATTTTTCCTGTGGCATCAACTATCATGTCGAATTCTGAATTCGGACACTCATACATTTTTCCATAATCTGAAATCAATCCGTTTTCAACTACTAAAAAAGCGTTTTTAATGGTTGGTAAAATCTTCATTGCAGCACCAGAAACAAAGTCGATTTGTTTGTCGCGTACTTGAATGAGTTCTTTAATATTTTTAAAAAGTGTGGTCATTAAAATAAATCGTTTAAAATATTGTCTTCAACTAAATTGGGTATGGTAACTTTTAAATTGGGAGTCCGTTCCATTTCGCGTTTTATGGCGAATAAAGCCTCTTCGTTTCGTGCCCAACTTCGGCGAGCTATACCATTATTTACATCGTAAAAAAGCATGCTTTTTAACCGTGCTTCGGCTTCTGGCGTGCCATCTAATAATAAGCCGAAACCACCATTAATAACCTCGCCCCAACCTACGCCACCGCCATTGTGAATGGACACCCAAGTAGCGCCTCTAAAGCTATCGCCAATAACGTTGTGGATGGCCATGTCCGCGGTAAATTTACTGCCATCGTAAATATTTGAGGTTTCCCTAAACGGCGAATCGGTGCCGCTAACATCGTGATGGTCGCGCCCTAAAACCACGGGGCCAATATCGCCTTTTGCAATGGCATCGTTAAACGCTTTGGCAATTTTTGTGCGTCCTTCTGCATCGGCATACAAAATACGTGCTTGCGAACCGACCACCATGTTGTTTTGCTTCGCATTTTTTATCCATGTGATGTTGTCCTGCATTTGTAATTGAATTTCTTCTGGGGAATGTTCCATGATTTCCTGTAAAACCTTAGCAGCAATAGCATCGGTTTTATCTAAATCTTCGGATTTTCCCGAAGTGCAAACCCAACGGAAAGGTCCAAAACCATAATCGAAACACATAGGCCCTAAAATATCCTGCACGTAGGATGCGTATTTAAAATCGATACCGTTTTCTGCCATTACATCGGCACCTGCTCTGGATGATTCCAATAAAAAAGCATTGCCATAATCGAAGAAATACGTGCCTTTTGCAGTGTGATTATTTATTGATGCTGCATGTCTTCGCAACGTTGTTTGTACTTTTTCTTTAAATAATTCTGGGTTTTCACGAATTAATCGGTTTGATGCTTCATAAGAAATATCAGCAGGATAATAACCACCGGTCCACGGAATGTGCAACGAGGTTTGATCGGATCCCACATGCACGAAAATATCCTCTTCATAAAAGCGCTCCCAAACATCAACAACGTTGCCAATATAGGCTATTGAAACGATTTCATTATTTTCTTGAGCCTGTTTTACTCGGGTAACTAAATCGCCCATATCATCAATAAGTACATCCACCCAACCTTGTTCATGTCGTTTGGTGGCCGCTTTCGGGTTCACTTCGGCACAAACGGTTATGCAACCTGCAATGTTTCCCGCTTTTGGTTGTGCGCCACTCATACCACCCAATCCGGCAGTTAAAAATATTTTTCCCGCGGGTGTTTCATCTTTTTGTAAAATTTTTCTAAAGGCATTCATAACGGTAATAGTTGTGCCGTGTACAATCCCTTGTGGGCCAATGTACATAAACGAACCCGCCGTCATTTGTCCGTATTGCGATACCCCTAGAGCGTTAAACTTTTCCCAATCGTCGGGTTGGGAATAATTGGGAATAACCATGCCATTGGTTACTACAACCCTTGGCGCATTTTTAGACGATGGAAATAATCCCATGGGATGACCGGAATACAGATGTAAAGTCTGCTCATCGGTCATAGTTGCTAAATATTGCATTGTCAAAAGGTACTGCGCCCAATTTTGAAACACGGCGCCATTGCCACCATAGGTAATCAATTCCTCGGGATGTTGGGCCACGGCAGGATCCAGATTGTTTTGAATCATAAGCATAATCGCAGCTGCTTGCTTAGATTTGGCAGGATAATCACCTATGTTTCTAGCGTATATTTTATAGTTTGGTTTAAAACGGTACATGTAAATACGACCAAAATCCTGTAATTCTTGGGCAAATTCCAAAGCCAATTCTTTGTGCCATTTTTTAGGAAAGTATCGTAGCGCATTTCGAATAGCCAGTTGTTTTTCCTCTTTAGATAAAATATCTTTTCGTTTTGGCGCTCTATTGGCATCTTTTGGATAAGCGCGCTTTACCGGTAACTCCGTTGGTATGCCTTGTAATATGTGATCTTTAAAAGTCATCATTTAGAATGTATTAATGTACAATAAAAACTTGATTTTTCACCATAGTTATTAAGGTGTTGATGTCGTCTTTTAAAACGCGATCGTCTTCTAGTTTAGCCACTTGTTGTCTTATGATTTTGAAGTTTTCTTCAATGGTTTTTGAAAAGGTATTGGGTCTTCTAAATTCCAAAGCTTGTGCGGCGTACATGAGTTCAATGGCCAATATTTTTTCAATATTCCCTAAAATTTGATTGAACTTACGCCCAGAAATACTGCCCATCGAAACATGATCTTCTTGCCCTAAAGAGGTTGGAATACTATCTGCCGACGGCGGAAAACACAAGGATTTGTTTTCGGTTACCAAGGCTGCTGTGGTGTATTGCGGAATCATAAATCCGGAATTTAGGCCACCAGCTTCGGTTAATAAACGCGGTAATCCGTATTTGCCTTCTAATAGTAAATAACACCGTCTGTCTGCAATATTTCCGAGTTCGGAAGCGGCGATGGAAGCATAATCCAAGGCCATGGCTAAAGGTTGCCCGTGAAAATTTCCGCCAGAAACAGCTTCGGTTTCACTTAAAATGATAGGATTATCTGTAACCGAATTCATTTCAATTTCCGCCAATTCATTCAAATGACAATAGGCATTTCTTGAAGCGCCATGAACCTGTGGCATACAACGGATGGAATACGGGTCTTGCACACGACTGCATTCAAAATGATTTTCAAGGTTTTGTGAATCTTTCAATAACATTCTTATGCGTTCGGCAACTTTTAAATTCCCTTTAAACGGCCGGATTTTATGCAGGGCTTCTTTAAAGGGCGACGCGCTTCCTTGAAAACCTTCCAAACTCATCGTTCCGGAAACATCGGCCAAATCAAGTAAATAGGCCATTTTTTTTAATCCGATAATGGCATGTGCCAAAATAAATTGTGTGCCGTTTATTAATCCTAAACCTTCTTTGGCTTCCAATTTCATCGGTTTTAAACCGTGTTGTTTTAATACCGTTTTTGCTGGTTTAATGCTGTTGTCAACCCAAAATTCACCTTCACCCAATAAAGGCAAAAATAAATGGGCTAGGGGCGCTAAATCTCCCGAGGCACCAACCGAACCTTGTTCTGGGACAATGGGCAACAAATCGTTTTCAATAAAATAAATAATGCGTTCAATGAGCTCTAAACGTACTCCGGAAAATCCTTGGCATAAGGCGTGTACTTTGCAAATCATCATGATTTTTGAAAGCTCTTTATCAATCGGGTTTCCAACACCAACGGCATGGGTAATCAATAAATTTTCTTGTAATTTACTGGTTTGCTCGGGTGTGATTTGAACGTCGCATAATGGGCCAAAACCTGTGTTAATACCATACACGGCTTTGTTTGAACTGGCTATGGTTTCAACGTTTTGTCTGCATTTTTTTATATTGTTTTTAACATCTTCGGTCATGCCAGCATGTAAAGTTCCGTTTGCAATGGCAATGGCTTTATTAACTGTAAGATGCTCTGTTCCGTATTTAAACATGTTTTTCTCTGTAATGGTTGTGTTAACAAAGTTATTCTTATTTTTGATGCTTATTAAGATTAATAATGTTATTAATTAATAACTATGAAGTATCAATTGGAGTTAAGGCATCTCAAATATTTTATAGCTGTTGCCGAAGATTTACATTTTAGAAAAGCGGCAGAGCGTTTGTTTATTTCGCAACCCGGATTGAGCCGACAAATAAAACAAATGGAAGACGATTTAGGTATTAAATTGTTTGAACGCCACAACAGAAAAGTGGAACTGACAAAAGCGGGACGTTACCTTAAAACCGAAATCACGCAACATTTAAAGGATTTAGACCGTATTTTTAACCAAGCCAAATTGTTAAGTGATGGCATTGGTGGCGATTTAAAATTTGGCTATGTGGGTTCTGCAATGCAAGAGATTATACCAAACCTGTTACTAAAGTTTAGAACTGAAAACCCCAATGCACACTTTAGTTTAAAAGAATTGGATAACCTAAAACAAATAGACAGTTTGCTGTCGCACGATATTGATATTGGTTTTGTGCGTTTGGAACGCGTGCCCCGAGATTTACAGATTAAGCCCATTTTAAAAGAGAATTTTTGCTTGGTATTGCCTGAAAATCATCCGATAAACGCTACCAATTTTAAAAATCTGAAGCAATTTAAAAATGATGCTTTTATTCTATTCGATTCTAAATATAGTGCGTCTTATTTCGAGAAAGTGATGCAAATATTTGACGACAATGGGTTCACCCCAATTATTGCGCATAACACCATTCATGCGAGTTCTATTTATAAATTGGTCGAAAATGAATTCGGGATTTCCATTGTGCCAAAATCGCTTCAAAATCAAAATGTAAAAGGGGTTAAATTTATAGAATTGTCAAAAATCCCTCAAAAAACCGTCCTATCGGTCATCTGGAATAAAAAGAATAGAAACCCCATATTAAAAAAGTTTTTAACTCATATTAACTAAAAAAGCAGTAAAAACTAGCTTTGTTTACTGCAATAAAATTCCATACTTTTGGCATCGAATAAAAATTAACCATAAAAAATGAACTGCATAACCCAATCCAAATAACTGTTTGGGTTTTTAAAAAAGGCAGGACCTCTAACAATTAAAAATAAAAAAAAATAAGTAGATGAAAACAATTAAACTTTTAAGTATCGCTTTAGTGGCAACCACATTATTTTCTTGTAATAAAAATGGCGTAACCAATAAGCCGTTAAAAACCCAAGTGGATTCTGTAAGTTATGCCATTGGAATGGATGTAGCAAGAAATGTTAATACGAGCGCCTCTGAAATTGATAGAGATATTTTTATTCAAGGTTTTATAAACACTTTAGATTCTACATCAACAATGATTGAAGAAGATAAAGCCAGGGAAATAATAAATACCTACTTTAAAGCGAAGCAAGAAGCAGACAGAAAAAAACAACAAGCAGAACAACAAAAAAAGCTTGAAGAACAGTTTAACGACGTTAAGGTTGCAGGTGAAAACTTTTTAGAAGAAAATAAAGCCAAAGAAGGTGTAAAAACAACGGCATCGGGCTTACAATATATAGTTTTAAAAGAAGGCAATGGCGAAAAACCAGAAGCAGCTTCTAAAGTAAAAGTGCATTACCACGGTACTTCCATAGATGGCGAAGTGTTTGATAGCTCTGTTGACAGAGGTACACCAGCGGAATTTTTTGTAAACCAAGTAATTAAAGGATGGACCGAAGGTTTGCAGTTAATGCCAGTAGGGTCAAAATACAAATTCTTTATTCCACAAGAATTGGCATATGGTGCTTTTCCGCGTCAAGGTGGTAAAATTAAACCATTTGATGCTTTAATTTTTGAGGTTGAATTATTAGAGATAGTTAAGTAATATCCCTAAACATAATAACATAAAAAAGCAGGAAGTTTTTACTTCCTGCTTTTTTATGTTATTATATAAAGCTTTTATTTTTATTGCGACGTTTCCAATTCTAGATCGGTGATGTTGTATTTTTTTAAATACGAATCAATATCTGTTTTTGTAGCTTCTTTTTTAAAATTTCCAGGTGTTTTTTTAAAGTGTTTTTTAAAGCACTTCGAAAAATATTTTGGGTCGTTAAACCCGGTTTTAAATGAGGTTTCCGATATATTAAAGCCATATTTTGTCATTAATATTGCAGCTTTTTTTAATCTTAGTAAACGCACAAAATCAACTACACTGTGTCCTGTTAAAGCTAGACATTTTCTGTATAAACTTGAGTAACTCATATTTAATGAGGCTGCAAGCTCTTCCATTTTTAAATTGGCATTTTCTATTTTTAAATTGATGTTAGCGACCAGGTTTTCAAGAAAAATTTCATCTTGAGATTTATTCAATAATACTTCCGGGCGGCTTATGGTTTCTTTTCTGTATTTTGATATGATATGTTCTTTAGAAATAATAATGTTTTTTATTTTTAATAACAATTCATTTGTGTTAAACGGTTTGTTGATGTATTCGATGGCTCCAGATTTAAGTCCGGAAATTTTTGATTTTGTTGAGTTTTTTGCGGTTAAAAGTACCAATGGGATATGTTTGGTTAAATTATCCTCCTGGAGTTTCTTACACATTTCTATGCCGTTAAGTTTGGGCATCATTATATCGCTTAGAATTAAATCGGGAAAATTACTTTTTGCGTAGTAATATCCTTCTTCGCCATTCTCTGCCGCTATAATATTGTAAAGAGGCATTAAAAGTTCTTTTAGAAAGGTTTGCAGCTCGTAATTATCTTCAACTATAAGTATGGTTTTTTTATTAAGATTATTTTCTTCTTCATCAATTATATCATCATTCTTTTCAGCTTCAATGTTTAAGATGGGCTCCTCTATTTCACTGGTTGTAATTCTTTCCGATTCTGTATAAGCATCTTCACAAATTGGTAAAGTTACAGTAAAAGTTGTTCCTTCATTTAAAATTGATTCAACCTCAATTTTTCCTTTATGTAAATCTATTAATTCTTTGGTTAAAGCTAATCCAATACCGGAGCCTTTGTTCTTTTTTTTGTGATTTGATTGGTAAAATAACTCGAAAATGGTGTTCAATTCATCTTTTGAAATACCTTGTCCGGAATCGGTTACCGAAATTTTTATCATTTTTTTTGAATTGGTAGGCACTACATTTAACTGAATAAACCCTTCTTTTGGTGTAAATTTAAAAGCGTTTGATAGCAGGTTGTATATTATGTGTTCTACTTTTTCTTTGTCGTACCAAACTTTAAGTGAATTTTGGGGGTAATTAACCGTAAAATCTATATGTTTATTTCGCGCCAACTCCTTAAATGACAGAGATATATTTTCAATATTGCGGCTTAAACTATTTTTAGTTACTAAAAGTTTTAAGTTGTTGAGTTCTTTATCTCTAACCAAGGTAAGTTCCCGGGCTATTTTAGAAAGCCGATTGGCATTATTCGATATTATTTTTAAACGCTGTTTTAAAAGTAGGTTTCCATTTTGTTCGGCACGTGTTAACATGTCGTCTATAGGTCCCAAAATTAAGGTAATTGGCGTTTGAATTTCATGCGACATTTTAGCGAAGAAATTCATTTTTAAATCATAAAGTTCATGTTCTTTTTTGTAGGTAACTTTTTCTAAGAGTAATTTCTTTTTTAATAGATACCAACGCCGTATGCCGTAAGCTATTAACAATATTAAAGCCAAGTATAACAGATAAGCCACAGGCGTGTTCCAAAAGGGTTGTGCAATTGAAATCTGAATTTGTTTGGCAGGAATATCCCAGTTGTTTTTTTTGGTGCCGGCTTTTACCTCAAAGGTATAATTGCCCGCGGGTATATTAGTGTAAGTTGCTATGCGCTCGGTATGATTGGTAATCCAATCGTCATCAAACCCTTTTAATCGATAGGCATAAAAATATTTTGGATTTAAAATATTGTCAATTGCTGAAAACCGAAAAGAAAATGAGGACTGATTGTTTTTTAAATCTAATGATTCTACATTAAAAGTGCCCGAAGGAAGTTGCAAAGAGGCCAATGATTCTATGGGTTGATTAAGAATTTCAATGTCGTTGATATATAGCTTTGGATTTGATTGTTTTTTGCTAATCTTCTCAGGATTGAAAAAATTAACACCCTTTATCCCTCCAAAATATAAAAGGCCTTGTTTGTCTATATAAGCACTACGGGTTAAAAACATGTTGTCTTGTAATCCGTCAGAGCTATAGTAAACTGTACTTGTAGATGTTGTTAAATTATAACGTATTAAACCATTATTGCTACTAAGCCATAGGTTATCGCCACTAACCAAAACAGATGCCAAATATCCATAATCTATAGATTCTAAATTATCCAAACCGCTGTAGGTTTTGTCTTTAGTATTGTATTTTAAAAGTTTATTAGTATTGCTAATTAGCCATAATTCGTTGGGCTTTCCAATAGAGATGTATTTTATACCCATCTCATCTTTTTCGTCGTCTGTATAGTAAGGCTGTTTGCTAAAATTAGAATTCTGAAGATTATTTGAGTTTTCATTAAACTTAAAAAGACTGCTCCTGTTCATGCCTAACCAAATTACACCTTCATTATCTTCAACTATACTTTGTAATATAGAACCTTCGATATTATGTGTGTTATTGTTAAAGGATGCTAATAATCGACGATTGCTATCATAAACATTTAATGAAATATTTGAGCCTACCCATATTCGGTTTTTAGAGTCTTTAAATACGGTTCTTACATCTGTTCCCTCCTGATTTTTTGAGTTTACAATCTTTATTTTTTTAAATGTGTTGTTTCTGGTATTGTGAAAATATAAACCGTTTTTATAAGTGCCAAACCAAATGTTTCCATTGGAATCTTCTGTAATGGATTGTACATAAAACCTTTTGTTTAAGCCCAAATCTGAAAAAAATTGGTTTTCATTTACAATCTCATCTTTCGTGTTTTTGGTTACTTTGGTTAAGCCAGCTCCATCTGTGCCCAACCATAGTACGTTTTTACTGCTCTTGTAAATACTAAGTATTCGTTGCGGAATATAATGGGCCGTTCCCGGGTGGTAGTTGATATCGCTATTATTATAAGGAAGGATGTTTAGGGTTCCTGATTTTGTGGTAATCCAAATATTATTATGGTTGTCTTCACTAACATTTAAAATTGTATTGCTGTCTAATGAAAACTTGTTGGCATTTTGTTTGGTAAACAAATCTATTTTTCCGGTAATAGAGTTTACCTTATATAGTCCACCACCATCGGTGCTTCCCCAAATATTCCCTTTGCTATCGTAAAATAGAGACAGGAACATTTCTTTGTTTATGTTATGCCTATCTTCACTAAAAAAGGAATCTTGTATAAATTCTTTTTTGTTCGTATCGTATACAAATAATCCTAAGGTTTCGGTACCAATCCAAAGTTTATTATTTCTATCGGAGGTTAGAATTACATGACCTGGGTAATCGGTATAAGGCCCTATCAGCTCAGTAAGTTGTTTGGTTTCAATAGAGAAACGAAATACCTGTCCTACTTTTGTGCTTAAATAAAAATCGTTCGTATTAATCAAGCACATGTTTTCAACTTGGTAGTGGTTGTTTGTGGCAGAAGTGCTATTAAACACAAAGCCTATTTCTTCAACCATAGATTGCTTGTAACGATATAATTTATTGTTAAGTGTTAAAAGCCAAACCGCATCGCCTCCCGAGTAAATTTTGTGTATAGGGTCTTTTATTAATTCTGAGATCTGTTCGTAAGTTCCTTGGGTGCTATTATATTTACTTACCAATCCTGATACTGATACAAACCAAATATTTTTTTCGTTATCCGATAGGATATTTTTAACTCTATCTGTTTGTTGCCATCCCTTAAAAATAGCCTTATCATTTACGGCTCTATAATTATAACCATCATACTTTAAAATTCCAGTTGTAGAAAGCACCCACATGTTTCCTAAAGCATCTTGGTTGGTTTTAGAAACAAAAACACGCTTATTGTTTAAAAGTGGTGTAACATGATCAAAATTAGAAAAATTCTGTCCATGTAAAAAGGCACAACACCATGTAACAAATATTAGAAAAAAACCATGTTTTAATGTAAGCATTTACCAGCGTTTATGTGTTAAAGTACTAATCTTAATATTAAGTTATTTAAGATAAAAAGGCTTATTTGCCTTCCAAAGAAACTAAATTAACTCGGTATGTAAATATATTAATAATTGTTTTATAAGGATATACGAAATTCATTTCAACAAATCGGAAAGAGGTAAAATTCGTCAAAAAGGAGGAAATTTTATTCTAAAGCCTATAGGTGTTAAAATTTTACCCATAAATGCATAAAATTTAACCATTATAATAGTATGAAAACATCATATTTGAAATGTTAAAATTAACATAAATTAACTTTTTATTAAACATAGATGAATTCAAGACGAAAATTTGTTAAACAAACAACTTTAGCTGGAGTGGGTATTACAATGCTTCCAAATTTGTCTTTCGGATTGCAAAAAGGGGCATCAAACCAAAAGCTTAAACTCGCTTTTATTGGCGTAGGATTAAGGGGCACAAACCACCTTAATAATGCTTTGCAAAGAAAAGATATTGAAGTTACGGCAATATGCGATATAGATCCAAACCGAATTAATATCGCGTTAAAGCACATAAGTGATGCAGGGTTTTCCAAACCTCAGGTTTTTGGTAGCTCGGACTACGATTACAGAAATTTGTTGGAATTAAAAGAAGTTGATGCTGTTGTAATTTCTACACCGTGGTTATGGCATACTAAAATGGCAGTTGATGCTATGAAAGCCGGTAAATATACAGGTTTAGAAGTGTCGGCGGCCAATACTTTAGAAGAGTGTTGGGATTTGGTAAATACACACGAAGAAACCGGATCGCATTTAATGATTCTTGAAAACGTAAACTACCGAAGGGATGTTTTGGCCGTATTAAATATGGTAAAACAAAATGTGTTTGGCGAGCTGTTGCATTTTAGATGTGGATACCAACACGATTTAAGAGGCGTAAAGCTTAATGATGGAAAAACCGCCTATGGTAAAGGCGTTGAATTTGGAGAAAAAGGAATTTCAGAATCGGTTTGGAGAACACAGCATTCGTTATTGCGAAATGCCGATGTGTATCCAACACATGGTTTGGGACCTATAGCGGTTATGGCCGATGTAAATAGAGGAAACCGGTTTTTATCTTTAACGTCTCATGCTACAAAAGCGATTGGCTTAAATAAATATATTGTAGAAAATGGAGGAAAAGACCACCCCAATGCCAAATTAAAATGGAAGCAGGGCGATGTAATTACATCAACCATTGAAACCTCTAATGGAGAAACTATTATCGTTACCCACGATGTTAATTCGCCACAACCTTACTCGTTAGGTTTTAAGGTTAAGGGCTCGCAAGGAGTAACAGATTTTGATTACCATACACAGCGAATTCATGTAGAAGGCACAACCAAAGGACATGGTTGGGAAGATATGGATGCTTGGTTTGAAAAATACGACCATCCATTGTGGAAAAAATACGGAGATAGTGCTACCGAAGCCGGTCATGGCGGTATAGACTTTTTTGTTTTAAATGCTTTTGTAGAATCGGCCAAAGCAAACATAGCACCGCCAATGGATGCTTATGATGCAGCAGCTTGGAGCGCCGTTACCCCGTTATCGGAGTTGTCTATTGAAAACAATGGTGCACCTCAAGATTTCCCGGATTTTACCAGAGGCATGTGGGTCAAGCGAAAGCCTTATAATTGGATGAAAGACACCTATTAAAATTAGAGATGAATAAGTTTTTTTGAATTAGTTTTTTTTGAGAAAGAAGGGGTGGATTTCATTCATCCTTTCTATATCAAGAAATATTTTTAAAACATAACGAAACAAATATTTTAAACCAACAAACCACTTAAATTTTTAAACTATGACAGAGAGTACAATTAATAATTATTTGTTAATTAAAATTTAAACCGAAACCAAACAACTAACTAAATTAAATTTATGAAAAAATTATTTACTTGTTTATTGATTTTTGGGCTCAGTATTAATATAATACAGGCGCAAGAAAAAACAATTACAGGAACTGTAGTTGATGATGCAGGTGTCCCTCTTCCAGGGGCGACCATACAGATTAAAGGAGAATCTAAAGGAACGACCACCGATTTTGATGGAAATTATTCCATTCAAGCCAATGTTGGTAATATTTTAGTGTTTTCTTATGTCGGTTACGCAAATCAAGAAATTGAAATTAAAGACCAAACCGTAATAAATGCTACGCTAAATCCGGATAATAAACTAGATGAAATCGTGGTAATGAGTTTTGGTACGCAAAAAAAGAGAAATGTTATTTCCTCTGTGGCTACTGTAAAGCCTACAGAATTAAAAATAGCATCGAGTAACTTAACAACGGCTTTAGCGGGTAAAGTACCCGGTTTAATTTCGTACCAACGAGGTGGAGAACCCGGTAGAGACAACGCCGAATTCTTTGTAAGAGGTGTTACTACTTTTGGTTATGCGTCAAGCCCATTGATTTTAATTGATGGTGTTGAGTTAAGTGTAAGCGATCTTAGAAGATTACATCCCGATGATATCGCCGAATTTTCAATTATGAAAGATGCATCCGCAACAGCGCTTTATGGAGCTCGTGGTGCTAATGGTGTTATTTTTGTAACCACCAAAGAAGGGGTTGAAGGCCCAGTGAAAGTTACAGTTAGAATGGAAACCTCTACTTCGCAGCCAACTCGAGATATCGAATTGGCAGACCCGATTACCTATATGAGAATGGGTAACGAAGCGGTTAGAACCAGAGACCCATTAGGCTTGTTGCCATATTCGTTGGAAAAAATCGAAAACACGGTGGCTGGAACAAATCCATTATTATACCCAACTACAGATTGGTATGCAGAGCTTTTTAAAGATCGCGCAGCCAGTCAACGTTTAAATTTTAGTTTAAATGGTGGTGGTAAAACAGCACGCTACTATGTGTCTGTTGCAGGGAGTCAAGATAATGGTATATTAGAAGTGCCAAAAGTAAGTAACTTCAACTCTAACATTAAATTTAAGCAGTACAATTTACGCTCAAGTACAAACATAAACTTGACCGAAACATCTAAATTAAAGTTAAGTTTTAATGTTAATTTCGAGGATTACACAGGGCCCTTAAATGGCGGTTCGGATGTATATAATCAGGTTATGCGAACAAACCCAGTGTTGTTTAGACCTTATTACGAAAAAGATGCGGCCAACGAGTTTACCAACCACATCTTATTTGGAAACTTTGGAAACGGGAATTATTTAAACCCTTATGCGCAAATGGTGAGAGGGTATCAAGAAGGCGACAATACCAAGGTTATCGCACAATTAGAATTTAATCAAGATTTTGATTTTATAACAGAAGGCTTAGATTTTAAATTGGTATTTAACGGTACGCAAAATTCGAGTTATCAAGCCTTAAGGTCTTACCGACCATATTACTACCAACCCCGATTAAATCCAATTACAGGCGAGGTGGTTTTAACCGCTTTAAATGAAGAAGAAGGCACCGAAACCTTAAGCTTTACACAAAGAAACAGGTTTATTTCATCGTCAACATATATTGAGTCTAACGTGTCTTACCAAAAAGATATAGACGAAAGAAATGAGGTAAGTGGTCTATTGGTGTTTACCATGAATAATAGATTATCAACACTTGCTGATGGCGATTTAGGAGCTTCTGAAGCACAACAACTACAAAAATCTTTAGCTTACCGAAACATGGGGCTTTCAGGGCGTTTTACTTATGCAAGAGACCAAAAGTATTTTGCCGAATTTAGTTTTGGGTACAATGGTTCTGAGCGATTTGCCAAAAACGAACGTTGGGGATTCTTCCCATCGTTAGCCTTAGGTTGGATGGCATCCGATGAGAAATTCTTCGACCCTATAAAAGATGTGGTAACCAAGTTAAAAATTAAAGGTTCTTACGGTCTAGTGGGTAACGATCAAATTGGTGGGCCTAACGATAGGTTCTTTTATCTTTCACAAGTTAACTTGAGTTCAGGACAGCATGGTTATACCTTTGGCGAAAATTTTGGAAATGGGCTGAGTGGAGTAAGCATTGAACGTTATGCCAACGACCTCATTACTTGGGAAACCGGTAAAAAAATGAATATAGGTCTTGAATTAGAGCTATTTGATAAAATAGATTTAGAAGTTGACTATTTTAGAGAAGATAGGGAAAATATATTGGCCAACAGGGTATTGCCATCAAGTTTAGGGTTGCAAGCTGGAGTAAGGGCTAATATTGGTGAGGCAAGAAGTCAAGGAATTGACGGAACCTTAGTGTATTCTGATGATTTTGCAAACGGCGATGGCTGGATGCAGTTTAGAGGTAATTTTACTTATGCTAAGAACAAAATCACCAAAATGGAAGAACCAGATTATTCTGCTACACCGTGGTTATCTAGAATAGGACAACCTATAAACCAAGTTTGGGGCTATGTTGCAGAACGCTTATTTGTAGATCAAGCCGAAGTAAACAATTCTCCCGAACAAACGTTTGGCGAATATTCTGGAGGCGATATTAAATATAGAGACATAAACGGCGATGGTAAAATCTCAGCCCTAGACCGAGTGCCTATTGGTAATCCAACAGTTCCTGAAATGACTTACGGTTTAGGTTTATCTGCAGGTTACAAAAATTTTGATGTATCTTGTTTCTTCCAAGGCTCGGGTAATTCATCTTTTTGGATTAATCCTTACAGCACCGCACCATTTGTTGGAGAACAACAATTGTTAAAGGCTTGGGCCGATGATTATTGGTCTGAAACCAACAGAAACATTTATGCGAAATGGCCAAGGCTTTCTGATAATTATGTGCAGAATAACAACCAAACCAATACGTGGTTTATGCAAGACGGTGCCTTTTTAAGGTTAAAACAAGCCGAAATTGGGTATAGTTTGTCTGATAAGTTGATAACGAAACTTAAAATGGAAAAAGTGAGATTTTATGTAAGCGGTACTAATTTGCTTGTATTGAGCAAGTTTAAATTATGGGATCCTGAATTAGCAGGTAATGGATTGAATTACCCTAATCAGCGAGTGTTTAATTTAGGTGTAAATCTTTCATTTTAAAAAAACAAAATATGAAAAAATATATATTTATAACAATAGTTCTTATTGCAAGTATGTTTCAATCTTGCGAAAGAGATTATTTAAATGTAGTGCCCGATAATGTGGCAACTATAGACAATGCCTTTTCAAATAGGTTTAATGCCCAAAAGTTTTTGTTTACACTTTATTCGGCATTACCAGCACCTGGCGACCGTAACAATCCGGCTCTAAATGGTGCGGATGAAATCTGGTATCCAGAAACCGAGAGAAACAGAACGGGCGTAAGAATTGCACAAGGTTTTCAAAGTGCAACAAGCCCAAGTTACAACCTTTGGGGTGATAATGGATTATATGAAGGTATAAGAAATTGTAATATTTTCTTAAGTAGAATTGATGGCGTTCAAGGTCTCCAAGAATATGAGAAAACAATATGGAAAGCAGAGGCTAAAGTACTAAAGGCGTATTATCACTTTTATTTGGCAAGAATGTACGGCCCCATAGTAATTAGTGATGAGTTGGTTGCCGTATCAGAATCTTTAGATAATGTAAATACCAGTAGAAATACCATAGATGAGGTGTTTACTTATGTGGTTGATTTGATAGATGAAGCTTTAGTAGACCTACCTCTTACCTTACAAAACGATAGTGAGGAGTTAGGCAGAATAACACAGCCTATAGCAGCGGCTATTAAAGCGCGGGCTTTAATTACTTACGCTAGTCCGTTATTTAATGGAAACTCAGTATATAGTGGCTTTTTGAATCATGATGGCGAACCATTTTTTCCTCAAGCCTATGCTCCGGAAAAATGGGATAATGCAGCAACTGCTGCTAAGGAAGCCATAGATTTATGCCACGATGCAGGGTTCCGGTTATTTCAAAAAGAAGATTATATTAACAGATCAGGTAATCCTATCACATCAGATATTACACTGCTAAAAGCTGGATTAAGAAGTAGAATGACTGAAAAATGGAACTTTGAGATTGTTTGGGGTCATACAGGGTCTACCTCGGGGATAGAGTATGAATCAATGCCTCGTTTGTATAATTATTTAACAAACCCAGTTGCTTCTAGACATGCGCCTACATTGCGCGTTGCAGAGATGTATTATTCAGAAAATGGAGTACCCATAGAAGAGGATGTTAATTATGATTACGCCAACAGGTATAAGTTAAGAAGTTCTTTAGAAGCCGATAAATACCATGTGGAAGAAGGACAAAGAACAGCCATATTAAATTTTGATAGAGAAACCCGTTTTTATGCCGATTTAGCCTTCGATAGAGGGGTTTGGTATGGTAACGGCGCCAACGATGAAGCCAATCCATGGTTTATTCATTCCAGAGGTGGTGAGTTTGCTTCGGTATTTGAAATATCTCAGTATTCGGTTACGGGTTATTGGCCAAAAAAATTAGTAGCTATTCCTACACAAGTTAATAACGGCACCTCTTTAAGTACAACCCGCTATGCGTTTCCAATTATTCGTTTAGCAGATTTATACCTATATTATGCTGAAGCTTTAAATGAATCGAAATCGGCTCCCGATGCTCAGGTTTATGAGTATATCGATTTGGTGCGCGAAAGAGCTGGTTTAGGTACTGTGGTAGACAGTTGGTCTGCATTTTCAAACAACCCTACTAAGCCAACCACACAAAATGGTATGAGAGAGATCATTCAACAAGAAAGAATGATTGAAATGGCTTTTGAAGGCACAAGGTTCTGGGATTTAAGACGGTGGAAATTGGCAAAAGAGCATATGAGTAAGCCCATTAAAGGTTGGAATGTTTTAGAAGAAGAAGCTGATGATTATTACACGGTTCGTACCCTATATAACCCATCGTATTCTGAGAAAGATTATTTATGGCCCATACCGGAAAACGAAACAATTAAGGATCCTGATTTAATCCAAAACCCAGGATGGTAAACCATAGACTAATTAAAAAAATAAAAATATGAAGAAATTATTCAAATTAGTAATAGTACCAATGGTATTGGTGTTATTTGCATGCGACGAAGAGCAACACGGTCCTCTTGTTTCAGATGGAACCAATCCACGAGCAGTAGAGAATGTGTTAGTTACACCTATTTATGGTGGGCTTAGCATTAGTTATGATTTACCTAACGATAGCGATTTACTATATGTAAAGGCGGTGTATACAAATTCTAAAGGCGAAAAGGCCGAAGTAAAGACTTCTGCTTACGACAATAAAATTGAAATCCTAGGATTTGGAGACACTACAGAAAGGACCGTTGAGTTATACTCTGTAGACCGGTCAGAGAACACCTCAGAACCTGTAAAGGTTAATGGAGCTCCATTAACCCCTCCAGTATTTCTTGTTCAAGCAACCATGGATATTACCGCAGATTTTGGCGGTGCTAGATTTTCTTGGATAAACGAATCGAAAACACCTATAACCATAGAGTTGTTAACAACAAACGATACTACGGGTGAGTTGGAAACCGTAGAAACAATATATACCGAACAAGCGGAATCAAGATCATCTATTAGAGGTTACGAATCTGTACCAAGATTGTTCGCTGCCTTAATTAGAGATAGATACGATAATTTTTCCGATACGATTTACGCAAATACCCCAGATAAGTTGCTAACGCCATTATTTGAAGAACGGTTGGACAAAACCAAATTTAATAAAGTAGTCTTAAATAATGATGATAACTGGGATGCTTGGGAAGGCGATTATTGGAATTGTTTTGATGATGATGCCGCTAGTATTGTACATACTCAAGGAGATCATCCTCGACCAAGTATTATGACGGTTGATTTAGGAGCCGTGGTTACCTTAAGCCGATTTAACGTATTACAAAGAAGCCCAGAAATTGCAAGACACTTTGCATTTACGCACGGAAATCCTAAAACCTATTCGGTATATGGTTCGAAAGAATTACCTGGTCAAGATGGTAATTTGGATGATTGGATATTACTAAAAGAATGTGAATCCATTAAACCTTCTGGTTCTCCACTTGGAACCAATACAGACGAAGATATGGACCATTTCGACCGAGGAGACGAATACACGTTTGATGATCCGATTGAAATTCGTTATTTCCGTTTTGCCGTACATTCCACATGGGATGGTGCTGGATATATAAATTTTTCAGAAATGACTTTCTGGGGTAACGTTGTAGAATAATTAATATTAAGAAACAAATTATGAAAAAAATAAAATATTATATTTTACCATTAACTTTAATGCTTTTTTTCGGGTTCTATTCCTGTAATGATACTTATGAGTTTCATGAAAAATACATTCAAGATGGTGAGATTATTTATGCAACCAAGGTAGATTCTTTAACTACACTTGCAGGAGATGGCAGAATTAAAATTTCCGGATATTTAACAAAAGGTTTCACCATTGAAGAAATTACGGTGTTTTGGGATAAAGGCGAAAACAGCCAAACTTTTCCTTATACAAAGTCTCAAAACGATACGGATTTAATCGACTTGATTGTAACCGGATTAGAGGAAAAATCATATGAATTTGATGTGTATTCAAAAGATGCAGATGGGAATCAATCTGTAAAAGTTACTGTATTTGGAACGGTTTACGGAGAAACGTACCGATCCAATTTAGAAGCTAGAGGTTTAAATGCTTTTACTTATAATAGTGATGGAAGCGCAACAGTAAGTTTAAAACCAAGTAGTGATTTAACAAGATCTACCGAAATTAAATTTACAAATTTAAGCGGCGACGAAGTTGTTGTATCTGTACCACAGGAGGAGTCTGAAGGTGTTTTAGAGCAAGTAGACCGTACAGCACCAATTACGTATAGAACTTTCTATGTGCCAACAGCAGCCGATGAAGATGGAAATGAAACAACCATTGATGAATTTGGTTCAGATTGGAAAACCTACGAGTTTCCAAATAACATCGCAGCCATTTTAGCAAGCTTTACATTCGATCCGAATTCAGGTGGTATTGTAGCATATTGGGAAAACTCAGAAAACGCTTTAATGACTTTTGAATTTATTAACACCGATAAGCAAGATAATGAGGTAAGCAACACGGTAACCTCGTCTGAGTCTTTGGGTACCTATACGTTTTCAGGGATGAAAAGTGAAGAGCAGGAAATTCAAATTGTAGTTTCAGATATTTATGGAAATTCGCAATCCATGTCTTTCACCGTAACACCATTGGCAGCAGCCGGTAAAGGTAGTTGGACTATAGTTGATTTTTCAACTGAAGAAGCTGGTGGCGAAGGTCCCGTTAATGGTTATGCTACTGCGGTAATTGATGGTGACTTATCCACTTTTTGGCATTCAAAATGGACCGGTAGTGGTTCGTCTTACCCACACCACTTTACCTTCGATATGGGAGCCGAGAAACAAATTACTGGGTTTGAGATTTTTAGAAGAAGCGGAAGAACAGGTGCCGCTACAGAACACGAATTTTGGGTAAGTAACGATAATGTAAACTTTACACAAGTAGCTACACTTAGCGCTGATTTAAATTCTGATAATGGTTTTACAGCCAATACAGCAAATGTAGTTACAGCTAGATATGTTAGATATGTAGCAGCTTCAGGGCCTAACAATTTTACATACTTAGCCGAAATTAATGTGATAGAACTTTTAGATTATGCAGACTACTCAATTGTAGACTTTTCAACAGAAGAGGCTGGTGGCGAAGGTCCAGTAAATGGATATGCTACGGCATTAATTGATGGCGATACAGCAACTTTTTGGCATTCACAATGGACAGGTAGTGGTTCGTCTTACCCACATCATGTTACTGTTGATTTAGGTTCAGAAAGAAGTATTGGTGGTTTCGAAATCTTCAGGAGAAGTGGAAGAACTGGTGCAGCCGAAGTACATGAATTTTGGGTAAGTAGTGATAATGTAACCTTTACCCAGGTAGCAACGCTAAATGCAATATTAGATTCTGATGCTGGCTATTTAGTTCATACTACAGCTGTAACAAGTGCTAGATATGTAAGATATGTAGCAGTCTCAGGGCCAAACAATTTTACTTATTTATCAGAAATGAATGTTTTTGGTCTAGTAAATTAAAATGTCATATTAAACCTAAGGGGCTTTTTCTTAAAGCCCCTTATTTTTTAGTACCTGTATTATTGATACTTAAGCAAGGTAATCAGCAATACGTAACTTTCATTTTTTTATTGGTCTGTTGTTGTTTTTTACAACTGCCAACAAAGTCTTTTTTATAAATCTTCCATAATGAAAAATTTATTTCAAATTTTAACCACCCTAGGTTTGTTCGTTTTTATGCACTACAGTGTCTATGCTCAAATTAAGGTGACGCCTTATGATGAGTTACCAGGTGTAAATTCCATTAATAAACCTAGCTATAGCGAAAGCTTTCCTGATTGGGCAAAAATGCTCTATCAGTATCCTGCTAATTTTAATGAAATAGAAGAAGGTTATCAAGAACACTTTAAGCAATATGGCAAGCAAAAAAGTGCCATTATACGATACTATAAAATTTGGAGAAGAGTCGTTGGAAATTATGCCGATGAAAAAGGGTTTATTCACCATTTAGAGTCTAAAAATTACTGGTCAAAACTATCAAAACTAAACAAACAAAATAAAAAATTAGTAGACCCTTCAAACTCAAATTGGACTTTCTTAGGACCAAAAAACACATTTTGGCTTAATGAAGATAATAGTCCCACGGCAAAACCCGTAGCACCTTGGCAGGTTAATGTTTATGCTTTTGATGTTTTTTCTGAAAACCATAATATTTTATATGCAGGTACCGAAACAGGTTATATGAATAAATCCGTTGATGGCGGATTAAACTGGACCTTGTTAACTCCCAACTATGTGTTTTCGGGAGGTATTGGAGCAGTTACAGTCCATCCAACAAATGCTAATGTTGTGTATGTTTCGGCAGGAAATCAATTGCATAAAACATTTGATGGAGGAAATACCTGGGCGCCGCTATTACAAAATAGCCTTCAATTTTTTTCAAATCATATTATAATAGATCCCAATAATGCTAATAAATTATTTGTTTCGACTAACAAGGGCATTTATTTATCAACAGATGCAGGTAATACATGGACACAAAAAACCACAAGGGAAACTTATGATATTGAGTTTAAGCCCGATAATAGCAACACAATATATGCTATAGCTAAAGCTAGTAATGGCAACTTTGAAATTTTACAATCGATAGATGGCGGTAATAATTTTTCTGTGGTTTCTGGGTTTCCAGCCATATCAGATTCCAGTGGTGCTTTAATTGCAGTAACCAAAGCCAACCCCAATGTATTGTTAACCAATATGCTTAGTTTAAATAATACACCTCAAATTTATCGAGGCACTACAAACGGAGGTAACTGGACTTGGGCCAAGGTAATAGATTGCAATACCAATGCTTTTCCATACAACAATGGTCAAGGATATTACGATTTAGTTTTAGAAATATCACCTACCAACGAAAATCAGTTTATGGTTGGTACCACAACCTTATTCAAAACAAATAACGGAGGTAACAGTTTTGATGCCATTGGCGGTTATTTTGGTCGATTTTCAATTCACCCAGACATTCAAGACATGAAATGGTTTGATAATGGTTCCGTATGGTTGGCTACCGATGGTGGAACAAGCTTTTCTACTGATGCTTTTGAAACCGATTTTCAGCCTAGAATAAATGGTTTGGTAGGATCGGATATGTGGGGATTTGACCAAGGATGGAATGAAGACATTGTTGTTGGCGGTAGATATCACAACGGAAACACGGCAATGGCCGATTTTTACAATAATAAGGCGTTGCGAATGGGAGGTGCGGAGTCTGCAACAGGATGGGTTATTCATGGAAAAAGTAGGCATGTTGCTTTTAATGACTTAGGTGGTGGTTGGATTTTACCTAGTACGGCAGAATCTGTTTACGAAGGTAAGTTTAGTTTCTCAAAATACCCTAATATGTTGGAGTATGGCGGTAGTAGAGGGAATTTAATTCACCATCCTAATTATTTTGAAATGCTCTTTTTGGGTGAAGGCAATAGCTTTTGGAAAAGTACGGATATGGGCGAAAGCTTTGAGGCATTACATACGTTTAGTGGTGAAGTAATGGATGTGCAAATGAGCGTGTCGAACCCAAATGTTATATATGCCGATGTTAAAGGCTATGGATTGTATAAAAGTGAAGACCAAGGGGTTACTTGGGCTTATAAACCGTCATTGAGTAACAACGCTAATGGCGGAGATAAAATGAAAGGAAGGACTAATATCGCTATTTCACTATATGACGAAAACACTGTGTACGCTTGCTATTCTAATGGAACTTGGACGGCAGATAAAGGACAGGTTTTCAAATCTACAGATGGTGGAGAAACCTGGTCTAACTGGTCTGGTACTGTAAATAGCCATACCAAAAACTTGGTAATACAACCATCCAATACAGGTGAAGATTTAATTTATCTGTTTACTACAAGTAAAAATGGTGAAAAATCTCAGTGCTATTACAGAAAAGAATCAATGACAGATTGGGAACCTTTTGGAAATAACTATCCTGAAAATTTTGCGGTTAATACGGCTATTCCCTTTTATAGAGATGCTAAATTAAGACTTGCCGGTGGAGGCGGAGTTTGGGAAACCCCCTTACAAGAGCAAGATTTTATTCCAATAATTAACCCATGGGTAGAAAATATATCGAATAAATGTATGGACGATGTCTTGCATTTTGATGATCACTCCATATTAAACCATGCAGGTGCTAGTTGGAAATGGGAGATAACCCCTGCACCGGTTTATATAAGCGATGCTAATATTAGAAACCCTGAAGTAATTTTGGGTAACCCGGGATCTTATACGGTTAAGTTAACAGTAACACAAAATGGCGTTGATTATGTAAAGGAAATTCCAAATATGGTTACCACAACAACCTGTCCGTCTATTACCGATTGTAACAATCCTGCCGAACTACCAAAAAACGAGTGGTCGTTAATATACGCTGATAGTGAAGAGGTTAATTACCCTGGATTAGCAACTATGGCTTTTGATGGCGATGCATCAACCATTTGGCATACCCGATGGAGCACAGGTAGCGACCCATATCCTCACGAGATTCAAATCGATTTGGGCAATTCTTATAACATCAGTGAATTTATATATACGCCAAGGGTTGATGGCCAAAACGGAAGAATAAAAGATTACGAGCTTTACTTTAGTTATGATAAAACCAATTGGGGCACTGCAGCGCACACCGGAACTTTCGAAAATACAAACGCTAAACAAACCATAACTTTTAATACACCATTAAAAGGGCGTTATATGAGATTGGTAGCTCTATCAGAAGTTAACGGAGCCGCATGGGCATCGGCTGCGGAGTTAACCGTAGTTGGTTGTTTAAGCGATAATTGTCCAGGAGTAGATAACCCAGATCAAGCCGATTTTGATGGCGATGGCATAGGAGATGCTTGTGATGATGACGATGACAACGACGGGGTTTTGGATGTAGATGACGAATGCCCTGAAACACCCTTAAATGAAAACGTAAACGATAAAGGCTGTAGCTTATTTGAATTACCTGCTAGCAATTTTATAATACAAACTATTGGAGAAACTTGCAGAAATAGCGACAACGGTAAAATTGTGGTAACGGCTACCGAAAACCATAATTATATAATAACCTTAACAGGAAATGGAAATACGGAGACATTTGATTTTACCGATACCATTGAATTAAACAACCTGCAGTCCGGCACTTACAAGGTATGTATTACGGTTAAAGACATTCCGGAAACCGAATTTAAAAGATGCTACGATATTGTAATTACAGAGCCTTCGGATTTGGCTGTGTTGTCTAGGGTTAGTGCCGATAAAAAATCGGTTTCATTAAACTTGGCCAACGGTACAAACTACACGATTAATTTAAACGGTACCATTACAAATACCACAGAGTCTTTAATTACTTTAAAGCTGGCCCATGGAATGAATACGCTTCGAATTGGTACCGATAAAGAATGTCAAGGTATATATGAGAAATCCATTTTAGTTTCAGAAAATGTTATTGCTTATCCTAATCCTTTTACCGATTACCTTCAAATTAATATTGGAGATAATACCTCGAAAATGGTATCCGTAAAAGTATATTCTACAACTGGAAAACTTATTCAATCCAGGTATTTACCTGTCCGTTACAATACCGTTGTAATAGACGGTAGGCGTTTTAAAAACGGCACCTATTTGGTAAAAATAGAAACAGCATCTGGTCCGTCGAATGTAAAAATCGTAAAAAAATGAAACCATTAAATAAGACTTCGTTTAACCAAATAGCAAATACACTGTTTTTGTTCGTTTTCTGTATAATTTCGGCTTGTAGCTCAGGTGATGGTGGCGACGCACCAATAGACCCTATAGAAGATGTTAAAGATCCAACCGCGGCCACACTCGTGTTTCCCGCCGCAAATAGCGAATGCACCGAGGGCACAATAAATACAGCAACAGAGAGCACTATTACGTTTAAATGGAATGCAAGCAAGTATACCGATAGTTACAATTTGCAATTAAAGGACTTAAATACGGGAACTGTTACCAGCTATTCGACTTCAGAAAACAGTTATGCTGTAAAATTAAAAAGAGGCAATCCGTATTCTTGGTTTATCGTGTCCAGATCAAACAAAACTTCAAAAACGGGCACAAGTGCAACTTGGAAATTTTTTAATGCTGGCGAAGGTGTGTCATCGTATGCACCATTTCCTGCAGAAGCAGTCCGCCCTGTTTTAGGTGCGAATGTAACTAGTGGCGATATCACTTTAGAATGGACAACAAGTGATGTGGATAACGATATTGAAAGTTACAACGTAAACTTTGGCGAGGTAAACCCACCAACAGAATTTAAAACGGAAATCACCGGAACAACTTTAAATAATGTGACAATTGAAGCCAATAAAACGTATTACTGGAGTGTCACAACAAAAGACAGTCAAGGTAATATCTCTTACTCCGAGGTGTTTAGTTTTACGGGAATTTAAAAAATAAAATAAAAAATGAAAAAAAATATAATTACACTGTTCTGTTTTATAATAGTTGGCTGGGTTACGGCACAGGAGGCAACAAACCAAAAAAATATTTTAATAGAATCTAATACCATTGTAGGCGTATGGCAACAAATGTTTGTTAAAATTAACGACAGTGGAGAGAAGGAAATGTTTAAGTCCGGAAATTACAAAGTTATAAATTCTGATGGAACCTATTTCACATTCGTTACGTGGGGAGCAAAACAAATGGTTAAAAATGGTAAATCAATAATTGAGCAAAATGTAACTGATGTAGGTCACTATGGAGTTTATAAAAACCTTACAGATAGTTCTTTTATCGAACAAATAATTAAGCATGGCGTTAATACTAAAATGAGCGGAACAGCTTCTCAGATAAACTATAAGCTATTGGATATTAACACTGTTATTATGGAATATAAAAATGGAGATCGATGGATTCCAGAGATGTGGCGCCGTGTTGTTTTACCAAATCAATAGTTTTTGAATAAATAAGATTTCAAAAACAGGATATAAGCCAGAATTTAATAATGTACAAATTTTTATAAGGATGAAACAATTAATAAGTAACTTCTTCTTTTTAACTGTTATAGGTGTTATTTCAGTTTTCGGACAAACTAATAGTGACACAACAATAATTATTTTAAATAAAAAAATTAAACCTACACGCACTGAAATTATTACGCCCATTCATAAAACAGCTTTTAAAACTAATAACGGTGATGAATGTAAAGAACGCAATCAAGGCGGAAACCCTAGAAAAGTATCGGGTTATTTGGCATTTGATGGATCGATGGACGGGAACAGGCAGGTCGATCCGCAAATAGCAGTGGGCGGTGGTTACGTATTGCACGGGACAAACAGCGGACTAATAATTTATGATAAAAAAGGAAATTTTATACAGGGTGTCTCGCAATCGTGCTTTAATAACGGCATAGACCCAAAACTTTTTTTCGATCCACATAATAAAATTTTTGGTTTCAATTTATGGAATCCGTGGGATAAGGAAAAAAAGAAACCCGTAAACATTTCAATATCGGAAACCAAAGATCCAACGGGAGCTTGGAACACTTACCCTGTGCCAGCGCCAAACGGTGTTGATGGTGGAGGTATTAGTTATAGCAGAAAATGGATTGGATACTCGTTTCCGGGAGGAGAAGAGCGCACTTTTGTTTTAAAAATGGAAGATGCAAAATCCGGAAAACCCGCAACCGTTTATCATTTTCCCGGTAGTTTAGGACATCCGGTAGCAACTCAAGATAAAACCGATGCGCTGTACTTTTTTGAAATAACAGGCGGTGGTGCCTTTGTAATAAAACGCATCGTGGAAGCCCAAGATGGTTCCCCGATTTGCGAGGTGGTTGCCAAAACACCAAAGCGATTGGATAATTTTGGATGGCCACCAAAATCACCTCAAAAAAACACCAGCCAATTAACCTCTTCTGGCGACAGAAATCCAAAGAATTTAGTGTTGCAAAATGGTTTTATTTGGTTTTCGCATACCATAAATATTAACGATAGGGCAGCGGTTCAATGGCATCAAGTAAAAACTGATGGAACCCTGGTGCAAACGGGTTTAATTAGTAGCGAAACCTCTAATTACATACAAACAACAATAGCCGTTAACAAGAAAAATGATGTGCTTGTGGGCTTTCAAGAAACAAACGAAAACATGTTTATAAGCCCAAGATTGGCATTCCGAAAAGCAAAAGATACTAAAGGGACTTTACGGGAAATTATAAGTTTAGGAGAAGGAAAAGGGTTTACCGATGGTGTCTCGTGGGGCGATTATAGCGGAAGCATCATTGATGGTGATAACCTAAAGGATTTGTGGACCATACAAAGTATAACTGATGAAAACGGAAAAGGCGATACCGTTATAGCTAAAATTCCATTCTAAAATGAAAAACGTAAAAAATGAAAATAGCATGCAAAAGAGGCTTATAATGTCCCTATTTTTTATTCATTTATTTGCTTCTTCGTGTTTAGGTCCTAATAATTTTACAACGGTTAAAAATACCGAATATGAAGTAAATAATTTAACCACCACCATACCAATTGCTGGTAATAGTTGGATTGTTAACGATTTGGATAAAAACGAAAACATTTCAAATGAAGGCTTAAATAATTGGATGGATTTTGACGATGTTATTCGAACCTATTTTCATACAAGTCAAACAGGTAAAATAAGTGTAGGGTTACATATTAAAACGTGGCAAGGTGCATCTGTAATTAAGGTCACTGTTGGTGATGAAACCAAGGAAATTGAAATCTCAAATACAACATATAAAGATGTTTACGTTGGCGAGTTTACAATGGCATCGGCAGGGTATCACCATATTGATGTTCAAGCTGTTTCTAAAGAGGGAACGCAAATTGGAAATCTTAAAAACATAAAAGTTGGCGGGCCATTGGCTGAAAATTTAACTTTTATTAAGGATGAGTCTAATTTTTATTTTGGCAGGCGAGGGCCGTCGGTACATTTAATATACCAAGAACCTGCTGGTACAGATATTACTTGGTTTTATAACGAAATTACCGTGCCAGAGGGTAACGATGTTATAGGGTCTTATTATATGGCCAATGGTTTTTCCAATGGATATTTTGGTATGCAAGTGAATTCGGAAACCGAACGACGTGTCTTGTTTTCGGTTTGGAGTGCTTTTGATACTCAAGACCCGAATCTAATTCCCGATGAATATAAAGTAATAGCCTTAGGCCATGGTAGCGGCGTACATGTTGGCGAGTTTGGGAACGAAGGTTCTGGCGCCCAAAGCTACATGAAGTTTAATTGGAAACCAGAAGCGACGTATAAATTTTTATTAAAAGGCGAGTCTAAAGTAAAAAACACCATCGATTATACAGCATATTTTTATGCGCCTGAGGTAGGCGACTGGAAACTTATTGCAAGTTTTAGAAAACCCAAAACAAATGAAAGACATATAACCAGAACATATTCGTTTTTAGAAAATTTTACGCCTAATACCGGTTATATAGAAAGAGAGGTTAATTTTAACAACCAATGGATTTATGATACCCAAGGGAATTGGACCGAACTTACTTCGGCTAAATACTCTGCCGATGCAACAGCCCGAAATGGTGTGAGACTTGATTACGACGGAGGTTCAAAAGGGCATAGTTTTTATCTAAGAAACTGTGGATTTTTTAGCGATAACAAAACTTTTGATGTAAGTTTTTCGAGATTAGCCAATAAAATTCCCCCAATAATTGATTTTTCAAAGTTAGAATATCCTAAACAACCATAAAAACCAATTCTTTTTTTAGTTTTCAGTTTTATCTTTTTTCTTGCCACTCATCATAAAATTGATAAGGATGCCTATCAAAGTTAAACATACCAGCCCGAAAATAGCAATCATTATTACGCCGTTGGTCCAGTTGTAAAGTGAAATAGTTTGAGTTATCATAATTAAAATTTTAAACAAATGTAATACTATACATGTTCTGTAAACATGATTTTTGTCAGATAATAACGTTCGTTTTTAAAATTACAAAAAAGATTCAATACCTGTTTTAATGGATTTGTTTTTTGTTTAAAATAAATAGATGGTATTTTTACAAACCAAGGTTGTAACTTTGCAGTGTATTTAATGAATAAAAATATGAACCACAAAGCAGGTTTTGTAAATATAATTGGCAACCCAAATGTGGGAAAGTCTACCTTGATGAATGCCTTTATTGGCGAGAAGCTATCGATTATCACATCCAAAGCGCAAACCACACGCCACCGGATATTGGGTATTGTAAACGGCGATGATTTCCAGGTATTATTTAGCGATACGCCCGGAATTATAAAACCCGCTTACGAGTTGCAGGAATCTATGATGGGCTTTGTTAAATCGGCTTTTGAAGATGCCGATATTTTACTTTACATGGTCGAAATTGGCGAGCAGGAATTAAAAGACGAGGCGTTTTTTAAGAAAATTAAAAACTCAAAAATCCCCGTTTTATTACTGTTAAATAAAATTGACAAAAGCGACCAGCAACAACTGGAAACACAAGTACAGCTTTGGTCGGAAAAGGTGCCCAATGCCGAGATTTTTCCTATTTCGGCTTTAGAAGGTTTCAATGTAAAAGAAGTGTTTAACCGTATTGTGGAGTTGCTTCCGGAATCGCCCGCGTTTTATCCAAAAGACCAATTAACAGATAAACCAGAGCGTTTTTTTATAAACGAATCCATTCGCGAAAAAATCTTGATGCATTACAAAAAGGAAATACCTTATGCGGTTGAAATTGAAACCGAGGAATTTTTTGAAGAAGAAAACATTATTCGTATCCGTTCTGTCATTATGGTAGAACGCGAAACCCAAAAAGGCATTATTATTGGGCATAAAGGTTCGGCTTTAAAACGAGTTGGGGTTGAAGCCAGAAAGGATTTAGAAAAATTCTTTGGCAAACAAATCCATTTGGAATTGTATGTAAAAGTGAATAAAAACTGGCGAAGCAATCAAAACCAATTAAAGCGTTTTGGGTATAATAGTTAAAGAATAGTCTCAAGGTTTTTCAAAAAAAACCATGAAAATCTGTGAAATCAGAGTCTTTTATATTCTTACGGCTTTTGGTCTAGGTCAACCCCGTTTTCTTCTAAAACCCCAACCATAAAATCAAATAAATCGTGTATCTCATATTTGCTCGATGCCTTTCCTATGCTACCAGCAAAATAAAGTGCAAACCAAACAATAACCATTAAAAACATAAGGCTTAATTGTATGGCATAATCGTGTTTTAAATTCCAGTTGGTGTATGCCCAAATTCCAAAAGCAATAAATAAGCCCGCCACCATAAAATGTAAAAACATAAACATGGTCCAAACCGTTGGATTAGGGCCAAACAAACCGTGTAGCGTACTAAAATTGTTGTCGGCCTCATTTATTTCCAAATGCAATTGTGGCGACCAAAACTGTTGTTTTTGTTTGGGTAATTTAATAAACACGTGGTCGTCAATCCTACTAATAATAAACTCTTTTTGTGCGGTTTTAGCATCTTCAAAAGCCTTTAAAAGCGTTTCGTTATTTTGATTTAATTCCATTTTAAATCGCGGACGTAAAACAACCTCATTGGTAACTGGCATACTTCATTTTTAATTTTAGAAAAGTAACATTTTTTATTTAAATTATAAATCGTTTTTAATCTTTACTTAAAAACCGTGTTGCATTGGGTATATTTCCTATTTTTGCAAAATATTTCAAAAGAGATATAAAATTCAGTCTTAGACTGTTATAGAAGTAAAAAGCATGAGTAATATAGTAGCCATAGTAGGTCGTCCCAATGTAGGGAAATCAACGTTTTTTAATCGTTTAATTCAGCGGCGAGAAGCCATTGTAGATGCCACAAGTGGCGTAACCAGAGATCGCCATTACGGTAAAAGTGATTGGAACGGTAAGGAGTTTTCGCTTATCGATACGGGTGGTTATGTTTTGGGAAGCGATGATGTTTTTGAAGCTGAAATTGATAAACAAGTAGAGCTGGCCATTGACGAAGCCGATGCCATTATTTTTATGGTTGATGTTGAATCGGGCGTAACCGGAATGGATGAAGACGTTGCCAAATTATTGCGTAAAGTTAATAAGCCTGTTTTTTTAGTTGTCAATAAGGTTGATAATGCCAAACGGTCTGAAGATGCCGTAGAGTTTTACGCCTTAGGTTTGGGCGATTATTACACCATTGCCAGTATTAATGGAAGTGGAACGGGCGAACTTTTGGATGCATTGGTTGAAGCATTACCGGAAAATGAGGACAAGGTAGAAGAAACCTTGCCCAGATTTGCGGTTGTTGGTCGTCCAAATGCCGGAAAATCATCGTTTATAAATGCTTTAATTGGAGAAGATAGATATATTGTTACCGATATTGCAGGCACCACGCGTGATGCTATCGATACCAAATACAACCGTTTTGGTTTTGAGTTCAATTTGGTTGATACGGCTGGAATCCGCAGAAAATCTAAAGTAAAGGAAGATTTAGAATTTTATTCGGTGATGCGTAGTGTACGTGCCATTGAGCATGCCGATGTGTGTTTGTTGGTTTTAGATGCCACTAGAGGTTTTGACGGACAGGTACAAAATATTTTTTGGTTGGCAGAACGCAACAGAAAAGGTATTGTGGTTTTGGTGAATAAATGGGATTTGGTTGAAAAAGACCATAAATCGATGAAAGAATTCGAGAAATCCATCAGAAAACAAATGGAGCCTTTTACCGATGTGCCTATTGTTTTTATTTCAGCGTTAACAAAACAGCGTATTTTTAAAGCTATCGAAACGGCCGTTGAGGTTTATAAAAACCGTACCAAAAGGATAAAAACCAGTCAGCTAAATGATATATTGTTGCCCATTATAGAAAACTATCCGCCACCGGCTTACAAAGCAAAATTTGTAAAGATTAAATACATTATGCAATTGCCAACACCACAACCGCAATTTGCTTTTTTCTGTAATTTACCTCAGTATGTAAAAGATGCGTATAAGCGTTTTCTTGAAAACAAACTGCGTGAACATTTCGATTTTACGGGCGTTCCTATTAGTGTTTATATGCGGAAAAAGTAGATGCCTAAATTGGTTAGGATAGTGTTACCAACTTCCGCCAGCACCACCTCCGGAAAAGCCACCGCCACCGCCAAATCCGCCAAAACCACCGCCGCTGGAACCGCCGCCAAAACCGCCACCAAAACCACCAGAGCCTCTGCGGTAGTTACCACGGCCCATATTGCTTAATATAATGGCTTCTAAAATATCGCTGGCCGGCGATGATCTGCGCCCTCCATTTCTACCGCCACCGCGTCTGTTATTAGAAATGGAAATAAGAATTATAATAAAGATAAAAACAAGAATAATTATAAAACCAACCGGAAGTCCATTTGTTCTTTTCGATGGTTTTTGGTTGTTTTTATATTCACCGCTTAAAACCTGAAAAATAGCATCAATGCCTTTGTCCAATCCACTATAATAATCATTGCGTTTAAATTCAGGAATAATTATATTTCGTATAATTTCTCCATTTATTCCTGCAGTTAGTTTGTGTTCAACACCGTAACCAGGAGAAATCCATATTTTTCTGTCATCTTTTGCCAATAAAACAAGGATACCGTTGTCTTCTTTTTTTTGGCCAATTCCCCATTTATGACCCCATCGAGGAGCAAGCAATCCAATGTTTTCTCCTTTTGTTGTTGGTATGATTACAATTAAAATTTCAGTAGAAGTAGAATCGTTGTAATGTTTTAATTTATCATATAATAGTTGATATTCTTTGGTGCTTAAGGTTTTTGTACTGTCTATTACAGGCGGAATAAAACTAGGCTTTTTAGGAATGTTATACTGCCCAAAAGAAAGATTGAAAGCACAAAAAAGCATTAAAAAAGTAACGATAAACTTCACTTCTTTTTTTAGTGATGGAATACTTAAAACTGAATATTGCATATTAAAAGTTATCCTTTTGATATTTCGTTTGAAAGTTCGTTGTTGTCGTTATGTTTCCACGGAAAATGATGGGCAAGTTCGGTACCTGCTTTTTTAACGCCCTCAACTAAGCCTTGTTTAAAATTGCCGGCTTTAAAATGCGTTTGCATGATATCTTTCGTGCTGTTCCAAAAATTATTGGGAACCACGTCGTTAATGCCTTTGTCGCCATAAATAACAAAACTTCTATCATCAACCGCAACATAAATTAAAACCCCATTTTGTAGTTTGGTGTTATCCATTTTTAAATAATGAAACACTTCCATGGCACGGGAAAACACATCGGTTTTTGAGGTTTTTTCAATATGCACACGTATTTCTCCAGAGGTTTTTGCTTCAGCAATTCTGATAGCTTCTATGATTTCCTGTTCTTCATCTACGGAAAGAAAATCTTCTATTTTAGACATGTTGTTTTAGTTTGAAAAATCTACTTTAACAGGTTGGTTGGCACCGGCTTCTGAATCAAAATATGGTTTTTCATCAAAGTTTAATATACCGGCAAGTATAGTATTTGGAAATTCATTCACATGGATATTATAAGGTTTTATAGCTTCGTTATATCGTGTTCTTGCTGTTTGAATCGTGTTTTCGGTGCTCGTTAACTCGTCTTGTAGTTTTAAGAAATTTTGATTGGCCTTTAAATCGGGGTAGCGTTCTACGGTTACCAACAAACTTTTTAATGCACCGCTCAATCCACCTTGTACTTGATTGTACTGTGCCAATTGTTCCGGTGTCACATTTGCGGGGTCTATGGTAATTGAAGTTGCCTTGGCACGTGCGTTAACTACGGCCTCTAATGTGCTTTTTTCAAAATCGGCGGCACCTTTTACCGTGTTAACCAAATTGCCTATAAGATCGTTTCGGCGTTGGTATGAGGTTTGTACATTTCCCCAAGCTTCTTTAACGCCTTCGTTTAAATTAACTGCCGTATTATTAAACCCTTTTCCCCAGGAATATAAACCAATTACAAGTATTCCTAAGATAATCCATGGTAAAAATTTCTTCATTGTTGTTGTGGTTTTTTAGTTGATTTTTTTAATGTCACTATTATAGGTTGATAATAAACCGAAAATGTTACAAATGATTTTTAATTTTAATCAATTGATTTTTTACATCTTCAAGTTTACTTATAATTTCAAAGTTGTTTAAAGTCTCTTTTTTGCCTTCTTTTAAATGGATTTTAGCGCCATCTAAAGTAAAACCGCGCTCCTTAACTAGGTGGTAAATAAGCTTTAGGTTTTTAATGTCTTCGGGTGTAAATTTACGGTTGCCTTTGGCGTTCTTTTTTGGTTTAAGCGCATCGAATTCCTTTTCCCAAAAACGAATTAATGAGGTGTTTACATTAAAAGCCTTGGCTACTTCGCCAATAGCATAATATCTCTTTTCTGGTAAATCTATATGCATTAATCTAATGATTGATTTTCTAACGAGGCGTGTTCTAGTAATTTACTGAATTCTTCAGCAGTTAAACTACCATAATAAAAGTTTATAGGATTAATGCGTGTGCCATCCTTCCAAATTTCGTAATGTAAATGTGGCGCTTCAGAGCGTCCTGTGCTACCAACAAAACCTATCAAATCGCCGCGTTTCACTTTTTGGTTTCGTTTTACATTGTACTTATACAAGTGGGCATATAAACTCATATAGCCAAAACCGTGGTCTATTCTAATATGTTTGCCATAACCGCTCGACCCTGCATCGGCACGCTTTACAATACCGTCTCCCGTGGCGTAAACAGGTGTGCCTCGTGGTGCGGTAAAATCCATGCCCCAGTGCATTTTTCTAACTTTGGTAAAGGGGTCGGATCGCATGCCGTAACCCGATGCCATACGCGTTAAATCCTCGTTGCTAACGGGTTGAATGGCTGGTATGGCAGTTAATAGTTTTTCTTTTTCTGCGGCCAAAACAGTAATTTCATCCAGCGATTTAGACTGAACCACAATTTGTTTTTGTAAAATATCCAAGCGTTTATTGGTTTCGATAATCAATTCAGAATTATCGAATCCTTCTAAATTTTTATATCTGTTAATTCCGCCAAAACCCGCTTTTCGTTGCTCTTCGGGTATGGGGTTTGCCTCAAAGTAAATACGGTAAATATTGTTGTCTCTATCGGCAACGTTGGCAAGAACCGCTTCGGCCTCGTCCATTTTTTTATTCAATAGTTCAAATTGCAACTGTGCATTTTGAAGCTCTCTTTTTAAAGCCTTTTCCTTGGGCGAATCAATATATAAATTCCCAATAAAAATAATGATGAAGGAGAACAGAAAGGCGGCTAAAAGAAAAAGTGAAATATAGGCAAATGTTTTTCTTTTTTTGCGCTCAATTTTCCGATAGGAAAGCGATTCCGGATCGTAATAAAATTTTACCTTACTCATTGTTTAAATTATACTATTTTTGCTAAAATTTAAGATGATTTATCCTCTTATAATTATAACCAAACGAACAAACCTACAAAAAAATTATCTTATGTTTTGCAATAATAATTCAACCCTAGGTTCACGCTGTCCTAAATTTAAAATAAATTTGCAGCATAAATATAAAAATTGTTTCTCATTAAAAGCAATTTAGCGGAAACAAGATTTACAAAATATGTACATGAAGTCACAAGATATTCGATCGAAATTTTTAAGTTTTTTTAAAGAAAAGAAACACAGCATTGTGCCGTCTGCACCCATGGTTTTAAAAGACGACCCCACATTAATGTTTGTAAACTCCGGTATGGCACCTTTTAAAGAGTATTTTTTAGGGCATGCACAACCAAAAAACAATAGAATTGCCGATACCCAAAAATGCCTGCGCGTTTCTGGAAAACACAACGATTTAGAAGAGGTTGGTTACGATACGTACCATCATACCTTGTTTGAAATGTTAGGAAACTGGAGCTTTGGCGATTACTTTAAAAAAGAAGCCATAGCTTGGGCCTGGGAGCTTTTAGTTGATGTTTATGGCATTGATAAAGACATATTATACGTTACCGTTTTTGAAGGAAGTGATGATGACGATAAACTCCCCATGGACACTGAAACTTACGATTTTTGGAAACAATACATTTCTGAAGACCGCATTTTAACAGGGAATAAAAAGGATAATTTCTGGGAAATGGGAGACCAAGGCCCCTGCGGACCATGCAGCGAAATCCATGTTGATATTCGCTCTGCAGATGAAAAAGCAAAAGTAAACGGGAAAGATTTGGTAAACATGGATCATCCGCAAGTGGTTGAAATATGGAATCTGGTATTCATGCAATACAACCGAAAAGCCAATGGTAGCCTTGAAAATTTGCCTGATAAGCACATTGATACCGGCATGGGCTTCGAGCGTCTTTGTATGGTGTTGCAAGGTGTGCAATCCAATTACGATACCGATGTGTTTACGCCCATAATTAGAGAAATTGAAACCATAACCAATAAAAATTACGGAAAAGACGAAAAGACCGATATTGCCATTCGTGTTATTTCAGACCACGTTCGTGCGGTAGCGTTTTCAATAGCCGATGGGCAGTTGCCAAGCAATACGGGTGCAGGTTATGTAATTCGCAGGATTTTGCGTCGTGCCGTGCGTTACGGATTTACTTTTCTCGATAAAAAAGAACCGTTTATTTACCGATTAGTTGATGTTTTAAGCAATAAAATGGGAGATGCTTTTCCGGAATTAATCGCTCAAAAACAACTCATAGAAAACGTTATTAAAGAAGAAGAACAATCCTTTTTAAGAACTTTAGACCAAGGATTGGTATTGCTAAATCGTATAGTTGACGAAACCACAGGTGATACCGTTTCTGGCGAAAAAGCTTTCGAATTGTACGATACTTACGGGTTTCCAATAGATTTAACGGCTTTAATTCTTTCTGAAAAAAACTTGAAGTTAGATGAAAAAGGTTTTAATGAACAGCTTCAAAAACAAAAAAACCGTTCGCGAGCAGCCAGCGAAATGTCTACCGATGACTGGACCATTTTAAAGGACGATGCCGTAGAAGAATTTGTTGGTTACGATACACTTGAAGCCAATGTAAAACTGACCAAATACAGAAAAGTCACTTCCAAAAAAGATGGCGATATGTATCAATTGGTTTTCAATATAACACCGTTTTACCCCGATGGTGGCGGGCAAGTTGGCGATAAGGGCTATTTAGAAGACGCCCACGGCGATGTGGTTTATATTTTAGATACAAAAAAGGAAAACAACGTTATTATCCATTTTGCCAAAAATTTGCCCAAGGATTTAAATGAAACTTTTAAAGCCGTTGTAGATGCCAAACAGCGTTACAGAACCGAGTGCAATCATACGGCTACACACTTATTGCACCAAGCTTTAAGAGAGGTTTTGGGCGAGCATGTCGAGCAAAAAGGTAGTGCTGTACATTCAAAGTATTTGCGATTCGATTTTTCTCATTTTTCAAAGTTGAGCGTGGAGCAATTACGCGATGTCGAAAATTTTGTGAATAGCCGAATTGAAGGGAAATTGCCGCTAATTGAAAAGCGAAATATCGCTAAGGAAGAAGCCCTTGCGGAAGGAGCGATGAGTTTGTTTGGCGAAAAATATGGCGATACCGTGCGTTCCGTTCGATTTGGGCAATCCATTGAGCTTTGTGGCGGAACACATGTAAAAAACACAGCGGATATATGGCATTTTAAAATCATATCGGAAGGTGCTGTGGCGGCCGGAATACGACGTATTGAAGCCATTACCAACGATGCCGTTAAAGATTATTATTCTGAAAATAATCGGGCTTATTTTGAAATGAAAGATTTGCTTAACAATGCCAAAGAACCCGTAAAAGCACTGCAGAATTTACAAGATGAAAATGCGAGCCTTAAAAAGCAAATTGAAGGGTTGTTAAAAGATAAGGCGAAAAATATAAAGGGCGAACTTAAAAACGAATTACAAGAAATAAATGGTATTCGGTTTTTAGCTAAAAAGCTGGATTTGGATGCAGCCGGTTTAAAAGATGTGGCTTTCGAGTTGGGGAGTCAGTTTGATAATCTGTTCTTATTGTTTGCCACCGAACAAAACGGAAAAGCATTATTATCCTGTTATATTTCAAAGGAATTGGTAGCCAGTAAAGGTTTAAATGCAGGACAAGTAGTAAGGGAATTGGGTAAATTTATTCAAGGCGGCGGCGGCGGTCAACCGTTTTTCGCTACAGCTGGTGGAAAGAAACCAGATGGCATTGATGAGTCTTTAGCTGAAGCTAAGAAGTTTATAGAATAAAAGTTATAACGCAGAGCTTCACAGAGTAAAAAAAACACAGAGATTCTCAGAGAATTTTAAAGATAAAGTTTCTCTGTGAGTCTTTGTGATACTCTGCGAACCTCCGTGTAATAGTTGCGAGTTTATGAAACTACAAACCAAAATAACACTTCAACCACAGCAACATAATCAAATAGATTATAAATCTAATGTCTTGTTATTGGGTTCGTGTTTTGTTGAGAATATTGGTAACAAATTAAACTATTTTAAGTTTCAGAACCTTCAAAATCCCTTTGGTATTTTATTTCAACCTTTGGCCATTGAGAAGTTAATAACCAATGCTATAAATGAAAAAGAATATTCAGGAAACGACATTTTTTTTCACAACGAGCAATGGTATTGTTTTGATGCACACTCTAAGTTAAGTAACGCTTCAAAAGAAGACTTGTTAACTGATTTAAACAAAAGAATCAAATACACAAATCAACAAATTAACGAATCCACACACATCATAATTACGTTGGGAACCGCTTGGGTTTACAGATATGTTGAAACAGATACTATCGTAGCCAATTGCCATAAAGTACCACAGAAAAAATTTTTAAAAGAATTGCTTTCGGTTGATGAAATTTCAAAATCTTTGCAGTCCATTGAGGAGCTAATTAGAAGCGTTAACAAAAAGGCATCTATTCTATTTACCGTATCTCCAGTGCGTCATTTAAAAGATGGTTTTATTGAAAACACGCAAAGCAAAGCACATTTAATTACAGCAATTCACCAAGTGGTTGGGCCAAGAAACAATCTACACTACTTTCCTTCTTTCGAAATCATGATGGACGAGCTGCGCGATTATCGTTTTTATAATGAAGATATGTTGCATCCCAACCAAACGGCCATCAATTATATTTGGGAGAAATTTCAAAGTGTTTGGATATCTAATGAAGCTTCAAAAACCATGGAAGCGGTTGATGGTATTCAAAAAGGTTTGCAACATAAACCCTTCAACCCTAATTCAGAAGCACATCTTCAGTTTCTTCAAAATTTGGAACTAAAAATAAAAGAGATTCAATCTGCACACCCAAAAATTTCATTTTAATTTAAATTCTTTTTTCAGTATTGATTCTTGTTTCTAAAAGCGAAGCGATCTAACCTCTTTTTATAAAATATACGCAATTCATCGTATTGACTTCACACTCATTTAATTGCAATTTTGGTCGTACAATTTTAAACAAACTAACCAATGAAAAACTTAAAACAATACATTCTATTATTAACAAAACCATTTGTACTTGCAATCATAATAAATACATATTGTTGTCGAGATTTAGTGATTATATGTAATGGATTACATTATTGCGCTTAATCTTTTTTTATAACATTTGGTCGAAAAATTAACTAACATATCACTTTAAGTTGTAGATTTAAACTGCTATTAATCAGTTCATATCAAAAAACATCGATTGCTATAATCATTTTAAATGGTTTGCAGTTGATGTTTTTTTTGTAAATGAGTTTCTCGGTTAACGAAGCAATATAGATTGAAAGAGTCGTTGTCGCAAAGTCGGGAACCTTAATCCAATAATGTGTTTGCTTTTAGTTAAAGTTTCTTTCCTCTTAAAAAATATTTCTAAATTAGTGCATGCGAAAAATTCTATTTGGTGTCATCATTACATTGGTCGTTTTATTCACTTTTAAATATTGTGATAAAAAAAAGGAGGACAAAATCGTGCTTCACGAAAGTTCGGCACTCATTCAAAAGCAAATCAAAAATGTGGGTAAATTAATTGTTACCGAAGGCCATTTTAGCGAAGTTTTCAACTATAAAAATTCCAAAGAGATTTTTGGCGAGTACTTTACTTCGGACAAAAAAGCATTGGTTGTTGTTAATGCCGAAGTAACCATTGCATACGATTTAAGTAAAATTGAATTTAAAATTGACGAAGCCACCAAAACACTTCAAATAATAAGTATCCCAAAAGAAGAAGTGAAAATAAATCCAGATTTGGAATATTACGATATGCAATCCGATTTTTTAAATCCGTTTGAAGCCAAAGATTATAACGCTATTAAAAATACCGTTAAAGCATCGTTGACTAAAAAAATAGAAGCATCTGATTTAAAAGCAAATGCTAAAAATAGACTGATTAGCGAGTTGTCAAAATTCTATATTTTAACCAATTCCCTGGGTTGGACATTAACGTACAATGACACGCCAATGGAATCGTTGGACAACTTTCAAAACTTAAAACTGTAATTGCCCGTTATGGATAAAGCGACTTTACAAAACGTCCACAATCGTATAAAACCGTACATTCATAAAACGCCGGTGCTAACCTCAAAATTAATAGATGACATATGTGGTGCCCATGTATTTTTTAAATGTGAAAACTTCCAAAAAATGGGTGCCTTTAAAATGCGAGGAGCCGCTAATGCTATTTTAAATTTAACCGAAGCACAGAAAATTAAAGGCGTTGTAACCCATTCGTCGGGTAATTTTGCGCAGGCCTTATCCTTGACAGCAAAACAAATAGGTGTTAAGGCTTATATTGTCATGCCCAAAAATGCACCGCAAGTAAAAAAAGATGCGGTAAAAACCTATGAAGGGATTATTTTAGAATGCGATTCAAACATCAAAGCGCGAGAAGATGAAGCTCATAGGGTTGTAATTGAAAAAGGCGCAACTTTTATTCATCCATCAAATAATGATGATGTGATTTACGGCCAAGGTACTGCGGCCATGGAATTGCTTGAAGATTACCCCGATTTGGATTATATGTTTACACCCGTTGGCGGGGGTGGTTTATTGGCAGGCACGCTTTTGGCAGCAACATATTTTTCTAAAAATTGCAAAGTAATTGCTGGCGAACCTAAAAACGTTGATGATGCTTACAGATCGTTAATATCTGGAAATATTGAAAAAAACGATACCACAAATACCATTGCAGATGGATTGAGAACCCATTTGGGCGATAGGAATTTCCCAATCATTAAAAAACATGTTGAAAAAATAATACGTGTTGAAGAAGATGAGATTATTCACTCCATGAAACTCATTTGGGAACGCATGAAAATAGTTATCGAACCATCAAGCGCCGTAGCTTTTGCCGCCGTTTTAAAACAAAAAGATGCGTTTAGAAACAAGAAAATAGGCGTTATACTTTCAGGTGGAAACGTAGATTTAAACAACCTTTCTTTTGCGCTACAGCGCTAATTTGCTATTCAGACTATACCAGCCACCGCCATTTATCGCTTCAATACCGTTGCTTTTTAAAATGGTTGCAGCACTCGCCGAACGCATACCACTTGCACAACAAGTTATTACTGGTTTATTTTGTTTTTTTATCTCTTTAATTTTAGAATTGATGCTTTGTAACGGTATGTTTTTAGACCCAGGAATAGCGCCTTGAATATACTCGCCATGTGTTCTAACATCAATAACAATAGCGCCTCTAGTTTTGAAGTCTTCAATTTTTTTCTGTTTTTTGTTGCCAAAAAGAAAGCTAAATAATCCCATGTTGTAATTTTTATTTGTACAAATATCCAATTAATTTTAAAGAAGAATGTAACATGTGTTACCAATAATTTTATATATTCAGCCAAAAGAATTTAATAATGCAACCATACGTTACTTTAACTGTAGAAGGCCAAATTGGAGTGATTGAGTTTTTCCATCCAGAACACAATGCCATGCCTAGCGATAATCTTAAAAAACTGCAAAACACTATTGTTAAAGCTGGTAACAACGATGCCGTTAAAGTTATTGTTTTAAAAAGTGGTGGCGACCGAACTTTTTGTGCCGGTGCCAGTTTTAAAGAGCTAATTGCCATTGATGATGCCAAATCCGGAAAGCAGTTTTTTTTAGGTTTTGCCAATGTTATTAACGCTATGCGAAAATGCCCAAAGTTAATTATTGGTCGTGTGCAAGGTAAAGCAGTTGGCGGCGGCGTTGGTTTGGCGGCAGCAACCGATTATTGTTTGGCAACCCAATATGCCGCCATAAAACTCAGCGAATTGAGCATTGGCATTGGGCCTTTTGTTATCGAACCAGCGGTGTCTCGAAAAATGGGGCAGACAGCTATGTCTCAAATGACGATTAATGCAGAGCAATTTTATACTGCAGAATTTGCAAAAGAAAAAGGCTTGTACGCCGATGTTTTTGATAGTGTTGAAACTTTAGACGAAGCTGTAAAAACCTTGGCCGAAAAATTGGTAGGCTATAACCCCGAAGCTTTAAAAGCAATGAAAGACGTGTTTTGGAAAGACACATCGCATTGGGACAACCTTTTGGAAGAACGTGCCAAAATGAGCGGAACACTGGTGTTAAGCGCCTTTACTAAAGAAACTTTGAAACGGTTTAAGTAAGTTGAGCATTGTTGTGTCATTCTGAACTTGTTTCAGGATCACATTAAGTTTTTAGGATATTTTTTAATTATGCGACCCTGAAATAAATTCAGGGTGACGATAAAAGTTTATCTTTTCGTCATTCCGAGGAGCACCAAAAAGTGCGACGTGGGAATCTGTTTGTCCAATAAATTGTTTTGTTGAAATCGTATTTTTAATCTAAGATATTGTTACGCCCTTCCTCCTCATAATGACCTAGGTTTTCAACAATCCCCAACCCGTCATCAATCAAATGCCCGATTTCGGGCTTGTTTTGTTTAATGGTTTCTAAATGATTTATAATGCTTTTGCACAATTTACTTTCATTTCCTATAAAAGCAAGTTCGTAAAGTTCAACAGGCAATAACCAATCGTTTGGATGGTTTTCAATAAGTTCCTCCAAAACCTTGGTTCTGGAAATGGTTTTGTTTGTGCCATTTCGGTAATCTCTCACTTGGTGATAAAGTGCTTCGAGATTGAGTAATTCTTTAGACTTTTTTACACGAATGGTTTGTGAAGAAGGCACATGGGTAATTAAATCGAAACTGTTATTATCCGCTGGTCCCGAAAATGCCGAAACAATGTCTTTGCCAACAGCCATATCGTAAATGCCCCATTCCGGTTTAAACAAAATCGTGTCGTTATGTGTAACCGTGCAGTTATTAAAACTAATCAATATGATTTTGCCTTGAAGGTTTCGTTTTCCGGTAATAATTTCACCAGAAACTTTAATGCCGCCTTCAAATTCCAGCGTAACAAGCTGTTCTTCATAAATATTGTAAGCGCTTAAATCGCGCGGACTCATATCTTCAATAGCGAGATTAATGCCTTTCAGTTTCCCAATGGGTGATCCAAAGCCTTTTAAATGTGTTTCCGTACCATGGCCAACCAACTCTTTTTCCCTGTAAGCCAAAGCGGTTTTGCCCGTGGTTTGTATGTAAATGGGCTTGCCATCGTGAGCAATAACATTACTAAACACGCCAGAAATTTGTATGCCCGTGCTCAATTCGATGGTACCCAGTGCTTGGGAATGAATGAGTTTATTAACCCCAGAAAGCCCGCCTTTACGCAGCGACATTGTGTTGGCGAATTCTTCTAAAATTAAACTTAAATGCGCAAAATCCGGTGTAACAAAAAGTTGGGGTTGCGGTTTTGTAATGTCGAAATCCTTAAAGGTGGCATCAATATTATAGGGTAGTTTTTTGACTTCATCAGTCATGCACCACGCGCTTTCGCCAATAGACGATAACAAGCCTGCACCGTAAATTTTTGGGTTTTCCAAGGTGCCGATTAAACCATATTCAACCGTCCACCAATGCAGGTTTCGTATCAGAGCCATTTCACTGGGTTCACCCATGTTTTTTTGTAAATCTTCTACTTTTTTTTCCGCGGAAGCGATATCGGATTCTTTAGAATTTGGTGCTTCTTTGATGATAGAAAGATGTCTTACGGCTTCGTACAATTCATAATCCTTTGCCGACGAAATGGCTTTACAACCAATCTCTCCAAAGCGTCGTAAATATTCGGCATATTCTGGGTTGGCGATAATGGGAGCGTGTCCTGCTCCCTCGTGAATAATATCGGGAGCCGGTGTGTATTCAATATGTTCCAATTGCCTAATATCACTGGCAATAACCAGCACGTTGTAGGCTTGAAATTCCATAAAGGCATTGGGTGGGATAAAGCCATCAACCGCTACGGCTGCCCAACCAATATCTTTTAAAATGCGGTTCATCCCGTACATATTGGGGATGCTATCAATAGAAATCCCCGTTTGTTTTAAACCGTCTAAATACGATTTGTGCGCCACTTGAGTTAAAAAATCGACATTCTTTCGCATCACATAACGCCAAACCGCTTGATTGATAGCCGAATAATCATCGTAGTTTTGCGGTTTTATAAACTGTTTTAAATGCTCCGGCAAACGATTTAAAATAGGATTTGATGTATATGAATTGGACATGGTTTCGAATTAGGTAACTTTATGTAAAAATACGAACTCTTAATAAATGGGACGCTTCTTGGTTATTAAATTTAAGGATTCTTATAGTTTTAATGGTTTAAAATGGGTTTTAGGATGAACCGTTATTAAAATGAATTTGTATCTTTCAATAAAATAAGAAAATATGTATACATACAGAGCGAAAATAATTGATGTTTACGATGGCGATACCGTAACGGCCGTGGTGGATTTGGGGTTTCTTCATTCTCAAGAAATGAAATTACGGCTTTATGGCATAGATACTCCCGAAATGAGAGGGCCGGAAAAAATTGAAGGTAAAAAGGTGCGGGATATTGTACGTGAGATGATTCTTGATAAAGAAGTTACCATCCGTACCTACAAAGATAAACAGGGTAAATACGGGCGCTATTTGGCTAATATTGTTTTGGAAGACGGGCTGGAAGTTAACCAATGGTTGGTTGATAACGGACATGCAAAACCTTATTTGCCGTAAATAAAAAAGCAACCCGTTAAAGTTGCTTTTTATTGGAATTTGGAATTTTATTTTTTTTGTCCTGATAGTTATCGGGATTAATACCTCGTGCATTTGCTCCGAAGTAGTTTATTGTTGCATTCCCGGAGGATATTTTTCCAGAATTTTAGCAACAAACTCTTTTATACGGTCGTCTTTTTTCTCCATGTTTTGCGATAAATAGCCGGTTCCCATACCTTGCCATACCAATTCTTTTTTATTGGCATCAATTAAATCTACATATAAAACACCTTCTGTTGAACGCGAAACCGAACTGGTATTATAAGTATTCCAATACCAAGGATGCCATCCCCAACCGTAGCCGTAAGGGCCAAAACCGTTATTGTAAATGTTTATTTTTTCGCGGGATTTTGTAAACAGACTCACCAATAAATCTGGGTTTTCAGATTTAGTAAAGCCTTTTGCCAAAAGTTCGGTTTCAATAGCACGAAGGATTCGGCGCTTGTCTAAATCGCTAATTTCAGCCTTATCGATACCGGTTTTGTAAAAAGCAAAGGTTTTGTAAGCGTTAAAGTTTGCATTTTTATCGTAATCGGTTGCCACTCTCACCGAGCTGCAAGAGGATACTAAAAGTAACAATGCTAAAAGTGGTAATGTTTTAAAAAGTTTTTTCATAGCCTTAATATTTAGTTTTCTTTTTTATTTCTAAAATACAAAAATTCATTTACAAATTTTGATTTTTAGGTAATATTAACATCAATAATCGTACCAAGGAAATTAAAACAAAACTGTTATGTCCATTGTTTTTTTTCTGTTTTTTAATGGCGTTTTTTTATTTCCCTGTTCTGTGCTCAGTTGATGGATTGTAACCGTATGGGCAATGTCTGCAACCGCTTTCGCAACAATAGCCACGTTTTAAATGGTATTGCTCGGTAAAACAGCGGTAGCCTTCTGGCGTTAAGTAGTAATCGCCTTCTTCAATGGGGATGATTTTCTTCATTATATGGCAAATATAGCATATATTGGAAAACCATTCCTTGAATATTCAATCAAGGTTTTTATTTATTGGTCATGTTCACGAAAGTGGAAATTGGATTGATTTTTGAGTGTAGTTGTTTATGATTTTTATTTCGAAATACTTAGTGCCAAAAGGATACACGGGATTAACCATTTTTCCTTTTGTATTTTTAAAATCGATTCGGTTTAAAACGGATTATGTTTTAATTAACCACGAGAAAATTCATTTAAAACAGCAATTGGAAATGCTTTTGATTCCGTTTTATTTGGTTTATGGATTGGAATTTTTGTTTCGATTAATTCAATATAAAAATTGGAATGTTGCTTACCGTAATATTTCTTTTGAACGCGAAGCTTACACCAACGAATTGGATTTAGATTACCTAAAACAACGTCCGTTTTGGGGATTTTTAAAGTATCTTCGCGTCAATGATTTTTAAGCTTGAACATAGTGTCAATCAACCCGTGATTTTACCACAAAACAAAGGTGTTGCGTTGTTTGTAAAACGCGAGGACAGCATACATCCTTTCGTTTCGGGCAATAAATACAGAAAGCTAAAATACAATTTTATTGAAGCCAAAAACAGAGGCCTTAAAACACTGCTCACTTTTGGTGGCGCGTATTCAAATCATATTGCCGCGGTCGCCGCAGCTGGACAAAATCAAGGCTTTAAAACTATAGGCGTTATTAGAGGCGATGAGTTGTTTAATAACATCGAAAACAACCCAACCCTAAGTTTTGCAAAACAATGCGGCATGCGGTTTAAGTTTGTATCGCGTGAAGATTATCGCAATAAAACCTCTCAAGCGTTTATCGATAATTTAAAAAAAGAATTTTCGGCGTTTTATTTAATTCCGGAAGGTGGCACCAATCCTTTGGCCATTAAAGGTTGCGAAGAAATATTAACTAAAGATGACGCAAATTTCGATTTTATATGCACATCGGTTGGAACGGGGGGCACGATTTCAGGGCTTATAAATAGTTCGGCAGCCAATCAGCAAGTTTTGGGTTTTTCGGCTTTAAAAGGTGATTTTTTAAAAGAAGATATTAGTAAATTTGTAACCAAAACCAATTGGAAACTCGTAACCGATTATCATTTTGGAGGCTATGCTAAAATAAATGAGGCGTTAATCAGTTTTATTAATGATTTTAAAAAAGATTATCAAATACCCTTAGACCCTGTTTATACAGGGAAAATGATGTTTGGAATTTACGATTTAATCGAAAAAGGGTATTTTCCAAAAGGGTCAAAAATATTAGCCATCCACACAGGGGGTTTGCAGGGCATTGCTGGAATAAATGCGATTTTAAAAAAGAAGAATTTACAAATTATTGAATAAAAAATGAAGCGGATAGTATTAATATGTTGTTTAGTAACTGTGGTTTTTAGCTGTCGTTCTAAAAAAGCGATTGTAACCAAAAAAGAAAAAAACAAAACTGAGCAGGTTGAAACTAAAGTTGAAACCACCGAAACCGAAGGTAGAGTTACGGTTACACCGCCAAAGGTTTACACCAGTAAGGTTGAAAAATATATTGATACTTATAAGGCCATTGCGCAAACCGAGATGCAATTGTACCATATTCCGGCAAGTATTACCTTGGCCCAGGGCATTTTGGAATCGGGTTCTGGTTACGGGCGACTTTCGGTGGAAGCCAACAATCATTTTGGAATAAAATGCCATGAATGGACCGGGAAAAAGATCTATCACGATGACGATAAAGAACAAGAATGTTTCCGAAAATATAAAGACGCCAAATACTCGTTTAGAGACCATTCGCTGTTTTTAACCGAGCGTAAACGCTACGCAAAACTCTTCAATCTTAAAAAAGAAGATTACAAAGGTTGGGCCAAAGGCTTAAGAGCTGCGGGTTACGCTACCGATAAAAAATATCCACAGAAATTAATCAGTTTAATTGAGCGTTACAAGTTGTACGAATACGATAAAGAAGTGTTGGGTGATGCCTATGTAAAACACGAAGAACCCATATTGAGCGATGTTGTAACCTATACCGTAACTAAAGGCGATACCCTGTATTCAATCTCAAGAAAGTATAATATTAGTGTAAAAGAACTTCAAAATATAAATGGTTTAAACGATAACACCATCAGTATTGGACAGGCATTGATTGTTAAACCATCATCAAAAAATTAATAAAACACATGAATTACAAACGTAGTAGCGCTTTGTTTGCGCAAGCTGAAACCGTTATCCCTGGAGGTGTAAATTCGCCCGTACGTGCTTTTAAAGCCGTTGGAGGAACACCCATTTTTGTAAAAGAAGCCAAAGGCGCGTATTTGTACGACGAAGACGGCAACAAGTTAATCGATTATATAAATTCGTGGGGTCCCATGATTTTAGGTCACGCCCACAAACCGGTTGTAAATGCGGTAATTGATAAAGCCAAAAAAGGAACCTCGTTTGGCATGCCAACCGAAATTGAAACCAAAATCGCCCAATTAGCGGTTTCCATGGTGCCAAATATCGATAAAATCAGGTTTGTAAATTCGGGTACCGAAGCCTGTATGAGTGCGGTGCGTTTGGCACGAGGTTATACGGGAAAAGATAAAATCATAAAATTTGCGGGCTGCTACCATGGGCATTCCGATTCGTTTTTAATCCAAGCGGGTAGTGGTGCGGTAACTTTTGGGTCGCCAAATAGTCCGGGAGTAACACAAGGCACAGCAAAAGACACGTTGTTGGCTCGTTATAACGATATTGAAAATGTAACTGAATTAATTGAAGCCAACAACAACGAAATAGCCTGTATTATTATTGAGCCCGTTGCAGGTAATATGGGCTGTATTCCACCAAAAGAAGGTTTTTTACAAGCGTTGCGTGATGTATGCGATGCTCATAATATCCTTTTGATTTTTGATGAAGTGATGACGGGTTTCCGATTGGCAAAAGGTGGCGCCCAAGAACTGTTTAATATCAATGCCGATATTGTTTGCTTCGGAAAAGTAATTGGTGGCGGATTACCCGTTGGTGCTTTTGCGGCACGAAACGAGATTATGAATCATTTGGCACCATTGGGTCCCGTGTATCAAGCGGGGACTTTAAGTGGTAACCCGTTGGCTATGGCTGCAGGATTAGCGATGTTAAATGAATTGGATAATGACGCTGAAATTTTTAACCGTTTAGCTGAAAAAACAGCGTATTTGCACGAAGGCATAGCCAAAGTTTTAAATGAAAATAACATTGTGCATACCATAAATAGAGTGGGTTCGATGATTTCGGTACACTTTGATGAGGGTGAGGTTGTAGATTTTGAAACTGCTGCGAAAGGCAATAACGATACCTTTAAAAAGTTTTTCCACGGTTTGCTTAACGAAGGGGTTTACATTGCGCCAAGTGCTTTTGAAACCTGGTTTATTACCGATGCTTTAACTTATGAGGATTTGGATTTTACTATTGCTGCGGTTAATACGGTTGCGGAAACACTGTAATTCAAATCGAGATTTAATTGGTGTTCAAAAAAACAAAACGCATTTCTGAATTCAGAAATGCGTTTTTCATCAACCAAACTATAATCAACTAACCAACCAAAAAAGTTATTGTTGTTTTTTCTTGCCGTGTCCTTTTTTACGGTATTTGTTTTTGTGCATTTTTTTTGCTTGCCCTTTTTCCCATTTAGCGTATTGCTCGTTATTTAAAATGTCTTTCATTTTTGCTTTCATCGCTATTTGATGGTCCAATTTTGCATTCATCATCGCATAACGCTCCTCTTTTGTTGGCTTTTCGGCATTACCACTTTCCTTTTTTGCTTTACGCGCTTCCATCATCGCTTTTCTTTTTGTAGCGTTCTCCAAATTAATTTTCTGGATTTTGGCTTGCTGCGATTCGTTTAAATCTAAATGCAAGGTCATTTTTTTGGTTTGCAGTGTCGCTATTTCTTCGGGAGAAAGCATTATCATTTTATCGCCTCTTTCTTTGTTGGCGTGCTCTCTTTTTTGTTCTTGCGCTGTGGCTTGCAATGCTAATAAAGCGACGGCGATTATTGCTATTTTTTTCATTTTTATTATGTTTTGAGTTATTTGTAGTTAGGACTAAAACAAAACAAAAAGGTTTAATAGGCTTCTTTTAATTAACGTGATGTTAACATATTTTGGTTGTTGATTACTTGGCTTGAGCAAAGGTTTTGGCGTATAGGCCCCGCGTTAGGGATTGTTGTCCTTCGACAAGCTCAGGATAAACTCATCCTTTTTTTGAGGGAAACAAGACGTATTTTGCTGTAAACTGGAATTTAACAGATTGCCATACTTCGACTACGCTCAGCACAGGCTAACTCGCTCCTCGCAATGACACAAAAAAAGATATAGCGGAAAGCCCGACCCGCAGTGGAACGCCCAAATAAAAAAGAATATATTATTTAAAAACAGGAATGCTTAAGCTAATGCCTGTTTGTAAATCGGGAGCATTATTTACTAAAAAGTCTTCTTTAAAAAACAATGATAATTTAAAGGTTGGGCGGCCGTAAACATAAATAAACGACCAATTGGATTGTGCTCTGTAAAGTGTAGAAATACCATGCTGCCAACCCCCGTTTATCTCTTCCCATTTGCCTAAAAGCTTGTAATAATCGGCTTCTTTTTGCTTGTTATATCGGGATTGGATTTGATAATTTACGCCAAAAGCGTGGTAGTTTCCTTTTTCGGTGTATTTTGTAAATTCGATGTGGGATTCAATGGTTGCCAGAAATTTGTTGTTTCCCAAATCCATAACGTCGTCAAAATTAATAATATTTTTACGAAGCAAATTCATTCCAACGCCCACATTAAATTCATTGTTACTTTTAAGCGTCAATTTTTTAATGGCACTTGCCGATACACCGACATCTATGGACCGATTGAATGGCGACGTATTAATCCCTAAATGATGCCCTAGGCTTATAAAAATATTTTTGGTGCTGTTTATTTTTAATGATGGATAAAAGTAGTGGCTAAACTCAATACCGGCCAAAAAGAAGTCATTATCGTGTAACTCTAGAGTCCTTCCGTTTCTATCGGTGTATTTAAAATTCACTTGATTTAATCCGTAATAACGTCTTCCGTAAGGGTCTTCGCCACCAGAAATATGGCTGTGAAACCACTCAATAGTTTCATCGCTGGTAAAAAAAGAAAAAAACGGTTTGCCTTTGGTAATTAAATAAGACCGCAATGAAATTCCTAGCTCGTGGTGTTTGTCTAAAGGGATATTAATGCCAAGTCTAAATTCTTTAATAACGGCATCAATAACAATATTCATGTAATCGGCCGGTGTTGTTTGCTGATCGATAAAATTAAAACTCCGGTCGTGCCAAATAACTTGACTGAGTCTTCTTCGGACTTCGGGGTTTTTGGGCAAGTAAGCTTCAACAAAAGGATGGAAATTGTTGCCACTTGAGGCATTTACGCGAATGGTTGTGGTTTTTGGTGGAGCTATTTTGAAGTTTTGATGAATGCGCGAACTGAATATTCCAAAATGATGTGTCGACAAAATATTGGGGTTATCAACACCATTTTTAAGTGATAAACTATCTTTTTGCTGCCCAGATAAACCAGACATGCTTAAAAATAGCGTTAAAACATAGAATAATCTTGCCATCAATACATGTATGAAAGTTTATTGTTAAATCGGTTTCACATTTTCAATTAAGGTTAAGGTCGTGTTATATAAGGGTTTGTTTTCCATTTTGCTTTTTAACCAAGCGTAGAAACTCATTACAAAAATGTCTTCGCGCTGGTTGTCAATCCACTCAAAAGATTTTTCAACTTTATCTTTAAAAGCTTTTGAAGTTATCTTTTCCGGATTTTTATAGCAATCTTCAACAAGACTTAAATAAGTTAGTACGCGTTGTTGGTTAATTCCTTTCAAATAATTGCGGTGGCTTCTTTTAAAACTCAACAACCGCGATTCAACTAAATCAATGTTTTTAAGTTCAATATGAAGCAATATTTCTATCAAATGCTTTTTGATAACCCAGTCTTTTCCGGCTTTTTCAGTGTACCAATTATCGGTATGATAAAATTTAGAAAAAAGTGTGTATGCTTTTTTCAACTCGTTTTTTTGAAAATAAAACATAATTAAACTTAACCTCATATCCAATAAAGTTTCAATGTCTGCATGTTTAATGGTTGCCAACGGTGTTAATACATCTACGGCTTCATCGGGTTTGTTGGTATAGTTTAAATTAAGGCTTAAAAGCAAATGGTATTTAAGTTTAAAGGTGTTGTAGTGCTTTTTTTGTTTCTCCTTCATGTGTTCGTGCATTAATTCCAAATACTGCATAGATGCGTTGAATTTTTTATTTCGGAACAAGGTGTTGGCTATAAAATAAAGAATTTGAATGTGGTAATACAACTGTTTTTCACGGTCTTTATGTGCAATTATAGATTGATATGTGTTGATTAAAAAAGGTTCTATTTTTAAATAATCGTTGGTAACAAATGCCGAATAACTGTTAATGGCGACCAATTGATACAACGATTTAAACGACATGGAATCGGTTAAACTAATGCGGTGCTCCTTTAATGTGTTGTTTAAAATGGTTTCAAAATCCACCACATCGCCTTTAAAAGTCATGTTATGAAGCGTTTGTCGGATTTTTGCATAAACGATATTGAGTTGGTCTTCGAGTTGATGGTTTTTTTGATTGCTTTTGAATTTTGAAATAAGCTGATTCATATCTACCGAGGGATTCGCATAAGCATATTGGATTTTGGTATGGTAAATTTCGTTTAACAACGGAAACAAATGATGCTCGTTGGCCAATATTTCGGCTTTGTCTAAAATTTTATAAGCCACTTTGTATTGTTTGTGTTGTAAACAGGTACGCGACGCCAATATGTATTTAATAATTTGCATGTCCACCGCTTTTTCATCTTGCAAGCTCGCATTGGCAATAAAATCGATGATGGATTGATACAAACGTTTTCTCAAAGCGTGATACGCCCCTTTTTTATGGTTGCCATAAAGTTTAAAACACAGGTCTTCCGAGTTTAAATCGTCATTTACCAAATACTTAAATAGCTGAACGTTTTTAGTATCGTTGCGTTTGTTCTTTTTTTCTAAATAGCTTACAAAACGCTGTTGGTCTTCATTGGAAAAGGTAGAGATAATGGTGTTTAAATCATTCATTTAATCGTCATTAAAATATTTTAGATATCAATAAATATAGTTGTTTTATAATTAATTTTAAAAAATATATCGTTAGTTTTATTCAAAAGTAGTGTTTCATACCATCTTAAAGTTTAGCAGTTTTGTACGGTAATCATTAAAACAATAATTATGAATTATGAAACAACGGTGTCTTTGGATGAGAAATCTAAAAAATCAGACACTAAAAAAGAGATTAAAATTTACGACCAGAAACCAACAGCGGCATTTATTGGTGCCTCATGGACAGCATTGTTAATAGGAATGACCTCGTATTGCATTGGCCTTTGGAATGCCGAAATGCAACTAAACGAAAAAGGCTATTATTTTACTATATTGTTGTTTGGGTTGTTCTCGGTAATTTCAGTTCAAAAAGCGGTGCGCGATAAGTTGGAGGACATTCCCGTAACCGATATTTATTACAGTATCAGTTGGTTTACAACGGTAACTTCCATCGTGTTGTTGGTTATCGGACTTTGGAATGCCGATTTGCTTTTAAGCGAAAAAGGCTTTTACGGCATGTCTTTTCTGTTGAGTTTATTTGCAGCCATTGCGGTGCAAAAAAACACACGGGATGTGCAGTATCTTGATAGAGGTTGCATTGAGGAAAAATAGACGTTGAAACAAAAAATCAAAACAAAAACACAAAGGCTTGTTTTGATGGTTGGTTAGTTAACCCAAAACCCCGTGGTTTATGGCTGCGGGGTTTTAAAACAGTTTACCATGAAAAAAAAATATAATATCGATAAAGTAATCTTTTGCGTGAGTGTAATTACTTCAGCATTTTTACTTTTTATTTATCTTAATTCAACGGTTTTTAAATTAAACTTTGTGTTAATAGGTGTTTTTCAAGAATTGCTTACAATTCCAAGTATTTTGGCTCAGCCCATACTTTTGTTTTTATCTTTAAGACGATTAATCAGAATAAAATTCAAAGTGAAATCGTATGTGTTTTGTGCATCAATTGTATCTTTAATAACCACGATATTAACTTTTGGAAGTTTCATTATAGCTAAATTACCATCAGTTTTTTAAATGAATAATTATGAATTCAAAAATCCAAAACGATATAAACGAACTTGTTGAAGCCCGGGTTATTTCAACCGAAGTGGCTGCCAACATCGAAACCTATTATAAATCCAAAAAGGGCGATACACCAAACCGGTTATTTACGGTGTTTGCGGTATTGGGCTCCACATTGGTTGGTCTCGGAATTATTTTAATTTTGGCGCATAATTGGGATCATTTTTCCAGAGGCATAAAAACCATGTTTGCCTTTGCGCCATTGCTTATCGGACAGTTTTTTGTGGGCTATTCCATTTTAAAAAAGAAAAGTGCTACATGGAAAGAGGCTTCGGGCGTATTCTTGTTTTTTGCGGTTGGGGCTAGTATGGCATTGGTAAGCCAGATTTACAACATTCCGGGGAATTTTAGCAGTTATATGCTAACTTGGATTTTGCTTTGCTCACCTCTAATTTATCTGTTAAAATCTCATGCCTTAGCTGTTTTGCATGTAGTTTTCGCAACCAATTACGCCTGTGCTTTTGGGTATTTTGATGGTAACCAAACGCCATGGATTTACCTAATATTAGTCGCTGTAGTCATGCCACATTATTATAAATTACTTAATGAAAAGAAAACGCACAATATCACTTCCATTTTTAATTGGCTTTTACCTTTAAGTGCTGTTATTGTATTGGGAGCTTTTGTTGATGGAAGCGGAGAATTCGGGTTTTTAATGTATGTTATTTTATTCGGATTGCTGTATAATATCGGGAAATTGCCATATTTCGATAATCAAATATTAAGACCAAACGGCTATCTGATTTTAGGTTCCTTGGGCACCATATACATGTTATTATTAACCAGTTTTGAGTGGTTATGGCAGGATATTTTAAGGGACGATATGGAATTGGGCACTCAAGGGTTTTATGTGTCCGTTGTCCTTTTCTTGATAACCTTGGGCGTTTTAATCTATTCATATTCAAAAAAATGGATTCAAAATTTCAATCTATTTCAATATGTATTTATCATGTTTACGGTCATCTTTTTTATGGGAATGTCCGGTAATTTCATTTCAATACTATTAATCAACCTGCTCATTCTAGCTTTAGGAATTATCGCCATAAAAATTGGCGCCGATAAACTTCATTTTGGTATTTTAAATTACGGCTTACTAATCATCACAGCGCTTATTGTATGTCGTTTTTTCGATACGAACATGAGTTTTGTTATTCGCGGCTTGCTATTTGTAAGCGTTGGCGTTGGTTTCTTTTTAACCAATTATTTGATGCTTAAAAGACAGAAATCGAAGCAAATTAAATGATGAGGTTATTGAAAAAAATATTGAAATTTATTTTATGGGTTTTGGCAATTCCTGTAATGTATCTTTTGATTTCATTGGTGTTAACTTTAATTACCGCGAATAAAAATAACGTTAGTTTAATTACAGAAAAGACGATATATTTAAGTACAAACGGTGTGCATTTGGATATTGTAATTCCTGTAAGTGATGTTGACGATGCCTTAAAAAAAGGGCTTAAAATGAAATCTGAAACATACTTGTCTTTTGGTTGGGGCGACGAAAATTTTTATTTGAATACACCAACATGGAATGATTTGACCTTTAAAACGGCTTTTAGTGCCATGTTTTTAAAAGGTAACGCATTGATGCATGTAACGCGATATTCGGGGAAGAACCCAAAATGGACGATTGTTAATTTGAACGAAAAACAATTATCTAAACTTAACAGCTATATTTTAAACGCTTTTCAATTTGATACAGATGGAAATAAAATCATTTTAGAAAATAAAGGCTATGCTTTTAACGACGATTTCTATAAAGCCAAGGGCAGTTATTCAATTATAAAAACCTGTAATACTTGGGCGAATTCGGCCCTTAAAACAAGTGGTTTAAAAAGTTGTTTTTGGACGCCGTTTGATTTTGGAATTATCAATAAATATAAAAACTAAAAACATGAAAACCATATACATTTTCATACTATTTGTAGTTGTAGCAGTGGCACAATTATTCGTTCCGGCACAAATGATTTTTAACCAAGAATCGATTATTAAAACCGGTACTGCCTATAAATTTAAAACACAGCCTGTCGACCCCAGCGACCCGTATAGGGGCAAATACATTACCCTCAATTACGAGCAAAATACATTTATAACAACCGATTCGCTTTGGGATAGACAAGATAAAGTTTATGTGTATCTCGATACCGATAGCTTGGGTTTTGCAAAAGTGGACACGGTTAGTAAAACGCCTTTAATTTCAGATAGAGATTTTATTGTGGGCGACGTCTGGTGGTACAATAAAAGAGAACAAAAACTAAATTTCAACCTGCCATTTAATAGGTATTACATGAAAGAAACCAAAGCTTATGATGCCGAGGTTGCCGTAAGAAACAATCAGCGCGATACTATTCAAAATACAACCTATGCGTTGGTGTATATTAAAAATGGCGAAGCGGTGTTAAACGATGTGGTTATCAACGATATTTCTATTAAAGATTATGTTGAAAAAGAGGACGATAAACAATAGACCGATTTATTGTATATTAGTAATCTAACGTGTTTTAAACGGATTTTTTAAATGCCATATTGGTTACATACGCTTATAATTGTCTTGGTAATTTATATTGCAATAAGTATCGCTTTGTACTATTTGCAGGATTATATGCTGTTTAAACCAGAAAAACTTCCGAAAGATTTTCAGTTTAATTACGAAAACCAGGATTTTGAAGAACACAATCTTGAAACCCGCGATGGTGCCGTAATAAATGGGATTCTTTTTAAGCCCAAAGGTAAACCCAAAGGCATTGTTTTGTACCTAAAAGGAAACTCGAAAAGTATAAAAGGTTGGGGCAAATTCGCCGTCGATTTTACACGGCATGATTACAATGTTTTAATGGTCGATTATCGCGGTTTCGGAAAGAGTACGGGCAGACGCTCACAAAAAGCCATTAAACGCGATTTACAGGAAGTGTACAATAAAATAAAGGAGCGCACAACCGAAGATAGAATTATACTTTATGGGCGTTCGTTGGGCTCGGGTTTTGCAGCAAAATTAGCCTCAATGAACAATCCTAAAATGCTCATTTTAGACGCGCCATATTACAGTTTAACCAAGGTTACGGCACGCTATGCGCCATTTATGCCCTTGAGTGTTTTAATAAAATACCCGTTGCCAACCTATAAATGGTTAAAATATGTGCAATGTCCCATTCACATAATCCATGGGACAAACGATACGTTGATTCCGTTTAAAACCAGTATAAAATTATCAAAGGTCAACCCTAAATTAACCAAGCTGCATTCGGTAATTGGCGGCGGTCATAAAAATTTAAACACTTTTGAATCGTACCATAAAATGATTCATAATATACTTAACCAAAAACCACTCGACATCGATTTATCAACCACAAGCATTCATGTTAAACACAGCTCGAAACCCACGAAAACAAAAGTTTAAAAAAGCAATTTTAATCCTACTAAGTATCTATATTATGGTTGGTTCTCTATTATATTTTTTACAAGAAAAAATGTTGTTTTTTCCAACCGTTTTAGAACAGGATTACGTGTTTGAGTTTTCGAAACCTTTTGAAGAGTTGTTTTTAAAAACGGATAACGATGTAGTTATAAACGCCATTCATTTTAAAACTGAAAACCCAAAAGGTGTTATTTTGTATTTCCATGGAAACGCAGGCGATTTATCGCGTTGGGGATGGATTGCTGAATATTTTGTTGAAAGGCAATACGATGTGTTGATAATGGATTACCGAACCTACGGAAAAAGCACCGGAAAGTTAAGCGAACCAGCATTGTACAACGATGCACGGTATTGTTATGATTATTTAAAAGCACGCTATGCGGAAAAAGACATAACACTTTACGGTAGGTCCTTAGGCACGGGAATAGCAGCGTATTTGGCATCGCAGAGCGAACCCAATCAGCTTATTTTGGAAACCCCGTATTACAGCATTACCGATGTGGCAAAAACCAGATTCCCGGTGTTGCCCGTTGAAACCTTGTTAAAATACAAGTTGCCTACACATCAATACCTTGAGGAAGTTAGTTGCCCCATTACCATATTGCACGGAACAGATGATGTAGTAGTGCCCATTTCTTCAGCTGAAAAGCTTTTAAAATTGCATAAAGAAAATTTGAATTTTATTTCGATTGACGGTGGTGAACATAATAATTTAATTGAGTTTGAGGCTTATCATCGGACCATAAACAAAGTGCTTCCTTAGTTTAATTGTTGCTAAAATAAAAGTGTAAAAGCTTGTAGATGTTTTCTTTTTTAAAGGGTTTGGATATGTAGTTATTCATGCCATTTTCCAAAGCTCTATCTATGGCTTCTTTGGTAACATTGGCCGATAATCCAAAAATGATAACATCCTTACTAAGTTTTCTTATTTCCTTGGTGGCTTCCCATCCATCCATTACGGGCATGTGAATGTCCATGAAAATAAGTTGGTATGTTTTTGTTTTAAATTTTTCCAAAGCCATTTTTCCATTTTTTGCAGCATCTGAATTTATGCCCAAATCTTCAAGGAATTTTTTTAGCACTATAATATTTAGATTATTATCGTCAACGATTAAAACATTTAAATCTGTAAAAGCTACATTTTTTAAATCGGCCGAAGTTAATTGGTAGGTTTCTTTTTGCGCGATAGGAAATGTGACATCAAATTCAAAATTGGTCCCCACATCTGGAATGCTGCTTACAGATATTTCGCCACCCATCATTGAAATAAAAATTTTGCTAATGGCCAACCCAAGGCCACTGCCTTCGAACTGTTTTTTTATGCTGTTTTCAACCTGGGTAAATCGTTCAAAAATGGTATTTATTTTGTTTTTTGGTATGCCGATGCCGGTATCTTTGATGGAAATGTTTATTTTCAGTTGGTTTGTATTAACTATGGTTTCGCTGTATGTTAGGGTTACGCCACCGGAGTTTGTAAACTTTAGTCCATTTTTAATAATATTGCCTACGGCTTGAAGTAATTTGCTTTCGTCGCCAATAACGCTGATGTTATGGGGGTTATTGAAATTTCCTTTTAGATATAATTCCTTTTTAATGAAAAGAAACTGATTTACTTCCAACAATTCTTTTATTTTTTCCGAAGGGTTAAAACATACCTTTGCCAACTCTATTTGTCCGGCTTCAATTTTTTCGAAGTCCAAAATATCATTCACGATGCTTAACAAATTGTTAGAAGACTTACCCATTAAATCGAGATATTCCTTGTCGGTTTCGTTTAATTTACTGCCCTTTAAAAGCTCAATAAAACCCAAAATAGCATGAAGCGGCGTGCGTATTTCATGGCTCATATTAGATAAAAACTCCGATTTTGCTCGTGACGCTTTTTCCGCTGTTTTCCGTGATTTAATTAGTTTTTTATTGGTTTGTGAAAGCTTAAAATTTGAGTTGAGTGCAAGTTTTGTACTTTCCCTAGCTCTTAAATAAAAATAAACGAGCAAGCTTATTAAAACACAAAATATCAAGCCAACAACAAGAGATAAATTGGTAATGAATTTTCCTTGTGCTAAAATCAGTTCTTTATTTGCCGATACATGTAAAAGCCATTTTTGGTTATCTAAAACGTCTACTAAAATGCTGTCTTTATAAGTAACGTTATCTTTGGTTTTAAAATGGTTATGCGCGTTTAGTTCATAAAAAAGCGTACTTTTATCGTCCCAAAATTTTATGGTATAGCGGTTTTCTAAATTGGCAGCCAACTTATTAAAGTTTTCTTTAAAGTCCATTCCGGCAGTAATTGTACCTTGAAAACGGTCTTGAAAATAAACTGGAATATCAACCAAAAAGGCATTGCCGCCTTGTGTTAAATTCGCCCATTGGGTTATATTAATTGAGCCGTCTAAACTATGATTAATCCATTCATCTCTGCGGTATTCAACTTTTGAAATGTCTAAATTAATCACGTTCTCATTGCCTTTTAAAGGATTGATTTTCCTTATTACCATACTGCTATCAATCCATTCCAGAAATTTATAGGATGGATTTTGCTCTATCAGCATGTTGGCGTCCTTTTCCCAGTGCTCTAGATAAGCACCGTTTGTGAATTCAATTCTGTTTTTTAGATTTTCAAGATGAACAATATCGGCTTTTACAATGCTTTTGAATTCTTTAGAAACAAGGTTTCCGGTTTGGAGTACATTTTCCTTAACTAATTTGTCATCATTTTTTTGAGCCCGATTCCATACGGCAAAAACCATTAAAGCTGTTAGTGTAAATGATGCTATGGTAAGTAGAACATTTCTGTTTTTTAGGTTTTTAAGCATTGCTTTATTAGTTTGGGGCTAATGTGAGAGCAGTTTTTAAGCCAATTTTGATGATTGTAAAAATAGAATTTTTAAAATGATTGTAACGGTTAATTTAAGGGGGCAAAACTATAAATAATATTTAAAACTATCAATTAAAGTTTTAGATTTATAAACTGTTGGAGCCGGCAATATAAGTGTTTAATGTTTTTATGGCTATTGAATGTAGAAATAATGGACATTTAATTCGCTATGAACGGATTGCTTACAAATAAAAAAAACTTCAACAAATATTTTATTGTTTAAAAACCTTGCCGTCTTTCATTACAAAAGTAACATGCATTAGAGTAGAAATATTTGTTAATGGATTTTCATCAACAGCAATAATATCTGCTATTTTTCCGGAAGAAATCGTTCCCAGTTTATCAGACATTCCCAATAATTCTGAAGCCGTAATGGTTGCCGATTTTATGGCCTCATTTTCATCCATTCCGTATTTAACCATAAGTTCAAATTCTCTGGCATTGGTTCCGTGAACACTAACGCCGGAATCTGTTCCAAAAGCAATTTTTACGTTTCCTTTTAAAGCTCTTTTAAAGGACGCCTCGACAACGGGACCGACTTGACGAATTTTATCTGCAATGGCAGGTGGGATATTTTTGTTAACCTTTAACTCTTCGGAAACCGAAACACCTGCCAACAAAGTGGGCACTAAATACGCACCTGTTTTATTGAATAATGCTACGGATTCATCATTTAAATAAGAGCCGTGTTCAATAGAGTTTACACCAGCCCTTAAAGCGGCATTAATGCCATTTGCTTCATGGGCGTGTGCTGCTACTTTTCTGCCTAAACCATTGGCGGTTTCTACAATGGCGACCAATTCCTCATCGGTAAGTTGCTGTCCAACACCAGCTGCAGTATTGCTTAAAACGCCTCCTGTAGCCGTAATTTTAATAACATCGGCACCTTGTTTTACAAGCTCTCTAACGGCTCTTCGGCAATCGTCGGCACCATCGCAAACACCAACCCGTTTTTCAAAAGCATTTAAAATTTCAGGTCTGTAACCATGCGCATCGCCGTGTCCGCCCGTAGCGGAAACCGCGCCAGTTGCAGCAATAATTCTTGGGCCATGAATGTCTCCCTTGGCTATCGACCTTTTAATGGAGTTTATAAGCTGATAATCGGCACCTAAATTTCTAACGGTTGTAAAACCGGCCATAAGCGTTTTGTTAAGAAAAGGAATAGACCGAAAGGCAAAATCCTCATCATTAAGCGTTGTCCATTCATGTGGATTGCTGTTGGGGTTTCGCTCTTGAGTAATGTGCGTATGTAAATCGATAAAACCAGGTAATACGAACTTGTTTTTTAAATCGATAATGCTCACGGTTGAATCGGGTAACTTTAAATCCGATGCGCCGATAAAACCATCTCTAACGTTTTTAATGATACCGTTTTCAACAATAATGCTTTTATTGGTTTCGGCCTTGCTTCCAGGGTTTGCCAATAGGGTACCGGCATGAATAATGGTTGTGTTTTGTGCATGGGTCAATAAAGAAAAACACAGCGATAGAGTTAAGCATAGTATGAGCTTTTTCATTGAAGTTTTATATTAGTTTCGATGGCTATTAAAAAACGAATAATTCCCCTAAAGATAGTTTTTTTATTGTTTTCACCAAAAGTTAACGACACCGCAGCTCTTAAAATTTTAACAAGTTATTTCCCAGTTCTTAAAGAAAGCATAAAACTGAAGTTTTAAGCGTTAAACATTTCTAAATAAGCATGATTTTTTAAGTTATTTGTCGTCAATTTGTGCCGAGGTTAGTTAGTAATACTTCATATTAAAAAGGTTAGTTAAGTTTAGTTAGTTAAAAAGCCCGTAATTGAAAAATCACGGGCTTTTTTTATTTTATAAAATCTTGTAAAAAGGAACGTTAAACGAGCTCAACAAACAAACCATCATCTGTTTTTTCAACTTTAGCCAGCTTGTTTTTAGTCAATTCCTTAATGGTTTTGTCCCATTTTTTATTCGATAAACCCGACTGTGTTTTTAAATCGTTTAAATCCAAAGTCTCTGCTTTTTTAAGTATTTCTAAAACAGCTTTCCCATCATCGCTCAGGGCAACCGCTTTTTTCTCCGGTCGCATTTGCGGAAAGAATAAAACCTCTTGTATCGATTGGTTATTGGTTAAAAACATAATCAGTCTATCCATGCCAATGCCCATGCCCGATGTTGGAGGCATGCCATATTCTAAAGCACGTAAAAAGTCGTGATCTATAAATTCGGTGGCTTCGTCATCGCCTTTTGCGGCAAGTTTTAATTGGTGCTCAAAGCGCTCGCGTTGGTCTATAGGGTCGTTCAGTTCTGAATAAGCATTGGCAATTTCCTTACCGCAAACCATCAGTTCAAAACGCTCTGTTAATTCAGGATTGTCGCGGTGCTCCTTACACAACGGACTCATTTCTTTTGGATAATCCGTAATAAAGGTAGGCTGTATATAATTGCCTTCGCATTTTTCGCCAAATATCTCATCAATAAGCTTGCCTTTGCCCATGGTGTCGTCAACTTCAACACCTAGGTCTTTTGCAGCTTGCCTTATCTCGCTTTCCGTTTTTCCGGTAATATCATACCCTGTGAAATGTTTTATGGAATCGGCCATCGTTACTCTGGCATACGGAGCCTTAAAATCTATTTCGTGGTTGCCAAAAGTGGCTTTTGTAGTACCGTTTACGGCAACGGCACAGTGTTCCAACAAACGCTCGCAAAAGGCCATCATCCAATTGTAGTCTTTATAAGCCACATAAATTTCCATGGCAGTAAACTCAGGGTTGTGGGTTCTGTCCATGCCTTCGTTTCTAAAGTTTTTAGAAAACTCGTAAACCCCATCAAAACCACCAACAATCAAACGTTTTAAATATAATTCGTTCGCAATTCGCATATACAAAGGCACATCCAAAGCGTTGTGGTGAGTTACAAACGGACGTGCCGCAGCACCACCGGGAATAGGCTGTAAAATAGGCGTTTCCACCTCAAAATAGCCAGCGTCGTTAAAAAAGTTACGCATGGCATTAAATAGTTTGGTGCGTTTTACAAATACGTTTTTTACATGCGGGTTCACCACTAAATCGGCATAGCGCTGTCTGTAACGTTGCTCCGGGTCGGTAAAGGCATCGTAAATTTTTCCATCTTTTTCTTTGGGTAACGGCAGGGGTTTTAAAGCTTTACTTAATAGCATAAAATCTTTAACTTTCACCGTTTTTTCGCCAACTTGTGTGGTAAACAATTCACCTTCAATGCCAACAAAATCGCCAAAATCCAAAAGCTTTTTAAACACCTCGTTGTATTTTGTTTTGTCTTCGCCTGGGCAAATTTCGTCCCTGTTAAAATACACTTGTATCTTGCCTTCAGCATCTTGTAACTGCGCAAAACTCGCTTTTCCCTGTACTTTTATAAGCATCAATCTTCCGGCAATAATTACTTTTTTGCCTTCCTCAAATTCAGCCTTTACCTGTTTTGAGGTATGGTTTACGGGATACAAATCCGCTGGAAACGGATTAATGCCCATTTCACGTAATTTTGCTAACTTTTCTCTTCGTACAAGTTCTTGCTCTGATAATTGCGACATATTATAATTGCTGTGTGTAAATTTTTAATGCGCAAAGATACTATTAAAACCGCTCTTTTAAAATTAATTTTTTGGGCGTTACCACAACCCTTCGGCTGCGCTCAGGGCAAGTGGTCGGGCTATCCGCTACAATCTTTTTGCTCGTGCCTCGCAAAAAGGATTTTCACTACTATCCCTAACGCAGAAAGCCTGCACTGAACGCAGTCGAAGTGTAACAAAAAACATATTTTTGCGTCAAATAAGTAAATCATCAATTAAAAAAAATCAAATGAGTTTCTGGAGAGTTTTACTGTCTATTATTTGTCCGCCTTTAGCCGTTTTAGATAAAGGTTGTGGCTCTATTTTAATCACTTTTTTACTATGGCTTTGTGGCTGGGTTCCGGGTGTTATTGCTGCACTGGTAATTATTAATAATCCTAAAAATTAGTATCAAGTCTGTCGTATTCAGTTTGTAATTTGTTTTCTGCTTCCGTCATCGGTCTTCTGTCGTTTTTCACATAAATTATTGTAATTTTGCAGTCTATGAACAAAACTATAGAACTGCAGGATTTAGGCCATAAAGATTATAAGCAAACTTGGGATTATCAAGAGCAATTGTTTAAAGGTATTGTAGACACGAAAATTAAAAATAGGCGCGAAGAAGCGGGTTTAAATACCCAAAACTATTTCCTTTTTGTTGAGCATCCGCATGTTTATACTTTGGGCAAAAGCGGCGATTTGTCAAATTTGCTATTAAGCGAAGCGCAACTTTCCGAAAAAGGCGCAACATTTTATAAAATTAATCGCGGTGGCGATATTACCTATCACGGCCCAGGACAAGTGGTTGGCTATCCTATTTTAGATTTGGAAAACTTTTTTACAGACATTCATAAATACCTGCGTTTTTTAGAAGAAATGATAATTTTAACCTTAGCGGAATACGGTTTAAAGGCAGAACGTAGCCCTGGCGAAACAGGTGTTTGGCTTGATGTTGGCACACCCTTTGCTCGTAAAATTTGTGCCATGGGCGTTCGGGCGAGCCGTTGGGTAACCATGCACGGGTTTGCATTGAACGTAAACGCTAATTTGGGGTATTTCGATAATATCATACCCTGTGGTATTCGCGGAAAAGCAGTAACCTCCTTAAACGTGGAGTTGGCTCAAAAAACAGTTGATGAAACCGAGGTTAAAGAAAAACTTTTAAAACATTTTTCCAATCTTTTTGAGGCTGAGTTTTATAACAAAATTTAAAGCTTAATGCTCTATGTTTTTTATTTTTTCAGCAATAAGGTGGTAGGTTTCCATTTCCTGTTCCAATTGTAATTTGCTGTCATTTTTCTTTTTAAAATCGTAATCCGTTAAAATAACATGTTCGGTTGGCTCAACATTTATACCCTTTAGGCAATGTTTGGCACATTGTAAAACACAGCCGTCTATGGCAATAATAGGTCTGTTGGATTGTGCTTTTTTAACCAAAGGCTTAACCTTTCCGCCTATGCCTGCGATACAGGACATTTCGGCTATACCATCAGCATTGGCTTTCAATGCTATGTCGTTTGCTAATTGGGCCACATTGCTACAACCTGAGCAAGAATAAATTAAGGGCTGTATTTTTTTTTGATCACTTTTTGTCATAAACCATAACCATTTATCGCGGTACTGAACTTTTTCGGCGAAATTTCACGATACAAAAATGATTATAACAAGAGTGATATAAAATGATAAATGTCATAATATAAACCTGTAAACGATTAAATTGAAGTTGCGTAAAGCTTTAGGGTTAAGTTGGTTAATTGCTGTAGTTTATTAATGTCTTTTTAGAACAAACAACGATTTTTTTATAATTTCGATTTTGGACTAAATGTAATTTCTATTTTAGGTTATTTCGATTCTAATACGCTCTGTGGTTTCGAGGAAAAGTAGTAACTTTCTTGAATGTAGAGTTGGCTCAAAAAACAGTTGATGAAATTGAGGCTAAAGAAGAGTTCCTAAAATTTTTTTTGAGGCAGAGTTTTTAAACAATGAAAATAAAACGCTTTTTTAAAATACTATTATTGATTTGTTGTTTGTTGCTTACTTCAATGTCAATTGCTTTAATGTATTCAGTTATAATTGTTGAAAAAGGTTCTTTTGAATATAGCATGTTAATTCCTTTGTTAATGGTTCCTACAGGTGCTTTAAGTGTAATTTATCATTTTAAAACTTTTAAATATTATAATTTCACTTTTAATACAAGTATTATAAAAGATGTTGTTTTATGGGTTGGTAATGTGCTATTTGCCATATCCACTTTTTTAATGGCTTTCTTTATGTTGTATTCAATTTATAGCTTAAATAAAACAAAACTAAGCTCAGAATTATATTCTATAATTATATTTTGTGGTATTATTTTTTTAATAGTTGTATTTCTAATTATTGAAGAAATATGGCTTTATAAAAGAATTATTAATACCAAAGAGCAATCTAGATTATCTAATATTGATGGTATTAAAGGTAATATTGATGACAAAATTTAGTTTGCGATTATTGAATATTATCTAATAAGTAAGTTTTAATCGTTAGAATATACAATACCCAAATCGTTAGTTCTAATAGCTTTTAATTTCTTGGCAAGTTTCTTTTTAAATTGAGCGACAACCTTGGCATATTCCGGGTTTTCGGCTAAATTGGTATATTGTTTGGGGTCTGTTTCCATATCAAAAAGCTCAATGCCCGCTGAGGCATCTTCGTTATATTGAATATAAGCCCATTTATCATTCCGCAATAAAAAACTTTTTCCGCCTTGCGATACACTAAAGGCCATATCCCGAACTTTCTTTTTGGGGTTGTCAATCGTTTTTACCAAACTTTTTCCTTGTAAATGTTTTGATGGTTTTAAACCCGCTAATTCGGCAATGGTAGGGTACAAATCCAATAATTCAACAAAAGAATGACAAACAGCGGCTTTTTTACCGGGAACTTTAATGATTAACGGTACGCGAACAGACTCTTCGTGCAAACTCACTTTCATCCAGAAGTCATGCTCGCCTAAATGGAAGCCGTGATCGGAAGTGAAAATAACAATGGTGTTGTCTTCCAACCCTTCATCTTTAAGCGTTTTAAGCACTTTCCCAACTTGTGCATCCATATAGGAAACCGATGCGTAATATGCAGCCACAGCCTTTTTTTCTTGCTCTAAACTCATTTTTGCATTAAGGCTCGTTATGTAGTTTATGCCTCGTTTTGGTATATCGTCCCAATCGTCATCAACTTTTTTGGGTAAAATGACTTCGTTAAAAGGATATGGTTCAAAATACGATTTTGGCGCCACAAATGGCACATGTGGCCTTACAAAACCCACCGCTAAAAAAAAGGGTTTGTCTTTGTGTTTTTTAATAAGTTCTGAGGCTTTTTTGGCCGTTTTTCCATCGGAATGCACTAAATCGTCACCATCAGCTTTTACAATCGTCATGACGTTTCCGCCCTTTCTTTCAATTTTGCCATCAGGATTTCCTTGAACCAATTCGGCACCGCCATCGGCTTTCCATTCGGGGCCAAGGCTGTTAAAACGTTCGGTCCACGAGGCTTCATCATCTTGCCCGTTCGAGCCGGTTTCGATATCAATAGGAACACCCATGTGGTAAATTTTGCTTACCCGTGCGGTATAATAGCCGTTTTCCTTAAATAGCTGTGACCATGTTTTTCGGTCGTGACCTATATTTTTTCTACCGCTAACATAGCCAAAAGTAGTGGTGGCATTGGGGTAATAACCAGACATAAAAGAGGCTCGGGACGGACCGCAAACCGGGTATTGCGTATAGGCTTTGGTGTACCTAACGCCTTCTGAGGCTAATTGATCAATGTTTGGTGTGTAGCATGCTTTGTTTTCGTACGATGACACTGCTGTTGCCGTTAAATCGTCTGAAATAATAAACAATATATTGGGCTTTTTTTCTTGGGAAAAGACACAGAAACTTAGCAGAAAAAACACGGAATAAATAAATGGTTTCATAGTTTATTTCTTATAAGTTAAAGTCATTTTAGAGCTTTGTTTGAAACTTAAATACAGTAAAAACTACAGCTCGACCGCATTGTTATTTACAAAGAAAATGGCGTTTGCAAAAAACAGTTTTCCGTTTTCCCAAAAACTTCTAAACATTACATCGTCAACCATATAAATCATGCTGCCTTTGCCAATTCGTTCTTCTCCAAAAATTAAAGTGTTGTTTAGTTTTTTTAAGGCATTGCTTCCTGCAAACCCCGAGACTTTAGTTGGATTGTTATCTAGATAGGCCACATTAAAATGGTTTTTGCCCAATAGTTTGTAGGCGCTACTGCTAACTTTAAGTGACAGGTAATTGGTATCGTAACCAAAAGCCAGGGGATGTGTGTTATCGACTTTTGTTTTAAAAATAGCCCCGGAAATCAGGTTTTTTATAGCTTCGCGTTCTCTATCGGCGTAGGGTATTAAGTTGTTGCTATCCTCGTCTTTTTTGTCGGTTTCACTCTTTTTTATATTAAAACCATTTTTGCCCGTAAAAGCATTTAGGGCGTTGCCTATGGCGATTACTTTTCCGCCACTGGCAACCCACGATTTTAATTTTTCTAAACCTTTGTCGTTCAAAATACTTGAATAATATCCGTTGGGAATAATAAGAACATCAAATTTATTTAGGTTCAAACCAGCAAAATTTTCTGTGTTTATGGAAGTAACCGGGTAATGTAATTGCCTTTCAAAAAAGTACCAAAGTGCGCCGTAATTTAAAGATGAGGTGCTTTTACCGGAGAGCATTGCAATTTTTTGTTTGTTAACCAATTTAATCTCGGGCGAACCAAAATCGGGACCATCTGTTGAAAAACCGGATTGCGCAGTGGTTAGTTTTCGGTTGTGTTTGTTTGCTGTGTTTACAACAATATTATCGAAATCATCCACTTTTTTGTTATCGCCCCTAACAATAATCAAAGAGCCGCTGTTAAAAGTTTCTCCTTCGGTTTTTAATGGCTTTTCGGTAAATCTTACTTTTATATTTTGATTTAATAAATCGGCTAAAAATTTAGCGTCTTTTAAATGGTTCCACGTTACCAAATAACCCGTTGCGGTTTTGCTGATTGTATTATTTATTGCGGCTTGCAGTATTGTTTTTGTGGGTACTATGTTTTTACTTGCCACGGCATTTAGCCCGTAAGCATAAGGTAAACTCCAAGCTGTAATATCGTAAGTGATGGAATCGCTTAATTTGGTGTTTGGCTCAAAAAGTACTTTTACCATTTTGCCTTTTGGTTGATTGGTGCTCACCACCAAATCTTTTGATGTGGTGTTTATTTGCCCTTGGGAAGATGTATTATAATGGTAACCGCTAACTTTTCCGCCTTGAGCGAAACCATAAGAAATCTCGTGTTTGTCCAATAGATTTTTTAACGATTCAATGTTATCGGTATCGCCCTGCATTACATAGCTTTTATATGTTAAGTTTGAATTATCGAAGAATTTTTTAAACTCGGTATTTAATTTTTCAGCATGTTTGGAAGCTATTTCAACGGTTGATAAACCCGCTGTGGTGTGATGAGCAATTCTATCGATAAGCGTTAAAATAGCGCCTTCATCATTTAAAACACCCAATCCTGCACGCCCATGTCCAGCTTGCTCGTATGTCATGCCAATGGCGCCCATGTATGTAGGATACGTGTCGCCATAGCTGGGATAGAGTAAGTCGAAACGTTCTTTGGTAAAATAAAGCCAACCCGCTTTATCGAAATATGTCGCATGGTTTTTACCAATTTGTGTTTGGAAATCGCGTTGCCAATTGGTAATTATTTCATGAAAAGGTTCGGCAGCCGGCGCAAAATAGTAAGGCTCGTTAATGCCTTGTTCATGAAAATCCACATGAATATGGGGCAACCACTTGTTGTAAATTTTTAATCTAGAGGCCGACTCGATTTGGGTTGCCCACGCCCAATCTCTGTTTAAATCGAACAGATAATGGTTTGGTCTTCCACCGGGCCAAGGTTCATTATGTTCGCTGGCTTGTTGGTTTATATCGTATGGTGTACTTGCTGTTGTGTTGTACCAATTAACATAGCGGTCGCGGCCATCTGGATTTAAGCACGGATCGATAATAACTACGGTATTTTGCAACCAGTCTTGTTTTTCGGTTAAAAGTTGGTAAAGCGTTTTCATGGCCGCTTCGCTACTCGACGCTTCGTTACCGTGTACGTTGTAGCTTAACCATACAATGGCAATATCGGTTTTGGTTGGAGTACCGGCATTCACACCGGTGTTTTTTAAGTTGTTTTGCCGAATGGTTTCAAGGTTTTGCAAATTTTCTTCAGATGAAACGTAAGCAACCATTAGCGGTCTGCGTTCGTAAGTTTCGCCATACTTTTCAAGTTTAACTTGGTTTGGAAGTTGGTTGGAAACCTGTTTAAAGTAATTCACCACTTGATGGTGTCTGGAAAACTGAGTGCCTAAATCGTAGCCTAAAAACTCTGAAGGTGATTGAATGTTTTGAGAATTGAGGTTAAGGGTAAATACCAAGAAAGTTAAAAACAGAAAACGACTTAAAAAATGTATCATAAAAAATGACTGTATAAATGAGCCGCTAATTTACTCAATTTATAAATGCTTGCCTAACGTAAAAATCTTGATAATATTTAATGTTTAATAGACAATTTGATTTAGAAAATCAATTCACCTGAGATGTTTTTTTTTTGAATAAATTATTTTTTCAAAGAAATAACGGTTTGATAGAATCAGGCAAACCATGGACAAAATGAATGATCCACATATTTGTCTATTAGTGTTTTTAGTAGTTTTACAAACGGCCAATCATCGTTACCAAAATTTAAAAACCTAATATTTTTAAGTTTATGGTCTGTTTAAGCTAATTCCAAACATGATTAACCAACCAATCAGCGGCATCTTGTAAATAGGATGCGTATTCGCAAGGTTCGTTATGGGTTAAGCCTGGGGCAATTACCATGGTAATATCGCTACCGGAATCAATGCTGGCGTTTACCCAATTTTCGACATTCTCCACAGGAAATAAAGCATCATCCTCACCATGAATCACATACACCGGAATAGGTATTTTTCTGCCCACACCGTTGTTTGTTGTGTTATATTGACTGGCCATGGGAATAGATGCAGAGAAAATACCGGATTGGGTTTCGGCAAAAAACCAACTTCCGTTGCCACCATCGCTATAGCCGTGTATCACCACTTTATTAGTATCTACCGGCAGGTATGTTGATGCTAAATCCACTAAGGCTAAAACCTGTTCGTTGTTATCAATTGTTGGCCATAATATGGCATTGCTATTCGGACTGATTATAATGGCATTAAGCGATTCAAAGCCCGTTTCAGCTAAACACTCCGTAAATTTATGGGCATTTGGTGAGTCGCCACAAGCAGCACAACCGTGTAAGGTAATAATTAGCGGTCTTTTGTTGTTTGTAAAATCCACATCCGGCATAATTACCCTAAAGTTCCAAGTACCGTTTTTAAGATTTTCTAATGAAATATCATTGTTTCCAGTATTAAAATCGATGTTGCTAAAATCGTCTTGAATATCTTCATAGGTCCGCGGTCCAGCATCACCAATATCGGGTTCATCGAAAATACCGGATTTATTACAACTCAAAAAAGAAAAGAGGATTAATGAACAGATTAAAACGAATTTGAGGTTTTTCATGATTGATTTATTTTGATGATGCCATGTGAAATTAATAAAATTTGAATGAATCAGCTTCAAATTATTGTTAAAAATACATTGAATGACGTATATTGATAGGGAAACCGAATTCTTGAAATAGAATTAATGCCAAATGCTTTAACGTATTTTTTAGAATGATAAAATTGGAATAACTGTATATTTACATAATTTTTTAATTAAACATGCATCAAAATTATATTCCGTTTCGCGATACTGGTTACTTTTCATCATTAATTTGTGATTATTTAGATGAAAAAAGCGAGTTAAATCCGTTTTACAATCGTTTTCCAAATCTTGAAAATTTTAAGGCCCAAATAGAGGAGAAGCGTCATTCGGAGCTTGTTTCAGAAGCCCATCGCAACGTTTTGGTTTCCGTTTTAAATCAACAATACCAAAATATTGAAGCATCAAAGCAAACCCTTCAAAATATTGAATTGTTAAAAGCCGAAAACACGTTTACCATTACCACGGGGCACCAACTTAATTTGTTCACCGGTCCTTTATATTTTCTGTATAAAATCATTTCAACCATAAATCTTTCAAAACAATTAAAAGAGGCCTATCCAAAAAATAATTTTGTGCCTGTGTATTGGATGGCGACCGAAGACCACGATTTTGAAGAAATCAATTGTTTTAATTTTAAAGGAAAGAAAATACAGTGGAACCACCTGTCAAACGGAGCGGTTGGTGAATTGCAAACTGATGGATTAGATAAGGTTTTCGAGTTGTTTTCAAAAGAATTGGGGCATGGTAAAAACGCCGATTATTTGAAGCAGTTATTTGAAGACGCTTATATAAAACACAGTAATCTAACAGATGCCACACGTTTTTTGGCTAACGCGTTGTTTACAGATTACGGATTGGTAATTATTGATGCCAATGAAGCCGACTTAAAAAGACAATTTATTCCTTTTTTGGAAGATGAATTGCTAAATCAAACATCGCATAAATCGGTTTCAAAAACAAATGAAGCGATTTCAAAAGATTATGGAATTCAAGTTAATCCACGGGAAATCAACCTGTTTTATTTAAAAGAAAATTTACGCGAACGTATTGTTTTTGAAGACGACATTTACAAAGTCTTAAATACTGATATTTCATGGCGTAAGAATGAGGTACAAAAAGAACTTTTAGAACACCCAGAGCGCTTTTCGCCAAACGTGATTATGCGCCCCTTGTATCAAGAAGTCATATTGCCCAATCTGTGCTACATTGGCGGCGGTGGCGAATTGGCATACTGGTTTCAATTAAAACAGTTTTTTAATACTGTTAAAGTACCATTTCCAATACTTTTGCTTCGTAATTCGGTTTTAATCCAAACGGAAAAGCAACAGGAAAAACTTGATAAGCTCCATATTTCAAAAGCCGATATCTTTCTGAAACCCGATGCGTTTATAAATAAAAAAGTAAGACAGATTTCGGATATTGATATCGATTTTTCGCCTCAAAAAGCACAGCTTAAAACACAGTTTGAAGCCTTGTACCAAATGGCCGAACAAACCGATAAGTCCTTTTTAGGCGCAGTAAAAGCCCAAGAGGTAAAGCAGTTAAAAGGGCTTGATAATTTGGAGAAACGCTTATTAAAAGCACAAAAACGACAACTGGCAGATCAAGTTTCTAGAATGCGCGACCTACAAAGAGTACTATTCCCAAACGGCAGTTTGCAAGAGCGAAACACCAATTTCTCAGAGTTTTATCTGGAATATGGCGAATCGCTTATTGTTAAATTGATAGAAAATTTAAAGCCATTAAAAGGGGATTTCTCAATCTTAACCTTTTAATCATTGTTATTTTAGGGATATACAGGAACTACCTTTAAAAGTAGTGCTTTCAATAACATTGTTTTTATTGGCCGTGAATGATGTTTGGCAATAATTTTGAGTTGTTGATTGGTAAGTTACATCGGCAAATTGGCTGTGTCGGGTCGTTACCAAGGAATTATTAACATACAAATACGTATACATTTTGCTGCCGTTTGGCAATTCGTAAATGTCGCTTGGTGGTCCCCAGCTGTTAATTAAGTCATTTACATCGGCTCCACGCCATGTATTAATTCTATTGGCGTAATTTTTTGAGGAAACACATGAGCTTACTAATAGGCCTATTACTATTATTTGAATTGTTTTTATAAGAGTTTTCATTTTTGTGGATGTTTATGATTTATCAATTAATTTGGATTTTAATTAATTTCTACCTAAGTCTAAGTCAGGAAATGTGGTTACATTTTCCTCGCAATTAGAAATCTCAAGTTCAGAGATGGTTTCGTTATGAATCTTATCTTGACAACGAGAGCATCTTCCTCTTTCATAAACAAAAGAGTAAAGCTTGTATTTTCCAGGTGTTAAAATGATGATTTGTGATTGTTTGGAAGGGATGATATAATTTGGAGGTAAATCGTTTTCATTTATATCATAAATGTCAGATTCATCTTCAATAAAGTATACATGTCTTGGGTACAAACTTTCATTGTTTTTAAGGGTTAATGTGGCTGGAGTATCACATATTTCGTCTTTGCTGCAAGAAACCAACATGGTCGTTGTGCTTATAACTATCAAACACAATGTGTTCAATCTATGGCTGTATTTTTTAAATAAAGAATTCATAATTTTTAAGTTATATGGCGATTAATTAGAATATTTTAGAAATTCTTCTTGACAACTGTATATGTCCATTTCCAAACTATTATCTACTACAATCCATTTATCATTGTTGGTTTTATATCTCAAATAGATTGTATAAGGACCTTCAGGTAATGTAATAGTTTCTTTGCCTTGAGTATTTATAACATGGTCACCGTCTCTGTCGGAGCGGTCTACACTAGAAGCGTTTTCGTAAACGTGTAGGTTATAAGAGCGATTGTTGTTGGTAATGGTAAGCCAACCATTGCCATCGCATGTTTCTTGGTCTTCTGCCGAACAGGAAGTTAAGCATGCAACTAAGGAAATTTGCAATATTAACGTGCAAAGAGTAAATATTTTTTGTTGTAATGGAGTTTTCATAATTCATTGTTTTGCGGATTTATGATTAGTTTTTGGAGTTTCTTGCAACCGGTTTAGTCTGCAGCCATAACCAGTGCAAGACTCCACAAAACTTGTTTGTCAACTTAATGACATTACAAACTTAGAAGAGTGGTTCCAAGATTAAAAATATGGATGGGGTACAAAGGGGGTACACCTTTTTAGCCTAGAGGTTATAAGGGTTTTGAAAGGGGAGGAGAAATGAGTTAAATGGCTAAAACGGCGTTTTCTAGCGAATCTTGAGGGGTTAAATCCATTTTTTTACGGAGACGATGTCTTGCTTTTTTCACGCCACCGGTAGATATATTTAATATGGTTGCAATTTCTTTTGAAGACATATTCATTTTTAAAAGAGCCATAAAACGCAGTTCGTTTTTAGTTACTTCAGGGTATTTAGTTTTAACGTTAAAACTAAAATCTTTGTGAACCTGCTCAAAATATTGTGTAAAGTTTTCCCAGTTTTTATCATCCTTCTGGTCGAAATTTATAGTTTTAATAAGCTCTTGATAGCCTTTGCTTTCTTTTGAGGCAACCTTAAGCGCTTTTGCTTGTTGCTTTAAATTTTCTAAAACTTCGTTCTTTTTGGCTAAGTGCAAAGCATGAGTGGTAAGTTCTTTCTTTTTGAATGCCAATTCTGCTTTAACACGTTCTTTTTCTAAATGGTTACGCTTCATTTTTTGACGAATGGCATAAAAGCCTAGACCAAAAAATAAAAGTGATAGTACAAGCCCTCCACCTAAAAGCAATTTTTGTAAGTTATTTATTCGGGCTTCCTGCTCCAAAAGTGAAATGGCAGTTTCTTGTTGCGCAATCTGTAATTCCTTCTTTTCCGTTTCATAGATAGTTTTAAGCTTTTCTATTTCCTTTGTTTTTTCAATTTGGAATAAACTATCTTGTATAAACTTAAACTTAGTAAAATCTTCCACAGCAGGTTTAAAAGCACTTCTTTTTTTATAAATGTTCGATCGCAATTCGTACGTATGCATGCGCATAACATGGAGTCCTACAGAATCTGCTAGGTTAATGGCATTGTTAGCATATTTTAATGCCATATCAGTATTGTTTTCTTCATAATAAAACTCACTGATTTGATAGGCAGACTTAATTACATCCATAATACGGTTGTTCTTTTTACCAAAATCCATAGCGGTTTTTAAATAATTTAGCGCTTTATGGGGTTGGTTTAATCGTATATAAGTTTTACCCAATTCAAAAAGTGCTAAGCACTCAACAGTAGGTGATGGGACCTTACGAGCCAATTGTAGTGCTTGGGTAAGTGTTTTTTCTGCTTTGTTGTAGGCCTTGAGGTGATAATAATTACCACCAATATTCATAAGGCTTTGGGCTAAAAAATCTTGGTCATTTTCTTGTTCGTAAATGGCTTTGGCTTCATATAAGTAGGTATTGGCATTTTCAAAATTTCCTAATTCAGTCTCTATGCGACCAATTTCAGATAAGGTATCCGCTCTTTCCAATCTGTCGTAAGGTTTCGTTAAGAGTTTTAACGCTTTATAACAATACGCTAGCGCATTTTCAAAATCTCCTTTTTCTCTAAATATTAACCCCATGAATTTATATGCCAAACCTTCGCCCCTTAGATTATTGTTTGCTTGAGCGATAGTTACATTTTTTTGAGTAAGCTCAAAGGCAAGTTTATGGTCTCCCTTTTCGAGGGCCAAAGTAGCAAAGGCATTGTTTACCAAAGTTTCTCCTTCGGCATACCCATTAGTTTTAAAAATGGACTGGGCTTTTTTAAAGAAAATTGTGGCAGAATCTTTTTGACCTATTTGTCTAAAACTAGTACCTATATTGAAATTTGCAAATCCAATTTCCTCTGTTTCATTTAATTTAGTAGCCAAATCAAGCATGTTGAAAGCATATTTTTTAGCTAATCCAACATCATTGTATAATGTTGCATAGTGTAGTCTGTCAAGTATGTAAACCTTATCTGCATTGTCTGGTAAGCTGTTATAGATTTTTAATAAACTATCAACCTTTTTATTGTTTTGGGTAACTAATGCTAAAGGTATTAAGGAAAGTAAAAAAAAGGTCTTTATCATGTAATAGAAGGTTGGTGTTTGATAAAAATACCTTTTTATTCTTCGCGAAACAAATTGCTAAATAAGAATCAAGTTTATCAAGAGTTTGTAGACCAATAAATCCAACCATAAGTATTAAATTTACATCCTCTAAATAAAGAATTTTAATCTTAGAATTTAAATACATGCATAAAATAGACATGGATTTGATTGAAATGACCATGGATGTTATGAAATATACCATCGATAGAATTTCGTCAACACAACATAAAATTGGAAAACCCAAAAAGGCTGAAGAACTTAAAGGTTTGGTGGGCGATACCATCACACCAAAAGGTGTTGGCGGTGAATATGCCTTTAAAATGTGGAAAAAACACTTGGCCAAAGCCAATGTGCCTATCGATCACCCTAGGCATTTAGCCTTTGTTCCCGCTTCGCCAACACGTGCCGCCATTATGTTCGATTTAATTACATCGGCATCCAGCATTCACGGTGCTTATTGGATGGAAGGCGCCGGCGGTATTTTTTGTGAAAACGAAGCCATGGAGTGGATTGTATCCTTAACCGGTTTGCCCAAGGGTGCATTCGGTGTTTTTACAAGCGGCGGTACGGCAGCCAACCTTTCGGCTATTGTAACTGCGAGAGAGTATTGGCGCAGTTTAAACGAGCAGAACAAAGTTGAAAAAGGCCTGGTGATTACATCGGTTGGGGCGCATTCTTCAATAAAAGCGATGGCTAAGGTTGCCGATGTGGATATTCTTTTAGTCGATACAGAAGATGTTATGTATGGCACAGCCTTGCAAGAGACTATCAATAATTTAACAGCGCATCAACGCAGACGTTTGTTTGCCATTGTGGCAACAGGCGGAACAACAAATGCGGGCATTATTGACGATTTAGAGGGCATTGCCAGAGTTTGCGAAGCAGAGAATTTATGGTTCCACGTAGATGCTGCTTATGGCGGTGGCGCTTTGGTTGCCGATTCTGTAAGACCGTTGTTTAAAGGTATTGAGCGCGCCGATAGCATTACTATCGACCCGCATAAATGGATGTTTTCGCCTTACGATTGTGGTGCCGTAATTTATAAAGAACCCGAATTGGCAAAACGAGCACACTCGCAAGAAGGCTCGTATTTGGATATTTTTAAAGATGAGGGAGCGCACGGTTTCAATCCAACCGATTATCAAATCCAGTTGACACGTCGTGTTAGGGGCTTGCCGTTGTGGTTTTCGCTGGCTACCCATGGCACAGACCGGTATAAAGAAGCGGTTGAGCGTGGATTGGAATTAGCTCAAATTGCAGGTGACATTATTGAGAAAATGCCGCATGTGGAGTTGGTTCGAGCACCTAGTTTATCTTGTGTGTTATACCGAAGAATAGGATGGAAACCCGAAGATTACACGCATTGGACTTACGAAAACCACAAAAAGGGATTCGCTTTGGTTACTCCAACAAAATGGAAAACGGGTGATACCTTTGAAACCGTTTCGCGTTTTTGTTTTATCAACCCGGATACCACAGAAGGCGATATTAAGGCTATTCTAAACTCAATGAAATAAATATTTCTATGGTTTAATTATACACAAGAAGCGAGCTTTTAAGCTCGTTTCTTGTGTTTTAAAGCTGACTAACTGTGGTCTATTTGTTTTTAGCCTCGCTAATTAATTTTGAAAGTGCTCCTTCCGGATTGCATGTGGTTGTTTTTACACGTGCCCTTTCTACCATTTCACTGCCACTAAAAACATCAAATTCTTTCACTTCTTTTTCTTCACCATTAATAATTATAAATGGTGTAAACGCTTTAGTATTGTGGTTATATGTAAAACCAGATGATTGTAAACCACTCGTTAATTCATTAATACATCCTTCAACACTATCTTTCAAATTTTCTAAATCTTCAATGGTCGGTAATTGGTCAAGAATTATTTGAGCGTCAAATTTAATGCCTTCAGCTTCAGTAATATATTGTACATTGTCGGCGGCCTCTAATAATTGCGATACTTGCTCCGTGGTTAGTATTGTGGCAGAAACGGTTCGGTTTCTTGTAGTACTACTAGACCAAACACTACATTTGCTAATATCGGGGATGGGACTTGGGTTGTTAACAGCTTTATTGCCATAGGTAATGGTTACTTTAACTGTTTTATCTATTTTGTTTAAAGAGGCTAAATGGCGTAATGCCGCTTCTAATTCTGTTCTAGTTTGCGTATTGTCATTTGAGTCGTCAACGGCATCTTTAAGTCTGTCAAGCGCGTCTCTATAAGGGTCTACTATGCCATTGACTTTTGAAGAAATATTTGTACTACATAAGGCAGCGCCATTTTCGCTAACTATGTCGCTTGCTTGCTTATTGGCACTCTCAATAGCTGAGGAAACGGCATCGTCAATTTCTTCCTGAGCTCTATCAATAATACCAGGTAGCGCTGCTCTTAAACCTCTTAAACTCAATTCGAGTTCATATTGTTCGTTGGCTGCTTCTAAGTCTGCAATAGCTTGTTCGGTAGTTGCAATGGCGTCATCAATTTGCCCTGTAACGGTTTCAGAAATACCCTCTGTAAAATTTACTGGTGGGGTTGCAATCATTTTGGTTTCATCAGTAGTAAATGTTGCTTGGGCCTCCCAAACTTCATCATCCACTATTACTTGGCCTTCCATGGTAAAAGCTTCAGGTGTTGCGCGCATACCACCACCTACTGATTGTGTGCCTGTTGGTGTTTCTAAACTTAACTCTCCAGATAAACCAATATCGAAATACCCGGTTTGTTCAACAAAACCGTAGGCGTTTAAATTGCCACTTGGAGCCACGGGTATAATTTCTGGCCACCATGACAGGTCTGGTTCTACCAACCCGTTAATAAATGCTTTTGAAATAATACCGTTATTAGTACTGGCTTCGGCTACAATTGCAGCGCTCCCAGAACCTATGGGGAATCCAAAGGAAATAAAGGAAGCAATATCAAATGAAAAATCTAGCTTTCCATTGATACCGGCTTTATAATGTGCTCCGAAATCAGATTCCATGGGTTCATCAAAATTGGCGCTAATATCAAATCCTCTGTTTTGATAATACATCCCTGAGGCCTCGAATACTTTATAAAACGATACGGTGCCACCAGTAACCTGGTTTGCTTCAAACGACACCACGTTACCTTCAACGGGGTTAGTGGGAACAAACATAAAATTAGAACCAAAAGAAGCACCAAAACTTACACTGCCAAGCTTAGAACTGGAATCGTTACTACTTCCGCCACTATTACCCCCATTGTTGCTTCCATCGTTTCCGCCCAAAGCATCACCTCCTAAAGAGAAGAAAAACATGGGGTCTGTGTAGTCTGCAATATAAGTTATGTGCCCGCCAACAGGTGCTTTTATGGAAATAGGTTTCTGTGCATCGGGGTCATCATTTGCACCTACTTTTAATTCGATGTTAACTGAAACGTGGAAAACAAAATAATAGCGCTCGTCTACCAATTGTATTTCAAAATCCCTGTTTTCGTTTAAAAACTTTCCTAAAAAATAGCCTACATCGGCTTGTACAGGGTTTTCGAATTCAAAATAATTGCTGTTTGACGGAATATCAGAAGTGCCCGTTACCCCTACTAAATTGCCATTATTGTCAAATTCTACATCTAAATCTGCATTATCAAACACAACATCGCCCGAGGTTTCAGTATCAATGGTTAAACTACCTTCTACATTATAGCCGTTTTCGGTTTGGGTAACATTGCCATTAGTCGTGATGTTGAGATTTGAAATTTTACCATTAGCGGCAGCTGGAATATCTACTGGTTCGGTATTTGTTGAACAGTTTGTGAGTATAAATAAAATTAGTAAAAGGGAGCAAAACGTTTGAAGTTTGGTGTGTGGTTTCATAATGGTTTGTTTTGTGATTGTTAACTTAGTTTTGTGTGCCCTTGCGCTGTAAAGGTCTGCAGCCCAAGCTAGCGCAAGATACCACAAAACGGTATGCCAAATTAATGACATTCCAAACTTATTGTAAGAAATTTAAAATGAATAATTTTTGGGGTGGACAATAGGTGGACAACCCAAAAATTAATAAAAGACAAAGAGTAGACAGCTGATTAACGCCCCGTTTTATAGGTTTAAAACCAGGTCTTGTAGCGAATCTTCGGTTGAAATTCCTAATTTTTTTCGAAGACGGTAACGTGCTTTTTTAATGCCTTCTGGAGAAATATTAAGAATGTTTGCAATTTCTTTTGAAGATAAATTCATTTTTAGAAGAGACATTAAACGCAATTCGTTTGAGGTAACTTCAGGAAATTTTTGTTTCACATTACTGTTAAAGTCTTTGTGCACCTCTTGAAAATATTTACTGAAATTCTCCCAATTATTGTCGTCTTTCAGATCAAAATTAATGGTTTGAATAAGTTGCTGGTAACCGTTAAGGTCGTTTTCAGAGGTTTTAAATTTCTGGGCTTTTTGTTTTAAGCTTTCCAATACTTCATTTTTTTTTGCCAAATGTAGGGCGTGGGTGGTGAGTTCTTTCTTTTTAAAGGCTAATTCGGCTTTTATTTTTTCTTTTTCCAATTTGTTGCGTTTAAGTTTTTGTCTAACAGCATAAAAACCTATAAGCGATAAAAGGAAGCCTATGCCTAAAAGTAATCGTTGTAAATTGTTGTTTTTTTCTTGTTGCTTTAGTAAATCTATTTCTTTATTTTGAAGCAGAATTTCTTGTTCTTTTTTCTCGGTTTCGTATTGGGTTTTTAATTCATCAATTTGCTGTGCTTTTTTACTATTAAATACCGAATCATTCAAAACGATGTGGTTTTTATAATCTGAAACGGCGTTTTCATAGCTGCCAATTTCCTCATAGGCTTCGGCTCGTTCTTTGTAATTATCAGATAAGTTATCAATAGAACCAATAGAGTCTGCTAAGTGGATAGCCTCGGAAAAATAATTTATGGCTTTTTGGTATTCTTTTTTGCCAAGGTATGCAGAGGCCACATCATTAAAATGAATAATTTGATTGTTTACAGAGCCATGCTTTTTAGAAATTTTATTGGAATTAAAAAAATGCTCTAAAGCTTTATCATATTCATTTTTGTCTAAATAAATAGCGCCTATGTTGGCCAAATATGGCGCAATAAAATCATTCCATTTTTTCTCCCTACTTATCTTTAAGCCTTTATTATAGTTTAAAAGGGCTTCATCGTAATTTTTTAAATGATAAAACGTATTTCCAAGTTCCATATATGTGATGGCCAGCCATTTGTGGTGATTCAAATCAATAAAAATAGCCAATCCATCTTCAAGGTATGGAATAGCTGCCTTGTAATTGTTCCTTAAGGTTTCTGTACGCCCAAGACCGGTTTTTATAATGGCTTCGCGTAATGGCTTTTTGTTAGCTAGTGTATCATGAACTTTAGATGCAAGGATTAAATTTTCAATAGCACTTTTAAAGTCCCCTTTATCTAAATGAATGTTAGCTTGTTGCTGGTAGGCATCACTTAACATTAACCCATGTTGTAAATTCTCTGCAATTTGAATGGATTGGTTTGATAACTCTAAAGCTGGTTTAAAATTACCCTCTAGGTTTTCCGTACGGTTCCAGGCATGCAATACCTTAAACAAGGATTTATGATCATTTAATTTTTTGTAAGCACTTTCGGCTTTAGCAAAATAATATCTTAAAGAATCTAGGTTATGATGTTTTACATAGTAATGACCTAAGTTTTTATAATTTATAGCCACACCTTCAGGGTAGTTTATATTTTTCGATATGGTTAATCCTTTGTGCAGATACTCTAGTGCTAGAGCAGGATTAGAAACTCTACTTTCAATAAAAATTAAATCAGCGGTTTTTACTTTTTCTGTATTTTGAGATTGCTGCTGGAACACAGAGCGTAAACTATCTAGTTTTTTGTTGTTTTGGGAAATAAGAAAAAAAGGAACAAGGAAGGTTATAAAAAAGACTTTTTTCATATATCGGTTGGTTGGTTTTTGCTAAAAATAACTAATTATTCGTTGTAAGTCAAATAGTTCTGCCTTGGTTGTGTATTTGGAAGAGCTTAGAGTTATTCACATGTTAATGTTTTAAAAAATTATGTAAAAAAGTAGCGTGCCCAATTCGCTATTATAAAATCAATTATTACTTTTGCGCATGCAACACGATAAGGTATTAATTTTAGATTTCGGATCGCAATACACACAGCTTATTGCGCGTAGAGTTAGAGAGCTTAACATCTATTCCGAAATACATCCATTTAACAAAATTCCAACAAACATTGACGATTACAAAGCCGTAATTCTTTCTGGTAGCCCATTTTCGGTACGGGGCGAATCTGCTTTACATCCAGATTTATCTGAGATACGAGCAAAAAAACCACTTCTCGCCGTGTGTTATGGCGCGCAATATTTGGCCCATTTTTCGGGAGGTGAAGTGGCACCATCAAACACTAGGGAATACGGGCGTGCAAACTTGTCGTTCATTAAAAACGATGAGCCTTTCTTTAAACATATAAACGAAGGCAGTCAAGTTTGGATGAGCCATAGCGATACCATTAAACAATTACCTACAAAAGCTGTTTTATTGGCCAGCACAAACGATGTTGAAAATGCCGCTTATAAAATTGAAGGCGAACAAACTTATGCCATTCAGTTTCATCCGGAAGTATATCACACAACCGATGGCAAACAACTTTTGGAAAACTTTTTAGTGGGTATTGCGGGACTTAATCAAGATTGGACACCCGATTCCTTTGTTGAAGAAACCGTTGAGGCGATTCGAGAAAAAGTAGGAAACGGCAAGGTGGTTTTAGGGCTTTCGGGTGGCGTAGATTCTACCGTGGCGGCAGTGTTGTTAAACAAAGCCATTGGAGAAAACCTGTATTGCATTTTTGTAAATAACGGTTTGCTCAGAAAGAACGAGTTCGAAAACGTATTAAACCAATACAAAGGCATGGGCCTTAACGTTAAAGGTGTTGATGCCTCTAAGCGATTTCTTGAGGCTTTAAAAGGCATTGAAGACCCAGAGCTGAAACGCAAAGCCATTGGGAATTCGTTTATCGAGGTTTTTGATGACGAAGCCAACAAATTGGAAGACGTAAAATGGTTGGCACAAGGCACGATTTATCCTGATGTTATCGAGAGTGTATCGGCTACTGGCGGCCCATCGGCAACCATAAAATCGCATCACAACGTTGGTGGATTGCCGGATTTTATGAAGCTTAAAATCGTGGAACCGCTTCGCGCTATTTTTAAAGATGAGGTAAGACGCGTTGGTGCGACTTTGGGTATCGATCCGGAATTGTTAGGGCGTCACCCATTTCCGGGACCCGGTTTGGGCATTCGTATTTTGGGCGATATTACGGCTGAAAAAGTACGTATGCTTCAAGAGGTTGATGCTATTTTTATTAATGGTTTGAAAGCTTGGGGACTTTACGATAAGGTTTGGCAAGCCGGCGCGATGTTATTGCCCGTTAACAGTGTTGGCGTTATGGGCGATGAGCGTACCTACGAAAAATGTGTGGCGCTTAGAGCCGTAGAAAGTACCGATGGCATGACGGCCGATTGGGTAAACTTGCCATACGAATTTCTTCAAAAAACATCCAACGATATAATAAATAAAGTAAAAGGCGTTAATAGAGTAGTGTACGACATTAGCAGTAAACCACCGGCAACCATTGAGTGGGAGTGATTAGGTTTTGAGGCTAGAAGCTTGAAGCTAGAAGTTGGAAGACATAAAAGTAAATAAGTTGAATTTATATTGAGCATTTAATTTTAACTACCAAATCAGTGCCCCTCCTTGGAGGGGTTAGGGGTGGGTTTTTAGAGCAAGAGTTTCGCGTTAGGGATTGAACGGCATGTTTGAGCTCGCCGACGAAGGAGGAAGCGAGTAGTGAAAGCCCGACCACTTGCCCTGAGCGCAGCCGAAGGGTTATGGTAACGCCCAAATAAAAAATTTGAACGCTTTAAAAATGTAGTTTTGGCACACTATGTGCTCTTGTTAAACGAAAAGGAAGCCTGTGGCATCTATTAGGCAAAATAGCAACGTATATACATAGATTGCCCGCGTTTTATTATATTTATATCGATTAGACATTAACAGCATGAATAGATTTTTATTAGTATTTATTTTGGTTTTGGCATTTGGTTTTACTTCGGTAAATGCCCAAAACTTTAGCACCCACCAAGTTAAAAAAGGCGAAACCATTGAAGAGGTCGCCAAACGATATTTTGTAACGCCATCGGATATTTATGAGTTAAATCCGGATGCCAAAAAGGAATTGAAGCCCAATACGATTTTAATCATTCCGTTGTCCAAAGCCCAAAAGCCCAAAATGGTTACGGTTAAGGAGTTGCAAGGTTTTGAAAAGCATAAAACCCGAAGAAAGGAGACTTTGTACAGTTTGGCCAAAAAGTATAATGTTACTGAAGACGATATAAAGAAATACAATAAATTTTTATATGCCGATCCGCTTAGGAAAGGGGATAAGCTGCAAATTCCGATTTTTAAAATTACCGAGGAAATTGAAGCAGAACCTACAAAAACTTACATAGTACAGCCTAAAGAAGGAAAATGGCGCATTGCCTATAAATTTGGGATTTCGGTTAAGGAACTGGAAGAGCTCAACCCGGAAATGGACGAGGTCTTAAAAGATGGCCAAGAAATTATTGTACCAAATATTGAGGATGGCGAAGAACGGGAAGTTGACGATAAATACAGCTATTACAAAGTATTGCCAAAAGAAGGCTTTTATCGATTAAAGCTTAAATTAGGTTTGGAAAAAGAAGCGTTGGAAGCTTTAAACCCCGGTTTAGCAGAAAGCGGTTTAAAAGTGGGCATGATTTTAAAAATACCGTTTAACGATGCGCTTTCCATTGAATTATCAAACAGCATTAATTTAACAGACAGTATTAGGGATTTTAACACAAAACATATTGCGGTGATGCTGCCTTTTAGATTAAATAGAGTTGATTTTCAATCCAAGGAAGATACTAAAAACAGCATTGTTAAAGACCGATATTTAGACACGTCGCTCGATTTTTACTCGGGTGTTTTAATGGCCATTGACTCGTTAAAAACCTTGGGCATTTCGCTAAAAGTAGATGTGTACGATACTAAAAATGAAATAGGCGAAGTTTCAAAAATAATCAATGAAAACGATTTTGAAACGGTGGATGCCGTAATTGGGCCATTAACGTCGAATACGTTTGATAAAGCGGCATTAGAACTAAGGCGTTATAACGTGCCCGTAGTTTCGCCTATTGGACTGAATTTAAAACTATACGACAATGTGTTTCAATCAAGGCCACCAAACGACAAACTAAAAAGCACTTTGGTAAACTACGTTAAAACAGATACTTTACCGAGCAACATTATTGTTATTTCAGACTCTAAACACACGCAAATCTCAAATGATTTAAAACGCGATTTTAATCACGCCAAACAAATACATTCAAGAAAAAACAAAAAGAGCGGCGATGATGATTTTTTTGTTACCAAAGAAGATATTGAAGAAGCGTTGAAACCCGGTAAAAATTTGGTGTTTTTAGAAACTAAAAACGAAGGTTTTGTGTCTAACGTTACCAGTATTTTAGCTTCATTAATTAAAGCAGAAGACTTAATCACAAAAACAGAAGCGGTTGAAATTGTATTGGCGACTACCAATATGAATGCGGCTTTTACGGCCGATGGTGTATCTAACGAACATCTGTCTAAATTGCAATTTCTTTATGCGGCTACCTCTAAATCGTATAACGAATCTGATAATAATGCTTTTGTAAAACGCTATAAAAATCTTTACAATACCACACCAAATAGTGCAGCGGTTAAAGGCTTCGATTTAACGATGGATGTTGTGCTGCGCATTGTGAGTTCGGAAGACTTATACATGTCGGTTAACAATGCGCCACTAACGGAATATGTAGAAAACAAGTTTGCTTACAAAAAGAAACTTTTTGGTGGTTATTATAACGACACGGTTTACCTGGTTAATTACCAAGATTTAACCGTTGTTGAGGTTAAACAATAAGCTTTAAAGCAAAACGTTTTAAATACGTTAATACGAAGTAGTCGCGATGTTTATCGGGATGACTGGCTCTCTGTAAGAAAACAAACAGAACGCGTATTGGCAAAGTTTAAACGGTTGTTTTTTATCTAATTTTTGTGGCAAAAGTATTCCTTATTTTATGTGTCTTTTTATGTGTTCAGGATGAGCCAACGCTATCTTGGAACGAATCTTACAAACTATCGTGGGCAGATTTTAAAGGAGCGCCAAACCCTAAGGTGAGTGCTGTGGCCATAACTGCTTCGGGAATTTCGTTTGGGTTTTCGGTGCGAGAAACGGATGGTGAAGTTGTTGGTTTTTCAGCCGAAGTGTTTAGTCATTTTTATCCAGAACAATCGTGGTACAAATCCAACCTTGCCGATAATCATGTATTAGGGCATGAGCAATTGCATTTTGATATTACCGAGCTGCACGTTCGTAAATTTAGGCAACGCATCAGTCTGCTTAAAGTATCAAATCATATTAAAAATGAATTGCGCCAACATAATAAAACCATTAATAATGAATTGGCCGCAATGCAGGATAAATACGATGCCGAAACGAATTATTCCAGGGATAGTGAAAATCAAGCTAAATGGAAGAGCTATATTGCAGACGAACTTAATAAGCTTTCAAAATATAAATCGGTAGAGTAGTAGCGGCATGAATCCAGATAAAGATTTCCTTATAAAATTAGCGCATACTAAAATGCCTTTTGGCAAGTATAAAGACCGCTATTTAATTGATTTGCCCGAATATTATGTGGTTTGGTACAACAATAAAGGCTTCCCGAAGGGGAAATTGGGCGATATGCTTAAACAGGTTTACGAGCTTAAATTAAACGGGCTGGAAGATTTAATACGGAATATAAAGCGGCAGTATCCTAAGTAATTTTTTTAATCTATTCTTTTACTCAACCAATCTTTAAACTCAAAAAAATTCTGTGGCGCAACGCCGTGCCCGACAGGAAATTCAGAATACACATTCTTAATATTCAACACATTTAAAAACGGGGCTGTTTGTCGCGCCCAATCTACTGGAATCACTTGGTCCACGCTTCCGTGGGAACAGTAAAAATCCAGATTGGAATAATCTTTTTGCTTTATGTCTTCAGGTAAAATATCATGGTTAATATAACCGCTTAGTGCCACAACATTCTTTATTTTTTCGGGGTAAGTTAGCGCTACGGCATAACTTAAAATAGAACCTTGGCTAAAGCCTAAAAGCGATACATTGTTTTTGTTTACAGGATAATTATTTACAGCTTCATCAATAAAATTAGCAATTAATTCGAGGGATTCCCTGGCCTGTTCGTTGTCGTTCCATTTGCCTTTATCGGCATCAAAATTAATGGCATACCACGCATTGCCATAAGGCTGTAATGGGTACGGTGCTTTTACTGAGATGATAAAAAGCTCTTCTGGCAGTTCGTTGGCGAATGAGAATAAATCGTTTTCATCGCTACCATAGCCATGCAACATAATTAATAATGGTGCGTGTTCTGTTAGAGTAGATTCCCGAATGATATGCTGTAGTGAAAGAGATGTATTTGACATTTATTGACCTAAATTTGAAAATATTTTTTGATAAAAAGCACCAACCAACGGTATTTCTTGAGATTTTCCGCTAATCGCACCTATAAAAGCATAGATAAATAATACGCTAAAAAAAATCCAAAACCCTAATGTGGCAAACCAGCTATTTACGGCACTTACCACCCAAGCTAGTATAAAATAAGTGAGCCATAAACCTAATGCTTGTCTGACATGAAAATTAGTGAACACATTTTTTTTATCATTATTCATAAAATAGGCAATAATAGTTCCTATAATAGTAATGTAACTTACAATTGCCAAGGTTTTGCCTTCTTCAATATCTTGCTGTGTCATGATTACGGGTTTATAGAAATTTTATTATTCGAAATAATGCCATAAACTTTTCCTTTTAAAGGTTCATTTTCAAAAATGGCATTTTTAGACTTCGAAATGATATCCTTTTTAGTAAATGTATATTTATGTGCAGGATTAAAAAGCGTAATATTAGCCGTATTGCCAACATTTATAGGGGTTTGCTCCAATCCAAATCGCGATTTTCCTTTAGTTAAAATATCAATTGTTTTTTTAGTTGTAAAGATATTTTGTAGCGCACCAAAAGCCGATTCGAGTCCGATAGTGCCATAATCGGCATAATCAAATTCTATCTTTTTTTGTTCAATATCAATAGGGTTGTGGTCGCTGGTTACCATATCAATCGTGCCATCTTTAAGACCTTCAATTAGTGCCTCAATATCTTCTTGGGTGCGCAATGGTGGCGATACTTTAAAATGGGTGTTGAAATCATTTAAAATGGCATCGGTAAAATATAAATTATGTATGGCGACACTGCAACTTACATCCAGTTTTTTCTGTTTTGCAGCTCTAATCAAATCCACCGATTTTGCTGTAGAAATGGTCGGTATATGTAATTTTCCGCCGGTGTATTCCAATAAAAATAAATCGCGTACTATTTGCAATTCTTCTGCTAAAGCCGGATTTCCTTTTAAACCTAAAGTGGTGCTGGTAATGTTTTCGTTCATAACACCATGCCCGGAAATTTTATTTTCCTGCGGAAAGGAGCAGACCAAACCATCAAAATTACTGGCATATTGCAAGGCGATTTTCATTAGATTCGGATTGGAAATGGACTTTTTATAATCGTAAAAAGCTACCGAACCTGCCGTTTTCATATCAAACAATTCCGCTAAATCTTCCCCTTTGCTATTTACCGTTAACGCGCCAACGGGCAATAAGGTTACGGCGTTGTTGGCCGATTTTGAGTTTACAAAGGTAACATCCGAATTTGTATCGATTACAGGATTGGTATTAGCATGCATCGCTACCGCCGTAAAACCGGATGCCGCAGCGGTTTTTAGTCCGTTTAAAATGGTTTCGCGTTCCTCAAAACCTGGTTCGCCAAAACATACGCCGCTATCAAACCAACCTTGTGAGATGTGCAGATTGTCAAGTTCAATTTCGGCGTAATTATTGGGGTTTTTAAGCGATTTTCCAATTTTTGAAATCACACCTTTTTCAATTAATATATCTTGAGTGGAATTGTGAAACTCACTTTTAGAATCAATAATTGTGGCAGACTTTATAAGTATGTTCATTTAAAATATTTTAAGATGAGCATTTCAACAAGCAATAATAGTAGTGCAAAAATAACAAACCATTTCCACAGCGCATTAATTTTTGAGTCACTTTTTATGGTATCGAAAATTTCAGTAATGGAATGGCTTACGGTGGCATCTTTTACATTCGAAAGATTGCTGTAAATTAAATCGCTCTCATTTCTGTTGTAATTATAGCTCACCTTTGCAATGGTTTCAGCTTTGTTTTTTATGGCGTATGTACTGGCAACCGTTGGATTATCGGATGTATTAATCACCACTTTGTTGTTGAAGGATTGCTGTTTTGGTATCAAATTGATATCATTATTTACCAGTGCTAAAATATCGTCTTGCTGCAATTGCGTATCCACATCAAACCGGTTTTCTTCGCCTATGGTGTAATATAATTGCGGGATTTTAAAGCTGAATTTTGCGATATTATAAAGCGTGGGAACAATTAAAGGTGAACTCTTGAAATTTGAATTATCGTTATTTAAAGCCGAAGTAAATATAAACGCATTCTGGTTTTGGTATAAAAAAGCCTTGTTATCCTCAAAACTCAAAACTTTTGAAGCACCATTTGAAACCACATTGTAAAAGCTATTTACTTTGGGGTATTGAAAGTTACGCACCTGTTTTTCAAACACACCATTGCTGTATAAAGGATGCGAATAGTTTATGGTGGTCATGCGTTTTTCATTGGCATTTAAATCGCTAAACGAGGTTGCGTAGTTTAAAAGCAGTGCGTTGTAAGCTGATTTTGTAATGTCTTTTGAAGGTATAACAACCAGCGAGCCACCTTGATTTGTAAAGGCTTTTATGGCCGAAACTAAGGCATTCGGAATGGTTTTCAATTCATTTAAAACAATGAGATGCTGATTATCAAAAAGATTATAATTTAATTGATTGGTTGAAGTTGATGTATAATTGAATTCAGTTGAATTGTAAATACGTTTTAAAAACGAATCGTCACTTTCATTTATTGATAAAACATTAATTTTTGAAGCGGTATTTATATTGAAAAACAAGCTGTTGTCGAATTGTAAATGGGCATCGTTAATGGTGAGCTTTCCATCTATAACTTCATTTATGGGAAGCGAAAAAGTAGTGCTGGCTTTATCATTGATTTCCACCGAGGTTTTAGCAATTAAGTTCTCGTTGTTAAATAACGAAATGGGTACGTTTTCTGTGCCGTTCCCAGTTTGTTTTAATTGTACGGTAAGCTCAATATGTGTTGGAGAGGTTCCGGAAACATAGGCGCTATCAACCGAAATATTACGCGCATTTACTGGCTGTAGTTTAACAAAATGCAAATTGGTTAACGAGTCTTTTTTAACGGTTATTTCGCTGTTGTCTTCTTGGAAATCCGATATTAAAACGATGTTTTTAACAGCATTCGATGTTGCGTTGAAAAGCGTCTGGCTTTTTAATAATGCCGCTGTAGTTGTTAAATTGTTCGCTGTATAATCCAGTTGTAACAAATCATTTTTTATAGCCTTTATTGTCGTATTTTTATAAACCGTGTTGTTTGTAAATAATGCTATATTTTCGTTTTCGGGCACATTATTTATAAGGTCGTGTACGGCACGTTTTAAAAGCTCGCCGTTATTGCCTTTGGCTTGCATGCTAAACGAATTATCTAAATAAATAACCGTTTCTTTTTTGGTATTTAAGGCGTCGATTTTTGAAGTAAACGGTTGCGCAAATGCCAATACAATAGCCGCTAACAATAACAATCTGGTACACAGAATCAGCCATTTTTTTATTTGCGAACTCTTACGTGTTTTCAGTGTGGCCTCTTTTAAAAAAGCCACATTGGTGAACGCTGTTTTTTTAAATTTCCGGAGTTGAAATAAATGAACAATAATAGGTATTAGCAGTAAAAATAAGGCGTAAAGAAGTTCGGGGTGTTTAAACTGCATTCCTTTTTAGATTTGTCAAACCATAATTTTTTAATAAAAGTAAAACACAACGGTATAAGGTTTTAAGCTTTAAAGTTCTTTCAGATTTAATTTTCTCCATTTAATTAAAATACCGCCACCACTATGTATTTGCAAGGCAATGCTACCACTGCCAGCACCAATTTTCTCATCGTCAATGGTAACCATTTGCACGCCGTTTAACCACGAGGTTATTTTACCGTCAATAGCTCTTATTTTTAGTTTATTCCATTTTCCCGATTTTAAAACCGCTTCTTTTTCAGGAGCAGGTTTAATAAGCCAACCACGACCGTAAGATTCATAAATGCCACCAGTGTGTAAATTTGGTGGAGCAACTTCAACTTGCCAACCGCTAACTTTTGTGCCTTCAATAGTAGAGCGAATAAAAACACCGCTATTGCCATTATCGGTTTCCTGTTTAAATTCTAAGGTGAGCTCGAAATTTTTATAATGTTTGTCGGTTGCTAAATAACCATATTCCTTATCCGGACCACTTTCAGAGATTAAAAATCCATCTTCTACATACCATTTTTCGGTGCCGTAAATGGTCCAACCGCTCAAATCTTTTCCGTTAAAAAGAGAGACTTTTTTTTGGGCTGTTACGAATTGATTGGAAAAAAATAAAGTAAAAAGTAATACTACTGCTATTGATTTTAGATTCATAATAATGATTTTTTAAGTGAGTGAATATAAGCATTTGTTAGCAAAAGAAGAAGTAATCTTTTTTATTAACCATGTGTATTGATTTTAAATAAGTGTTTATTTCTTTTTGAGCGGATTTGTTGGCTACCGTAATGATGCTTTGTGGGTTTTCGATACCTTCCAAATACCGAAAAGGATGTAATGTTTCGCCATAAATATCACGACCGATTTTTTTGGGGTTGTCGCAAATCCACTCAAAAGGAACCTTCTTCTTTATCAGCTTTTTTGCAATCGTTTTACCCTTGTTTCCCGCACCCCAAACCACCAGTGTTTTATTGGGATTGTAATCCAACTCTAAAAAATAATGGAGCTTTAAATCGATAAAATGATTTTCGGCATAATGCACATGCGTTCGTGATGTTCGCGACCTGTAATCGCGCCAATTGTGTATTACTTCATCACATGGGATGCATTTATAGTTGTGCTTGTAGAATCTGAAAGCCAAATCGTAATCCTCAGGATAGCTATTCGGGTTAAAGGCATCGCAAGCCATTAAATCGCTTCGGTAAACCATCCAACAAGGCGAGGGAATAACGCATTCTTTGTAAATTTCAGAATAATTTTCACCGCTTTTGGTCAAGTTGTTCAACCAGATTTCATAACTTTTATAACCGTCTTTTATGCCGTCTTCAGAAAAATAATTCACCAATCCTATGGCAACATGCTGTTTGCCATACGTTAAAAGCTTGTTTGCCAATACCTCTAGTTTGTTGGGCTGCATCACATCGTCGCTATCCATTCTGGTAATCAATTCGCCTTTACTGTTGCCAAATGCCAGTTTTAAGGCATCAATAATACCGTCGCCGGAATTTTTTAAAAGTTTAATCCTGCTATCTTTATCGGCATAAGCTTTAACGATGTTAGGGCTCGAATCCGTAGAAGCGTCATCAACAATCAATAATTCCCAATTTGTGTAGGTTTGATTTACTATAGAATTTAAACAAGCTTCTATATAGGCTTCGGTATTTTTAAAAGGCGTCAATATACTTATTAAGGGCTTTTCCATATTGCGAAAATAACGATAATTCGGCTTATTTTTAACAGAACCTTAAGAACAGTCATCGTAACATAGTAGTATTTTCGGCGTCTATAAGTAACCTATAATTACAGACATGAAAACGAGAACTTTAATCGCATTATTTGCAGGGATTTTACTTGCCAGTTGTAGCACCACCAAAACCACAGCTAACGATTTAGCCATTAATTTACCTATTGAAACGGCCATACATTTAGACAAAGTTGTAGACGATAAAGCGCCGGTTACCATTAACCCAGGGCGTTTTACGGTTGAAACGGTTACATACCGAATGCCCAAAGTGGTTCAAGGCACGTACGCTGTTAGCAATTTTGGAAGTTACATTGACGATTTTAAAGCTTTTGATTACCAAGGAAATGAAATGCCCGTAACCAAAGCGGATACCAATTCTTGGACGATTGCAAACGCAACACAGCTTGATAAAATCACCTATTGGGTTAACGATACTTTTGATATTGAAACCGAAGGAGGCATTGGAAAAGAAGTGCCGTTTTCGCCAGCAGGAACCAATATTGAGCCCGAAAATTATGTGTTGAATTTACACGGGTTTATCGGGTATTTTGATGTTTTAAAGAACAACCAATACAAACTGGATGTGACGGCTTCAAGCGATTTTGTTCGTACTTCGGCATTGCAAAAAATGGGTTCTCAATTAAGTGAAGACGGTAAAAACAAAACAAGCAGCTATTTTGCACCACGATATTTTGACATTACCGATAACCCCATGATGTACGGCAATTTGGATGTTGAGGAATTTATGGTGGGCGATATTAAAATTGTTTTGAGTGTGTATTCGCCAAATAAAGTGCATTCGGCCAAATCGTTAAAAGAAACGATTTATAACATGATGAAAGCACAAATAGCTTTTTTGGGCGATATAGATACCACACCTCGTTACGACATTTACTTGTATTTATCTGATGGCGAAGAAACCTCGCCAAAAGGTTTTGGGGCTTTAGAGCATCATACGTCTACCGTGGCTGTTATGCCTGAAGCTATGCCAAAAGAAGCCCTTGAAGAAGGCATGATTGATTTGGTATCGCACGAGTTTTTTCATATTGTAACGCCGTTGAGCGTGCATTCTGAAGATGTGCATTATTTTGATTATAACAATCCAACATTTTCAAAACATTTATGGATGTACGAAGGGGTTACCGAATATTTCGCATCGCTGTTTCAAGTGAGTGAAGGTTTGGTTGATGAAGCTGCTTTTTACAATAAACTAATGGATAAAATTCAAGCAGCTTCTCAAATGGACGACGCTATGAGTTTTACCATTATGAGCGAAAATGTTTTAAAAGCACCGTACAAAGATCAGTATTTAAACGTGTATCATAAAGGGGCTTTAATAGGTATGTGCATCGATATTTTAATGCGCGAAGAAAGCCAGGGCAACAGAGGTATTCTATCCTTAATGAAAGAATTATCAAATAAATACGGGAAAAACAAACCGTTTGAAGATGATAAATTGATAGATGAAATTGTAGCGATGACCTATCCGTCGTTACGCGAGTTTTTCGACGACCATGTTATTGGCGATTTACCAATAAACTATACGACATTTTTCGATAAAGTAGGATTGGAAATCGGCGAAGGCAAAGTGGAAACCAATTACATATTAATGAATGGCGCGCCAATTGTTAGTGGCGACGGTCAAACAGGTACTATCTTTTTTACGGATATGGTTTTAGAAAATAGTTTTTGGGCGGAACATGGCGCAAAACCAAACGACGTTATAAAATCGATTAACGGAACATCGGTTAGCTTGCAAAATGCGAATAACGTTTTAGAAGGTGTGTTTTCTTGGAAACCGGGGAAAGAGATTGAAGTGGTACTTAATAGGGCAGGAGAAGATATTGTTATTAAAACAAAAACGACAAAAACCTTTACCATAGGCCAAGGCATTATGCACAAAGAAGATGCTACCGATGCACAAAAAGCATTGCGTGAAGCGTGGTTAAAGGGCTAGTTCTATTAAAAAAAAACAATAAAAAAAGATTGATAAATTATAGGTTTATCAATCTTTTTTTATTTATGAAAGCTTTTAAATTTATGAATTCAAAAACCGGAAATTGAATTAAACATTAAATAAGAAGTGCATTACATCACCATCCTTAACGATATAATTTTTGCCTTCAACACGCATTTTACCAGCTTCTTTAACTTTGGCTTCACTTCCAAAAGCCACATAGTCATCAAAAGCAATAACCTCGGCTCTAATAAATCCTTTTTCAAAATCGGTATGGATAACGCCTGCTGCCTGTGGTGCCGTAGCTCCAATATCCACAGTCCATGCGCGCACTTCTTTTACACCAGCGGTAAAATAGGTTTGTTGGTTTAATAGTTTGTATGCAGAACGGATTAATTTAGCTGAACCCGCTTCATCAAGCCCAATGTCCTGTAAAAACATTTGGCGCTCTTCGTAATCGTCCAATTCGTTAATATCGGCTTCCGTTCCCACAGCAAGTACTAAAACCTCCGCGCTTTCGTCTTTAACGGCATCTTTTACTTGCTCAACATAAGCGTTTCCGGTAACGGCAGAACCTTCATCTACATTACAAACATACATAACCGGCTTATCGGTAATAAGTTGTGAAGGCTTTACAAAATCGTTGTAATCATCTTCAGAAAACGTTAATGCTCGTACCGAAACCCCAGCTTCTAAGCCAGCTTTTAATTTTAATAAAACAGCTTCTTCCTTTTGGGCTTCTTTATTCCCGGTTTTTGCAGCACGTTTTACTTTATCCAGTTTTTTATCGACGGTTTCCAAATCTTTCAACTGCAGTTCCATATCGATGGTTTCTTTGTCCCGAATGGGGTTTACGTTGCCATCAACATGCACGATATTATCGTTATCAAAACAGCGCAATACATGAAGGATAGCATCGGTCTCACGAATATTAGCCAAAAACTGATTGCCTAATCCTTCGCCTTTACTGGCTCCTTTTACCAAGCCCGCAATATCTACAATCTCTACGGTTGCAGGTTGTACGCGTTCTGGATTTACCAATTCTTCCAGTTTTTCCAACCTCGGATCTGGTACATTTACCACCCCAATGTTAGGCTCGATAGTACAAAACGGAAAGTTTGCACTTTGCGCTTTGGCATTTGATAAACAATTGAATAAGGTCGATTTCCCTACGTTTGGCAATCCTACAATTCCTGCTTTCATTGAATAAGTTTTTATTCATTCCCTTGAAGAAGGGAATCTATATTTATTTGCGAGTGCAAATGTAGTTATTTTTGCCGTTTAAAAGCATAAAAAAATCGAGATGAAAACTGTGGGTTTGTTAACGTGAAATCATTTGATCTTTAATACACTTATTGGGAAAGGCCCAGCCTTGATAAACTCCAGTCGGTTTCAGTCAATTGAAGATGGACTATCATTTTTTAGAAGCGTCAATACGGTTTCCATTTCCTTTAAAGCCATTTGCACGTCTTTTAAAGTTGTTCTCCAGTTCACAAATGCGGCCCTAAACCCATTTCTACCGTTAAATACTGTTGGTGTTATAAATACGTTTCCTCGATTGCTCAAAGTTGATAAGAATTTATCTATGGATGCCTTATCTGTCGCTTTTAAAGTAAAAGCTACAATGTTGAATTTAACAGGTGTAAGCAATTTAAAAGATTTACTTTCTGAAATTAGGGTCCCGAAAACACCGGCTAAACGAATATTGTTTTCTACAATATCCATATAGCCTTTTTTACCATAAGCATTGAGGGTAAACCATACGGGCAGTGCTTTTAAGCGTCTTGAATTTTCTGGCAGGAGGTTTAAATAATTAAAGTTTTTAAAAATATCGCCTAAATATGGTGCGTTAGAATTTTGAAAAGTATTTACATGTAATTCCTTGTGTTTTTCCTTTATAAAAAAAGTGGCATTTTCGTAAGGAACATTTAACCATTTATGATTGTCGGTAGTGATGCTGTCTGCTTGTTCCCATTCTTTTAAAAGATGGATATACTTTGGCGAACAACTGGCAAAAGCTCCAAAAGCAGCATCTATATGCCACCAGAAATCATATTTTGTTTTTAATTCGGCAATTTTTGAAAAATCATCGAAATCTCCAGAGTTCACGGTTCCGGCACTTGAAATTAAAATGAAGGGAGTTTGTTTGTGCGCTTTAATCTTTAATTCTAAATCATCAACATCCAAGGCTTCTCTACTTGTGTCGATAGTTTTTATCGGAATAATATTTTTACTTCCAAAACCTAACATTGCCAAACTTTTTAAAGCTGAAGCATGTGGAGTAGCACTATATATTTTAATTGGTTTAGCCTTTGAAAACCCTTCTTTAGCTATATCTGTCCCTAACTTTTTGCCCAGCCATTGCCTTGCAACTGCCAGACATGTAAAATTAGACATGGTTGCACCGGTAACAAAACCGCCAATAAAAGTTTTCGGAAGCTGGAAAAGCTCCAGTAATAAATTAATCGTGTTGATTTCAATTTGAGCAGAATTATCTCCATGTCCAGATATTGCTTGCGTATTTTGGTCATACACGCTTGCTAGCCAATCACCAACAATGGATGCCGGTGTTGACCCACCAGTAACAAAACCCCAATACCTCGGGCCAGATGAGGCTACGATGATAGGTTTATAGTTTTCAATAAACTTTTGTAAGGTTTTTTGTGCGCCTAGCCCTTCATTTGTAAGTGGTTCGCTTTTAATGGTTTTATTGGATTTTGAAGTCGCTGTCGTTTCTATATTTTTTAAATAGTCGAGGCTTTCCTTAATCGCATCATCAAAAATTAAATTAATTTGCTCTTTATCTTTCTTTAATATCGCGTTCATATACTTTCAGATTTTATTCTATTGTTAACACCTCGGCGTCTTTTAATGTTATAAAAGGCCATTTGTTATCTATGCATCGCTTAACTGCCCTTTCAATTTTTGTAGATTCTGGGTGATTAGAACGGTAATGTGGTAAAATTCCATAGTTGAATAGGTTTAAACCTTCCCAAATGGTTTCTTTAATTTCTGTGTAAGGAAAATCATTTGGGTTATCAACAAATTGTATGTATTTTAAGGAATCTGAAAGGATACAGACACCTGCACTATACCCGCCATAAAAATAATCATTATTTAAAAGTAATTCTTGAAACACATTGTCAAATCCGCTTAATTTCATAGCTTGTCTTAAAATAAAAGCGTTCCCGCCACAGACCCAAACGCCGTCGAGGGAAACCATTTTATGTCTTAATCTGCTTTCCCGACCAAAATAGTCCCTCAAGTTTAAGTGCTCGCTAACAAACCCCAAACTGTCCAAAAATTCCATTTCTTCTTTTAACTGACTATTTCTATTTTCTGTACTTACGGTTTTAGAATCTCTTGCATTGTTTATATGGGCAATTCTGGCACCTTGAGGCAGCATTTGCTTTAGTGAATCTACACTATTTCCAAATTTATAAGAAGATAAATAATATTTCATTTTAGTTCATCTATTCTAATGGTTAACTATGAATTTATAGGTGCCAAAACTTAGCCCGTTGCTTTTTAGCTTAACAAAATAAATACCCGAAACCATATTTAAAGTTGATACATCTATTTTTGTTTTGGTTGTTGAATCATTTAAACGATTTAAAGGTCTCTCGAAGATTTTTTCGCCCAAAACATTATAAAACTCAACAGTAATCGTGTTATTTGTTTTCGCTTTCAATTCAATATTCAGTTCATCTTTAACCGGATTGGGATACATGTTTAAATGATGATTAGAATCCACAACTTCATCATTACTTAATGGGTCATCAACCTCACTAAACCGGATATAATCAAATTGCGCAAGCAGATTTCCCGGATAAGCTTCAAAAACATAAGCTATAAGTCCCACTTGTAATGTAGCTGGTAAATCTGGGCGATTAAATGCGTCTCTAAATATCCAAGTGGAGCTTCCAATTTGTCGTGAATAAAGACTGAAAAATGTTCCTTCCCGCACCATTCTGAGCTCTGCGGCGGTACCGGACATATTATCTGTAAAGGCGCGTATTGAACTTAAATTGTTGGTGGTAGATTTAAGCTCAATCGATGGATTATCAAAACGCATTCCGGCAACATTAAAAACATAGTTTTCGTTTCCGGATGTTGTAGATGCAGGGTCTCTGGCCATTAATCCAGCCAATTGCGTCCATCCATCAATATCTTGTGCGGGATTGTTTTTTTGTTTGGTGTAAACGGCTGTAACCACATTAAAATCTCCCGTGATTTCTTTGTAGATAAGTCCCGCATTCATATCTACCCACCAAACACAGGTTCGGTTGCATTCCACGTCATCAAGGTTCATTTCCATAAATCCGTTATTCATGGGAACTGGTGTTTGGTAATATTGGGTTTGGAATAAATTCCATGATTCATCCAGGGTTGAATCGTTAAACTCATCGCTTAAAGCACTTATTTGACTGAACACTGTTGTTGTAAAGCAGATGTAAAGGAGACCTATTAAGTAGTTGTTTTTCATTTTTAGTTGGTTTTTAATTTATGATAGATTTACTGACTCCTGTTTAACTTGCTCTAACAAATTTTAAAAGCCTATTTTGATTGCTCACAATAGGCTTTTGGTTTTGAATAAATTAAATAATCCCCGAAAAAAAATTAATCATCCAAAAATTCCTGTTGGCAATGTGATTATATAGTGATTTAAAAAGTTTTGATGTTTTTAGATTTATTGTTTTTTGAATTGATAGAATTAGACTTTCATTATTCAATTATTTGATTTTTTTTGAATGTTCTTCACATTTTTGAACGGTCCTTGGCATAGAAAACCATAGAATTATAAACATGGCCAATAGCAAAAAACCCGTATATAATGGAATGTAAAACAGGGTTTCTACGGGGAAGTTCAATCCCATAATTAGGCTCGTGGCCGAAATAATTCCTGCCATAATAGCGTAGGTATTGTCATCGTAAAACCAAGTATAAGGAAACAAGTGCGCGCCCGTAATAATGGCATATACCATTACAAAATAATCCGGTTGGGTAAGTAAAATAAATACCAAAAACGGAAAGTAAAACAACTGTGCAAAGTTTAACCAAAGCCCTAAGGATTGCAACGGGTTTTTGGCCACTTTCCATTGTGTTTTCAAGAGTTTTGAAAACACAAACGCCAACGGAAGCAACAATGCACCAATTATAAAAACCAATACGCTTTTGTTGTATGATGTGGCTTTTAACGACCATAGGTAGGCTATGGCAAACCAAATTACAGATGCCGCCAATATAAAGTCGGTGCCTTTTTTTGCTTTAACTGCGAGCTCTAATTTAAGTTTTTGGAGTTGGCAATAATTCATATTTATAATTTTAAGATTTAATGTTTTCAACTGTGTTAAAAATTATTTAATGGCTTTTCCCCTTATTTGGGTTGTGATAGGAATAAAGGGCGAGTACAAATTATAAGCCTCAATTTCCAGTGTATTAAACCCGGCAGATTCCAATAATAATTTGGTGTCTCTATTGGTATGGCACCCTTCAAAAAACCAATGCCACGGTTTGTGCAGTATTTTTTGAATGTAAGCTAAAATGCTTTTTTCCTGAGCTTTAACATGCTCAACAAACACAAAAACCCCCGATGGTTTTAATATGCGTTTAATTTGATTAATGCATGTTACAGGATTGTTTACCGTACAAAGCACTAAAGTAGATACCACAAAATCACATGAGTTATCTGGTAAATCTATCGACTCGCCAACCATGGTTTTTATTTCCAGATTAATGCCATATTTTGCAGCATTCTTTTTTAAATTATTATGCATATAAATATTTGGTTCTATTGCAATTAGCCTTGTTCCCTTTTTTAAATAGCGCATATTTGCCCCTGTTCCCGAACCAATTTCAACAATGGTTTCTGGATGGTTTTTAAAGAGTTTCTTTTTAGATTTTCCAAAAAGATAATTCATGTAATCATCAAGGATTTTAAGCATCCAAGCATTTATTGGCCCGCGAATGTTATTGGTTTCGAAATCAGAATGCTTCATCACTTATAAGCTTTGAAGGGCTTTGATATCTTCTATTAAACGCGAGACGTCCTCGTCTTTAATACCATCATAAATACCTCGTATTTGTTTGTCTTTATCTATGAGGATAAAATTTGAGGTATGTATAAAATCTTGCATTCCGCCATCGCCTTCATCAGTAACGGCGAAATAACTTTTGCGCGCCAGCTCGTAAATGTGTTTTTTATTGCCCGTTGTAATATGCCATTTTGAGTCTATCACACCATTTCTATCGGCGTAAGCTTTCAACCTCGGAATGCTGTCAATATCTGGGGTTACGGATAACGATAGAAGCATAAACTCGTCATCATTCAAAAACTCCTTTTGAATTTTGGCCATATTATTGGTCATAACCGGACAAATTGTTGGGCAACTGGTAAAAATGAAATCTGCTACGTAAATTTTATTTTTATAGGTTTCTTGGGTGATGGTTTTTCCGTTTTGATTGATTAATTCAAAATCGGCAACCCTGTGGTTTTCACTCAAATGATGTAAACTCGCATCTACCAATTCAGGATTCACATCCGTTGGATTGTAGACAGCTGGCGCCTCTTTATGCGACAGATATAGTTTATATACATGTGCTGAAATTAAAACCAATACCAATAATGATAATGACGATTTAACGATAAATACTTTCATTTTAAATACTGTTATAAAATTGAATTGCTAATGTTGATATCGGCGTCTTTCCAAGCTTTGTTGAATTCCTTTTTTATGGTCTTTGCCTGAGATAGTTTTCCTTGTGCCACATAGGCATTGTATAAACCGATTAGCGACCATCCGTTTTGTCTTAAAACTGCCAAATCTTCCTTGTATATTTTTTCGGCTGCTTCGTATTTTTTAGCCTTCATTAAAACAGCGCCTAAATTCTGCCTTGTTGGAATATGCCACGCCGAAGGTTCGGTATAAACGAGCGCATCTTCAAAAACCACAGCATTTTCAAGATGTTTGATAGCCGTTGGCAAATCGCCTTTTAAAGCCGCCAATTCTCCCGCCACAACCTCAAAAGCGATTGCTGCAATTGAAGCTGAATTATTGTTGGCTGTTGCCACGATATTTTCTAACTCCGGGTCGTTTTTAAGTGTCTTAATCGCTGTTAATTCTTCCTCCGCATCTTTTATATTTCCTTTTCTAATAAAGGCAATTCCCCTGGCGTAATGTCTTATCAGATTTAAATGTTTGATTTTTGGGCTTGGTGCCGGTGTCGATAAAATTTCATTCCATTTTCCGAATCGTGTATAAGCCAATAAAGGTGTTGAAGCAAAATCCTGTAAAAAGGGCATGTCAACAAATTCTCCAGCGGGTACTTTTTCAGCTGTTTTTCTGGCGGCATCAATAGCCAATTCGCTGCTCCCCAACAAACTCGCCGAAGACCATAAAAAATGTATATTATGCGGATAATAACCCAACGGATACAGCCCTTGCGAAAAACATTGCGAAATATAATCCTCATCGGCCAAAATAGCCGCTTGATTAACTTTTACGGCATCTTTATAGCGGCCCACTCGAATATAAATATGCGAGGGCATGTGCACGATATGTCCTGCTCCAGGCATTAGCGACGCCAATTTATCGGCACTTTCTACACCAAGGTCTGGATAAGGCAATTCTACCATGTGGATATAATAATGATGCCCGCCCGGGTTTTCTGGCTCTAGTTTCATAGCTTTTTCCAATGCCGTTTTAGCCTCTTTTATATTTGGTGATGGGTTTCCGTTTTTATCCCAGTAATTCCACGGTACCGTATTCATTACCGATGCGGCATATAAAATCTGAATGTTCGCATCGTCCGTATACATTTTAACCACTTTGGCCATTTCCATCATGTAAGCCATATTTAATTCAGCAACATCTTTACTTAAATTTTCGCTATATCTTGCAGACAGCGCTTTAATTAATGCTTGTTCTTTTGGGGTTGCCAATGGTGCTAATTTTTTAGCCTTAGCGATAGCCTCATTATATTTTATCTTGCGCTCGTCATCTGGTTGGGTATCATTTATATTCGGGCCTAAAGCAAAGGCTTGTCCCCAATAATTCATGGCAACATTTGGTGCCAATCGTGCTGCTTCCATAAAAGAACGGTGTGCTTCGGCGTGATTAAAAGCGTAACTGAGTTTTAAACCTTGATTAAAAAAGGCCTGAACTCTATCATTAGTTGTAGAAATTTTAAAACTAAGGTTTCCCAGATTATTGAAAAGCGGAGAAATTTGTTTGGTTGTGTCCACTTCACCCAACAAAAATTTCGCTGGTGTACACTTTACAAAATTATAGGCCAAAGGTTTTGAAGCTTTCGGTTCGGTTTTATTTATAAGAATTGCGGTAACGCATAATGACAGTACAAAAGTTATAATTGTTGATGCATAAATTGTTTTTTTCATGATTTCTATAAGATTAAATTCGATTTACAAATCGTTTCTGGTTTTTATGATTTTATTTTAAAAGTGTTTTTGTTGATTTAATTGTCTTACTCTTAACTTGTACTTTCTATTAAACCAAATTTGCTTTAATGTTGAATCGTATTTTTTTGATTGTAAATAATTCATAACTGTTCGTTTTTGTTTTAAATGATGCTGCAAATCTAAATGCAGAGGAAAGAGATTTAAAAAAAAGGGCGTATACAAAAAGTGGTCTATCGAATTAATTTAGATAGACCACTTTTAGTTTTAACTTAAAAAAAGGTGAACAATAGGTGAACACTAACAGTGTAAAGAGTTAATAATCAATGATTTGAATATATTTTGTTTTTAAGGAAAAAAGAAGTAAAAATATAAAAGAAAAACAGAGGTTTTAGTTTTCCAAACTTAAAAAGTAGCTTAAAAGCTCCTCGTTGGGTTCCAGGTTAAGCTTTTTTCTGAGTCTGTAACGCGCTGTTTTTACACTCTCTGGTGTAATCCCTAATATGGTTGCAGATTCTTTAATGTTTAAATTAAGTCGGGTTAGCGCACAAATCCGTAAGTCGTTGGTGCTGAGATTAGGGTGCTTTGCTTTTAGCTTTTCGTTAAAACCTGTGTGCACATCTTCAAAATAACGCTTAAAATCTTCCCAATTCCTATCGATATTAACATGCTGTTTTATAACCCGGTTTAGCTCTCTAATAATTGTGTCATGCTGTTTGGGCGTCGCTGTTTTTAAAGATTCTATTTTTTCTTTAAGTTGCTGGAACAGCTCGCTTTTCTGTACAAAATTAAGCGTGTACGAGGTGAGCTCTTTATTTCTATAGTCTAATTTTTGTTTTAATTCTTGCTGTCTCAGTTTGGCGTTTTCCAATTCGGTTTTAGTAAACTCTTCCTTGGTAATTTGCAATTCTCTACTTTGGGCAATACGTTTTTTAAAATTCAGAAAATAAAATATGGTAAAAAACATAAGGGTTACCAAACCAATTATTAAGCTCCATTTAACAAAATTATTGGAACGCTCTTTTTCGGCAAGCAGTTCCAATGCCTTTTCATTGGCTTCAATTTGGTTGTTAAATTCCAATGCCGAAATACGCATGGTTTTTTCCGAGTTGAAAATACTATCTTTTAAAGACACATATTTATCGTAATATTCTAAAGCTTCTTCTGGTTTTCCCTCAAGTCGTTTTAATGTTTTTAACTCTTGGTAAGCCTCAAGTTCATAGCGTTTTAAATTGTTTTCTTTAGCGCGTTTTATGGCTAAAACCAAATGTTGTTCGGCAGCATCAAATTTATGGTCAAGCATAAGAAGCTTTCCGTATTGGATAAGATTACTGGTCATACCATCGGTATCGTTAACTTTTCTACCGTAAATTATCGATTTTTCAATGTGGTAATAAGCCTGTTCTTTTTCACCTTGCTTAACATACAAAATACCCAACCTGTTGTGGGCTTCGGCAATGCCATAAGTAAAATTAGCATCGGTATGCATTTTTAGTGCGTTTGTTAAATATTCCTTTGCGTCGTAAAGCCTATCCTGTTTTATATAAATCGATGCAATTTTTGTAAACGTTGTGGCAATTCTGCCATCTAAATTTAAAGCGGTAAATTGGGTAATGGCGTCGTCGTACATACTTAAAGCCTTTTCGTCTTCTTGCAGTGCGGCATAAACCATAGCGAGATTTAATGTGCAGTTTGCGGTACCTTCTAAATTGTTTAAGTTTTTATTTTGCTTTAAGGCTTCGTTTAAATGTTTAATGGCATCTAAATGATTGCCCTGCGACCAATACGCTACACCAAGTACGCGATTTGCCTTGGCTTTTCCGGATAGATAGTTAAGGCTATCGGCTAATTTTAAAGCCTGTTTTCCATATTTTAAAGATTCGTTGGAATCTACAATCCAATAATTATAACCCAATGCGTTAACAATATCGACATAAGCTTCAGACTTTGATGTTTGGTTTTCAATGGCAACTTTTAAGCTATCAATTTTATGTTGCGAAAAACACACAACTGAAATTAACAAAGCATAAATTGATATAAAAACTTTCATTATCTGTTTTGGGTGTGACATAAAAAGGAGTTCAAAGTTAATCTTTTTCTTTAAAATGATGGTTTTATGGCCATTCAAAGTATAGCCATAGTTTAAAGACGTAGTTAGATTAAAAATGTTTCACTTTATAAATGATTTACTTTTGATGCTGAATGTTTTTCAAAAAAAAATCCCAAGTAAAAACTCGGGATTCATTGTATAGTTAAATATCGATTATCGTCTATCCATCAGGATGCATAAAGCGTTGTTTGGCCAATAGTTCTTCTTCGGTCTCCACCACATCTTCATCGGGCACACAACAATCAACAGGACAAACCGCAGCACACTGTGGCTCGTCGTGAAACCCTTTACATTCAGTACATTTATCGGGTACAATATAATAAATTTCGTCGCTAATCGGTTCCTGTGCTTCTTCGGCATCAACCTCTGTTCCGTTGGTTAGTACAACGGTACCTTCTAAACTCGTACCATCTTTATAGCGCCAATCGTCCGCACCTTCATATATTGCTGTATTTGGGCATTCGGGTTCGCATGCGCCACAATTTATACATTCGTCTGTTATTATAATTGCCATAGCGTTTTTTCTCTTGAGTTTGCTTAAATTTGCAGTTGCAAAAATAAAGCCAAAACCATTCATAACCAAATATAGAATGAATTTACGACAAAGAATTAACGCTTTTGTAAAATTAGGAGATTTTATAAGTCAATTTTCTAATGAAGCTATCCAAAAAAAGGATAATGTGGAACACAACGTTTTATTCTTTGACGGGTTTAAGCATCAATTAAAGTTGGCCGAAGAACACAATGGCTGGTTTACGGAAGAAAACATAAAATTTGCCTTAAAAGGGTGGTCCGATTCCTTAACTCTCGAAAACATAACAACATGGTTGCAGCCTTATAATTTAGATGCTGTTAACCCTAAAACGATCGCCATAATTATGGCAGGCAATATACCGTTGGTAGGGTTTCACGATTTTTTATCGGTGCTCATTTCTGGGCATCGGGTATTGGTTAAGCAATCATCAAACGATAAACATTTGCTTCCTTTTTTAGCCAAATATTTAGAGTATGTTGAAAAGGATTTTAAAGGTAAAATTGAATTTACCGAAGACAAGTTAACAGATTTTGATGCTGTAATTGCCACCGGAAGTAATAATACAGCGCGTTATTTTGAGTATTACTTTAAAGGAAAACCATCTATAATTAGAAATAACCGAAATTCGGTTGCGGTTTTAAATGGCAACGAATCGCAAGGAGATTTGCAAAACTTGTCTGAAGATATTTTTAGATATTACGGTTTGGGTTGCAGGAATGTATCGAAACTTTTTGTGCCGAAAAACTATAAATTTGATGCTTTTTTTGAAGCCATTTATCATTGGCATCCCATTGTTGAAAAAGCCAAATACGCTAATAATTACGACTATAATAAAGCCGTGTATTTAATGAGTGAATTTGATATGCTTGAAAATGGCTTTTTTATGATTAAAGAAGATGCAAGCTACGCATCGCCCATTGCAACCTTGTTTTACGAATATTACGAAGATGCAGATCAACTAAAACAAAAATTAAAGGCCGATGCACAACAAATACAATGTGTGGTTTCAAATGGGTTTTTAGACAATGAAATTGCTTTTGGCAGCACACAAAAACCACAACTTTGGGATTATGCAGATGACGTGGATACTATTGCATTTTTAACAGAAATATAGGGCAAAAATTATTATTTTAATAACACAATTTTACACAGAAATTACCACCTTTGCAATCAAAATTAGTCAACAATATAGTTTTTCGCTTTCGTCGAAATAAAAAATAATATTTAATGAAAAAACACAACTTTAACGCAGGACCATCTATTTTACCACAAGAAGTCTTATTAAAAGCTTCTGAAGCAGTAATGGAATATAACAACAGTGGTTTATCTGTAATTGAGATTTCGCACAGAAGTAAAGACTTTGTTGAAATTATGGAAAAAGCCAGAGCATTGGCTTTGGAGTTGCTCGGTTTAGAAGGTAAAGGTTACAAAGCCTTGTTTTTACAAGGTGGTGCTAGCACACAGTTTTTAATGGTGGCTTTAAATCTATTGGAAAAAAGAGCAGGGTATTTAAACTCGGGGACTTGGGCAGATAAAGCCATTAAAGAAGCCAGAATTTACGATGATATTTACGAAGTAGCATCATCAAAAAATGCCAATTACAATTACATTCCTAAAGGTTACGATATTCCTTCAGATTACGATTATTTTCATTTTACAACAAACAATACCATTTTTGGTACGCAAATGAAATCGTTCCCAAAATGCGATATCCCAATGGTTTGCGATATGAGTAGCGATATATTTTCGCGTGCCATAGATTACAGCCAATTCGATTTAATTTACGCCGGTGCACAAAAAAATTTAGGAGCAGCGGGCACAACCTTAGTGGTTATTAAAGAAGATATTTTGGGCAAAGTATCGCGTAAAATTCCATCAATGATGGATTATAAAATGCACATAAGCAAAGGGAGCATGTTTAATACACCACCAGTTTTTGCCGTGTACACATCCATGTTAACTTTAGAGTGGTTAAAAAACCTTGGTGGCATTGAAGCTATTGAAAAGGAAAACGAAAAGAAAGCGCGCTTAATGTATTCCGAGATTGATTTGAATCCGTTATTTAAAGGTTTCGCAACCAAAGAAGACCGATCAAACATGAATGCTACATTCACTTTAGAAAACGAAAATTTAAAAGAAACGTTTGAAGCCATGCTGAAAGAAGGTGGAATTAACGGTATAAACGGGCACAGAAGTGTTGGTGGCTACAGAGCCTCAATGTATAACGCATTGCCATTGGACAGCGTTAAAGCTTTAGTTGAAATAATGAGCGAATTGGAAAGTAAGGCGTAAATAGATTAGCATTTGGTATTCCCTCGAAGGAGGGCATCCCATAAAGCTAACTGAAATATAATTATTAAGATTCCCGCCTTTTGTGGGAATGACAAAAACAGAATTTAAATGAAAGTATTAGCAAACGACGGTGTTTCTCAAAGCGGTATTGATGCTTTGGAAAAAGCCGGTTACCAAGTCATTACAACAACGGTTGCACAAGAGCAACTAATAAATTACATAAACGAAAATAAAATCGATGTTTTATTGGTGCGCAGTGCCACCAAAGTACGCAAAGATTTAATTGATGCTTGCCCAAACTTAAAAATTATTGGTCGAGGTGGTGTTGGAATGGATAATATTGATGTTGAATATGCTCGCGAAAAAGGGCTTTCGGTTATAAATACACCAGCGGCTTCATCGCATTCGGTTGCAGAATTGGTATTTGGGCACCTTTACGGATTAGCACGTTACCTGCACAACTCAAACAGAGATATGCCATTGGAAGGCGATAGCAATTTTAAAGGCTTAAAGAAGGCCTATGCTAAAGGTACTGAATTAAAAGGAAAAACCTTAGGTGTTTTAGGTTTTGGCCGAATTGGACAAGCTACAGCAAAAGTAGCTATTGGCGCCGGCATGAAAGTGGTTGCTTTCGATCCGTTTTTGGAAAAAGCCAATTTGCAATTGGACTTTTTTGACGGACAAACCTTGAATTTTGAAATTGAAACCATTTCTAAGCAAGATGTTTTAAAACAATCAGACTTTATTACGTTACACGTTCCATCACAAGAAAGCTACGTTATAGACGAAGCTGAATTTAACATGATGAAAGACGGCGTAATCATTGCCAATGCAGCTCGTGGTGGTGTGGTAAACGAAGTAGCCCTTGTAAAAGCTATTGAAAGCGGTAAAGTAGCACGGGCAGCTTTAGATGTTTTTGAAAAAGAACCTAAGCCGGAAATTCAATTGTTAATGAATCCTTCGTTATCGTTAACACCGCATACCGGTGCAGCAACTAACGAAGCACAAGATAGAATTGGTACAGAATTAGCGTCACAAATTATAAGTATTCTTGGGTAAAGGAATTCTTTTTAATTAAAATGTGACCTAAACGGTATAAGTGAGTCCTAACAATATGTTGGGACTTTTTTTGTACCTTCAACATCCAATTTATTAATCTTAAAAAACAAAATACAATCATGTCAGGAATTTTAGACTTATTAAACAGCGACCTAGGAAAAACCATTGTTAGTGGTGTTTCGGGCTCAACAGGAACCGATGAAACCAGAACGAGCAGTGTTTTAACCATGGCTTTACCGGTATTAATGAAAGCTATGGAAAGAAACACATCAACGCCGGAAGGTGCCCAAGGCTTAATGGGTGCATTAATGAACAAGCACGACGGAAGCATTTTAGATAACCTTGGAGGTTTATTTAGTGGCGGTGTTAATGATGAGGTTAAAACAGATGGCGATAAAATTCTAAATCATGTTTTAGGAAGCAAGAAGCAAGGTGTTGAAAAAATTATTGGCGAAAAATCTGGTTTAGATGCAGGTTCTGTGGCCGATATTCTTAAGGTAGCCGCTCCAATTTTAATGGGTGTTATAGGAAAACAATCCAGACAAAACAATGTGAGTACGCCAAACGATTTGAGTGGATTGCTAGGTGGATTGCTTGGTGGCAGCGCTGCCAAAGAAGAACAAAGTTTTTTAGAAAAAATATTGGATGCTGATGGCGACGGTAGTGTTATTGACGACGTTGCAGGAATGGTATTGGGAAGTGCCAAGAAAAAAGGTGGACTAGGTGGCTTATTAGGCGGTCTTTTTGGAGGAAAATAAAATAAATTCGTTTTATAGAATTAAAAATGCCAAACATTGTGTTTGGTATTTTTTTTAAAATCAGTTAAAAATCAATCGATTAAGGAATGATTTTTGTATCTTTAAATTAAAAAAAATTAAGTTATGAAAACGTTTCTCTATCTAATCCTAGTCTTAGGTTTTCTTATTGGATGCAATTCCTCAAAAAAGATACCTTCTTCAAACAACGAAGTAACAAATAAAGTAACCCAGAACGATACGGTGAAAATTGCCAACAATGAGCTGGAATACGAAATAATTATTATCGAACCGGGATTTAATTTTTGGTTGGCAAGCAGAGCAAAACCAGAAGGTTACTATTCGCAACAATTTTTGGAAAACAGAAATTATCTTTACGTTACAGAATGGAATAGTAGAGTTATGCAGCCACAGCGCTTTAATCCGGACCTTTACGAATTGCGTATTGATTATCAACCAGGAATTGATTACGGCTACGATGTAAATTATAAACTATATAATTACTTTATCTACTTTCAATTAACTTATAAGCAACAATTAGCTGGTTTTACACCTAGAATTTAAAACACTTTAACTATTTTTGCTCTCAAAATTTTTATAGTGAAGAAATTTAAAGAGCATTGGCAAATACATAAAAATTGGCAACTTATTTTTCCCCTTTTGGGATTAATAGCTTTAGGTTACTCATCTTATAAATTATCTAAAGTGCTTTTAAAAGATGTCCAAATCATGTTAACGTTATTGTTAAGTGGTGTTATCTTTTTTATACTTTTAAAGTTAACTCTTTTCATTTTCAATAAATTGGAAAAAAAATGGAATGTCACCTTTAAATGGGAAATGATAAGCATTTTTTTGGTGTTTGCAACCACGGGTACGTCATCATTATTTGTAAGCAGGCCACTCATTAAACTCATGGGCATAAATAAAGAGAACCTGCCAACTTATACGTATTGGGTATTGTATATAGTTATCGGATTTATTTTTTATCAAATACTTCTGGTTTTAATAGGATGGCTTTTTGGGCAATACAAGTTTTTTTGGGATTTTGAAAAAAAGATGCTTCGTAAAATCGGCTTTAAACGCTTTTTTGATTAATGCAGAGTATTAAAGAACATATCGCTTTTAAGGTTATTACACTGTGTATTGCTGCTCTGTTTTTAGTGCCATCGGCTGTAAAGTTTGCACATATATTTACCCACCACACCCACGAAGTTTGTGAAGGATATAACACCACCCATATACATAAGGTTGATGTGGATTGCGACTTTTACAAGTTTAAGCTCAATAAAAATTTTACGTATTCCTTTTTTAATGTTGATTTGTTTTTAGAGCAAATCGATACCCAACAAATTGTATCGCAGTATTATTTTTTAAGTAAATACCAAGGCTTACAAACCTCACTTCGCGGTCCTCCCGCATTAATTTAATACCATTATAAAATTGTTGAAATTAGTTTTCAGCTTAAAATAATTATTAAATTAAAAATCCATATATGAAGTTGTTTCTCAATATATTGCTAGTATTGGCAGTATCAAATATATATTCTCAAAACAAAATAGAAGGCATCGTAACCGATGCTAGCACAAATATAGAATTAGTTTATGTAACCGTTTACGTGCCTCATTTAGAAAAAGGCACAAGCACTAACGAAAATGGTGAGTTTACATTAAATGATTTACCCACAGGCACGCATACTTTGCTGTTTTCAATGATGGGTTACGAAACCCAATCGATAGATGTTACCATTCCGTTAAACAATCCTTTATCCGTTCAATTAAAACCTTCAGCCATTGAAATGGAAAGCATTATAATTTCCACGCCTTTCCATAAACTACAACGTGATAATGTGATGAAAGTTGAGCACAAAAACGTAGCGGACTTAAAGGCAAGTGGCGCCATAACATTGGCCGACGGCATTACGAATATTGCCGGTGTAGAAAGTGTTACTACGGGCATAGGCATTGGCAAACCTGTAATTAGAGGTTTGAGTTCTAACCGTGTTTTGGTTTACACGCAAGGCGTTCGGTTGGAAAATCAGCAATTCGGCAGCGAACACGGACTGGGAGTTAACGATGCCGGTGTTGAAAGTGTTGAGGTTATAAAAGGGCCAGCTTCGTTGCTTTACGGTAGCGATGCTTTGGGCGGCGTGCTTTATCTTAACCCCGAAAGATTTGCTAATAACAATACCGATTCAGGCGATTTTGGAACAAATTACTACAGCAACACCAAAGGCTTTAGTACCAATGCGGGTTATAAATCTTCGGTAAATAATTTTAAATTTTTATTTAGAGGAAGTCTTACCGAACATTCAGATTACAAAACAAAAGCATATCGGGTTACCAATACGCGTTATAGAGAGCAGGATTTTAAAGCAGGTTTGGGCTATCAAAACCAAGCGATTAAAACGGCTTTTCGATATAATCTCAACAATTCTAAATTGGGCATTCCAGAAGAAATCGGGGAGCAATCAACAAACAAAACACCGTTGTTGCCGTTTCAGAATATTACAAACCATATATTTAGCTCAAAATCGGTTTTGTTTTTCAACAACTCGAAATTAGACCTCAATTTGGGATATGTTTATAATGATAGAAAAGAGTTTGAAGATCATCACCATCATGAAACCGAAGAAGAGCACGAACAACATGAAGAGGAAGAAGAAGACGATATGTTAGAAGCGGCACTTCGTATGAAACTAAAAACATTTAATTACGATGTAAAATATCATCTCCCAAAACTGGGCAAATTTGAAACCATTGTTGGTGCTCAAGGGATGAATCAAATCAATTCAAATTATGGCGAAGAAGAATTGATACCTGATGCGACAACTAACGATTTTGGTGTTTTGGCAACTTCTCATATTCATTTTGAAAACATAGATATTCAACTTGGGGCACGTTTTGATAACCGTAATATTAATGTAGTTTCAGGTATAAACAAAAGCTTCAATAGTTTTAACGGGGCTTTCGGAATCAAAAAAAACATTGCGGAAAACATTACCGCACGATTAAATTTTGCAACAGGATTTAGAGCGCCTAATTTATCCGAACTTACATCGGATGGGAGTCACGAAGGAACGAATCGATACGAAATAGGAAACATCGATTTAAAAAGCGAACAAAACTTTCAAACCGATGTCGCTTTGGAATTGAAAAACGAACATTTAGAAATTTTTGTAAACGGTTTTTACAACCAAATAAACAACTATATTTTCCTTTCGCCCAACAGCAATGTTATTGATAATACGCCTGTTTTTGTGTATTTACAAAACGACGCTAAACTTTATGGCGGCGAATTTGGGTTGCATTTGCATCCGCACCCTTTGGATTGGTTGCATTTTGAGTCGAGTTTTGAAACCGTTACGGGAAAGCAAAAGGATGATACGTATTTACCGCTAATCCCTGCAAACTCGATAAGTAATATTATAAGAATTGAATTTGAAGATAATTGGATTAAAAAAGGCTATGCTTTTGTGAAGTTAAAATCGACATTCAAACAAAATAACGTGAGTGCTTTTGAAACCAATACCAATGGCTACAGTCTTTTAAGCGCTGGTTTAGGTGGAGATTTTTCGGTATTTAAAAATGAGTTGAGCGTTACGCTTTCCGGAAATAATTTAACCAATAAAACGTATGTAAATCATTTGTCGCGGTTAAAACCCGATGGTATATTTAATATGGGCAGATCTATTAATTTAGGATTTACCTATAGCTTATAACTAAAAAAGAAGCTGTCTAAAAGGTCTTACCCTATGTCATATTGAGCTTGTCGAAATATTTTAACTTACTGATAATCAATATCGGTTTCGACAAGCTCAACCTGACAAATTAAATTCAAACGACTTTTTAGACAGCTTCTGCTTTTATAATAATAGTATTATTCATTTTCAGCTTCAACCTCAATCACAATAGGCTTTTCTTCCTTTTGAAAAACATAGGTTAAAAACCACATAATCGTAAAGGTTGGAATAATGTCAAGACCCGGAATGGCCTCTTCAATAAACGATATAACACCTGCCACTTTACCTCTTGTCCCTTTATACATTTTACTCATTAAATAAGCCGATGCCGGTGCCCAAATAATATCTAAAAGGGTGAGCATTCCAACAATATCAAACAATATGCTTAAGGTCAATTTTTTGTTTTTACTTAAATTTTCTAAATTCATAGGCTTTGTTTTAGTCTGTATAACGCAAAAAATATACCAAAAATTATTTGCCAATAAGTTTTAAAAATTCGTTTCTAGTTTCAATTTTTTCAAACTGTCCCCTAAAACCCGAAGTTGTTGTTATCGAGTTTTGTTTTTGCACACCGCGCATCATCATACACATGTGCGACGCTTCAATAACCACAGCAACGCCCTGCGGTTTTAAGGTGTCGTTTATGCAATCTAAAACCTGTTCGGTTAAGCGCTCCTGTACCTGCAACCGTCTTGCGAATATATCTACAATTCGGGGCAATTTGCTTAACCCGACTATTTGTCCGTTCGGGATGTATGCAATGTGTGCTCTACCAAAAAAAGGTAAAATATGGTGTTCGCAAAGCGAATATAATTCGATATCCTTCACAATCACCATTTCGTTGTAAGACTCTTTAAACATGGCGCTTTTAAGAACTTCAACCGGATCTTGGTTGTAGCCTTGGGTTAAAAATTGCATCGCTTTTGCGGCACGCTCGGGAGTTTTTAACAAACCATCACGTTGGGTATCTTCGCCTAAATCTTCAATAATGTTTTTATATCTGTCCTTAACATCGTCGGTTACCTGAATGTTGTACTCTTCAAAACTTTTATATGGCATGCTGTGTTTTTTATTAAAATTTATAGCTTAAGCGAGAATGACATTTTTACTGAAACATCAAAACCATGCTTCAAAACATTCTTGTTCGAATAAAAATAGTCAAAAAAACTTAGACGTTATCTTCTTATTAAAATTTCAAAAAAATATTAACAATTAGTTTGTTTTTTTAACGTTTACTTAAGATTAATACGGTTTTAACAAAAGTACATTTGTTAAAAGTGTAACAATTTTTGATTAATATGGTCTTTTAACCATCAACCAAAACAACAAAAATCAACCTTAATGAGGCAACCAACAACGCTCTGCTTTATTTTATTATTCTCTTTTTTTGCCTTTGCCCAGGATAAAAAAACCTTAAATATTGTAAGGACTGATAAGCCGCCGAAAATTGATGGTGTGCTAAATGACCCGGCATGGGAACAGGCAAACGAAGCCAAAGACTTTACTCAGTTTAGACCGGAAATGGGTGTAGCAGAGAAAGCGCATCAAAAAACGGTTGTTAAGATAACTTATGATGACAACGCGATTTATATTGCTGCCTATTTAAAAGATTATCCAGAGGATATTCAAAAACAATTTTCGACCCGCGATAATTTTGGGCAATCCGATTTTTTTGGTGTGGTGTTGAACCCTAATAACGATGCCCAAAACGATACCGAATTTTTTGTGTTTAGCTCAGGCAATCAGGCTGATGCTGTGGCTTCGCCGAGTATTGATAACGGCGAGGATTTTGGATGGAATGCCGTTTGGGATAGTGCCGTTAAAATTGTTGACGACGGGTGGATTGTAGAAATGAAAATTCCGTACCGAGCCCTTCGGTTTTCTAACGATGAGGTACAAACTTGGGGCGTGCAGTTTCACAGACGATTTAGAGTTGATAACTCGCAATATTCTTGGAATCCTATTGACAGAACCAAAGGAAATGTTGGTTTATATCACGGCGAATTAACCGGCATTAAAAACATTAAACCACCAACGCGTTTGAGCTTTTATCCGTTTGTGTCGGGCATATCAACATCTTTTGATGGCGAACGCGAAACCGATTTTAACGTTGGGTTGGATGTAAAATACGGCATCACCGAAAACTTTACTTTAGATGCCACTTTAATACCCGATTTTAGTCAGGCAGCTTTTGATAACGTAAGATTGAACCTTGGCCCGTTTGAGCAAACATTTAGCGAACAACGCCAGTTTTTTAAAGAAGGTGTCGATTTGTTCAACAAAGGCGATTTGTTTTTTTCAAGGCGTATTGGTAATGCGCCTGTGGAACAAGATCGTGTTGAGGACGAACTGATTAACAATAGCAATATTAACGAGGAAATTATCGATAACCCAGACATTGTTAAAACATTAAATGCCGTTAAGGTTTCGGGACGTACAAAAAAAGGATTGGGTGTTGGTTTTTTTAATGCCGTAACTGAAAAAACTCAGGCTAAAATAAAAACCACCGAATACATTAGAGATCAAAACACACAAGCCATAACAGATAGTGTTATTTCATACAGGAATAGAGTTACCGAACCGCTTGCCAATTACAACATTTTGGTGCTCGACCAACAGTTTAATGGCAATTCTTCAGTAAGTCTTATAAACACCAATGTAACAAGAGATGGTGGTTTTAGAGACGCCAATGTTACGGGGTTTTTAGCCGATATTTCAAATAAAAGAAACACCTATAATATTCGTGGTCAAGTAAAAATGAGCAATGTGAATTTGTCTGATGGCGTGAGTACAGGTTTAAGTTCATTCTTTATGGTGGGAAAAACACATGGTAAGTACCGCTATAGTTTCGACCATAGTTTTGCAGATGAGGAATACGATATCAACGATTTGGGATTAAATAACCGAAACAACTATAACAATTTTGGCTTCGATGCTTCCTATCAAATTTTTGAACCTACTGAAAAGTTGAATGATTTTAGGTTTAACACTTGGGTAAATTACCGCCGGTTGTACAACCCGAGTACTTTTACTGGGGCAAACCTTGGAATGCGTGTTAATGCACAAACCAAAAAATTGATGTGGTTTGGGGCCCGGGTAAATTTTGATTTGGGAAAACAATACGACTACTTTGAACCTCGCGATTTTGAAAACAAACGCTTTTTTATCTACAAAAACTTCGGATCGGCCGGTATTTGGTTTGAAACCAATGCCAATAAAACATTTTCAGTTGAAGCCAATTTAGGGTCGTTTACCATGTTTGACAAAGAAAGAGATTTGTTTGGCTATGAATTTGAAGTGGAACCCACCATAAGATTTAATGATAAGTTTAGGGTGTCTTATGAATTTGAATACCAAAACAACAAAGGAAGTCGCGGTTTTGTTGATAATATAAATGATGATATTGTTTTTGGCGAACGCGATGTGGTTTCGGTTGAAAACGGTCTTTCAGGAGCCTATAATTTTAATCCGCTACACGCCATAAGTCTAACTTTTAGAAACTTTTGGAGCACCGTAAATTATGACTACCAACTGTTTATTCTTGAAAACGACGGCACACTTTCAGCAAATAACGGCTATAATGTAGATAGCATAGCTGAAAGCCCGAATATTAATTTCAATACTTGGAATTTAGATTTGCGTTACTCGTGGCAATTTGCTCCGGGTAGCCAACTTACCGCGTTGTACCGAAACTCGTTATTCAATTCAGACTCGGCCTCAAAAGACAATTATTTTAATAGTTTAAACACCTTATTCGATCAACCTATACAACATGTGTTTTCATTAAAACTTCAATACTTTATCGATTATTCAAATCTTAAAAATGTTTTTAAAAAGAAAAGTAACAGCTAATCGTTGCTTATAAATCTATAAAGTATTACTTTCATTGCCCTAATTATTTTGTATGATTAAAGCACATAACGTTCATAAATATTACAACGATTTACACGTCCTTAAAGGTGTTGATATTCATGTGAAAAAAGGCGAAATCGTCTCTATTGTCGGTGCTTCTGGAGCAGGAAAAACCACCTTGTTGCAACTGTTGGGCACCTTAGATCGCGCTTCGGAAAAAGAAGATTTCAATATCACCATTAACAATACCGATATCAATACGCTAAACGATAAAGCCTTGGCAAAGTTTAGGAACGAGCATATTGGATTTATCTTTCAGTTTCATCAATTATTACCTGAGTTTACAGCTTTGGAAAACGTGTGCTTACCGGCATTTATAAAAGGCACCAAAAAAACAGAAGCTGAAAAACGCGCCAAAGAACTATTGGATTTTTTAGGCTTATCGCATCGTCACGACCATAAACCAAACGAATTGTCAGGTGGTGAGCAACAACGAGTTGCCGTGGCTAGAGCTTTAATAAATAACCCCGATTTAATTTTTGCCGACGAGCCTTCTGGAAACCTGGACAGCGAATCGGCCGAAACCTTACACAGCCTGTTTTTTAAACTCCGCGAAGAGTTTGGGCAAACCTTTGTAATTGTTACACACAATGAAGAACTGGCAAATCTCGCCGATAGAAAACTCACGATGGTTGACGGGAAAATAATCAACAACTAAACTTAGATAATTTAAGCAATAAAAAAGGGCTCATAAATGTTTATGAGCCCTTTTGCTTACTTATGTGTTTTAATAATTAATTTCCTAAAGGATATGTTTGGCCCAAAATGGTTATGGTTGAATTGGTATAATTCAATTTAATATCATTTATTTCGGCCACATCAATATCAAGAATACCAGATTTTATACTTCTTGGCAACAGCACAAAATGCAAGGATTCTTCAACAGTCAGTGCATACGGAATGCCTTTGGAGCTTGTTCCAGATTGTGTGCCATCTAGCATATATTCATCGTCCCAAATATTAAAGGGTGTATCTGAACCTGCTACCCAAGTTCTGGTAGAATTTTCGATGTAATTTACAGATGCACCATTTTCTGCAGTGATTTTTCCATTTTCGATGGTCACACTGTATTCTAAATGATCATCTTGATTTTTACCTAAATTTTTAACGTGGTGCGTGCCTTCAACCTTAAAGCCTTCATGGTAATAATCTGCAAAGGTTGTAGTGTGCTCACTATCTGGTTTGCCGTACCAATCGGTTGAAACAATAATGGCTTTACCTTTACGTGTAATGCCATCTTTACACAATACGCCCGATTGATAGTCAATCGTAATGGTTTTAGGAAATGTAGTAAAATCTAATGGTTCAACAGTAATTATCGGGCTGTCGCCATTTTTGGTTTTACTCGATTTGGAAGTGGTCGAACTTTCCGAACTTAAAACAGCATCGCCACTGTTATTGCCTACATCCTGAAAAACTTTGTTTACAATGGCATACTCGGTTAAAACTTCAATAGCAGATGCGGAGGCATCAATTGGTTTTAATTCATCATCTTGACAGCTCATAAAAAGCAGTACAAGAATTGGGGCTAAAATTTTTCTCATATATATTTATTTTATTTGCTAATTAACGTTTTAAATTAAAATTTTAGTACAACTGGTCTATAAATTTTGTAATTTAAAGTTAATTTTTGTATTTCATCGATATTTTTTTAAATATTGTAAGTTTTTAACTTCAAATTATTTTAAAGAAAATGCTCGGTTAAATTATAAACAGTGGAAATTATTCAGTAGCTATAAATTATAATTGCTAAAATATCTTTCGATTATTTGAAGCTTTTTAGCAAACAAACCATTAAAACAAAACCAGATTATTTGGTGTTATTCTTCATCCTTTTTTTTGGATTCGTTAGCATTTGATATTACGTGTAAATCCATTTGAGGAAAAGGTATAGAGATATTGTTTTTGGCAAATTTCCGACTAATAGTTCTGCGTATATCGCTTTTCACTTTACTTATCCGAAATATATTTTGACTGAAAAACAAAACTTGAAAATCCAATGATGAACTGCCAAAATTCACCAATCGCGCTTCTGTTGTTTCACGGTCAGGTATATCGGGATGTTCAAAAGCACTTTCTTCCATAATTTTTATAACCAAATCAATATCACTTCCATAAGCAACACCAACATCAATTCTAAAGCGCGTTTTCATGGTTTGATGGCTCCAGTTTATAACCTTATTGGTTGTGATTAATGAATTTGGAATAATTATAGAGACGTGGTCGGTATTTAGTGCTTTGGATGTTCGCAAACCAATACTTTGTATCTTAACGATATCGCCATCAATGTCCAAAACGTCATCTATTTTTATAGATTGTTCGGAAAGTAAAATTATTCCGGATATAATATCGTTGAATGTTTGCTGCAAACCTAAGCCAATACCAACTAGTAAAGCCGCAGAACCGGCCAGTAATACGGTAACCTTAACACCAACGGTTTCCAGAATAAGCCCGATTGCAATTATCCATATAAAATATCTAATAATTTGAAGTAGGGCATAAGCACTCCCTTTGGTGAGTTTTTTAAATTGACGTTTGCGAAAAAGCGCTTTTTTGATGACCAAAATGATGAGTTTGGAAACCAGAAAAATCATTAAAACGGTCACTAATGTAAACACCTCTATACTGTTTTTTCCTATACGGATAAGCTCAAGGTCTAAAAAATCTTTTAATGTTTCCATGTTGTTCTTTTACTGTCGCTCAGCGATTTGGATATGTTTCAATAATTTATATAAATCGTTTAGCGAAGTTAGTTTTTTTAACTTATAATTTCAATAACTCACTATTTATTTTATGACTAAACTTAAGTAGATTACTTACTTTTACCCTCAAAATTTACTTCTTGAAAAAAGCAGAACTCAAAGAATTTTTAGACGCTAAAGTTATTCAGTACAATAACCCACAGTTTATTGAAAGCGACCCCATTCAAATTCCACATCAATTCCATAAAAAAGAAGATATTGAAATTGCCGGTTTTTTAACGGCGACCATTGCTTGGGGAAACCGTAAAAGCATAATTAACAATGCCAAGCGTTTGATGGAATTATTGGATAATGCGCCTTACGATTTTGTTTTAAATCACCGAGAAACCGATTTGGAAAAACTTCAACCTTTTGTACACCGAACCTTTAATGGAAATGATTGTATTCATTTTATAAAGAGTCTTAATCACGTTTATTTAAATCACTCGGGTTTGGAGTCTTTGTTCTCAAAACATGCCGAAACCGATTCGCTTCAAAAATCCATTTCAAATTTTAAGTCTGTTTTTTTTGAAATTGAACATTTGCAGCGTACCCAAAAACATGTGAGCGACCCGCTTAAAAATTCCGCCGCAAAACGCATTAATATGTTTTTAAGGTGGATGGTGCGCAACGACAACACCGGTGTAGATTTTGGTATTTGGAAAAGCTTGTTGCCTAGTCAGTTATCTTGTCCTTTAGATGTGCATTCCGGAAATGTAGCTCGAAAATTAGGCCTTTTAAAACGCAAACAAAATGATGCCAAAGCACTTTTGGAACTCGATTTGGCATTGCGAAAATTGGATGCAAACGACCCGGTAAAATACGATTTCGCCTTATTTGGGTTAGGTGTTTTTGAGGGTTTTTAATTGTGGTTTTCGCTACCGTGATTCCGTCGTTTTTAGTGTCGGATTCCATAAAAATGATCAGCTCTTCAAACTTTACAATTGTTGCCGGAGTGGGACCGATTTCAACCATAGTTTTAGCTGCTATTTTTTTAAATGAAACTTTATCATTGCTTCAGCTATTTGGCGCTTTATTGGTAATTATTGGCATCTTATTGGTGTCTTTAAAAAAAGGAAACAATCTGTAGTTCAACGTTCTCAACAAAAACAATTTTTTATTGTTAATTACTTTGTGATATCGCTGTTTTATATTATAATTGGTTGTGTTATATTAGCGTCCTATCATTAAATTTTGCTCTATTTTATGGCTGTACAATCCAATTATACCGAAGACAATATACGTTCACTAGACTGGAAAGAACATATCCGTATGCGCCCAGGTATGTATATTGGCAAATTGGGTGATGGCTCGTCGCCAGACGATGGCATTTACATCCTTTTAAAAGAAGTGCTCGACAACTCCATTGACGAGTATGTTATGGGCGCGGGCAAAACCATCGAAATTTCCATTCAGGGCACCAAGGTAACGGTGCGCGATTACGGGCGGGGCATCCCGTTGGGTAAAGTGGTCGATGTGGTTTCAAAAATGAATACCGGCGGTAAATACGACTCCAAGGCCTTTAAAAAATCGGTAGGTTTAAATGGTGTTGGTACCAAAGCCGTAAATGCGCTGTCGTCGTTTTTTAGAGTAGAATCTACGCGCGATAGTAAAAGCGCTTCCGCGGAATTTGAGCAGGGAAATTTGGTGACCAAGGATTTATTGGAAGATACGTCGCGCAGAAAAGGTACAAAAGTATCGTTCGTTCCAGATGAAGCCATCTTTAAAAATTATAAATACAGAAACGAGTATATCATTAAAATGTTGAAAAACTATGTGTATTTAAACCCCGGTTTAACCATAGTTTTTAATGGCGAAAAATATTTTAGCGAAAACGGTTTAAAGGATTTGTTAAGTGAAAATATTAATGAATCCGATAGGTTATATCCCATTATCCATTTACGTGGCGATGATATCGAAATTGCTTTAACACACAGTAAAACACAATATAGCGAAGAGTACCACAGTTTTGTAAACGGACAAAACACCACCCAGGGCGGTACCCATTTAAATGCCTTTAGAGAAGCTGTAGTTAAAACCATTCGTGAGTATTATGGCAAAAATTTTGATGCCTCCGACATTAGGAAATCGGTAGTAAGTGCCATTGCCATAAAAGTTATGGAACCTGTTTTCGAGAGTCAGACCAAAACCAAATTGGGTTCTACCGATATGGGTGGCGATTTACCAACGGTGCGTACGTACATCAACGATTTTGTAAAAACGCATTTAGATAATTTTTTACATAAAAACCCGGATACGGCTGAGAAAATACAGCGTAAAATTTTACAGGCCGAACGCGAGCGCAAGGAATTATCGGGTATTAGAAAATTAGCCAAAGACAGAGCAAAAAAAGCAAGTCTTCACAATAAAAAATTGCGCGATTGCCGTGTGCACTTTGGAGATACCAAAAACGAAAGAAACCTTGAAACCACTTTGTTTATAACCGAGGGCGATTCCGCTTCGGGAAGTATTACAAAATCGCGCGATGTGAATACACAAGCCGTTTTCAGTTTAAAAGGTAAACCCTTAAACTGCTACGGATTAAGCAAAAAAATAGTTTACGAAAACGAAGAATTCAATCTGCTTCAAGCTGCTTTAAACATTGAAGAATCTTTGGAAGATTTACGCTATAATAATGTGGTAATCGCCACAGATGCCGATGTTGATGGGATGCACATCCGGCTGTTGCTTATAACATTCTTTCTTCAGTTTTTCCCTGAAGTCATCAAAGAAGGGCATTTGTATATTTTGCAAACCCCGTTATTTAGGGTGCGCAATAAAAAGGAAACCATTTACTGCTATTCTGAAGAAGAACGAAGAGATGCCATTGAAAAATTAAAACCAAAACCGGAAATCACACGATTTAAAGGATTGGGTGAAATATCGCCCGATGAGTTTAAGCATTTTATTGGCGATGATATTCGTTTAGACCCCATTATGTTGGACGATAATATGTCTATTGAAGATTTGTTGTCTTTCTACATGGGTAAAAACACACCGGATCGACAAGAGTTTATTATTGATAATTTGAAAGTAGAATTGGATTTAATTGAAGAAGAGAAAGCCTAACACAGCATGATAGAAGAAGAAAACGACGATTTAAACAACATAAATAAAGAACAAAACGATGCCCCCCAAGAAACCATTACCCGAATTACGGGTATGTACAAAGATTGGTTTTTAGATTATGCCTCGTATGTCATATTAGAACGAGCCGTACCTGCTATTGAAGACGGTTTTAAACCCGTGCAGCGCCGTATTATGCATTCCATGAAAGATTTGGATGACGGGCGCTACAATAAAGTGGCAAACATAGTTGGTCATACCATGCAATACCACCCACACGGTGATGCCAGTATTGCGGATGCCATGGTGCAAATCGGTCAAAAAGATTTGTTAATTGATACCCAAGGAAACTGGGGAAACATTCTCACGGGCGATAGGGCAGCGGCATCGCGTTATATTGAAGCGCGTATCTCAAAGTTTGGTCTCGATGTTGTTTTCAACCCTAAAATCACCGAATGGCAGGCCAGTTATGATGGCAGACGAAAAGAGCCCGTAAACCTTCCGGTTATGTTTCCGTTGTTGTTGGCACAGGGTGGCGAAGGTATTGCGGTAGGTTTATCCACTAAAATATTACCACATAATTTTATCGAGCTTATTGAAGCTTCCATAAAACATTTACAAGGCAAGCGATTTACTATTTTACCAGATTTTCCAACGGCTGGAATTGCCGATTTTTCAAATTATAACGATGGTTTGCGCGGAGGCAAGGTGCGTGTTCGTGCAAAAATATCGCAAGTAGATAAAAATACTTTGGCCATTACCGAAATTCCTTTTGGTACTACCACATCAACGTTGATAGATTCCATTTTAAAAGCCAACGATAAAGGTAAAATCAAGGTTAAAAAGATTGAAGATAACACCGCTGCCGAAGTGGAAATATTAATCCATCTTCCGTCAGGATTATCGCCAGATAAAACCATTGATGCCCTATATGCGTTTACCAGCTGCGAGTCGTCAATTTCGCCATTGGGTTGTGTTATTGAAGATAATAAACCTTTGTTTGTAGGCGTTACGGAAATGTTGCGTCGCTCGACCGATAATACCGTTCAGCTTTTAAAGCAAGAATTGGAAATCAAATTAAACGAGTTTGAAGAGCAATGGCATTTCGCATCGTTAGAACGTATTTTTATCGAAAACAGGATTTACCGCGATATTGAAGAAGAAGAAACATGGGAAGGTGTTATTTCTGCTATCGATAAAGGCCTTCAACCTCATATAAAACATTTAAAACGTGCCATTACTGAAGACGATATTGTGCGTTTAACCGAAATACGAATCAAGCGTATTTCAAAATTCGATATCGATAAAGCGCAGCAAAAAATTGATGCTTTAGAAGATCAAATAGCGCAGATAAAACATCATTTGGCAAATCTAATTGATTACGCTATAACTTATTTTAAGCGACTTAAAAAAGATTACGGCGAAGGGCGCGAGCGCAAAACCGAAATCAGAACGTTTGATGATGTCGATGCTACCAAAGTGGTTATTCGAAACACCAAACTTTATGTAAATAGGGAAGAAGGTTTTATTGGAACCTCGTTGCGCAAAAACGAATATGTTGGCGATTGCAGCGATATCGACGATATTATTGTGTTTACCAAAGAAGGCAAAATGATGGTTACCAAAGTGGACACTAAAACCTTTATTGGTAAAGACATCATTCATGTGGCGGTGTTTAAAAAGAAGGACAAGCGCACCATTTATAATATGATTTATCGCGATGGAAAAGGTGGACCATCATACATAAAACGATTTGCCGTAACCAGTATTACACGCGATAAAGAGTACGATTTAACCAACGGAAACAAAGGGTCCATGCTTTACTATTTTTCGGCAAATCCTAATGGCGAAGCCGAAGTGGTTACCGTTAATTTGCGACAAGCGGGCAGTATAAAAAAACTAAAATGGGATATCGATTTTGCAGATATTCTTATAAAAGGGCGCACATCAAAAGGGAATTTGGTAACTAAATATTCCGTGAAGCGGGTGGAGTTGAAAGAGAAAGGTGTATCAACCTTAAAACCTCGCAAAATTTGGTTTGATGATGCCGTACAACGCTTAAATGTTGATGGAAGAGGCGAATTAGTGGGCGAGTTTAGAGGCGAAGACAAGTTATTAGTCATCAATCAATCGGGAATGGTAAAAACGGTAACGCCGGAAGTTACCATGCATTTTGATGATGATATGATTGTTATGGAAAAATGGGTGCCTAAAAAGCCCATATCGGCCATTTATTTTAATGGTGAAAAAGAATTGTATTATGTAAAGCGCTTTTTAATTGAAAATGAAGGCAAAGAAGAATCGTTTATTTCTGAGCACCCCAATTCGCAGTTGGAAATAGTTTCTACCGATTGGAAGCCTATGGCTGAAATTGTATTTGCCAAAGAGCGCGGAAAAGACAGAAAAGAAAATGTGGAAATTAACCTTGAAGAGTTTATTGCGGTTAAGGGGATAAATGCTTTGGGTAATCAATTGACAAAAGACAAGGTCAATCAAATTAATTTGTTGGATCCTATTCCTTTTGAAGCACCAAAAGAAAAGCATGCCGATGAGATTGAAGTTGTGGATGAAATGGAAGTTTCCGCAAATAGTTCGGAAGATAAAAAAACAAGTAATACATCAAAATCAAGCGATAAATCCCATGAATCGGACACAGATGATGAAGGGCAAATAACATTGTTTTAAAAAGGATATAATTTTAAATTAAAAAAGCACATGAAAATTCTCAAGTGCTTTTTTGTTTTGGTTGATTAATAAATGCTATTCATATTTTATGGCATTTACGGGATCTGAATTTGCAGCTAAATAAGCTTGAGAGCTTACGGTAATTAAGGCTATAATTAATGCTAAAAATGTTGCAAAAAAGTAGGGTAGTAACGGCATATCAATTTGATATGAGAAGTTTGTTAACCAATTTTTTGCTAGCAAATAGGTAATAGGCCATGCGAAAATATTAGCAATAAGAACAAGTTTTATAAAATCTTTGGTAAGCATTTGCATAATCTGCGGCACCGAAGCCCCTAAAACTTTACGAATGCCAATTTCTTTGGTGCGTTGTTCGGCAGTATAAGATGCTAAGCCATATAAACCCATTGCCGAAATTATTATGGCTAGAATAGTTAAAAACAAAAACATGGTTCCAAAATTCTCTTGTTGTCTTAATAATGCACCAAATTTTTGATCTAAAAAAGTATACCTAAAGGGATGCGAAGGTTCTAATTTGTTCCACTCATTTTCAATATAATTTATGGTGGCATTCATATCATTTTTTGCGATTTTAAAAGACGCAAACCATACATTATTTGTAATAGCCAATACCATTGGGCGAATAGGTTGGTTAAACCCTTCAATATGAAAATCTTTAACAATGCCAATAACATTTCCGTATTCAGCTGTTCCGTCCAAATTCATATTCCCGATACGACGTCCCACGGCATTTTCAATATTAAAACTTTTAACGGCGGTTTCATTTAAGATGTAGTATGGCACAGAATCAGATTCTTTTTCTCTATCAAATTTTCGTCCTTCTAATAATTCTACACCTAACGTTTTAAAATAATCATAGTCAACTTCCATATTCCACAACGGTAATTGTTCTTCACTACCTTCTAAAGCAAATTGATTTTGATTAGGTGTGTCTCCGGGATAATATGATGCTCTTGTAACGCTTAGAACATTACTGTTCTTTAGAAAGATATCTTTATAGTTTCTAAAGTTTTCAGTCATAGCATCAGTTTGAATTGGAACAACTATGACTTGATCGCCTTTAAAACCAATGTCCTTATTATGTAAAAATGAAATTTGTTTGAATATAATTATCATCCCAATAATTAAAATAGTGGATGCTGTAAATTGAGTAATTACAAGCACTTTTCTTAATAGTGCACCACCTTTGGTTTTTGTAAGATCGCCTTTTAATACGGCAATGGGTTGAAATGCCGATAAGAAGAATGCTGGATAACTTCCTGCAAATAAACCATAAATTAAAGTTACTAAAAGTGCAAATAAAATGGTTTTACCAATATATTCATTAAAGAGTGTAAGATTGGTTTCCATAATATTGTTAAAACCCGGAAGAAATAACTCAACCAAAATAAAGGCTAAAAATAGTGCTATAAAACTTTGGATAACGGACTCTGTTAAAAACTGAATAATTAACATTTTTCTTGATGCACCCGTTACCTTTCTCACGCCAACTTCTTTGGCTCGTTTACCAGATCTGGCAGTAGACAAGTTCATAAAGTTTATTCCGGCAATTAGAATGACCAATAAAGCAATGCCAATAAAAACATAAATGTAAATAATATTACCGTTTTGTTGAATTTCCCAATCTTTTTGGGAGTATAGATGAATGTCTTTTAAAGGCATCAATTGATATTCAAAAGCATTGCCTTGGGCCATAAATTCCTCTACGGTAATTTTCATAAATTGCTCAACATCGGGCTCTATTTTCTTCATAAAGTTACGCCTCATTTCGGTTTGAAACGCATTAAAATTTGCACCTTCCTTAAGTTTTACATAAGTATAGTTATTATTACTCATCCAAACATTGCGGATGGTATTTTGAGCCATAAACATATTAAATTGAAAATGGGCATGCCCTTGAGGTTCTTTAACAATACCTCTAACAATAAAATTCCTTCTATTGTCGTAATTAACTACTTCACCCAAAGGGTTTTTGTCACCAAATAATTTACGAGCACTTTCTTCTGTTAATACAATAGCATTTTCTTCTTTAAGAGCTGTGTCCGGACTACCATGAACAAATTCATAATTAAAAACCTTAAAAAAGGTACTATCGGCTTCAACGCCATTTTGAATGTATACCTTAGTTTGCTCATGGCGCATTAAAATTTCTTGATTTATGGTATGTATCCTTGTGGCATTTTCTACATCTGTAAATTCAGTTCTTAAGGCATTTGCCATCGGGCTTGGAGATACCGGAGCGTCCATTTTTTGACCCATCAAATCGGCTTTTATGCCTGTGCGGTAAATGCGCTCGTAGCCATTCCAATGTTTTTCATAACTTGTTTCGTCTTTAATAAATAAGAACACAAGAATAGTTACCGTAAGCCCCAATGCTAACCCAAGAATGTTAATTAGGGCATAAATTCTATTTTTATTTAAGCTTCTAAAAGCAACTTTTATATAATTTTTAAGCATGATTTTTTATTTTAAAATTATATAACAGCCTGTGTGAGCTTGCTTTTATTTTCAGATACAATCTGCCCATCGAGTAAATTGATTATGCGCTCGGAATAACTAGCATCATGAGGCGAGTGTGTTACCATTACTATGGTTGTTCCGGCTTCGTGCAATTCGCATAATAACTCCATAACTTCGTTACCGTGCGAACTGTCTAGATTTCCTGTTGGCTCATCGGCTAAAATTAATGGCGGTTTTGTAATTAAAGCCCTGGCAACGGCAACACGTTGTTGCTGACCGCCAGATAATTGTTGTGGAAAATGTGATGCTCTGTGCGAAATCCCGATTTTTTCTATCAACGCATTTACTCTTTGTTTGCGCTCTGATGCTGGTACTTTATTATAAAGTAAAGGAAGCTCTATGTTTTCAAAAACGGTTAATTCATCGATTAGATTAAAGTTTTGAAAGATGAAACCAATATTTTTTTTACGAATATTTGAACGTCCTTTTTCGTTCAAATGAGAAACTTCTTCGCCTAAAAATTTGTAACTGCCGCTTTCTGGCTTATCAAGTAATCCTAAAATATTTAAAAGCGTTGACTTGCCACAACCCGATGGCCCCATAACGGAAACAAATTCGCCCTTTTTTATTTCGAATGAGACTTCATTTAATGCCGTAGATTCTATTTCGTCCGTTCGGTAAACTTTGGTTAATTGATTTAGTTTGATCATGATTTTTGATTTAATTGATTTTGATTGATTCATAATTTTTGAAGTCGTCATAAGATGATGAAATAAATTCATCACCTACACTTAGTCCTTCCAATACTTGATAATAACTTGGGTTTTGGCTGCCTAATTTTATATAGCGTTTTGTGGCTCCTCCTTTGCCATTAAGCACATAAACATATTGTCCGCCAGAAGATTGAAAATAACTTCCTCTAGGAATCATAATGGATTTTTGTGCTTTGGATAATTCCAATCTTACTTGAAGTGATTGCCCAATAGTAATAGCTTTTGGTGGCGTATTTACAAAAATCAATTCAATTTCAAAACGTCTGTTCGCAACTTCGGGAAGCACTTTTTTTACTTTCAAATCTATTAGTTCGCCATCAAACGAAAAACGCGCTAATTGCCCCGGTTTTACAGTGCTCAAGTAGTACTCGTCTACTTGCCCTTTTACTTTAAATCCGGACTGAACATCTATTTTTGCAACCGTTTGGTTCCTTCCATAAGATTCGCCAATTACCGGGTCGAATGATGATAACATACCAGACACCGGTGCGCGAACCAGCATTTTATCAATATTGTCGTGTATCATTTCTAAATTGCGTTGCATCATCGCAATAGATTTATTAATTTGCTGAATTTGAACTTTATTATCCGCTCTGCTTTTTTTAACATTACTGGCCACCAAATTGCGTTTGTTTTTTAAATATTTATACGATTCTTTTCTATCGATAAAATCATTTTTTGCAACAATGTCTTTTTGATACAAAATAGAATCTACTTTGTAATTGCGCTCAATATCTGCTAAATTATTTTCGCTATCAATAAGCGATTCTGTTAAAACACGTTGATCTTTTTCAAGTGATAATTTTAAATTTCTAAGATTGTTTATTTGCTCTACAATAGCCGTTTCCTGATTCATGTAACCAAGCGTAACCGAAGGATTGCTTAAGCGCAATAAAGGTGTTCCTTTATCAACTGCAATACCATCTTCAATAAATATTTCCTCTACAGTGCCACCTTCCAAAGTGTTTACCAAAACCAAATTAATGGGCTCTACATCGGCATCAATTAAAATCATATCTTGAAAATCACCTTCGATAACTTTTTTTACAGAAATTTTTGAAGCATCTACTTTATACGTTTTTTTATTAATGGCTTTAAACCCGAAAAAGACTAGAATTAAAAATACAGCTATACCTGCGATATACAGCCTTTTTGTATGATTCCATCTCTTTTTTTCGACTCTTTTGTCCATTCCAATTTGTTTCATAACTTATTAATTAAATCAGAATTGAAAATGCTAAGTCTATTATTAATACAACGATTTCTATAAATAAGGCTATCATGATTTATTGGGTTTTAAAGTTGTTAGTAATTATGATTTTTAAAATTTTCATAACAGATTCGTTTTTTGATTGATGAATTTTGAATTGATATATTCAATCCTAATGCCAAATATTTTTTTAATGCAAATAACTGATAATCAATTAGTTAATTTTTTATACTTCACTTTAAGTGTTCATTTTCGAACATTTAATTGTTCGTTATTGAACATTTTGTACATTAGTAAAAATCTTATTGAAAGTTTAAAATGACAAAAAATATAGCAACTATTTTAATTATTGATGATGATGAAGATGTATTGCTCTCTGCCAAATTATTGTTGAAAAAACATTATACCAATATAATTATTCGTAATAATCCTAAGGAAATCAATCAAATACTTTCTAAAGAACACATCGATGTCATTGTGTTGGATATGAATTACAGAATAGGTTTTAATGATGGAAAAGAGGGCATGTATTGGCTAAAACATATCCTGGGTATTAAGCCGGAAATGGTTGTTGTTTTAATGACGGCTTATGGGGAAGTTGAATTAGCTGTTGATGCCATTAAAAATGGAGCATTCGATTTTATATTAAAACCATGGACCAACGAAAAGTTTTTGGCAACCATTCATGCCGGTTTAGAGTTAAGTAAATCCAATCAGAAAGTGTCAATTTTAAAGCATACCAATAAAACGTTATTAAAAAATGATGCCAAAAAATTTGGGCCCATCATAGGCAAATCTTCAGCAATGATGAAAGTTTTGGATGTTGTTGAAAAAGTAAGCCATACCGATGCCCATGTTCTAATATTAGGCGAAAATGGTACAGGAAAACAGCATTTGGCAAGAGAAATACACCGACAATCTTCAAATAATGAAGGCTCATTTATTCATGTAGATTTAGGGGCTTTATCCGAATCTCTTTTTGAAAGCGAGCTATTTGGGCATAAAAAAGGAGCATTTACAGATGCCTTAGAAGATAAACCCGGACGTTTTGAAATGGCAGAAAACGGGACTCTCTTTTTGGATGAAATAGGGAATCTCCCTTATAATTTACAATCAAAATTATTAACAGTATTACAGGATAAGAAAGTATCGAGATTGGGTGAAGGCATAGAAAGACCCTTTAATGCAAGATTGTTATTTGCTACCAATGCACCACTACATCAGTGGGTTTTAGAAGGTAAATTTAGACAGGATTTATTATTCAGAATAAATACGGTTGAGATTGAAATTCCACCATTGCGAAAAAGACCAGAAGATATTTCAGAATTTGTTAGTTATTATTTAAAAGTGTTTAAGGAAAAATATCATAAATCGCATTTAACAATTACTGACGAAGCACTAAATACACTTAAATCGCATAAATGGCCCGGAAATATTCGAGAAATTCAGCACACTATCGAGCGAGGTGTAATCATGTCTGATGATGATGTAATAACACCTTCAGATTTTAATTTGAGTGCTATTGATACAAATAAAATGACTGATATCGCTGTTTATGATAATTTGAATTTACAAGACATTGAAAAGTTGCTCGTGCAAAAAGCAATGCATAAACATGAAGGGAATATATCCAAGGCCGCTAAAGAATTAGGGTTAACCAGAGCTGCACTTTATAGACGATTGGAAAAGTTTAATTTGTAATATTTTAGTATGATTAAACGATTTACACTTCAAGTTGTTATTCGCATTTTAGTAATTTTATTACTGTGTGTTTTGTTTTCGTTTTTTTTAATTAAGAGTTTTTGGTTTAGTACATGCGGTGTAGGTTTGTTAATTGTTTTACAGGTTTTTTTATTGATAAAGTATGTTAACAATACAAATTATTCGCTTGTAAAGTTTTTGTATGCTTTAAAAAACGAAGACTATTCGGTGTATTTTTCACCTTCAAAAAAAGGCGATTCGTTTGCCAAGGTTTTTGATGATTTTAACTTGATAATTAAAATTTTCAAGCAGAATAAAATTGAAAAAGAAGCCCAGTACAAATACTTCAAATACATATTAGAGCATGTAAATCTTGGGATTATTTCAATTAAAAAAGAAGATTTGCATCAACAGCAATCAAGTGAAGAAATCTTATTTCTGAATAAAGCGGCTAGTAACATACTTAAATTACCCAAACACAAATACTGGCATCGGTTGGCAAATCAAGTGCCCTGGTTGGTTTCTGAAATTAAAAAAATTGCCAATGGCGGAAAGGTTTTAGTAGATTTTGGAGGCGAAGATGAAATAAAGCAGTTATCATTAGAAGTGGTAGAAATACAATTGCTTAAAGAAGATTATTTAATAATTACATTTCAAGACATTCGATCGGAAATTGAACAAAAAGAAATTGAAGCATGGCATAATGTAATTCGAATTTTAGCCCATGAAATGCTTAATTCTTTCACGCCAGTTAGCTCTTTAGCTTCTACCATGAAATCTATTACTGAAGACGAAAACGGAAAACTTATAAATATAGGCAAGCTTGATAAAGAGGATATTTTGGATATTAATATGGCGGCCGCCACTATTAAAAAGCGCTCGGATGGATTATTGGCATTTGTAAAAGATTATCGTACAATTTCAAACATTCCAGTGCCTCAATTGCATAAAATTAATGTGAAAAGTTTTTTAGCCGGCATTCAATTATTAATGAAACCATTGACAGACGAAGCAAATATTAATTTATCTGTACAGCCAATGCCTGCAAATGCGACGATTTTTGCAGACACAAAGTTGATTGAACAGGTGTTAATCAATTTAATTAATAATAGTATTCATGCTTTAAACGGTGTTGAAATTCCAATAATAAAATTAAGTTGTGAGGTTAAAACCGATAAAACTTTAATTACGGTTTACGATAATGGAAAAGGTATCGAGGAACAGATAATCAATCAAGTTTTTATACCTTTTTACACGACAAAGAAAAATGGATCTGGGATTGGTTTAAGCCTTTCAAAAAACATTCTAAAAAAGCATAACGGCAATTTATTAGTTAATTCTGAATCCGGTAAATATACTGTGTTTACCTTAGTTTTTAACAGGTAATAACTCTTTGTTCAATTGTTTTATAATGTTGTTAACATCCGTTTCAAAATCAAACCACAACGTCGTTTCATTTTTTTTAAACCATGTAAGTTGTCGTTTTGCAAATCGGCGGGTATTTTTTTTAATCTCGGAAATTGTGAAATCCAAAGTCCATTCACCATTTAAGTAATTAAAAAGTTCTTTGTAGCCAACCGTATTCAAGGCATTTAATGATTGATAAGGCAGCAAGGTTTTTACCTCATGTAATAAACCATTATCCATCATTATATCAACGCGTTGGTTAATACGGTTGTAAATAATAGCTCTTTCGGCAGTGAGACCAACTGTAATGGTTTTAAAGTTTCGTTTGCTTTTTCCTTGGTTTAAAAAGGATGAATAGGGTTTGCCCGAGCCCAAACAAATTTCTAAAGCGCGAATTACGCGATGCGGATTTTCAATGGCAATGGTGTTGAATGCTTTGGTATCAAGTGCCTTTAATTGGTTTTGTAAATATTTTAAACCTTTTGTTTCCAAATCGTTGTTTAAACCCTGTCGGATTGTTTTATCAATTTCCGGAAATTCATCCAATCCTTTTGTAACGGCATCAACATACAAGCCCGAACCACCAACCATAATAACGACTTGTTTGGTTTCAAAAAGCGTTTTTAATTTTTTAAGTGCATCTCTTTCAAAAGCGCCAACACTATAATTATCCTGAATGGATTTATGATGAATAAAGTGGTGTTTGGCAGCTGATAATTCCACAGTTGAAGGTGCAGCCGTACCAATTTGCATTTCTTTAAAAAACTGCCTCGAATCTGCCGAAATAATATCCGTATTAAAATACTGAGCGAGTTTAATACTAAGTGCTGTTTTGCCTATTGCCGTTGGGCCAACAATTGAAATTAAATAGTTACTCATGGTGTAATTTACAACCGCATTTATGGCAGTATTTAGCATCGTCTTGATGCTTAACCGCTAAACAATTTACACAACATTGTGAGTTAAGTTGAACTGGCATGGTTTTGTTTTCGGGTGGATTTTCTTTTTCTTTCACAGATTTGTTTTGGCTGGTATATTCTGCCGATACAATACCTGTTGGCACCGCAATAATACCATAACCCAAAATCATAACAAAAGAGGCAATAAATTGCCCAAGTGGGGTTTGTGGGGTAATGTCTCCAAAGCCCACCGTTGTTAGGGTTACTATACACCAATAAACACTTTTTGGAATGTTAGAAAACCCGTTTTCTTCACCTTCAACCAAATACATAATAGTGCCCAAAATAATGGCAACAATTATAACAGCAAATAAGAATACCGATATTTTTGCTCTACTGGCTTTTAAAGCATTTAGCAAATTATTTGATGCGCCTAAATACCGAGCCAGTTTCAATATTCTAAATACCCGTAATAGCCTTAAAGCCCGCAATGCGGCAAGGGCGTGAACGCCTCCAACAATTAATGAAATGTATTTGGGTATGGTTGAAAGCAAATCCACAATGCCATAAAAACTGAATATGTACTTTATCGGGCGTCTTACGGTTAATATTCTTGCGATATATTCGATGGTAAATAAAATGGTTATAACCCATTCTGAAATATTGAGGAAATTATGGAAGTTTTCATCAATACTTTGAACGCTCTCCAGCATAACCAGTAAAATACTTGCGAGAATGGTTATTAGCAAAACTACATCAAACAGCTTGCCTTCGGGCGTGTCGGCTTCATAAATAATTTCATGAAGCTTTACTCGCCATTTATTTCTAGTGTATTTACTCATAAACTCAAAAGTAGTAAAAGATTTGCTATTTCTTCTTTAATAATATTAGCGAGTTGGTTTGTATATCTACAATTTTGCTCATAAACGCTTTTAAATACGGATAATATTCTGGTGGGTAAACTGCATCTTGAAAGCTGATTTTTAACATGATATTAATTGCATTACCACTCAAGATATTGGAAAAATGTACGGTTCCTTTATTGTTTGGTAAAGCGAAACTTGCATTTTCCGGTTTTTCCAACACGGTATAAGCATCACTAAAATTAAGCTTTAAAATATAATAATATGCGCCTTTGTATCCGAAATTGATAGGGTATGTACGCTCTTGAAGTTTAAAAGGATTTTCTTTAAAAAATGCCGTAAAAAAAGGGTTTAAATAAATGTTGTCTCCAGTTTCGTCCCAATTATATTCAATATTATAAGTTTCTAAAAAATCCGGATTTGTTTTGTCCTCGTTTGTTACCTTATGATTTGAAATTTCTATGTTTGGGTATCTGTCTTCTAAGTTTGTTACGTAAGCATCACTGTTTTGATGATATCTTTTTCTGTTGGCCAAAGCATGATACCCTGTTTGTTTAGAGTTTACAATACCTGTAATGTTATCGTTTTCATCCATATTCAGTTCTGCTCTAAATTGGATGGTCGATAATTTATTGGGTTTTAAATCTATCCACTCGCTTCCGTTTTTAAAATCCATTAATCGGCCGTAGTTATTCAAACACCTAAAGGGTATCTCGCCAAAGCTCAAATATTTGTCTGTAGCATCAAGTAGGTACGTTTTATCGTTAATAATAGCTTGGACAATTAAATAGTTAAAATCTGAAATTACCGGATATATTTTAGTGGGAAACCCATTATCCCTTGTTGAAATTAAAACGGGATTAACATCAATATTGGCTTCTTTTAACAAGTTGTGCAACAAGATATTTATTGATGATACGTTGCCCGATTTATTTTTAATTAAATCTCTAACCGATACATCTGAAAATATTTTGTAATCGCCATTCCAAGTGTATTTTTCTTGAACATGTTTATAAATGGCATCGGCTTTTTTATAAGCGTCTTTTTCGGTAATTACGGTATGGCTTACAAAATCTTCTAAATTAACGGATTTTGAGAGTTGCTTGCCAATATCTTTATCGGTTCTAAATTCCCTATCTGTGGTTTTCCATGTTTTGGTGTAATTATTTATTCTGCCATCAAATCCTTTAAATACTTTTAACTCGTATTCAATCCGGGCTAAGTAATTATATTTACTGGTCATATAATCTTCTTCAATAAAAGCCGGAATATCTTTCATGGCATAAGAGGAAATGGTGCAATCGGCGTGGGAACCATTACCACCGTATAAACAATTTCGTTTTATTTTCTGACCGTTTTTAAACAATTTTTGACCTCCAACTAATTTAATATTGTACTCGTAAATGGCAGGAATACTTGTGTTGTATTCACTATAAAGCTTAGGAATATCGCTCTGAAAGCTCCAACCTTGATAATTAAACTTAAAAGGCGATTGCAGGGTGTAACTATAATTTATAACCGAACCCTCTTTAATATTTGGTAGCGTAAATTTTACCAATGTGAAATCGTCATTGTATTCTTCTTCAAAAATATGGGCGTCGCTTAATTTGGTGCTAGTCACTTTTCCGTCGACCAAATTATAAGTCGTAGCGATAATATTTTTTACTTTTTCTTTTCGGTCATCGCTTTTTTGTAAATAAATGGTAACATTGGCCTTATTAAAACCTTCGCGATTTAGTATTTTTATTTTGCGTTTTTCTTCGGTAACTAAAGAAAAATCGTTGTTATCAATATAACTGTTTCCGTATTCGTATAAAACCAAAGCATTTGCGGTAGAGTCTTTTTCGTAAACATTTAGCTCTAAATCGGCGCGAGTGACTTTTAACGTTTCTGAATTAAAATTTGTTTGAGCATAAATGGAAATGTTTAAAAACAGAAGTAGGAGTAGGGTAATTTTTTGCATGATGTATTAAAGCGTAATAATTTTTAACCGTTTATTTTTTCTGAGGTAACTTTGTATAATGTGTTGGGTGTCCCTATTGTTGGCCATAGGTGTAATGATGGATTCTAAAATCTCGATATTGTTTATTTGGTAATTCAAATTGAAATAGCCCAAGCCTTTAAATACCCCATTTTCAATTAAGATGGCACTACGTTCATCAACCGCTCGACCTTTATCGACAATAACCATGTTTTTATTGTTGTAACTGTTTTTATCAATTAACTCCTGTACGCGTTTGTTGTAAATTTCGGCAGATTCTTTTTCAATACAGGCGCCATGGCAGGTTTTAATATCGTAGTTAAAGCAGCTGGTTTTGGTTTTGTAAAGTCCCGTTAATTTTTGGCAAAGGTTATAATCTTCAACCGCTTTTGTAATAAAACTTTTTCCGCTTTGGCGGTTGCTAAATGTGGTTATCGATTTTTTTCTTCCGTCGGCAACATCAATCTTTAAATTAATATAGCCGTTTTCATCCTTAAAACTATACAGGGCATGAGTAAAAACGTTGCGCCGTAAGGCTCTGTTATAAATGGGTTTGTTGTGTTTAATGGCTTCGCTTTCCTTTAAAAGCGCCACCAATTCGCTGCCCGTGGCTTCGTAGGTTACCGTGGCCACGTTTTGTTGTATTTTTTTTGATTTTTGATTGGTATTGGTAAAATGCTGATTGATGCGCTTTTTTATATTATTGCTTTTCCCGATGTAAATAATGTCGCCATTGGCTTTGTGGATATAGTAAACCCCGGTTTCTGACGGCATTTGCTCAATAATATCGATATGTCGAGGTTCTAATTGATGCTTGGGATTTAAACGAATGGATTGCTGAATGATGTTTTTTGAGGTGTCCTTATCCAACAATATTTTAAACAGCTTAACGGTGGCCAATGCATCGCCAGAAGCGCGATGTCTATCGGTTACCGGAATACCAAGGGAGCGTACCAACCTACCCAAACTATACGAGGTTTGTCCGGGAATTAAATCTTTTGCCAATTCAACGGTACAAAGGGTTTTACGCTCAAAATCAAAGCCGAGGCGTTTAAATTCGGTTTTTAAAATTCGGTTGTCAAACTTCGCATTATGCGCCACGATAATACAATCTTCGGTAATTTCAACAATACGTTTTGCCACTTCGTAAAACTTGGGCGCACTGCGCAACATGTTGCTATTTATGCCTGTAAGGTTAACAACAAAGGGCTGTATCTCGCGTTCGGGATTGATGAGGCTTATAAATTGATCGACTATCTCGTGGCCATCGTATTTGTAGATCGCAATTTCGGTTATGCCCTCTTCGTTATACTTACCACCGGTAGTTTCTATGTCTAATATTGCGTAAATAGTGAGTTGTTATTTGTTGTTAAGCCGAAGTTCGCTAATTAAATTGCTACTGAAAACTGCGACCGGGATTGAAAACTAATTATAATTCCGTTCGCCAAATATACTACTTCCCACGCGAATCATATTACTGCCACAATCAATTGCCAATTGGTAATCGCCACTCATACCCATGCTTATAATTTTGAATTCTGCACTTCGACTGCGCTCAGTGTGACAAATTCTGAATTTATCAAAAGCTGTTTTTAATAAATTGAATTCTTTTTCTATTTGATTCATATCATCAGTAAACGTTGCCATTCCCATAACGCCAATAACTTTTATATGTTGTAATTCTGAAAAGGCATTGGATTGTAGAATTTCGGAAGCTTCGTCTGGCGACATTCCAAATTTAGAATCTTCTGAAGCAATTTTTATTTGAAGTAAACACGCTATTACTCTATCGTGTATTTTTCCTTGTTTGTTTATTTCCTTCAATAACTTAAGATTATCAACACCATGAATTAAACTAACAAACTCAGCCATGTGTTTTACCTTATTGCGCTGTACATGACCAATCATGTGCCACTCAACGTCTTTGGGCATGTCTTGATATTTGTCAACCATTTCCTGGATTTTGTTTTCTCCAAAAACGCGCTGACCTGCATTGTAGGCTTCCATTAAATCGCTAATGGGCTTGGTTTTAGAAACAGCAACCAAAGTGACGTGCTCAGGTATTGTTGATTTTAAATTTTTTAGGTTTTGTTGGATGCTCATTTATAAGGGTTTGTTGTTAAGTTGCTTGCTGTTAAGTTGTACATTCTAAACGACTTAACAGCTAACGAAATGCTTTTTTTAAATGATGTGGTGCATGCGACTTTTTACTTTAAAAACTGTTTGGCTACGTTTTCAGCCTTTCTGTTTTCAGAATAATCATAAAAACCTTCACCAGACTTTACACCCAATTTACCCGCTCGAACCATATTTACCAATAAAGGGCAAGGGGCGTATTTAGGGTTTTTAAAGCCTTCGTACATCACATTTAAAATGGAAAGACAAACATCTAAACCTATAAAATCGGCAAGTTGTAATGGTCCCATAGGGTGCGCCATACCAAGTTTCATAACGGTATCTATCTCTTCAACACCCGCAACGCCATTATATAAGGTTTCGATCGATTCATTAAGCATAGGCATTAATATGCGGTTGGCCACAAAACCTGGGTAGTCGTTAACCTCTGTTGGAGTTTTACCGAGCTTTCGGCTCATTTCCATAATGGTCTGGGTTACCGCATCGCTAGTGTTGTAACCACGGATAATTTCAACCAATTTCATAATGGGAACGGGATTCATAAAATGCATCCCAATAACCTTTTCCGGTCGTGAGGTTACCGCTGCGATTTGCGTTATGGAAATGGATGAGGTGTTTGTTGCCAAAATAGTTTCCTTTGGGCAGGCGTCATCTAATTGTTTGAAGATATTTAGTTTTAAATCTACGTTTTCGGTAGCCGCTTCAACCACAAGGTTAGCATTTTTAACACCTTCGGAAATATTTGTAAAGGTCGAAATATTTGCTAACGTATCATTTTTATCGGATTCGGTTATTTTTTCTTTGGCCACCATTCTATCTAAGTTTTTAGAAATGGTTGCCATACCTTTTTTAAGCGAATCTTCGCTAATATCAATAAGTTGAACTTTAAATCCGCTTTGTGCAAAAGTGTGTGCAATACCATTACCCATGGTTCCTGCTCCAATTACGGCGATGTTTTTCATATAAAGCTATTTTTCATTTCCGTGAATCCCGATAGTTATCGGGAGGAAATCTTTGTGATGTTCTTTTTTTTATTTGTTCTCGACAGCGCTCGAACTGACATTATTGTTTTTAAAACTGATCGATAATCATGGTTGCCACACGCAAAGCTTCGGTGCCATCGTGAAGGGTAACCACGGGTGTTGTGTTATTATTAATGGCATCGGCAAAGGCTTCCAACTCATCAAGAATGGCATTGTTGTTTTTAATTTCAGGGTTATCAAAATAGATTTGTTTTTTAATACCTTCGGCATTTTGAAGAATCATATCGAAATCGCCCGGGTTTTCTGGGGCATCTTTCATTTTAACCACCTCACATTTCTTTTCTAAAAAATCAACTGAAATATAAGCGTCCTTTTGAAAAAACCGTGCTTTACGCATATTTTTTAACGAAATCCTGCTTGCCGTTAAATTGGCCACACAGCCGTTTTCAAATTCTAAGCGTGCATTGGCAATATCGGGCGTATCGCTAATAACCGAAACGCCACTTGCCGATATGGTTTTTACTTTAGATTTTACAACGCTTAAAATAATATCGATATCGTGAATCATTAAATCCAGCACCACGGGCACATCGGTACCACGCGGGTTAAATTCTGCCAACCGGTGCGTTTCAATAAACATGGGCGATTTAATGTCGTTTTTTACGGCGATAAATGCAGGGTTAAAACGCTCTACATGTCCCACTTGTCCCCGAATATTGTGCTCTGCTAAAAGTTCTCTAATATGCTCCGCTTCCTCAACGGTATTGGTAATTGGTTTTTCAATAAAAATATGCTTGCCTTTAGCAATGGCTTGTTTGGCACATTCGTAATGCGACAGTGTAGGTGTTACAATATCTACCATATCTACGGCATCGATAAGGGCTTCGATCGTATCGAAAAATTTATAGCCAAATTCGGCTTCTACTTTTTTTCCGTTTTCCGCATCGGCGTCATAAAACCCAACAAGTTTGTATTTATCCGATTGGTTAAGAAGTCTTAAATGAATTTTCCCCAGATGACCAGCACCTAGTACACCAGCTTTTAGCATATTATTACGTTTTCTACAAAAATAAGATATTTAACACAAGAAATTGATTATTTCCATCTAATTTTTTGCTTTATTGACACTTAAAAGAAATAGTGATTAAAATGGATTTAACTTAAAAATCTTTGCTTAATTTAGCTTTGAAAATTACCTGACCATTGAAAGATACATTTAGACACAAAGGACTACGACAGCAGTTAGTTAAAGTTATAAGAAACAAAGGAATAACCAACGATGCGGTTTTAAAGGCCATTGGAAATATACCAAGACATTTGTTCATGGACTCTGGTTTTTTAGATCATGCGTATCAAGACAAAGCGTTTCCTATTGCGGCAGACCAAACCATATCGCAGCCCTATACGGTAGCCTTTCAAACGGAATTATTGGAAGTCAAAAAAGGCAACAAGGTTTTAGAAATTGGTACGGGCAGCGGGTATCAAACCGCAGTTTTATGCGAAATAGGAGCTAAGGTTTTTAGTATTGAGCGTCAGCAAGAACTCTTTAAAAAAACCAGTAAATTCTTGCCTAAATTGGGTTATCGCGCTAAAAAGCTCATTTTTGGAGATGGCTATAAAGGTTTGCCGGAAGAAGCGCCTTTTGATAGTATTATTGTTACTGCTGGCGCACCGTTTGTGCCAAAGCCTTTATTGAGTCAACTGAAAATAGGAGGAAGGCTTGTTATTCCTGTGGGTGATGATGTGCAAGTTATGACGCTTTTTGTTAGAAAAGGACAAAAGGAATTTGAACAACATGAGTTTGGGGAGTTTCGTTTTGTGCCCTTGTTGGAAGATAAGAATTGATTTATTTGCTGATGCTAACAGGTATTGGATTTACTGTAAACGACATGCAGCCATTTTACATTGTTAAACGCAAGTTGCTTTTGATACTCAAATAGTCTTGTCATTCCAATTTTTTCTGCCACTCTTTGAGAAGGTATGTTTTTTATATAGGTGTGTATAAATATTTCGCTTAATCTCAAGGTTTTAAAGCCATAATTTAGACTTGCTCTAGCCGCTTCAGTCGCGTAGGCATTATTCCAAAAGCTCTGTTTTATATGATACCCTATTTCTGGTACAATATTTCCATTGATGTTTTGCAAGCTTATACCACATTGACCTATAAATTCATTTGATCCTTTTAAAATGACGGCCCAAAGTCCAAATCCGTTTTCGGCATAACTTTGGATGCTTTTATTAATCCATTGTATTACTTCATCTATCTCATAAGGAGCAGGATAATAAATCATGGTTTTTTTGTCTCCTAATATATCATGTAATAATGGAACATCTTCAATTTTCAACTTTCTAAGTATTAACCTATCAGTTTCAATAATATGCATGCTGGTTAATTTTTACAACTAATTAAAATCCTCAACGCCACCAACAACAGGTAAAACCAAATACGTTCCATCCAAATCAACGGTCAATTCTGTTCCTGGTTTTGGGTGCAACGTAAACTCTTTATCACTTGAAAAAATCATCAATCCAATTTGTTGCCCTGCTTTAATGATTTGATCGTCTGGTTGTAAATCAAAAGTAACGTCGTAAAACTTACCCGGTTTTAAGGGTTTGCTTTCGGTTAACGATTTATGGTTTTGAGGATCTGCCCATCCACGGGTAATAATATTATCGGTTGTTTTTGCGCGTCTGCTGTCATTCCAAGGCAGTGATACCAACCAAACCGATAAATTTGCAGCAGTTTTGTTGCTAGCCAATTTAATGGTGATTTGTGGTACACCCGAAATGTGAACATCCTTTGTTAGTTTAGGTGTTACAAACAGCAAACGGTGGTTCGTGATTTCTGCTCGCGCCAACGCTTCACCGGTAAACGAGTAATTGTCAACCAACGTTTCTTTGCCTTGTTTTGTTGGTTTTGTTGTGGTTAATCCGCCTGTTTTTGGAGCACCGGATGTTAGGTGCAACGTTATTGGTTTTGCTTCAGGATTTGGGTAGTCCTTGTAAGCTGTTGGTTCGTCCATTTTGTCGCCTTCGCGAACTATCCACGCTTTATGGGGTTCGTTTTCAATATCATTGTCAATACCGTGTAAATATTGTGTAAACCATTTATTCATCATGCTTATTGGTGGTGGTCCACCATGACCGAATTGGTGGTAATAAATTTGCGTGGTCAAGCCCATGTCTTTGGCTTTTTTATAAATGCGGTAACTGTGTTCCGGCATCACATTCCAATCGTTAAACCCGTGCGCCATTAACAATGCGGCTTTCATTGGTGCCATATCGTTTAAATAATCCCGACCTGCCCAAAAATCGTTATAATCGCCCGTAATTCTATCCATGCCATTTTTCATTTCCATATCGCGAACCATGGCATTGCTATAAGCTCTTTTGTTTTTAATTGCTTTAGGAATATGGGCATCATTAATAGTTGCATTACTGTTTGGAATTATAGATTCTCCACCACCACTATGGATATAATCGTACAACACATCGATATCTTCACCTAAATAACCACCCGGAGAACGCACCAATCCGTTGGAACGGTAATAATGATAATAAGACGTATTTGGTGCCACAGGAATAATAACCTCTAAACCTTCAACGCCCGTGGTTGCGGCTGCCAAGGGAAGCGTACCGTTGTACGATGTTCCCGTCATACCCACTTTTCCGGTGGTCCAAAACGCTTCAACCTCTTCACCGCCGTAAGCTTCAGTATAACCTTTTGCACGACCATTTAACCAGTCGATAACCGCTTTTGGAGCCAAGGATTCGTTATCGCCACCAACCGTTGGCGAACCTTGGGATAAACCTGTTCCGGGAGATGATGAATGTACCACAATATAGCCTCGAGGCACCCAAGTTTGAATTTGCGAATTTGAAATAATGGGACGCTCGCCCAATCGGGTAACTTCGGGGTGTACCCTTGCTTTTCCCATAGCACCCAATTCGTGCTTTACATCCCAAAAAACACCATCAACATCTGGGGCAACCCCGGCGTAGTACGGACTGGTTTCGTAAATAACGGGAAGCTTTAAACCTTCGGTTTCGGTTTGGTACGGTCTGGTTACACCAACATGCATGCGATCTAGCTTGCCATCGCCATCGGTATCAAAAGTGGTTTCGACAAATAAATCATGACGAATCCATTTATCCGGCGTATTAAAGGCTTCAACTATTTGAGCTTCACCATCTTTAAAAATAGGCGTTGCTTTTTCTTGGGCTACAACGGACAATACGGTTGTGATGGCTAAACAAAAAGTGAGTATAGCTGTTTTAAATTTGGAATGCTGAGTCATTGAATTTATTGTTTTGGGAGATAAATATTAGGCATGGGTTGGTCTTTGGTTTCTTGGGTCCAGAAAACATTAACAATCCACCAACGCAAACCATCATAAAATAGTTGAATACTATTAATACCGCGCATAAAAGGTTTTTCGTCCCCTTCACTTTTATAAGCTTCGTAGGTGCTAAAAACTTGGGCAATATGACCAAAGGCATCAACTTTTCGGTGTATTTCTTTTTCAAAAAAACCGTTATCAACTAACCATTTGCCCGAACTTTTAATGTAATCGTCCGGTTTCATGTACCGCACTTTGTAAACACCTTTTTTATCCTTTCCTGAAGGAATTAGTTTAGCATTGGGTTTAAACAAATGTTTAAAAAGTGCCCAATCTCTAGCTTCGCCTCTTTCGCCGGAAATAACATCGTATAACGTACCGATAATGCTATCTAAGGTTTTTACCTTGTTAGAATAATCTATTTCTTTTTCGGCATTGTCTTGGGCGTTTATGTTAAAGGTTAATAGGCAAATAAATAATGTGGTAACAAGTTTTTTCATATTGAAAATTTTTCGAGGTTTTACAGAATACAAAGTAGAAATTTAACAATAATTGAAGCGTTAAGATAGTCTTAAATTTAAAAAAATTTCATTGCTGTTTATATCAATGCATTCAAAGAATTGTCATTCGCATTAAAATGGGAATTTATCTATAAGTTTTCTTAACTCTATCTAAATCGCGTTTATTATCGCGGTCTTTTATGGTTTCGCGTTTGTCGAATAATTTTTTACCTTTTGCCAAGGCAATTTCCAATTTGGCAAACCCTCTATCGTTGATAAATAAACGCAATGGAATAATGGTTAATCCCGTATTCTGGACTTCTTTATTTAGTTTTTTTAATTCCTTTTTATTTAAAAGCAATTTTCTTTCGGCTTTGGGACGGTGGTTGTAATAATTGCCAAAAGCGTATTCTTGAATGGTCATGTTAATTACAAAAAGTTCGCCTTTTTCATTAAACTCACAAAAACTTTCGGCAATGGAGGCTTTGCTGCTTCTAATGGATTTAATCTCGGTTCCGGTTAACACAATTCCAGCGGTGTACTTATCCAATATTTCGTATTGAAAGCGCGCTTTTTTATTTTGTATGTTAATGGTTTTTTGCATGGAGCACAAAGCTAAACGATTTTACTTAAAAGTTAAAGGTTAATTTAAAATTAAAAAGAATGAGTTTAATAAAACCAACAGCACTATTTTTTTGTGACACTAATTAGCACAAATAAGCAAGTTAATCTCATTTAAAATTGGTAAAATGATTGCACAAATAGAAAAATCTTTAGATTTTTTTCAAAAAATCCGTGGAAATCCGTGAAATTCGTGTCTCAATGTTTTTAATGGGCTTGTTCTGTTAAATTAAAATAATTACAATTACTTTAGTTGCCTTAAACGTGATTATTTTTTTTTGAATGAAGAAATTCTTTCTGATATTTAGTGTTTTGCTCGTTGTTACTTCTTGTAGTAGCGTTAAAACTTATAACGAGCAAATTATAGCCTTACACACGGTTGAAGATTTGCAAAACGATGTGGATAAACTCTACAAACAACTTAAAAAACACCACCCAAAACTGTATCAATATACCTCCAAATCCGTTTTGGATTTTAAATTCGATAGCTTAAAAACGACGATAAAACAGCCGATGACTTCGCGTGAATTCTACAAAATACTGGCGCCTGTTGTTACAAACGTGAGGCAGGGTCATGTTTCGGTAGGTTCGGCAAACAAAAGGTTTACAAGAAAGGAAAGAAAGTTGTTGAAAAAGAAAAAATTTGAATTTTACGATTTGGATTTCGAATATTTAAACCATAAACTTTACGTTAAAAATACACGAGGTAAAGACTCTACATTGGTTGGAAACGAAGTGGTTAAGATTGAAAACGATTCAGCTTCAAATTTAGTCGATCTCTATAAAACCCAATTTGCTTCCGATGGCTATAACACCACGCTACACAATCGGTTTGTTGGCAAGAATTTTAAAACCTTTTATTACAGAAACAAGGGTTTTGTAGATAGTTTGAAAGTAACGTTTAAAAATGAAGATTCAACCTTTGTAAAAACCTTTAAACGCTTAAAAAAAGAAGACAAAAAGAAGGATGCTGAAAGCGATTCCAACAAAACGGTTAAACCTAAAAAACTGACCAAAACAGAAAAAAAAGCCAATCGGATTGCTCGAAAAAAGAAACGGAAATTCAACAAAAAACACGGTTATATTGCAAGTAGAAAACAATACACGCGCAATTTTGATTTTATTGGAAAAGACAGCACTATTGCCCTTATGAAAATAAGAGGGTTTGGTAACGGGCCATTCAAAGAGTTTTACGAGGAAAATTTTGCAAAATTGGATTCGGCTAAAACCAAATATTTTATTTTGGATTTGCGTGATAATGGCGGTGGACGCATTGCGGAAATCGATAAGCTATACTCGTATTTAACCGATGAAAACTATCAATTTATTACCGAAAGCGAAGTCAATAGCAGAATTCCTTTTATGAAGTTTGTAATGAGCAACACCTCGTCAACCGGTCTTAAAATTGTTGGCGGATTGTTATCGCCCATCATAGTAACCCACAATTTGTTAAAGACCAAGAAAAAAGATGGCAAGCTGTATTACCGATTCAATAAATTTTCAAAAATAAAAGCCCCCAATCCGTTGCATTTTAAAGGCACCGTGTATGTATTGATTAATGGGAATTCGTTTTCGGCATCCTCACTTTTATCAACACATCTTAAGGCCAATAAACGCGCTGTTTTTGTAGGCGAAGAAACCGGTGGCGCATACAACGGAACCGTGGCGGGCATTTATAAATTATACCAATTGCCAACATCAAAACTTAAAGTACGGATGGGCTTAATGCAAATTGAAGCCCCACAAAAACAGCATCCCGACGGTTATGGCGTAAAACCAGATGTTGAAATTACACCAACTATTGAAGATAGAAAAATGAATATCGATACCGAATTGGAATGGGTTTTAAAGGCTATTGAAAAAAATGAATTACACTAATTCATTGTAAAACCTAACTTAACAGTAACTTGCCAGTGTTCAACTTTTCCATTTTTGATACTGCCCCTTGAATCTGTTATTTCAAACCATCGCAAGTTTTGTACGGAGACAGCAGCTTTTGATATGGCATTTTGTACAGCATCATCACTAGATGTTTCTGATGTTCCAACAATTTCAATTTTTTTGTATATGTGATTTTCCGTGATATATAATTTTAAATTAAAAAAGTCTTTAAAAGATACAAAAAATAATGCTTATGCCATGGGGTAATGAGTGAATCAAAATTCGTATTTTTGTGTTTGATTTTTTAAACGAACAACAAAAACTTATATGAAATCATACGATGTAGCCATTATTGGTTCAGGTCCTGGCGGATATGTTGCAGCAATACGTTGCGCACAATTAGGGATGAAAACAGCAATAATTGAAAAATATGCAACACTAGGAGGCACTTGTTTAAACGTGGGATGTATTCCGAGTAAAGCGCTTTTAGATTCGTCGCACCATTACGAAGATGCGGTGAAGCATTTTGAAGAACACGGCATAGAAATCCCTGGCGATGTAAAAGTCAACCTAGAAAAAATGATTGCACGTAAGCAATCCGTTGTCGACCAAACCACGGGTGGCATCGATTTTTTAATGAAGAAAAATAAGATTGATGTATATCAGGGCTTAGGAAGCTTTAAGGATGCAACACATATTAGCATCAAGGGCGAGGAAACTACCGAGATTGAAACCAAAAACACCATAATTGCCACGGGCAGTAAACCATCAAATCTGCCGTTTATCAATTTGGATAAAGAGCGCATCATTACATCAACCGAAGCTTTAAAATTAAAAGAAATTCCAAAACATTTAATCGTAATAGGCGGAGGCGTTATTGGTTTGGAGCTGGGTCAGGTTTATAAAAGATTGGGCGCAGAAGTTACAGTGGTTGAGTATATGGATCGCATTATCCCAACCATGGATGCTGGTCTTTCAAAAGAATTAAACAAGGTACTAAAAAAGCAGAAATTTAAAATCAACGCGTCGCATAAAGTAAAATCTGTTGAGCGAAAAGGCGATGAGGTGATTGTAAAAGCAGATAATAAAAAAGGTGAAGAAGTAGAATTTAAAGGCGATTATTGCTTGGTATCTGTCGGGCGTCGCCCATATACAGATGGTTTAAACGCCGAAGCTGCGGGCGTAAAGCTGAATGATAAAGGTCAAGTTGAAGTTAATGATCATTTACAAACCAGTGCCTCAAATATTTACGCTATTGGCGATGTTATTAAAGGCGCGATGTTAGCGCATAAAGCCGAAGAAGAAGGGGTGTTTGTTGCCGAAACTTTGGCGGGACAAAAACCACATATCGATTATAACTTAATTCCCGGCGTGGTTTACACATGGCCAGAAGTTGCTGCCGTTGGTAAAACCGAAGAAGAATTAAAAGACGCTGGGGTCGATTACAAAACCGGTCAATTCCCTATGCGTGCTTTAGGTAGAAGTAGAGCGAGTATGGATTTAGATGGCTTTGTTAAAATTTTGGCCGATAAAAAAACAGATGAGATTTTAGGTGTTCACATGATTGGCGCACGTGCTGCGGATATGATTGCTGAAGCGGTTGTAGCTATGGAATACAGAGCGTCGGCGGAAGATGTATCACGTATGTCGCATGCGCATCCAACATATACGGAAGCCATTAAAGAAGCTGCTTTAGCGGCCACGGAGGATAGGGCATTACACATTTAGAAACGAAATTTATGATAATAGAACCAAAAACAAGAGGCTTTATATGTTTAACATCGCACCCAACAGGTTGCGAACAAAACGTATTAAATCAAATTGAATACGTAAAAGAACGACCCGTTAAAAATGGGCCCAAAAAAGTATTGGTTATTGGAGCTTCCACAGGGTTTGGTTTGGCATCAAGGATTACCGCTGCTTATGGCTCTAACGCGGCAACCATTGGGGCGTTTTTTGAAAAACCACCAAGCGAAGGTCGGCCGGCATCTCCAGGGTGGTACAACAGTGCCGCTTTCGAGGCCCAAGCGCATAAAGATGGTCTGTATGCCAAAAGTATTAACGGCGATGCCTTTTCAAACGAAATAAAAGCACAAACCATTGATTTGATTAAATCCGATTTAGGCGAAATCGATTTGTTGGTTTACAGTTTAGCATCACCGGTTCGTACGCATCCCGATACTGGCGAGCGTTTTAAATCGGTTTTAAAGCCAATCGGACAAACATTTACTGATAACACGGTAGATTTTCACACCGGCGAAGTCAAGGAAATTTCTATCGAACCCGGGACAGAAGAGGATATTAAAAATACCGTTGCTGTAATGGGTGGCGAAGATTGGCAGATGTGGATCGATGCCTTAAAATCTGCGGGTGTTCTGTCCGAAGATTTTAAAACGGTAGCCTATTCTTATATTGGGCCATCGCTAACCGAGGCAGTTTACAGAAAAGGAACTATTGGGCGCGCAAAAGATCATTTGGAGGCGACGGCCTTTAAAATTACCGATGCTATAAAAGCTATTAACGGTCAAGCCTATGTTTCTGTTAACAAAGCTTTGGTAACACAGGCGAGTTCTGCAATTCCCGTAATTCCCTTATACATATCTTTATTGTATAAAGTGATGAAAGAAGAAGGGATTCACGAAGGTTGTATCGAGCAAATTGAACGTCTGTTCAATGCCCGTTTATATGCTGAAAATTTGGAATTGGACGAAGCTGGTAGAATACGAATTGACGATTGGGAAATGCGCGACGATATTCAAGCGAAAGTTTTAGAGCTTTGGAAACAAGCAACCACCGAAACCTTACCAAATATTGGTGATTTAAAAGGCTACGAAACCGATTTTTATAACCTTTTCGGATTTAAGGTTGATGGTGTCGATTACGATAAAGCTGTAAACGAAATGGTTGATATTCCTGGGTTGCAAGAATAATACCTTGTGATTTTTCAAATCGAAAAGAAATCTTATAAATTAAAAAGCCTCCAAAAGTTTAATGCTTTTTGGAGGCTTTTTTTATTGTGATAATAGGTCTTAATTATTCTGCATTTGTTCTAGCATATCTTGAGATTGCTGCATGAGTTCATCCCAACCAACAGTCGATATTCTGTAAATAGTCATTACTAAATATAAAATATTGATTATTAGAATAACCAGTGCTACAATTTTAGCTGTATTCATAGCTTTTATGCTTGCAGGTTCAAAATTTTCGGGATTAAGTTTTACGGCATTTAATTTGCTGTGGGCTATAAAAAAAGCGATACCAGCAAGAATAAAACCTAAACCGCCAAAACAGCAGCATAAAAGACCTAAAATAGCTAATACGTAAACAATAGTTGGATTGAGTTTTTGTTGTTCCATGTGTGAATTTTAATTGATTAATTTAATAATAAAACTTGTTATAATAGTTAGTACCGATATAATTGCAAGTATGGTAATTATTTTATTTGAATGTTTAAATTTAAAGAAAATATTTATTACGATAGATATAAAAAGTAAAATTAAGCTGTAAACGGCCGGATACATATAAAATGCCTCCACAAAATGACCTTGGAAAATTAGTGATACTGAACGTTGCAAACCACAGCCCATGCAATCCATTCCAAAAAGCGTTTTGTTTAAACAAGGGAGCATATATTCTTCAAGCGCTTGCATTAAAAAAAAGATTGAGTTTTGCCAAATTTAGAAAAAAAGCAAGTAAACTACCGCTTTTTTAAAACTAAATTACTGTTTAGTTTTTATTCGAAATAACCACTTTTTTAGTGTACCCTTGGTTGTTTTTTAAACGGATTCTCGCAATATAAACACCATCACTTAAAGATTTTGTTGAAAAGGTATAAGTGTTTTTTACTTCTGAAATAATTTGATTTAAAACCTGTTTTCCAGAAACATCGAATAAGTTGAATGATTTTACATCTAAAGCATTGGGGTTGATAATTTTTAATTCTGAAATGGTGTTGTTCTGATAGATGTTAAAATCGGTAAAAGTAGCCTCATCTACATGTAATGCTTTGCTGTTAAAGGTTATTTCGAAACGGCTGTTGTGAATGCCTTCATCTAAAGTTATTTCAAACGAAGCATTTTTAATATCGGTATACGTGCCATTCAAATTGTCATAAATAAAAATATTTACATCTGAAGGCACATCTTTAAGCGCATTGACTTTAATACTGAATGGCATGTTGTCGTGGTAGGCTTTCAATCCAAAAGGGATTCTTGTTGTTGCGTCATAATTAATAGACTTAATAGCCAATTCTTGATTTTCAGAAAGCAGATAAGCATCTGAACTTAACGCATGAATATTTATACCGTCGTAAAATCGATTGTGAGTTGTATTGTTTGGTGTCGAACTTCGAAACGCAATCACGTTTTCTTTATAAAAAGTATTGTTAACTCGCGTATGTATTCTTATTTCGGGAATAATTGTTGGATTTTTTAAAATAGTCGCATAGTCTACGTTATTGTGCGACATTATAACGACATCTTTTTTCGAATCTTCTTTATCCTTATTTCCTTTTGCAAAAACAGATCCGTTACCTCCAGGAGTTGAGTCTTCTGCTAAATACACGCGCATACTATTATTAAATTCAAAATTCCCTCCCAGACCAATACTGCTTACCACAAAACCTTGGCCTATTGCGGCAAAACGCCTTGAGTTATTTGCGCTAAAATCCGTTGTGTTACCAGTGGTTGTGGTATTTGTGCTGCCATCTAAATTATAACTTTCAAAGGCTGCGGTTGCGTATGTACCATTATCCGATAAATCACCCGGAGCACCCGGAGTATATATGCTGTAACCGCCTTCGTAATTTGCTAAGGCATGTGAGTTTTTAGGTTTTTGCTCCCAGAAAAAAACCTCGCTACTTAAAACGGTTTGATTTGTAGCATTAATTAAAAACAGCTTTAAATCCAATGCGGAAGGATAGGGGTTTCCTGTTAATGTTTCAGCTCTATTGGGTATGCCAGAATTTGGTTCATCGTCTATTCCGTCAAAAGCACAACTAACTAAAATGGTTCCATTGTTTGGTCTGCCTCTAAAATCTAAAACGTTATTGGCGTTTGGGCTTCCTTTTAGTGTAAACCCATAGCCTGTAGTAACCGGGTTGTTATCAAAAACCTGTACCCAATCAAAGTAGCCTTCGCCATCTTTTAAAGTATATAACCAATAATTTGAGAGTTGGGTGGCTGTTCCGTTGTGGGAATTTGTAAATAAGTATGCAGACGAGGTGACGTTTGTTAAATCGGTATGGTCCTGCGGATCGTGTATTGAATTGTCGCCCTGAAAAGAAACGTTAGCTCGTGTTGTGCCATCTAAACTTATTCCAACTGGAGAGCACCAAAAGTTATAGTCGTAAATACCCGTGGTTTGGTTTTGATAAACCGATAACTCACCAGCATCCGAATTCTTAATATTCGTATTTTGAATAAGCTGTGCGTCGCCCCTCAAATAAAAGTTCGATGTTGGGGCCTCAAGCCTAATATCATTATTAACAAACACCACAACATCCCTTGCATAAAGCTCAGTGTTGTTGCCAACATATAAGTCTTGTGCAAAAGACAAGCCAGTAATAAACAATAAAACAAAAGTAAATTTATGGGGCATAAAAAAGGTTTATCTAAAAAACAAAGATAGATTTTTTTTACATAAAATACAAAATACCGATTATCGGTGCATTACAACGATTATGACGCTTGTATTTTACCGGCCATTTATTGATACTAAAACTATTTTTTAGTGTAATTTGGTAACCTAAATTTAAGCGACTTTTTAAATGAAATATTTTAATTACATATTAATCATTCTAGGTGCTGTTATAGCCGTATATTCCAAGGCTGGAACCGAACAAAATCAATATGTTTTAATTGGTGGTATTATGGTGTTAATGATTGGAATTTATAGGATTTCTAGAGGTATTCCGAGTAAAAACACCGATGATGAAGATGTTGTTAACACTAATAAAGAGGATGAATGAAGGCTTTTAAACTAGGAGATGCCGTTTTGGTTTTAGATGAAAATTTATCGGGGGTGATAACACGGATTGATGGCGATTTAATTTCAATTGAAACCGAAGATGGTTTTTTATTGGATTTTAAGGCTGAAGAGTTGGTTAAAAACAAATCTGATAAAACGCTAAAAAACGAATTGTTTTCGCATTCAAATATTGATACCGTTATCTCTGAAAAAGAGCAGCCTAAAAAGAAAGCTTCAAAAAAAGTAAAAGCTAAAGAGCGCTACGAGCCTACCATGGAAGTGGATTTGCACATCAATCAATTGGTGAAATCTCCAAAAGGCATGACAAACCACGAGATGCTAACCTTACAGTTAAATACGGCGCAACGGCAATTGGATTTTGCCATTAAAAACCGCATTCAAAAAATCGTTTTTATCCACGGTGTGGGCGAGGGCGTTTTAAAAATGGAACTGGATTATCTTTTTGGGCGCTACAACAATGTAAAGTTCTACGATGCCAATTATCAAAAATACGGTTTAGGTGCCACCGAGGTTTATATTTACCAAAATGTAGCTCCTAATTAAAATCCGGAGTTTCGGTTCTGGAGCCCGATGTTTTGCTGTCTGATAGCTCTCCAAAATCAAGAAGGTCTTGCGATAAAATATCTATGTCAATGCCCTTTAACATCAACGTTACCACATAGGTTTTAATAATGGTATGTTTTCTGTATGCCGTGGCTGGTGTGTCTGTATTGGCAACAGCTGGGTTTAAATAATCGGGCCCCACATCGGGGTTGGTAATATCGTCTGTAGGGTCTTGGTTTTGGGTGTTGGTTTCTTCATCTATGGTTTTTACGCCATCGCCGTCATCGTCATCATCTAAATAATTGGGGATGCCATCCCCGTCGGTATCATCATTGGTAAAGTCGCCATCACCATTTAAATCTTCATCTTTTGTGGGTACGTTGTCGCCGTCGTCATCTTCATCAATATAGTCCCAAATCTCATCGCCATCGGTATCGTCGTTTTCTAAATTACCATCACCGTTTCTATCTTCCAACGCCGCTGGAATTCCATCATTATCATCTTCGGTTAAAGTTGCCGTTATTTCGGCATCGCAAGTACTTGCGTAATCTTTTGTAATTATAATGTCCGACGGTGGAATATCGTTACAAAACAAATCGTTGCCTATTATTTTTTCATTGCTGTACGTTCGGTAATTAAAGGCATTCGTGCTTTTTGTTATTAAAGTATCTGCACCAGTAAAGCTTAATATTTTATCGAGCGTTAACGATTTTATAACCACGGATAAAGACTCCGAAGGATCGCTTTTGGTCTTATAAAACACTAAGTCTGAAGTGCCACAAGTTTTTGCGTAAAAATCATTCTCAAAATCTAGTTCAACATCAATAATATCGCCATCGCTACACGACATAAAACAAGCAAAACTAAAGGCTATTAAAGTAAAAAATAATTTACGCATGAGTTTGGGTTTTAAGGCAAAAATAATGGAATTGTTATTTATAACGTATCATATTGCTAATAATTTTATTTCAAGTATTTTTGGCACTTATTAAACCGCTTAATTTTAATTATCGATGAAACAGATATATTTTGATAACGCCGCAACCACTCAAATTCGTGATGAGGTTATTGATAAAATGGCTGAAGTGATGCGAGCTAACTACGGAAACGCTTCATCTTCGCATAGTTTTGGGAGATCATCTAAATCGTTAATTGAAAAGTCAAGAAAAACAATTGCGGGTTATTTGAATGTATCGGCTGCCGAAATTGTGTTTACCTCTGGTGGCACCGAAGCCGATAATTTAGTGTTGCAAAGCGCTGTACGCGACCTAAAAGTGGCGCATATCATTACCTCAAAAATTGAGCACCACGCCGTTTTGCACACCATCGATCAGCTTGAAAAAGAATACAATATAAGGGTAAGTTATGTGAATATTGACGGTAACGGAACCGTAGATTATGCGCATTTGGAAACTTTGCTCGATACGTCTGAAAAAACTCTGGTAAGTTTAATGCATGTTAATAACGAAATCGGAAACATTTTGGATATTAAAAAAGTGGCCGATTTATGTACAGCAAAAAACGCCTTGTTTCATAGCGATACGGTACAATCGGTAGGGCATTACAAATTAGATTTGCAAGATGTTAAGTTGGATTTTTTAGCGGCCGCAGCTCATAAGTTTCACGGGCCAAAAGGTGTCGGTTTTGTTTTTATTAGGAAAAACTCGGGCTTAAAACCATTAATTTTTGGCGGTGAGCAGGAACGCGGTTATAGAGCAGGGACGGAATGTGTGCATAATATTGTGGGTATTGAAGAGGCTATAAAACTGGCTTACGATAATTTAGACGAAGAGTCTGAATATATTAAATCTTTAAAGCAATATTTTATCGAACAGCTTATGGCAAAAGTCCCATCGGTAAAGTTTAATGGGTATTCAGGTGATATGGAAAAGGGAACTTATACTTTAGTAAATGTGTGTTTGCCCGTTGCACCCGAAAAAGCCGGTATGCTGTTGTTTCAGTTAGATTTAAAGGGCATTGCCTGCTCAAAAGGAAGTGCGTGCCAAAGCGGAAGCACAAAAGGCTCTCATGTGTTGGCAGAAATATTGGATGAGAGCGATATGCAAAAACCATCCATTCGGTTTTCGTTTAGTATATATAATACAAAGGAAGAAATAGATTACGTCGTTGATGTTTTGCGTGAATTTATTTAAAATGTAACCTCATTTATGCTTGATGTCGTGCAACAAATCTCTAATTTCTTCAAGTAAAATATTCGTTTTTTCATTTGAAGAAACAGATTGTGAGTTGTTTTTTGAATTCGATTGAATGGCCTCGCGCTGTTTTAAAACCTGCTTTTTAAAATTGCCGGAATCAATAATTCCAATAAGTTTCATATCACTGCCCTTTGGGTTGCTTTGGCCGGCGGTTTCAATTTTAAGAATACGCAAATCGAGGTATTTTAACAACGGATTTTCAATAAAGGTTAAATCTTGAATGTTTTCCAACGGAATTGTTTTTTCAACTTTAAACAGCACGCCTTTTTTAAACTCTAAATGGCGGTTTGTCAATTGGCATTCCAAATTGTCGTAAAACCGTTTGCTAATGTGTTGTCCGAGACCTAAAATCCAAAAGATTAATATCGGGATGCCCAAAATGGAAATCAATAAGAAAAAAGAAACCACATAAAGGATGTACGATTTAATTTTTGGGTTAAATTCTGCTTTTTTAAGAATAATAGGTTCTTCGGTCATTTTTGTTTTATATGATTCTAAAAAGAAGTTGCATAAATATACTAAATTTAAAACCTTAATAATGAGGTTGCTGTTTCTTTAAATAACAACACGCCATATTACATAGAAAACTAAAAAACTATATAATACAGCGTGTCACCAATCAAACTAACATAAACAATTCCTTAGGCTGCTTTTACATTTTTTAACAATTTGCTGATAATCATAGCCTCCCATTTTTTTACCAAATCGAATTCGTTGCTCATTTCAAAATTTACATCGATGTTGTAAAACTCCAAAATGCTTGCCGGTTTTTTAGGGGTTTTATAAGTAATCACCAAATCTATTTTATCGGTTTCAGATTTGTTTGTTGTTTTGTTTTTTAAGCGTCTTTCGGTTTTTTTAATACTACAGGAGTTAACCGAGCTTAAATCAATTACTGCAGTGTTGTGAACGCCGTTGATTATCTTGGAATAGAGTAGTTTATTAGCAACTTCGTCTGTTGCCATGGCGTAATAGGTGCCCCAAAAATCGACGGTTGTTAGGTCTAAATGATGTTTTTCAGCATCTTCAAAAAACTCTTTTTTAGACTGTTTCTTTTTCTTTTTTTGAGAGGCTTGTATTAAAATTAAAGGTGTTATGACTATCAATAATATAATGAATCCAATTATTGTGGCTTGTGTATCCATGATTGAAATTTTTATTTGTTATAAGTTGAATTAGTTGGCTGTTTTGCCAATTAAAATGAAATAATAGAGCCAATTAGTCAAACAGACCATTAGCGTAAATAAAAAGCAATCTGGAATTTAAGAAAACGTATGAAACGGGTAGAGCAGAGCCTTAATAGATAGCCCCGGTTGTATGTGTTTACTATAATTTAGGTAAGTGTTTACTTTGTTTTGCGTATACGGTTCTTTGTGTTTTAAAGCCGAAAACGAAGTTTTAAAATCCTCAGTTTCAAAATTAAAATCAAAAGAAAAATCGTTGAAAACGCTATCGATAAAACCTTTATTCGAATACAAATAAGAAACAAGTGCTTTTGTAGCATCTGAGTCTTTTACGGTATCGCCTTGATGCTTTTCAACGCTTGAAACCGAATTGCTAACAACCTGTTGTATAGAAATAACATTGCCTAAGCTATAAACAAGCAAAACACTTAAGGTAAAAATATTTCTAAAAAGCTGTTTCATCTTTTGAAGGTTTTGCAAACCCTGTTTTTAGTAGTTTATTAATTTCAAGCAACATGGGTTAAAGCATCCAAAAGTCCGTTTCGGACTTTTACATATACAAAGTTATAACTGTTTTTAATACAAAATTTAAAATGGCTGTTAAAAAAACATTAAAACTTCATGGTGGTTCGCACATTAAAAACCCGCGGTGTTAAAAAGTTGGGAATGGCATATTGGCGTTTGCTATACACATCGCGCACCCAAGTATTTGTTATGGAGTTTTGAACATCGAAAATGTTAAAAATCTCAACTCCAAACGTAAGTTCCTTAAATGGTTTTTTCCAACCGCTGTTAAATTGCTTTTTATCGTCAACAATTACAAACTGAAAACCAACATCGGCGCGTTTGTACGATGGCAAACGGTTTTGGTATTCATAAGGGTCGGCATAACTTGGCGAGCCACCCGGTAAACCCGTGTTAAATACCAAATTTAAGTACATTTTCATGCTCGGAATGTTGGGCACGTAATCCTGAAACAATGCCGCAAACTTTAAACGTTGGTCGGTGGGGCGTGCAATATAGCCTCTGTTGTTTATGTTTTCTTCGGTTTTTAAATAGCCAAAACTAAACCACGATTCGGTCCCCGGTACAAATTCGCCATTCAAACGCATATCCAATCCATAGGCATACGCTTTCGCGGAATTGTTAGCGCGATAACGGATGCGAACGTTTTCCAAAGTATAAGGGTTTACATCGCTTAAACATTTATAATAAGCCTCGGTTGTTAATTTAAAGGGGCGCTCCCACATTTTAAAACTGTAGTCATTTCCCAATACCAAATGAAACGATTGTTGCGCCTTTACATTGGGCTGAACAACGCCATCGGCATCTCGTAACTCTCTATAAAATGGTGGTTGATAATATAAGCCTCCTGCAATTCTAAACAACATATCTTTTTCCCAATAAGGTTTTATGGCGAATTGCGCACGCGGACTAAATACGATTTGATTAGAAGATGAAATGCCATCACCATTAACCGACCAATTATGCACTCGCAATCCCGCATTGTACCAAACATCACTGGTTCCTATTACAGAACGTTTGCTCCATTGGGCGTAGGCTTGCAGCCTGTTAATTTTGGTGTTGTTTGTGGCTCGCACGTTTTGAAAAGGTTCAATGGGGCCTTCAAACGGCGTGTAAGGTTGCTCGTTAAAAGCATCGATATGTGGCGGACGAATTGAAAATCCAGCCGAATCGATAATTTCCCATTCCACCAAACGATCGCGAATATCTTCGTTGGTATACTTTACAGACCATTCAATACGGTTGTCGTCAATTTTTAAATCGCCTTTATGCTCAACCGTGGTGATTAGTGCATCCAAATCGTTTCGCCCGTGATTCAATTGGCCGCCAATGCCTTCACTAAATTCAACTTCGCCTAAATCCTCATCGCCAATATTCGTGTTAACTTCACCTAATCGGTACTGCGCCAAAATATCAAAATACTCTTCTTCGGTGGTGTGATAGGTCGATGCTATGGCATGAAGCGTTAAATCGTCGTTCGCAAAATACGTACCTTTAAAAGCACCAAAAAGGGTTTGATATTGGTCTTTTTCCTGACCTTCGTAAAATACTAGCAACGCCAACGGATCTGCTAGCGTGCCAAAATTGGTTTGTCGCGTTTGTGGCTGGTAACTGTATTTGTTTAACGAGGCGTTTCCTAAAAAACTCAACTGGAATTTATCGGTAAACTTATAGGTTAAAAACGCCTGGGCATCCGCAAAAGCCGCATCGTAATTGGTTTCGGTTTCTTTGGCATTGACCAACAAGCCGTTATCGCGATAGCGAACCCCAACAATACTCGTAAATTTTGAATCTTTACTTATATCTTCGTACGAAAGGCTTCCGCCCAATAAACTTAAATCGGCATTGATTTCGAATTGATACGGATTTTTATAGGTAATATCTAAAACCGATGATAATTTATCGCCGTATTTGGCTTGAAATCCACCCGATGAAAAATCTACATTTTGCACCAAATCGGTATTTACAAAACTTAATCCTTCCTGTTGTCCAGAGCGAATTAAAAACGGCCGATACACTTCAATGCCGTTTACATACACCAAATTTTCGTCGTAATTACCACCACGAACCGAGTATTGCGTACTCAATTCGTTGTTGTTGCTCACTCCCGGAAGGGTTAACAATAAATTCTCGACACCGGCATTGGCACCTGGTATTTTCCTGATGGTTTCGGGTTTTAAGGAAGTCACCCCTTCAACATCTTTTCTGCGATTTCCTGAAACAACAACGGCTGCAATTTGGGCAACGGTGGTGTTCATTACGGGGTTAAACTCATGGCTTTCACCGTTTTTAAGATTAAAAGTAATGGTGATTTTTTTATAAACAAGATGTGAGAATTCAACGGTAATATCTTGGTTTGCAGGAATTTTTAAAGTGTAAAATCCGTTTTCGTTGGTGGTGGTGCCATCACTTCCGGCTTTAATGTTTACTTTGGAAACGGGCGTATTTTCTTCATTTAAAACAATACCTTTAAGGGTTGCCGTTTGCGAATAGCCCAATGCAAGAAACAATAAAAAAAGGATGGCTGTAAGTGAAAATCTTGAATTCAAAAGCGAGAAAATTTATTTCCTGTAAAACACAGTTTCAAAAGTAGAATTATTTCCAACATTATCGGTAACAATTAGCTTTAAATTATTTTTTGTTTCCGTAATCATCCCATCGTTAAAATCGTGTGTTAGGGTTTTTGTTTTGTAATCGTACTCCATTAAAATCCATATTCCGTTTACGGTTGCCCTATAATTTGATATGCCAGAAAGTTCATCATCAATCTTAATTTTTAAAAATCTAAAGTTGCTTAACCATTGTCCTTTTTTAAAATTTATCGGTGTTATGGTGGGGCTTATGGTATCGGTTGCCAATGCGAATTCTCCCAAATTTTTTGAGTAAGTCGTTAAAATATCGCCTATTTTTTTTGTTGAAGAATATGCCGGAAATTTTTTGTAACCTATCAATTTAGCAATATATAATTTGCTTTTATCCTTATCGGAATAGGCACTAACATCATAAGAAATTTTAAAGCTTTTTTTAGTTGGAATAATGTCTTCGTGCAAAAGAAGGGTGTCGTTTTTTACATCGAAATCCAAATAAAAATTTTCGTAAAAGGTGTCTTTATATAAATCGACCGATACTTTTCCTTTTTTTAAATTGGTGGTTTCATTGGCATTAATAAAATACGGTGTCGTTTTTTTGGGTAGCGCTTCACCGCGATTTGTTTTATTGCCTTTAATGTTTATGGTGGCCCAGGTGTTGTTTTTTTTAAAATCGCCCACTTTTATTTTGTAAACCGAATGGGTGCTATCTTTTATTGATAAAACACCATCGTTTAAAACATCTTTATACAAACTTAAAGGGTTGTTTTGATTGAATAGCTTTTGAACCCGAGATTTTTGGGTTTTGTAATGTTCGTAATCAATAAGTCTATTGAGGTGCTTGGTTTCGCTAAATGAAAACCGACTGAAATCGAGCTCGAAGTTTTTACTGCCATTAACAAAGGTTTGGATATTGTAAACCCCGTTTTTATTGGCGGCCCAATTTTGTCTGTCAATGGTTTCAATGCCAAAACCAATATTGCCTATGGCTTCAATGTTTTCAACTACATAATCGCCATTTTGTATAGGGATTAAGCGCAGTTTTGTTTTGGAATTGGATTGGTTTATAAATGAATGTTCATCCATCGGATAAGCATAAATAGAAGAAATTAGCGGGTTAATGGAATCTTTTATATCCATGCCAAACAACATGGGGTTTATGGGACGCTCCGTTTTATCGCGAATCTCATAATGTAAATGTGGGCCGCCCGAACCGCCGGTGTTTCCGCTTAAAGCAACAATTTGGCCTTTTTCAATTTTTAATTCATCGGTGCTCGGGAACAATTCAATTTCAAAAGATTCCTTTTCATATTGATGCTTTTTTACATAAGCCTCAATATCGGGCGAAAACTTATTTAAATGCGCATAAACCGTGGTGTAACCATTTGGGTGCGTAATGTACAGGGCTTTTCCGTAGCCAAAATGCGAGACCTTTATCCTGCTTACAAAACCACCAGCCGATGCGTAAACATTAAGGCCTATACGCTGTTGCGTTTTTATATCCAGCCCCGAATGAAAGTGATTGGAGCGCAACTCTGCAAACGTACCCGATAAAATTAAAGGAATGTCCAGCGGGCTTCTAAAATAATCTTGTGGATAGTTGTTTTGTGCCACAGTAATTGTAGAGAGCAATAAAAAAAGCATGAGGGTTAATCGCATATCTATGATTTACCAATTGAGTTAAAAAATGGTGTTAAATGGCTATTGATAGTTCTGATTGGAATTAGCTAAATTATTAATTTGGTGTGAATAAGCAAAGTTAAAAGCAATAATCGAGCCAATACTCTGGTTATGAGCCTTAATGAATAAATTAAAATTTTATGATAAAACAATTGTAATTTAAGCCTAGGTATCTTAACTTTGTGATATAAGTATTGAAATTTGTAAATGAGTCATATTGAAGATATTGTAGATTCTTTAGAAAACAAAATTAGCAAACTATTGCACAAACAAGAGCTTTTAAAGCAAGCTAATTTAAAATTGAATGAAGAACTGGAAGCTTCAAAACAAGCACTTCAAAACCAGGAATTGCAAATAACAACTTGGGAAGAAAAATACGAAGCGCTTAAAATGGCAAATTCGATACTTGGTAGTGACGATAATAAGAGAGAAACAAAGCTTAAAATAAACGCATTAATTAGGGATATTGACCATTGTATTGCTCAACTTTCAGATTAATGCAACATAGATTAAATGTCAGAAAAGCTTAAAATAAAGCTCTCAATAGCAAACAGGGTGTATCCCTTAACTATTGAAGCTAGTCAAGAAGAGGGATTGCGTAAGGCCGCAAAAAACATCGAGGCCATGATTAAGCAATTTGAACAAAGCTATTCTGTTAGAGACAAGCAAGATGTATTGGCTATGTGCGCCCTACAGTTTGCCTCTCAAGTTGAACAGAAATCTATTGATAAAGCGAATGTGAGCGAGCATGTGGAGGAAAAGCTAAATGCTTTAAACGAGCTGTTACAATCGCATTTAATCTCTTAAACGTTCTTTAAAATAAACTAAAAGTTACTGCCTACATTGGTTATTTTTTTTGATAAACTCAACGTTAATTCTTTAAAAAGGGTGAGTTTAAGTTGTAAAAGCAAGCTGCATGTGTTATTTATTAGCACCTAGCAGATCCTTGATCAGCTTGTTAGCCCTAAACTTGTTTTTAAGGAGTTTATACAAAACTTTATACTGGTGTAGGCTTTTTTATATACACTAACCAACAAACATAATGGATAATAATTCAATAATATTAACAGTAGGAGGCGTACTATTAGGGCTTATAATAGGATTTATTATAGCTAAAATGCTTGAAAAAAACAAAGCTTCTAAGTTAATACGAGATGCCAAACGAAGCGCATCCAACATATTAAAGGAAGCTAATACCGAAGGCGAATCTATTAAAAAAGATAAAATACTTCAAGCCAAGGAAAAGTTTATAGAGCTAAAATCTGAGCACGAAAAAGTTATTTTATCTCGTGATAAAAAGATTGCTGAAGCCGAAAAGCGCATCCGCGATAAAGAATCTCAAATATCGAGCGAGCTTTCAAAAAACAAAAAGTTGAATGCCACGCTTGAAGCCAAACAAAAAGATTACAGTTACAGACTCGATGTTTTGGACAAGAAACAGGAGGCCTTGGATAAACTTCACAAAAGCCAAGTGCAACAACTCGAGGTTATTTCCAGTTTATCGGCCGAAGAAGCGAAAGAACAATTGGTTGAATCCTTAAAAGGAGAAGCCAAAAACGACGCTATGTCCTATATCCAAGGCGCGTTGGAAGAAGCAAAATTAACTGCCGAACAAGATGCTAAAAAGATTATTATAAATACTATACAACGTATAGGAACTGAGGAAGCCGTTGATAACTGTGTGTCTGTTTTCAATATAGAATCAGACGATGTTAAAGGACGCATTATTGGACGGGAAGGAAGAAATATTCGTGCTATTGAAGCGGCTACAGGTGTTGAAATTATTGTTGACGATACGCCAGAAGCCATTATTTTGTCGTGTTTTGATTCGGTTCGAAGAGAAATTGCTCGATTATCGCTGCATAAATTAGTGACCGATGGCAGAATTCACCCGGCAAGGATTGAGGAGGTTGTAAAGAAAACACAAAAACAAATTGAACAGGAAATAATTGAAGTTGGTAAACGCACCGTTATAGATTTAGGAATTCATAATTTACATCCGGAACTGATAAAGATGGTTGGAAGAATGAAGTACCGTTCGTCTTACGGCCAAAACCTGTTACAACACTCACGCGAAGTAGCTAAACTTTGTGGTGTAATGGCCGCCGAATTGGGGCTGAATCCTAAATTGGCAAAACGTGCAGGTTTACTGCACGATATTGGAAAAGTGCCAGATGCAGAAGCAGATATGGAAACACCACACGCTATACTTGGTATGCAATGGGCTGAAAAGTATAATGAAAAGGATGATGTATGCAATGCTATTGGAGCGCACCATGATGAAATTGAAATGAAATCGTTGCTCGCGCCAATAGTACAGGTTTGTGATGCCATTTCTGGAGCACGCCCTGGAGCACGCCGACAAGTATTGGATAGTTATATTCAACGTTTAAAGGATTTAGAAGATATTGCTTTTGGTTTCCAAGGCGTTAAAAAAGCTTATGCTATTCAAGCAGGTAGAGAACTACGAGTTATTGTTGAAAGCGAAAAAGTGGACGACCAAAAAGCCGCGGAATTATCATTTAGTATTTCCCAAAAAGTACAAACCGATATGACTTATCCAGGTCAAGTTAAGGTGACCGTAATTAGAGAAACAAGAGCGGTAAATATTGCAAAATAGCAAGTTAAACGAATCATAAAAAAAAAAATCAGCTTTAAGCTGATTTTTTTTTGTTTGGAATAGTGATTGTAAAGGTGGTACCAACATTTACTTTGCTATCAAGGGTTATCTCGCCTCCGTAAGCTTCAATTTGGTTTTTTATTAAGTAAAGGCCAACACCTTCAGAATCTTGGTTGTTGTGAAACGTTTTATACAGCCCAAAAACGGAGTCTCCAAATTTTTCTAAATCGATACCAATACCGTTATCGGTTAATATAACTTTTATGGTTTCTTTTGTTAAAATAGTTTTTAGAGTGACTTCTGGTGCTCTATCCGGATGCCTGTATTTAATGGCATTGGTGAACAGGTTTTGTATGATGCTTTCTAAATAGGTTGGACTGTAAAAAATGTATAGTTTTGGGTCTATGTTATTCACTATTTTGGCATTATTCTCAGTGATAGCAATGTTTAGTACGTCCATCATCTTATTCACTTCCTCTGCCAGATAAAGTTTTTCAATTTTATTGTTTTTATTATTTTGTATAGAAACAATTTCATTTAAATTACTAATTGTTTTAGTTAATGAACTTGACAGTGATTTTAGGTAATCTATTAATTCTTGTTTCTCGTTTTCAGATTTGGCTTCCTCATAAAATTCGAGCAAGCTTTCAAAATTACCTGCATGCTGTTTTAAATTATGGGTAACAATATGCGCAAAGTTTTTAAGCTTGTTATTTTGTTCGCTAACCAGGTTTAACGTATTTGATAGTTTTGTTTCATTTTCAATATGCTTTGTAATATCCACATGTGTTCCAATAAAACGAATTGGTTTGCCATTTTTATCCCATTCAATTACTTTCCCTTTGTCCAGTACCCACCTGTAAGAGCCATCTTTACATTTTATTCTATGCTCGTTAACGTATAATGGTATTAATCCATTTATATGGTCTTGATAGTCCTGAAAGTATTTTCCCCTATCCTCCGGATGCACCCTGTCATTCCAAGCGTTTATATCGTCGCCAAAGGTATCGTCGTCTTCAAAACCTATAATTCGTTTTGATGGTTGCGAAAAATAAACCCTATTTAGTTTGGCATCAAAATCCCAGACACCGATATCGGAAATATCAACGGCCAATTGCCATTTTATATCTTCGCAAGGTTTTTTAGAATTATTGATTTTAGGAGTTTCTGGCTTCAGGAAACCCTTAAATTTATTTAGAATTAAAGTATGATAGCTGTGAAATTTCAATTGTATTTTCTAAGGTATTTAATTAGGAATGCATTTATAAAGTTAGCATTAATTTGTTAAAACTAAAAATCTGATTAGCAAAATGATACAATAAAATTTAATGCTTTCTATTTTCTAGGGTGGTATTTTTCTACAACATCGGTTAAATGGCTTTTATCTAAATGCACATAAATTTCGGTTGTGGTGATACTTTCGTGTCCGAGCATGAGTTGAATGGAGCGTAAATCGGCATTGTTTTGTAATAAGTGGGTCGCAAAAGAATGCCTAAAGGTATGCGGGGATATATTCTTTTTCAAACCAATTTTTTCTGCAAGTTGTTTAATAATCGTAAAAATCATGGCGCGTGTTAATTGTTTTCCGCGTCGATTTAAAAACAAGGTATCTTCAAAGCCCACTTGGATATTGATATGATTGCGCATTTCTTTCCTATAGATATTAATATACTTTTGAGTTATAGCAACAATAGGCACAAAGCGTTGTTTGTCGCCTTTACCGGTTACTTTTATAAAACCTTCATCAAAAAATAAATCGGATAATTTAAGATTTACCAATTCGCTTACCCGCAATCCGCAACCGTAAAGCGTTTCTAAAATAGCGCGATTGCGTTCGCCCTGGGGTTTGCTTAAATCGATGGCATTAATGAGTTGGTCTATCTCATCTTCAGATAAGGTGTCGGGTAATTTTCTTCCAATTTTTGGCGATTCAATCAATTCCAACGGATTGGATGTTCTGTAATCTTCAAAAACCAAATAATTGAAAAAACTGCGCAATCCGGAAATTATTCGCGACTGCGACCGCGCATTTACCTGTTTTGCCGTTTCGTAAACAAATTGCTGAATGACTTCAGAAGTAATGGAAACAGGCGATAAGCTAATATTATTTTCTTCTAAAAAAACAATCAACTTTTTTATATCAAGCGAATAGCTGTCTATAGAATTCTGCGATAATCCGCGTTCTATTTTTAAATAAAGTTGATAATCTTTAAGTGCGTGTTGCCATTTCATCAGTGTGTAAAAATAAAGAAAATCTTATAAAATAAAGGTTTAGTGCCTGTGAAACTAAAGATTAAAAGTTCTGCTTTTCAATTAAAACTCAATGCTTTTATTGAGACTTAAACCAATTAAATTCAATCTTGAAAGAAGACCTTTAGAACCCTGTTTTTACCAATTTCAAAGTAGAAAATTAAAGCTAATAGCATTTTTTTAAACTGTTGTTTTGTTAACACAGTTTGTTTTTATCATAATAAAACATTAAATTTAAAGATGTTAATCAACTAAAAACCAGCTAATTATGAAAATTAAATTTATTATTTTGATGTTTGCTGCTTTAACTTTATCTAGTTGTTTTTGTAGAAAAGGCATTAAAGCAGGTGTGAATTTCTCTTCTCTTTCGGGAGAAAACACTGAAGACTTAAGTTCCAGGACAGGTTTTCACTTTGGAGGTTATGGTAGGTTTTGCATAGATGCAGATGGCAATTTAGCAATCCAACCAGAGATATTGTTTTCCACTCAAGGTGCAAATTACGATGATGGTTTTGATGAAGGTTCATTTAATCTAAATTACATCAATGTTCCTGTATTGGCGCAAGTTAAAATAACCGATGGGTTTTATGCCGAGGCAGGACCGCAATTTGGGTTTATTTTGAGTGCTAAGGATAAATACGATGGGGGGGAAGATGATTTAAAAGACGATATAAATTCATTTGATTTTAGCGGAAATGTTGGGTTGGGTTATCAATTCGATAGCGGATTAAATTTGAATGCTCGTTATAATCTTGGGTTTTCCGAAGTGCCGGATACTAACAACTTAAATTGGAAAAATGGTGTATTTCAGTTTTCAGTTGGATTTTCATTTTAAATCATACGATTGAACTTTAAAGAAACCGGAGTTTAACTTCGGTTTTTTTTATGCCCAAACTGGATTCATAAAAAAACGTTTTAACGCTTTATTTGGTTTTATACATTAAATTAGCTGGTTGATAATTTCATTTTTTGCTTAATAACATATTGGCAGTCAATATTGTAGGAAAAAATATCTATATTATATATGTTTTTTCTTGTAAAACAGGTAGGGTTATTTTATGTTTGTTTGAGTATAATTAATAAACTTAAATCAATTATGAAAAAATTACTACTATGTTTTGCTGTGGCATTATTTGGATTAACCTCTATAAATGCTCAAAACTTTGGATTAAAAGCTGGAGCTGATTTTGCTTCCATGAAACTTAAAGCAGATGGAGACAATGTTTCAACCTCAGAAACGGGCTTCTATATTGGAGCTTTTGTTGAAGTAGAAGTTTCGGATTCTTTTATTTTCCAACCTGAAGTACTTTATGTGTCAGTTGAAGAATTAGATCAAATTGCAATACCGCTTTTAGCTAAATTTCCTGTTTCAGAAGAGTTTAATATATTAGCAGGACCTGCTTTAGGAGTTTTGCTTGATACTGAACCTGGTGCGAAATCGTTTAATTTTGGATTGGAAGCAGGTATAGGTTATGATATAACTGAAAATTTCTTGCTTGAAGCCAGATATAATATGGGATTAGCAAATTTACTTGAAGATGCTCCAAGTGGTTACTCGATTAAACTAAGTGGTTTCTTTGTTGGATTGGGGTATAGATTCTAATTTTATCAAATACTTAAATATAGAAAAGGAGCTTGTATAGTTCCTTTTTTTATGCCCAAATTTTAAATATATTTACGATATGAAAAAACTTATCATCATCAATGGGCCTAATTTAAATTTATTAGGAAAACGCGAACCCAATATTTATGGCAGTTTGTCCTTCATCGAGTTTTTAGAGGAAGTAAAAAGAAAATATACAGACATTGAAATTGATTATTTTCAATCTAATATTGAAGGCGAAATCATTGATAAATTGCACGAGGTTGGTTTTAATTTTGATGGTATTATTTTAAACGCAGCAGCTTACACACATACATCGGTGGGTATTGGAGATGCTGTAAAAGCTATTGAAACCCCAGTGGTTGAGGTGCATATTTCCAACACGTTTAATAGAGAAGAGTTTAGGCATCAGTCGTTTATATCACCAAACGCGAAAGGTGTCATTCTCGGGTTTGGTTTACAAAGTTACGAATTGGCTATTCAGAGTTTCAACTAATAGCCCCACCTAACCTCCCCGAAGGGGAGGAACACCACTCTTGCGTATAATAAATAATAAACAAAAAATGCGATTCAAGTTGAATCGCATTTTTTGTTTATTTACCCGCGTAAAAGTTCCCCTTTAGGGGGTTAGGGAGCATACTACAAATGTATCACTTCCCCATAAGCATCAGCAACAGCTTCCATAACCGCCTCGCTCATGGTTGGGTGCGGATGCACCGCTTTTAATACTTCGTGACCTGTGGTTTCTAGTTTGCGACCTAAAACAGCCTCAGCAATCATATCGGTTACACCGGCACCAATCATGTGGCAACCTAGCCATTCGCCATATTTGGCATCAAATATCACCTTTACAAAACCATCTTTTGTCCCGGCAGCACTTGCTTTGCCAGAAGCAGAGAACGGGAATTTTCCAACTTTAATATCTAGTCCTTTGTCTTTGGCTTGTTTTTCGGTTAAACCAACACTTGCAATTTCCGGTGAGCAATAGGTACAACCCGGAATGTTTCCGTAGTCTAAAGCTTCAACATGTTGTCCGGCAAGTTTTTCTACACACAGTATCCCTTCCGCGGAAGCGACATGGGCTAAGGCTTGACCCGGTGTAACATCGCCAATGGCATAATACCCCGGAATGTTGGTTTGGTAGAAATCGTTAACCAAAATTTTGTCTTTATCAACCACAATGCCAACATCTTCCAATCCAATATTTTCAATGTTCGACTTAATACCTACGGCAGAAAGAATAATATCAGCCTCTAGAGTTTCTTCGCCCTTTTTGGTTTTTACCGTAGCTTTAACGCCTTTGCCAGAGGTGTCTACTTTGGTAACCTCGGAAGATGTCATAATTTTTATACCACTTTTCTTGAAAGAACGCTCTAATTGTTTCGATACATCTTCGTCTTCAACAGGAACAACATTCGGTAAATATTCAACAATAGTAACATCGGTTCCCATAGAGTTGTAGAAATAAGCAAACTCAACACCAATAGCACCAGAACCAACAACAATCATTTTTTTGGGTTGGTTTTTCAAGGTCATGGCTTCTCTGTAACCAATTACTTTTTTACCGTCTTGAGGTAAACTAGGCAATTCGCGAGAACGTGCGCCTGTGGCAATAATAATATTTTCTGCACTGTATTCTTTTCCATCAACGTCAATTTTCTTTCCAGCTTTTAGTTTCCCATAGCCTTCAATAACATCAATTTTATTTTTTTTCATCAAAAATTGTACGCCTTTGCTCATGCCATCGGCTACATTCCGACTTCGTTTTACAACCGCATCAAAATCTTTATCATAGTCTTTTACAGAGAGTCCGTAATCATCGGCATGCTTAAGATATTCAAAAACTTGAGCAGATTTTAGTAAGGCTTTCGTAGGAATACATCCCCAATTTAAGCAAACGCCTCCTAGGTTTTCTTTTTCAACAATAGCCGTTTTAAAACCCAACTGAGAGGCTCTAATGGCAGTAACATAGCCACCGGGACCACTTCCAAGAACTATAATATCGTATTTCATCTGTAAAATTTTAAGTCGTTTTTTGAAGCTACGAATTTACGAAATCGAATTCGAATAAAGAATTAAGAACCCTATAAATCTAAAAAAAATCCATGTGGTATAATTGCAAGGTTTCCAACTTAATTTGTCATTCCATAGAAGTAAGGAATTTACCCATGTTTCACTACCTTTGCGTTGCAAGTACTTTTTTATGAACATACCTATTACAAGTTTTCCCAGAATAATTATCATTGGTGGCGGTTTTTCGGGTATAGCCTTAGCCAAAAAATTATCGAAACAAGAAGTGCAAGTGGTGTTGTTGGACAAGAATAATTACCACACCTTTCAACCTTTATTATACCAAGTTTCTACCGGCGGATTGGAACCAGATTCCATTGCATACCCCATTAGAAAAGTATTAAAGAATTTTCCCAATTTTCATTTTAGGTTGGCCAATGTTACCCAAATTGATGATAAAAACAACACCGTTATTACCGATATTGGTAATTTAAAATACGATTATTTGGTAGTGGCATCGGGCTCGACAACCAATTTTTTTGGAAATGCCGAAGTAGAAAAACACAGTATGGCCATGAAAACCATACCGCAGTCTTTGAATTTAAGAAGCTTGATTCTTGAAAATTTTGAAGATGCCTTATTAACCTCCGACTTGAACGAACGCAACGCCTTAATGAATTTTGTAATAGTAGGAGGTGGCCCAACAGGGGTGGAGCTTGCTGGCGCCTTGGCGGAAATTAAAAAAGGCATCCTCCCAAAAGATTACCCCGATTTAGATACGCGTTCGGTACAAATTAATGTGATTCAATCTAGCGATAGCATTTTAAAAGGCATGAGCGAGAAAGCCTCAGAAAAAGCCGAAGACTTTCTAGAAAAATTGGGCGTTAATGTTTGGAAAAACCTAAGGGTAACCAACTACGATGGCAAAACAGTAACTACAAACACCGATTTGGTTTTCGAAACCGCCACCGTAATTTGGGCAGCCGGCGTAAAAGGGGCGCTTATAAAAGGCTTGGACGCCGCCGATTTTGTTACCCGCAGCAACCGGCTTTTGGTAAATTCATTCAACCAAGTTAAAGGTTATAAACACATTTTTGCCGTTGGCGACATTGCTTGCATGGTAACCGACGATTTTCCAAACGGATTGCCAATGATGGCGCAACCGGCCATTCAACAAGGTAGGCAGTTGGGCGATAACATGCTGCGATTAATTGAAGGCAAACCCATGCAGCCCTTCATTTATAAAGACAAGGGCACCATGGCAACCATTGGCCGAAACAAAGCCGTGGTCGATTTAAAACGATTCAAATTCCAAGGCATATTTGCGTGGTACATTTGGATGTTCGTGCACTTGTTTTTCCTTATCGGTTTCAGGAATCGCATGGTCGTATTCGTAAACTGGGTCTACAATTATGTACGGTTCGACCGAGAAGCGCGCCTCATAATAAGGCCTTATAAAAAAAAGAATAAAGTTTAATGTCGCTATTTGGGCGAGTTGCCATAAAAATGGCAAACAGGCTATTGGCAGTCGCTTCCTCTTAAGTCGGCGAGCTCCAACAAACCTGTACTGAGTTTGTCGAAGTATGCCTCAATCCTTCTGGCGGGCCTACTTGCAAAAGTGTTGTTTCAGGAATTTAGTTTTTATTTTTTTTGGAATTTTTCTTTCCTATAAATCATCCGTAAAATGGCGCTTCCCTTTTGTTTTGGCAAACTTTTCTTCATTATATTTTACAGAATTACCTTTTGGAATAGATAACGATTCCCAACCTTCACCTTTAATAAGTTTCCCTAAAAACACGATTTGCCCGATGTGGTAGGCGTAATGTGCCAATTGCCTATTAATGGCCTCGGTAACGGTGTGCCCCTGGTTTCTAATATAAATAATACGTTCTAAATCCTCGGTCTTTAAAGGCTTAATGGCATTAAACAAACCGAGCCAACCATTTTCCCAGGCCGCCTTTAAATCTTCAATCGAATTAAACGAATCAACAAACTCTTCATCGCGTTGCCGCCATTCCTTTTCGCCATCTTCGGTTAAAAAATCAGACCATCTACTCAACATATTTCCAGCCATGTGTTTTACAATTATGGCAATACTGTTCGAGTCTGCGTTACTTTGCCACTGCATGTTTTCAAAAGTGAGTTGGTTAAAGGTTTTGTCACCCAGACTTTTATAATATTCAAACTGTTTAATAATGCTTGTTAAATATGAAGTTTCCATAAGAAGAAAGGTATGTGAAGTCTAAAAAAACAAATTTCAAATTTCGAAAAACATCATTTTGGAATTTAGTTTTTTACTATTGGAATTTTTAAACTTTATTCTTTCGGAATAAACTTTAAAGCCACTCCATTAATACAGTGTCTTTTGCCCGTTGTGTTTTTAGGGCCATCGTTAAAAACATGTCCCAAATGGCCGCCGCAAGTGGCACAATGTTCCTCGGTTCGCGTATAGCCTAAATCGTTATCTGTAGAAAACCCGACGTTGCCATTTATTTCCCTATCAAAACTGGGCCAACCCGTACCGGAATCAAACTTATGTTCGCTCTTAAATAACGGCGTGTTACATGCTGCACAATGGTAGGTTCCCTCAGCGTTGTTTTTATTCAACGGACTGGAAAACGGACGCTCTGTACCGGCATTTCGCAACACATAAAATTCCATTTCAGATAATTCGGCTTTCCATTCGCTTTCAGTTTTCGATACTTCAAAGGTTTTGGATACTTTTTCGTTCTGTTTTTGTGCCGAGGAGTTGCAGTTAAAAAGAAAAATAAAAGCCAATAAAGGGATTAGGTTATTCATGTTCATAGTTGTTTTTTTTATTAAATATGTCGGTAACACGCATTAAACTTAACAAACAAATTGTAAGAAGTTGAGCAAATCAGGTAAACTTAAAGCCAAATGGGTTAATTTAAAATATTAACACAGTTTATTTTTACCATGTTGTGACCAATAATTAAATGTTGTGTCAGAAACAATAAAGGTACAATTTTTGTATTTTTATCAAATATAAAAACCCTATTGAAAAATGAGATTTGAACAAACACTTATATTATTTGGAATGGCACTATTGGTTTTTTCTTGTGCCGAAAACCCATTTACCGGAAAAAGTACTTTGGCCATCATGCCAAACTCCCAATTATTCCCAACGGCCTTTGCCCAATACGACCAGTTTTTAAATGAACACAAAGTAGTAAAGGGAACCAAGGATGCCGAAATGATTAAACGCGTTGGGCAACGAATTGCTGTTGCGGCGGAGCGTTGGTTAAATGCCAACGGACACCAAGGCTATTTAAACGATTACAAATGGGAATATAATTTGGTAGAAGATAAAACAGTAAACGCATGGTGTATGCCAGGTGGTAAAATAGTGTTTTATACCGGCATATTGCCCATCGCAAAAGGCGAAACAGGGGTTGCTGTCATTATGGGGCACGAGGTGGCACATGCCTTAGCGAATCATGGACAACAGCGTATGAGCGCAGGTATGCTGCAACAAGCTGCTGCTGTAGGGCTTAACGTAGCATTAAAAGATGATGAAAATTTAGAACTTTATAACCAAGCATTTGGCATTGGATCGCAAGTAGGAGTGATGCTTCCTTTTAGTAGAGCCCACGAAACCGAAGCCGATAAAATAGGATTGTATTTAATGGCTATTGCAGGCTATAACCCGGATGAAGGTGCAGAATTATGGGAACGCATGAAAGCCAATAGTGGTGGGCAATCTCCACCGGAAATTTTGAGTACGCACCCGTCTAACGATTCGCGTATTGCAAACTTAAGAGCATTGGCACCACAGGCCAAAGCCGAAGCAAAAAAGTTTGGTGTTACTTCATTTAGATAATAAATATTATCTCTTTTAAAATATTTGATTACTTTAGAAGCTGCTCATAAAAGAGCAGTTTTTTTTATGAATCAACTTAAAAAAGGAAGTAAAAAACTTCTTAATGCATGGGCATTTTACGATTGGGCAAACTCGGTTTACACCCTTACTATTGCATCTTCTATATTTCCTATTTTTTATTCGTCGCTTTTTCTTTCGGAAATTAAAAACGTACAAGCTTTTGGAATGGAATTTAAAAGTACCGCTTTAATAACGTTTGTTACGGCATTTACGTTTTTAGTGGTGGCTTTTACATCGCCAATATTATCCGGAATAGCGGATTATGTTGGAAACAAAAAGAATTTTTTAAAGTTTTTTTGCTACGTGGGAAGCGCAGGTTGCGTTGGTTTATATTGGTTCGATATTTCCCCTGATGGCATCCACTTAAGTTTACTATTTTATTTTATGGGACTTATTGGGTATTGGGGAAGCTTGGTGTTTTACAATTCGTATTTACCGGATATAGCCTATGAAGACCAACAAGACGCCATTAGTGCCAAAGGATTTTCAATGGGTTATATTGGGAGCGTGTTATTGCTCCTTGTAAATTTATTTATGGTAATGAGTCAAGATGAAGGCGCCGCCAAAATGCAAATGATGCGCTATTCGTTTGTAACCGTTGGTATTTGGTGGGCATTGTTTAGCCAGTATTCGTTTTACTATTTACCAAAAGGTACATCGTTTGGACATAAAGTAACGCGAGCCATAGTTTTTAATGGTTTGAAAGAGTTAAGGCAAGTTTGGAAACAGCTCAAGCAAGATTTACGGTTAAAACGCTATTTGTATGCTTTTTTTGTGTTTAGTATGGCTGTGCAAACCATTATGTTGGTGGCTGTATATTTTGGTGAAGAAGAAATTGATTGGGGCGGCGATAGCGAAAAAACAATGGGTTTAATTATTAGCATTTTAGTGATACAGATTGTGGCGGTTTTTGGGGCGATATTAACTTCAAGGGCTTCCAATAAATACGGAAATATTAAAACACTTATTGCTGTAAACTGCGTTTGGATGTGCCTGTGTTTTTATGCTTATTTTATGAAATCGCCAATGCAGTTTTATATTGCAGCCTCTATAGTTGGTTTGGTTATGGGTGGTATTCAAGCGTTGGCACGATCAACCTACTCTAAGTTTTTGCCCGAGACCGATGATACCACGTCGTATTTTAGTTTTTATGATGTTGCCGAAAAAATAGGTATCGTTTTCGGAATGGTGATTTTTGCGACTATCGATCAAGTGACCGGTAGCATGCGAAACGCTATTTTGTTTTTGTTTGTCTTCTTTTTATTAGGAATCATTTTATTGTTTAGAGTCCCGAAACACAGAACCGTTGCATCCGATTAATAAAAAAACACCGTTTAAAAAGTGTTACTTTTTTGTCGTATTAACGATAATCCAAAGCTTGTAGATATTCCAAAATTTAAAAGCTGTCAAAATAAATGTTTGGCAGTCTTTTTGTAATATACAATTTGAAACTATTTTTCGTTAGTATTACATAATCACAAATTCTTAAATAGATTCTTAAGATGAAACACATATTTATTTTCCTATTATCTTTTATAACGTCATTTGCATTTGCACAAAGCATCAATCAATTTGATGCCAACGGAAAGCGCCATGGTATTTGGAAGAAAACATTTGAAGGTACTGAGGTTTTAAGATACGAAGGCAAATTTTTTCACGGAAAAGAAATAGGATTGTTCAAGTTTTATAAAAACATTAGAAAGAAACCCGTTTTAACCGCCACTAAACAGTTTAATAAAACTGACAATAAGGCTTATGTTACTTTTTTGTCCTCAAAAGGAAAAGTTATTAGTGAAGGGCAAATGGATGGGAAAACCTATATAGGTGAATGGAAATACTATCAAAATCGAAATGATAATTTACTCACTTTAGAGCACTATAACAATGAAGGTATTTTAGACGGGGAACGCTTTGTGTATTATGAAAACGGACAGGTTGCTGAAAAACAATTTTATAAAAACGGAAAGTTGGATGGGGTATCGGTGTGGTATTCAGAAAACAACATTGTTTTAAAAGAATTTTTTTATGTAAATGGCGAACTGCACGGACCATCAAAATATTATAATCCAAAGGGCGAGTTAATAACAGAAGGCCTTTACAAAAACGGAAAGAAACATGGCATTTGGAAATACTACGAAAACGGTGAATTAATGGACGAAAAAACCTTCACTTATAGTCCTAAGTATATTAAAAACGAGCCATAAAAAAAAGACTGCCTTTACGGGCAGTCTCCTCTTTTTCATAGACAAGATCTTCCCTGTCTACAATCTAACAACCAAACTAATCTAATTAAATCCCTGTTTATTAATTTAAAATCGTTTTGGCAATCAACTATAAAGATGATTTCGGTTATTCTATTTATAATTTAATAATAACAGCCTTAATGTCATAAATTGTAAGTATCAACTAAAGTTGTTATTGTGCTTTATTTATGCTGTTGTTTTATTTTTTAAAATCAGTTTAACTTTGGCAAAACCACTTTATCGATTACATGTATAACACCGTTAGCAGCTTGTACATCGGTAACTACTATATTGCTCACTCTACCATTGGAATCGGTTAATGTAGCGCCACCTGTAACATTAGCGGTAATATCACCTCCTAATGTAATTACGGTCATATTATCGGTTAAAGTAGATGCAAGCACATTGGCACCAGCAACAGCGTGTAAATCGAGGGTTGCTTTCAGGGTAGGTTCATCTATATCGTCTAAAGATGACACACCTAATTCAGAAAGTAAACTTACAAAAGCATCATTTGTAGGTGCAAACACTGTAAATGGAGCAGGTGCTGTACCATTTGAAGTAGATAAGGTAGTTACATAATCAAACGTTAAATCGCTTCTTGTTAATGCCGAGACCAATATCGAAAAGGTGTCATCTGCTAGTGCGAAATCCACTATGTTTGGTAAACCAATTACATTATCTACTATATGGATAACGCCGTTAGTGGCATCAATATCTGCTGTAACAACATCTGAAACACCATTTAGTTTCACACCCGCATTGGTGTTGATGTATATATTCAAATTGTTATCTGTAGAAGCTTCCGTAGCTAAGGTTTCACCGTAACCTGTTGTTAAATCACCCGATTTTACTTCTCCGGAAATCACATGGTTTAATAATACTTGTTTTAACACATCTACGGGGACGTCATCTAAACTAGCAAAGCCATTATCGGTTAAAAATTTTGAGAATGCCGCATTTGTGGGTGCGAATACTGTAAACTGTCCACTACCATTTAATGTAGTTACAAGGTCTGCGCGCTGTAAGGCTGCTACTAAATTACTTAAATCTGGTGTTGCTATTGCTAATTCTGCAATCGTTTCTGGTTGTTTAACCACAATAGGGTCGTCGTCGTCACTACATGAAAATGATAATACCGATATCATTGTGAGTAATAACACTTTTTTTAATGCTGTTAATGCTTTCATTTTTAATAGGATTTTTGTTTTGTTCAACAAATATATAATAAAGTTAAACAAAAAACCAAATTTTGTTCAAGTTTTTTATAAAAATAATAAACAAAATGTAGTTAATCGATGTTTTCAAATGATTTTTTAAAACTTCTATTTTCTATATTTATCTTATCTTTGTAGCCAATTTTTAATTATGAAACGCGTAATAATAGGACTTTCAGGTGGGGTTGACTCTAGCGTTGCAGCTTATTTGTTAAAGCAGCAAGGGTATGAGGTTATTGGCTTGTTTATGAAAAACTGGCATGATGATTCTGTGACTATTTCTAACGAATGTCCTTGGTTAGACGATAGTAACGATGCGATGTTGGTTGCCGAGAAATTAGGAATCCCTTTTCAAACGGTAGATTTAAGCGAACAATACAAAGAGCGCATTGTAGATTACATGTTTAACGAATACGAAAAAGGCAGAACCCCAAACCCCGATGTACTGTGCAATAGGGAGATTAAGTTTGATGTGTTTATGAAGATCGCCTTAGAGCTGGGAGCAGATTATGTTGCTACGGGCCATTATTGCAGAAAAGGAACCATTGAAAAAGATGGTGAAACCATTTACCAATTACTTGCAGGCGTTGATGATAATAAAGACCAATCGTATTTTTTGTGCCAGTTATCGCAAGCGCAATTGGCAAAATCACTGTTCCCTATCGGCGAATTAACCAAGCCGGAAGTTAGGGACATTGCCACGAAATTAGATTTAGTAACTGCCGAGAAAAAGGATTCTCAAGGTTTGTGTTTTATTGGTAAAGTGAAGTTGCCTGATTTTCTACAGCAGCAATTAAAACCAAAAGAAGGTGTTATTGTTGAGGTATCAAAAGAGCAAGAGTTTTTTAATGAGTCTTTACCGGAGTTTCAATCTGAAGAAGACAAACTAAAATTCCTGTCTAAAAAAATTGAATATAAAATAAACGACGGAAAAATTGTTGGCAAGCACCAAGGTGCTCATTATTTCACTAAAGGTCAGCGCAAAGGACTCGCTGTGGGCGGAACCGTTGAGCCTTTATTTGTAATTGATACCGATGTAAGTGAGAACATCATTTATACCGGTCAAGGAAAGGAGCACCCCGGTTTATATAAAAAAGCCTTGTTTGTAACTAACGAAGAATTGCATTGGGTGCGTGAAGATTTGGCATTAAACGTTGATGAAACCATGCAAGTTAAGGCTCGCATTCGCTATCGCCAATCTTTGCAAAAAGCAACGTTGCATAAAGTGGATAGTGGATTATATGTTGAGTTTGAAGCATTTCAGTCGGCCATCACCGAAGGACAGTTTGTAGCTTGGTATTTAAATGACGAATTAATAGGTTCCGGAGTAATTTCGTAACTTACCAAAAAAATTATAATATGTTAAGGCGATTTTTAATTCTAAGCTTTCTTGCGTTTCAATTTTTCACGTTTGCCCAACAAGAAGATGCTTGGGTATATTTAACAGACAAACCTACCAGTACATATCCCGTTAACAATCCTTCTGCATTTCTTATGCAAAAAGCGATTGACAGAAAGGCTAAACACGGGGTAACAATAGATGTTAGAGACGTTCCGGTTAACGAATCATACATTACCACACTTAAAAATGCCACGGGAATTACCGTTATGGCAAAATCCAAATGGTTTAATGCGGTACACGTTAGGGGGACTGAAACCAACATAAATGATTTACTAACAAATCCTGCAACATCATCGTTTGTAGACCGTATTGATTTTGCCGATAAAAGCTTGAACATCACCAAAAATTCTAATGAAAAAGAGGTTCTAAAAACCAAGGGTAAATTTACCGTTGAGAATACCTTTGTGAATTTTACTTATGGTAATACCCAAAATCAGGTAGAGATGATTAATGTCGATGATTTGCATGTTGCGGATTATACGGGCTCTGGCGTTACCATTGCAGTATTGGATAGTGGTTTTGAAAATGTTGATACTATGGGGGCTTTTCAGCGATTAAGAGATGCGGGAAACTTAATGGGAGGTTACGATTTTGTAAACCGAAACGCGAATGTATATGCAAGTCCTGGCGACCACGGTACCCAAGTTTTAAGTACCATGGCCGGTTATGTGTTAAATAATTTTGTGGGTACAGCACCAGACGCCACCTATTATTTGTTTAAAACGGAAGATAATAATGATGAAAACCCAGTTGAAGAAAGTTATTGGGTTGAGGCCGCTGAACGGGCTGATAGCTTAGGAGTGGATATAATAAACACGTCTTTGGGTTATAAAGATTTTCCCAATTATCCTAACTATGATTATACAACTGCCGAAATGGATGGGAATACGACCTTTATTACAAAAGGCACTAATATTGCTTTTGAAAAAGGCTTGTTACTGGTTACCTCGGCAGGAAACGAAGGTGGTGCAGGAGTTAGCGGTCCAGCAGATTCCGAATATACTTTAACCATTGGTGCCGTAAATTCAGCAGGGGGTTATGCGACGTTTAGTTCTGTTGGAAATGGTTTTCAACCCTCACAAAAACCCGATGTTGTTGCGCAAGGTCAGGCTTCGGCGGTTATAAATTCAAGTAATGTAATTGGTGCAAACAATGGTACATCATTTAGTTCGCCTATATTGGCCGGCGGAATTGCATGTTTAATGCAAGCCTTACCAAATAAAACCAATGCAGAAATCATGCAGGTGGTTCGCGAATCGGGTTCTCAATTTAGCACACCAGATTATCAATTAGGTTACGGTATTCCCGATTTATGGAGTGCGTTCAACGCTTTATCAATTGATGATTTAGAAAATGATAATAATATTTCAATTTATCCAAACCCTTCCAAAGCTGTTGTTTTTGTAAAAATGCCTTCTAACGAAGACAAACTAACCATAACGTTTTTTGATATTTTAGGTAAGCAGGTTTTACAACGTTTTATTAACAGTACAGATAATAAAATCGACATCGCTACCTTATCAAAAGGCATTTATATTATCAATGCGACATCAAAAAACAGCGTAAAATCTTTTAAATTTATAAAGAATTAAATGCCCAATAAAATTACTGAATTATTCCATATTAAATACCCCATTATTCAAGCTGGAATGATTTGGAATAGTGGTTGGCGATTAGCCTCGGCTGCAAGTAATGCTGGTATTTTAGGGCTTATTGGGGCAGGAAGCATGTATCCTGATGTTTTACGCGAACACATCCAAAAATGTAAAAAAGCCACAGATAAACCTTTTGGGGTTAATGTGCCTATGTTGTATCCTAATATTCAGGATATCATGGATATTATTGTTGAGGAGGGTGTTAAAATCGTATTCACTTCTGCAGGAAACCCAAAAACCTGGACCTCGTGGTTACAAGATAGAGGTATTATAGTGGTGCATGTAGTAAGTAGCGTAAAGTTCGCTTTAAAGGCTCAAGATGCCGGTGTGGATGCGGTTGTTGCCGAAGGTTTTGAAGCTGGTGGACATAACGGTAGAGATGAGACCACAACATTAACGCTTATCCCCATGGTTAAAGAACAAATTGACATTCCGTTAATCGCCGCCGGTGGTATTGCCACAGGCAAATCCATGCTTGCCGCAATGGTTTTAGGTGCCGATGCCGTACAGGTTGGCAGTAGGTTTGTAGCTAGCGAGGAAAGTTCGGCACATCAAAACTTTAAACAAGTGGTTGTTGATGCCAAAGAAGGTGATACCCAGTTAACCTTAAAAGAACTCGCGCCTGTTAGATTGATTAAAAACAAGTTTTACAACGATATTCAAGAACTATATAAAACTGCACCAACACCAGAAGAACTAAAACAATTGTTGGGACGAGCCAGGGCAAAACGCGGTATGTTTGAAGGCGATTTGGATGAAGGTGAGCTGGAAATTGGTCAAATTTCAGGATTGATTCACGATATAAAACCGGTGGCACAAATTGTTACAGATATGATGAGTGAGTTTGAAACCGCTAAAAAAGAAGTTCCTAAACTGTAAGTTTTCAATTGAGTATGTGTGTTTGGCTTATATGACGTAAGAATGACATACGCTTGACGGTATCAATAATACACAACGAAACTACATTTGTTCTAAATAATTTATACTACTAAAATGAAGAACAAAAATTTAGCAAATCGAGTTAAAGCATTAAGAAAAAGAAAAGGGTTTTCTCAAGAAGAGTTAACCGAGAATTCAGGTTTAAGTTTAAGAACCATTCAAAGAATAGAAAATGGCGAAACCGAACCGCGAGGTGATACACTTAAACGGTTGGCAAATGCACTACATGTTACTCCTGATGATTTAATTGATTGGACTGTGCAGGAAGATAATGGTTACTTGCAGGCTCTAAATCTATCTGCTCTTTCTTTTTTGTTTTTTCCATTATTAGGTATAATTATTCCATTGATTATGTGGATTTCTAAAAAAGATAAATTAAAAGATGTAAATGTTTTGGCGAAATCAATTATTAATTTTCAAATAACTTGGATAATAATTTTTTCTGTCGGCTTTATATGTAATGCGTTACTATTGGCTAATAAAATAGATACTACTGGAGTGTTAAGCCCAACAATAATTATTAATAATTTAAGAAATCAGATGATTCTTGTGGTTGTAATGTATTGCTTTAACCTCATAATGATTCTGATTAATTCATATAGAATTCATAAGAAAGTGAATGTTAGGTATTTACCAAAAATTAATTTTTTAAGAACCTAAAATTAATTTTTAAACGGATCAGTGTTAAATTTAATCGTATACAATCTACTCAACCCATTATCGTATTTATTAAACTCGGTTAGTAATTCGTTAAGAGTTAAAGGATTTTTAAAATGCGATTTGGTATTATCTAATTTACTTGTAAAGTAAAGGGTGTTTGTTTTTACATCAACAAATGGGCAATAATCCATTTTTTGGCTATTGATGGTGTCTCCTAAGTTTTTCGCTTTCGTCCAGCCTTCATCAGTGTTATAACTAATATACAAATCGCCACTGCCCAAACCGTCTTTTCGGTTGTAACCACCAAAAATCAAATACGATTCGTCGGGCGCAATAAAAGCATTGTATTCGTAACCTTCAGAATTTATGGTATTTGGTAATGCTTGGGGTTGGGTTAAGTTTCCGTTAATGTTTTTACTTACATAAATATCATCTTTACGTTTTAGCTCGGGGTTATCACGAGTAAAATAAAAGTTTCCGTTTTTGGCTATTGAAGGATAAAACTCCCCATGTTCGGTATTTATCGGGCTTCCCATATTTTTGGGTGAAGACCAATTGCTTTTTAAACCCTGTCGTTCAACATACCAAATGTCAAAATCCTTTGGCTCGTTGCTTGAAGCTTCTATTGGTCTTGTCGATACAAAATAAAGCTTTAACCCATCATGCGAATAAAAAGGTTCTAAATCGAAATACTGTCCAGAAAACGATGCGATTTTTGGATCGTTCCATAAACCATTTATTTTTGAAACGGTAACAATAGCAGATGTGTTCCCCATAACGCTTTGCGCAGAAAACATAATTTCGTTGCCCTTTGGAGCAATGGCAATATCCCTAACATTAGGAAATTGTTTTACAATATGCTCTAAAAATGGCGTAACGTTTTGTTGCGAAAAACTAAAAAATAAATTAAAAGTAAACAGCAGGAATAATAGTCGCTTCATAAAAAAAATAATAGGTATCACAAGATACTAAATGCATGAAATAAAAAATCTAAAAACTATGTTAATGTTAAAATGGAAAAAGAGGCTATCTCTATTTTGAGACAGCCTCTTTTAAAAATTTAGAAACATAAAAGCTTCAGTTTTTTTAAATCCCTATTAAACAAAAGCGAAAATGGTTTCTAATCAAATAGAATAAGCGCTTAACTATGTTGAGGGATTATAAATATACGAATAAATATTTAATAATCAGCTATTTATAGATTTTTTTATAATGTTTAATGTATGAATTATTAATTTTTCAGAAAATTATATCATAAAGTTTAAAAAGCTAAAGCTAAAGTTTACTTTTGCGGGATGCAATTAAAAGATTATACCAAAGAATTCAAATACAATTGGCAATTGGCGGCTCCGGTTATGTTGGGAATGCTAGGGCATACCTTTGTAAGTTTTGTTGATAATATCATGGTTGGTCAATTGGGAACTGCTGAATTGGCTGCCGTATCTTTAGGTAATAGTTTTATGTTTATTGCCATGTCTTTGGGTATCGGGTTTTCAACGGCTATTACGCCTTTGGTCGCCGAGGCTGATGCCGAAGGGAATTTTAAAAATGGCAAATCATCTTTTAAACACGGGTTGTTTTTATGTACGGTTTTAGGTGTTTTATTGTTTTTGGTGGTGTTTTTTGCAAAACCACTTATGTATTTAATGAAACAGCCTGTTGAGGTTGTCGAACTGGCCATTCCGTATTTGGATTTGGTGGCGTTTTCATTAATTCCGTTAATTGTTTTTCAAGGCTTCAAGCAATTCAGCGATGGATTGTCTATGACCAAATATCCCATGTACGCTACCGTTTTAGCCAATATTATAAATGTATTTTTAAACTATATTTTAATTTTTGGAAAATTCGGTTTTCCCGAAATGGGCATCGTAGGTGCCGCTTACGGCACTTTAATATCACGATTTATTATGGTTTGGTATTTATGGTATTTGTTAAAAGGAAAAGACAAATCGAAAGCTTTTGTAACCAATATTAAGTTTTTTGTGCTCAATAAATTGATGCTTAAAAAAATTATAAACCTTGGAGCACCAAGCGCTATGCAAATGTTTTTTGAAGTCGCCATTTTTACCGCTGCCATTTGGCTAAGTGGATTGCTGGGGAAAAATCCGCAAGCGGCAAATCAAATTGCCCTAAACTTGTCGTCAATGACCTTCATGGTTGCCATGGGTTTAAGTGTTGCATCCATGATTAGGGTGGGCAACCAAAAAGGTTTAAAAAGTTATTTTGAGCTGCGCCGTATTGCGTTTTCATTGTTTTTAATGGGCACCTTGTTTGCCGTTGGTTTTGCTATTGTTTTCTTTGCGTTTCATAATCAGTTACCTAAAATATATGTCGATTTTGATGATGCAAAAAATCTGGTTGATAATACCGAAGTGGTTAAAATCGCATCAAAATTATTAATTGCGGCAGCCATTTTTCAAATAAGTGATAGCATCCAAGTTGTGGTTTTAGGCGCATTACGCGGATTGCAAGATGTTAAAATACCAACTGTTATTACCTTTATTTCGTATTGGTTAATTGGTTTTCCCATAAGTTGGTTTTTGGGAAAGGAAGAGGCGTACGGAAGCTTTGGTATTTGGTTAGGATTGCTGGCGGGATTAACAACAGCTGCTATTTTATTGTATATTCGATTTGATTATTTGACAAAAAAATTGATTAAAGTTGAAAGTATTTAAAGTGCGCCTGAGTACTTAAAGTTAAATGAATAAATGATAACTTTGCTTTTTTAAAATAACTTTAGTGCATTTTAGGCACTTATAATTTATAACTTCCATGGCACTTCCAAAATTTATACTTGGCGATAATACAGAATACCCAAATGCTATTTTTGTAATTCATACTGAATTTCCTAGATTTATTATCAATCTTGAAGATGATGAGGTGGAATGGTTTGAGGATTTTGATGTTGAAGACCAAAAGGAATTGGAAAACGAAACCGAGAATGCTATAAAATTAGCGACCGAGTTTTATGATAGCGAAGTGGCAAAATACGAGGAATAGATACCTTGGGAATAGGGAAAGCTGTCTGAAGGTATTCAGCCGGAAAAATTAACAATAATGATTGATACACTTTTAGAATACGACACCGAACTTTTTTTGTTTTTAAATAATTTAGGGGCGCAGCCTTGGGACAATTTGTGGTTAATTATCACCAATAAGTTGGCGTCTATACCGCTTTATGCGTTGTTGTTGTTTTTTCTCTATAAGAAATTTGGAGCGAAATCTTTATTGGTTTTTGTTGTTGTAGTGGCTTTAATGATAACCTTTACCGACCAAATAACCAATGTTTTTAAGCGTACATTCGAGCGTCCGCGACCTTGTGGTGAAGCCGATTTAATTGATCAAATGCGATTTATTGCCGTTCGTTGCGGTAAGTATGGTTTTTTCTCAGGACATGCATCAAACTCCATGGCAGTAGCCGTATTTGCAGGGTTAATGCTTAAACCTTATTATAAAAACCTTATTTTTATTTTATTGTTTTGGAGTGCTGTTTTGGCGTATAGCAGAATTTACGTTGGCGTACATTACCCGTTGGACCTTTTATGCGGATTAACTTTTGGCGCAATTTCAGGGTTTTTATTCTACAAACTGGCAAAATATCTTTTAAACAGATTTGCACCCCAGAATTAATGCGCAAGGTTTAACAAATAATAAGCCGCTGCGAAAGGCGTGGTTTTATTGTTGTCTATTAAATGCAATTGTGTAGCCAATTCTTTTTTAATATCCGGACGGTTAAAAAAATCTGATTTTAATTGGTCTTCGATAGTTTGAATGAGCCAAAATTTATTTTGCTCCTTTCTTTTTTTGTTGAAATAATTATTTTGGGTTGTGGTTTCAATATACTCTAAAATGATATTCCAAATATCGTCAATACCTTCGTTTTTCAGCGCACTGCACAACATAACTTTAGGTTTCCAATTTGAGGTTTTTTGAGGATAGAGGTGTAGCGCTCTGTTGAATTCTACCTTGGCGATTTTAGCCTGTTTTAAATTATCGCCATCGGCTTTATTGATAGCAATGGCATCGGCCATTTCAATAATGCCGCGTTTAATGCCTTGCAGTTCGTCGCCAGCACCCGCTAATTTCAATAATAAAAAGAAATCGACCATACTGTGTACGGTGGTTTCGCTTTGCCCTACGCCAACGGTTTCAATGATAATCACATCAAAACCTGCGGCTTCGCATAAAATGATGCTTTCGCGTGTTTTTCTGGCAACGCCACCTAAGGATTTTCCGGAAGCCGACGGACGGATATACGCATTCTCGTCTTTTACCAATTCTTCCATTCGGGTTTTATCGCCCAAAATACTGCCTTTTGTTAGCGAACTACTTGGGTCGATGGCTAATACGGCAACGCGCTTTCCTAATGCGGTCAAGTGCTTTCCGAAGGTTTCGATAAAGGTGCTTTTTCCAACTCCGGGAACGCCGGTAATACCAATTCTAATGGATTTGTTGGCATGCGGTAAACACCGCTTTATAATGCTATTGGCGATGGGGAAGTGGTCGGTATTTTTACTTTCAACTAAAGTAATGGCCCTGCTTAGGGCCGTAATATCATTTTTTAAGATAGCCGCCACTAAGGTTTTTGGGTTTATTTTAGCGTTGCGTTTCTTTTTTATGTTTTTAATAGAGGCAGCGTTGGTGATTTCGGACTGCGAAACACCTTCATTTTCTTTTAAAGCTGATTTTTTTTCTTTTGCCACGAATGCACGAATGTTTGTCTAATTTACGATAATATTTTAAGACGGAAGACCGAAGACCGAAGACCGAAAACCGAAAACCGAGGCCTAAGGACTGCCAGCTGAAAACTGTCAACTGAAAACTGCCAACTTATTTAAGCGGTACAGCAACTTTTACATCGTCCCAAGCCATGGTTAAAAACAACTTATCGGTCGAGTTATCGAAAGCTATGGTGAATTGCTCGACGGTAGAGTCTAGTTTTTCAACCGGAATATCCACATTAAGCACATCGTAATTGGGGTCCCAATAAGGTTTCATTTCGTTGGTAACACCCCAAGGGTATTGCTTGGAGTTGAAAATTACCGTCCAAACCGAATCTTTGGGCACGGTCCAAAGCGTGTATTTGCCTTTTGGTAAAGGCATGCCGTTTACATCGAGGGTTTGATTGGTCTCAAAGGTAGTTGCTTCGTTTGCACCTGTTCGCCACACTTGATTAAAGGGCACCAAAGCACCAAAAATCTCGCGGTCTTTTTTTGATGGCCTGTTGTAAAATACTTCGAGTTCTAAATCGTTTAGTTTAAATTCTACGGTATCTTTAGGGCTTAAACGATTGGAAAAAATATTTTCAACAAAATAAGAATATAAAAATAATCCAAGTGCTACAACAGACAATAGGATTAAAACGCGTTTTAAAAAGGTGTTCATATAGGAGAATTTATTAAGGGATAAAGATACTTTAAAAAGTAATAATTAATAAAGTTGAAACGTACATTTATTTGGTTTGTTGTGTGGTTGATTTTTTTAGTGAAGACTAACGGCATTTGACCAATGTATATTGAATTTTTAACGGCTATTTACCGCTACCTTGGCGGATAAGCCCGCGTTAGGGATAGTAGCGGCATCCTTTTATTTGGTGACTGAGGTTCTCGAAGTTACCAAATAAAAGATATAGCGGATAGCCCGACCCGCAGGGAACGTCCAAAAACATATCATTCTAAAAAAAAAACAATCTTTTTTGCAACACGTTACTTTTTTAATCGTCTTTTATAATGACTAACTTAATCCCATGTGATGTGGGTTGGAACCAAAAGTAGAATTAGCATGCTTAAAGTTGACATTATTGAACAATGTAAACAAAACAACAGGAAAGCACAATTGCAGTTATACAACCAGTACTGCAACGGGATGTATATTGTTGCCAACCGTTTTTTAAAGAATGCTAATGATGCCGAAGATGTGGTGCAGGAGGCCTTTATTAAAGCGTTTTCCAAACTGCACCAATACAAAGCGGAAGTTACTTTTGGGGCCTGGTTAAAACGTATTGTTGTTAATAAAAGCATTGATTTCTTAAAGTCCAAAAAACAAAAACTTGTGGCCTTGGACGAGGTGCACCTAAAAGTGGTTGATGCCGATAACGACGACAAATGGTTGGTAGACGATGCCATTACATTAAACGATGTAAAAAGGGCTATTGATAATTTACCGGATAAATACCAATATGTGGTGATGCTGTATTTGATAGAGGGTTACGACCATCAGGAAATATCGGAGATTTTAAATATTACCGAAGTCGCATCGCGCACCCAATTGTTTAGAGGTAAAGCAAAATTACAAGAACTGTTAACACTTAAAAAAAATGGCACGAGATATTAGGGAATTATTTAAAGATGATAAGGCTTTGAACGAAAAGATGCCAAAAAACCATCAGGATAGATTTCTTGAAAAGTTGGATAAAGCATTGCCAAAACGAAGAAAACCCCTGTTTTACGGGATGCGTATAGCCGCTAGTTTGGTGGTGTTTTTAGGATTGAGCTTTGTGGCGTATCAATACTTTCAACCCGAAGGCCCTATTGAAGTAGCAACCACAAATGCCGCTGAAATTAAAACATTGGGCGATGTGTCTCCCGGGTTAAAAAAGGTTGAGGATTATTATTTGGCAAGTATCAATTTAGAGTTGTCTAAAATGAAATATACGCCAGATACCAAAGCCATTTTTGATGGTTATTTATTGCAGTTGGATGAATTGGATAAAGAATACCAACGCCTATCAATAGAATTAACCGAGTCCGGACCCAGCGAGTTAACGGTAAATGCCTTAATCGATAATTTAAAATTCCGTTTAAATCTGTTGCATCGTTTACGGTCGCAATTAAACGAATTACAAACTTCTGATGATAATTTTGAAGACACAAAACAAGCCGTCTAATCATCTTAAAAAAATCAAAAAAATGAACAGTACAATTATAAAAATCAAACAATTTGCTTTAGTGTTTTTTATTTCGAGCAGTTTATTGGCTCAACAAAAACTAACCAAAGTATCGCAATCCATTAAAGTAGATAAAGACGTTACCATCGATTTAAACACAAGCCATTGCAATATTGTATTCGATACCTGGAACAAAGGCACAGTGGAAATTGAAGCCTTTATTGAAAGCGACGATTTAAGCAAAGAAGAATTAGAAGCCGTTTTAAAAGACTGGGACGTAAATGTTGCGGGTTCGCAAGGGCAGGTTTCAATAAAAACCAGAGGGCATTCATCATCCCTTTGGGCATATAGCAGCGATGAAGATAATGAGGCTGTACACGCCGTATTAAAAGAGTTGAAGTTTGAATTGGCAGATATGCCCGATTTCGATTTCCACTTTGATATGTCCGATATGCCAGAATTACCCGAATTGCCGGAATTACCAAAAATGCCAAAAATGCCAGAGTTGCCCGAATTGCCAGAGGGCGTAAATAAAATTTATTTCGATTATAATGCCTATAAAAAAGATGGCGAAAAGTATATGGAAGAATACACCAAAAATTTCGAAAAAAAGTTTGGTAAGGATTACGAGGAGAAAATGAAAGCTTGGGGCGAGAAATTCGGAAAGGAATGGGGCGAAAAATACGCCGAACAAATGGAAGAATGGGCAGAAAAGTTTGAAGGCAAATGGGACAATGAAGCCTATGCAGAAAAAATGGAAGCTTGGGGCAAGCGTTTTGCAGAACGCATGAAAGCACAAACAGAACGCGTTGAAGCTCATAAAGAGCGAACCGAAGCACAGGCAAAAGCGCATAAAGAACGGGCCGAACAACTTGCCAAAGCCCATAAAGAACGGGCAGAAGTACATAAAAAGCACGCCAAAGAACGCAAAAAACTATCAGACGAGCGACGTGTTTTAATCGAACGCTTGGTTAACAAAAAGTCGAACTCAAAAGTTAAAAAAACCATCCGGATTAAAATGCCAAAAGGCGCCAAATTAAAAGTCAATGTTAGGCATGGCGAAATAGAATTCGCGTCAAACATCGACAATTTAAAAGCAGATCTATCGCATACCAAATTTACAGCACACAGCATTAATGGGAGTTCTACTTCCATTAATGCTTCCTATTCGCCAGTTTACGTAACGCATTGGAATTTGGGAGAGCTCAATTTAAAATACGTTGAACATGCCGAGTTAAACAATGTAAGGCAGTTGGTATTAAGCGCCAATTCTTCAAATATCGAAATACAAAATCTTTTGGGCAGCGCCATAATCGATGGCAGCATTGGCAACCTGAAAATCTTAAAAATCGACGATGCTTTTAATAACCTAAACCTTATTCTTCAAAATAGCGACGCTGTTATAACGCTTCCAAAAGCCAACCATAATTTGCAGTACAAAGGCACGCGCACACGCTTTAAGCACCCCGAAAAAACTACCGATAATAACCTCTCTTCGTTTACAACCAATAACACCGAAACCAACAAAACCATTGTGGTTAATGCCAAATACAGCAATGTGGTGATGCAGTAGTGTTTACTTATTTATACTCAAAAATTCTTATTTTATTTTTTTTGCGTTACCCCGCTTGGTCGCTGGGGCTCCCGAAGCTGTGTCGGGCTTTCCAATACAATCTTTTTGCTCGTGCCTCACAAAAAGGATTTCCATTTCAATCCCTAACGCGCATTTTTGCTAGTTAATATTTTTAAACCGATAAGTCTTTTGTTTTTTGGAGTGGTTCGGAAAATGGGTTTTGTGTATGATTTCGTTGTGTGTTTTCGCAACTAAATTAGAAAATACAACAAGGCATGTAAGGCTCTTTTTGATAGAATTGTAGCCAAGAAAAAGAGTGCAAAACTAGCGTTAATTGCAGTGGCAAATAAGTTGTTAAAACAGGCTTTTGCTATTGCAAAAAGTGGATTGCCTTATGATGAGAACTATGTTTCAAAATTAGCTTAATAATATTTGTTTTTTAACTCAGTTCTTTGTTGGGCATAGTTTAATTTATAGTTTTCATTAACCAATTTGTTCCTTCAATCAATTCTAAAATTTGCTCTTTAGTAGGCTCAATATCCTTTTTGTGTGAACATATATTTCTAATGTCACCAAGATAGCTGATTTTTCTCCAGTGCGTAACATCGTAGATTTCTTTTTCCTTAAGGAGTTCATTTAAATTTGAGATAGTTGGATTTTTTTTTCGAATTGTAAGATTATGGTTTTTAGCTACCATTTGTAGGTGTCCTTCTATAATTACTCCGCAAATAGCTCCTGAAGCTCTGAGGCTTACTTTCATTACTTGTTTTGCTGATGATAATTCATCTTCTTGTATTTCTGATAAAAGAGTAGATTCAATATTTGATAATATATTATCAATTCTAGATGCTAGCGATATTAAAATAGTATATTGATTATAAAAACAGATAAGAACTTGTTTGTCGGCATCAAAATTTGAATATCCTCTTGGAGAAACATTTTTAATATAGTCTTGAATTACATAAGTTCCATATCCTAATGTTTTTCTTTTAGGGTCGATTTCATAAAAACTTTTAAATTCATTATATCTATCTGAGGCAAGAATTTCTACAACCTTAAGTGCTTTTGAATACCAAGACTGATATTTCATATGAAAAGAAAAACCTTCTTCTTTACTTTCTGCTTGTAAGAATTCCAAAATAAGATTTGCCTCATCAATTAATTCAGATACCTCTTTTTTTATTTCAGTTTTGATTTTCATAAATTATGCCCAACAATTATAAATATTAACTATATACCAATTATGTGTATAATAGTTAATGCACATATTAATGCTGCAAACGAATTTAGATATTTTTTCTGACAATTTCAAGTTGATTTAAACTATTAAAACAAAAAATCCCAATAGACAAACTATCGGGATTTTTAATACTTTAAAACGGTTCTTTTATTTGTTTTCTTCCATTATTAAAGGCGAATGATGCTCGTGTACTATTCTCCAACCATTTTTGGTTTTTACAAGTAACAAGGTCATTTGCTCGTTAACCACCACGAGGTCTTCGCCAAATTTTAAATGAAAATCTGTATGAAGGGTTACATTTGCTACTTGCCCATAAACCGCAATTTTCATGTCGTTCATATCAAATTTCAATATTTCTGAGACCGAACCAAATACATTGCGTTCGTATTTTTCATTTTCTTCGCCGTCATTTCGGGGTTGTCCATCTTTAAATTCAGTAAACTTTGGGCTGTAGGCATGGAAAGAGATTAACTTATCAATATCACCATCCTGCGCACTTTTTGAAATACTATCCATGGTTTGTTTTACTTCCTGTTTGGCTTCAGGAAAATCGTCGTTTAAGAGGTCAATTTTAACTTCTTCAACTTCAACATGTTCCTCTTTTTGTTTACATCCGGTGATTAAAATTCCAAAAATTAAAATCAATGTAAATGATAGTTTTGCTTTCATAAATTTAGTGTTTAATTGGTTTTTGATTTTCAGCAAGTTACAACAATTTAAGACAGTATTATCTTATAAATTAAAACATCAAGTTTATGAAAGCAAAAGAGGCTGTCTAAAAAGTTCTTTGAATTTAATTTGTCAGGTTGAGCTTGTCGAAACCGATCTTGATTGTCAATAAGTTAAAATATTTCGACAAGCTCAATATGACATAGAACTAGACTTTTTAGACAGCCTCTTTAAAATGTTACGTTATTGCGAATCACGCTTTTTTACGCGATGTGGCAATCTGTTAACTGGAGTTTCGAGATTCAATTTAAAAGATTACCACGTCGCCCCGATAGCTATCGGGACGCCTCGAAATGACGTTTATTCCTCAACCAAAACCCAATCGCCTTTGGCAATTAAAGGTTCGGCTTGTTTGTATTTTAAGGTTTTGTTTTCGCCATTTAAAACGTGCTTAATGGTAACGCGGTCGTTTCGCCCAATTTTTGGTCGGTCGCGTACAATGGTTTCAACCACTTCCTGTTGGCGCTGCGTATTTCCTGCCGCTCTGTTTTGCGCAGAACGCTCGTCTAAATTAGGAATCTCGTCTTTTTGGATATTCAGTTTTTCCTTTTTACGTGCTCGCGCTTCTTGAATGGTGTCTTGTGTTTCTTGAGGCAATTCCCCTTTAAACAAGAATGAAATCACATCTTTGTTCACCTGGTCAATCATTGCTTTAAACAACTCGAACGCTTCAAATTTGTAAATCAATAAGGGGTCTTTTTGCTCATGGACCGCCAACTGCACCGATTGTTTTAACTCGTCCATTTTACGTAAATGGGTTTTCCAAGCATCGTCAATAATGGCGAGTGTAATGTTCTTTTCAAAATCGGTAATCAATTGTTTTCCGCCAGATTCGTAGGCTTTCTCCAAATCGGTAACCACGTTTAGGCTTTTTACGCCATCGGTAAACGGAACCACAATACGTTTGAATTTATCGCGCTGCGTTTCGTAAACATTTTTAATAACTGGAAAAGCGATATCGGCATTTCTAGCCATTTTTTCTTTATAATTATCAAAAGCGGCATTGTATATTTTCGAGGTGATTTCCTGTGCCGAAAGCTTCCCGAATTCTTCTTCAGAAATAGGCGAACTCATAGAGAAATAACGAATCAATTCAAACTCGAAATTCTTATAATCGTTGGCGCCTTTATTGGTTTCGGCAATACCTTCCGACGTATCGAAAATCATATTGGCTAAATCTACGCGCAAGCGCTCACCAAATAACGCGTGGTGGCGACGTTTGTAAACCACTTCACGTTGGGCGTTCATAACATCATCGTATTCCAACAAGCGCTTACGAACACCAAAGTTATTTTCTTCAACTTTTTTCTGGGCACGCTCAATGGATTTTGAAATCATGGAATGCTGAATCACTTCGCCTTCTTTTAATCCCATGCGATCCATCATTTTCGCAATACGCTCGCTACCAAACAAACGCATTAAATTATCTTCCAACGATACGTAAAACTGCGAGCTTCCCGGGTCTCCTTGACGACCGGCACGACCACGCAACTGTCTGTCTACACGACGCGAATCATGGCGTTCGGTACCTACAATGGCCAAACCACCAGCAGCTTTAACTTCATCGCTTAACTTAATATCGGTACCACGACCGGCCATATTGGTGGCAATGGTTACTTGTCCCGTTTTGCCGGCTTGATCTACAATTTCAGCTTCTTTTTTATGCTGTTTTGCATTTAATACATTGTGCGATATTTTGCGAATACTCAGCATTTTACCAAGTAATTCGGAAATTTCAACCGAAGTGGTTCCTATTAAAACCGGACGACCAGCTTCTGATAATCTTGTTACATCGTCGATAACCGCATTGTATTTTTCGCGTTTGGTTTTATAAACCAAATCTTCTTTATCGTCCCTGGCAATGGGGCGGTTTGTTGGAATTTCAACCACATCCAGTTTGTAGATTTCCCAAAACTCACCAGCTTCTGTAACCGCAGTACCCGTCATACCCGACAATTTGCGGTACATTCTAAAGTAATTTTGAAGCGTTACCGTAGCAAAGGTTTGGGTGGCATCTTCAATTTTAACGTTTTCTTTCGCTTCAATGGCTTGGTGCAATCCGTCAGAATAACGACGGCCATCCATAATACGACCCGTTTGCTCGTCAACAATCATAACTTTATTTTCCATCACCACGTATTGGGTGTCTTTTTCAAATAAAGCATAAGCCTTTAAAAGTTGATTAAGCGTGTGGATACGCTCCGATTTCACACCAAATTCCTTAAATAAGTCTTCTTTAAGATTGGCTTCTTCTTCGGCCGATAGGCCTTGTTCTTCAATTTTAGCAATTTCAATGCCTATTTCAGGCATGATGAAAAAGTCTGGATTGTCTTTACCGGAAAGGTATTCAATCCCTTTATCGGTCAGTTCAATTTGATTGTTTTTTTCTTCGATAACATAGTACAATTCGGCATCAACCTTTGGCATTTCGCGGTTGTTGTCCTGCATGTAAAAGTTTTCGGTTTTTTGAAGCAATTGTTTTACACCTTCTTCAGATAAAAACTTAATGAGTGCTTTGTTTTTTGGAATACCGCGATACACACGAAGCAGTTGAAAACCACCTTCTTTAGTGTCGCCCGCTTTGATAAGCTTTTTAGCTTCGGCCAAAACGCCCGTTAAATATTTACGTTGTACCGAAACTATATCGTCAACTTTGGGTTTCAGTTCGTTAAACTCGTGGTGTTCACCTTGCGGAATGGGACCGGAAATAATCAAGGGTGTTCGCGCATCATCCACTAAAACCGAATCCACCTCATCAACAATGGCGTAGTGGTGCGGACGCTGTACCAAATCGTCTGGCGAATGCGCCATATTATCACGTAAATAATCGAAACCAAATTCGTTGTTGGTGCCGTAAGTAATGTCGGCGTTGTAGGCTTTAATACGCGCTGCGGAGTTTGGTTGATGGTAATCAATACAATCTACGCTCAATCCGTGAAACTCAAAAATAGGAGCCATCCACGCGCTGTCACGTTTTGCCAAATAATCGTTTACGGTTACCAAATGCACACCTTTACCGGTAAGCGCATTTAAGTACACGGGCAATGTAGCTACCAAGGTTTTACCTTCACCCGTTTGCATTTCGGCAATTTTACCCTGATGCAATGCCACACCGCCAATAAGCTGCACATCGTAGTGCACCATATCCCAGGTAATGGGTTTTCCGGCGGCATCCCACGAATTAGCCCAAATGGCATGGTCGCCATCAAGGGTTACATACGTTTTGTCGCCCGATAACGATCTGTCAAACTCATTGGCTTTAACCGTAATATTCGTGTTGTCCACAAAGCGTTTTGCGGTTTCTTTAACCACGGCAAAAGCTTCGGGCATAATATCGTTTAAGGTGTTTTCAACAGCGTCGTAAGCTTCGTCTTCAATTTTATCGACTTCTTGGTAAATATCTTCACGTCTATCAATATCTTCGGTAGCTTCGGCTTCTTTTAAAAGAGCTTCTTTTCGCTCATTAAAGGGTTTGCGTGTTTCGGCAATAATCCCTTTAAATTCGGCTGTTTTGGCTCTTAGTTCATCGTGCGATAAAGCTTCCAATGCGGCCTCAAAAGTTTTAACTTGTTCAACTATGGGCATTAAAGCTTTTACATCTTGCTTGGATTTATCGCCAACAAACATTTTTAGTACAGAATCTAAAAAACTCATGGGTGTATGTTTTATGTTTACGCTTAGGCAGAGCTAAGTGTAATTAGTTATTTGTATTTTGGTTGATGCTTTTTTTAAAAGCACTCAAAGATACATTATGTAATTATTTTATAAAGATTCAGAATAAAAAAAAAGCCTCAAATCGAGACTTTTTAACTTATCTTTATGTTTTATTAATATTCATCTTCATTCCAAAGATAATCTTCGTCGGTTGGATAATCTGACCAAATTTCCTCAATCGAGTCATACGAGTCGCCTTCGTCCTCAATCGATTGTAAATTTTCAACAACTTCTAACGGTGCGCCAGTTCTAATAGCGTAATCTATCAATTCATCTTTGGTTGCTGGCCAAGGCGCATCACTTAAATACGATGCTAATTCTAAAGTCCAATACATTTTTTATGCGTTTAATTTTTTGCAAAAATAAATTTTTAGTTTAAACACGCAAGGAAAAAATGATTTATTTCATTATTATTTTTAAGAACGTATCCCACCTGCGTTTTAAACCGCTAAAAATTACCGTTGCAGATTCAGGTTTATGGCAAATAAAGCAAGATTATTTTTTTGGGCGTTCCCTTCGCTTCATACCTACAAGGTTGGATACTGAAACAAGTTCAGTACAAGAAACCTTGCAGGAAACGCTTCGGTCGGGCTTTACGCTACAAGTCCTCGCTCCCAAAAAAGGTCGCTGCGGGCTTTTCGCTGCAATCCCTAACGCGGATAACGTACCCATAGAAAATTACTTGTCATTACAAGGAGCTTTTGCGACGTGGTAATCTGTTGCAATTTAAAAGATTGCCTCATTACGCAAAAAAGCGTAATTCGCAATGACGAATTTAGTTTAATGTTTCTCAGGAATCCACTTCACCTCATTTGCTTGCAAGTCAAACGACAACTTTCGTGCCAACACAAACAAATAGTCAGAAAGCCGGTTTAAGTAAGTTAGGGCATTGGCCTCAAAAGGTTCCAAATCGTTAAGTGCCGAGGCCAAACGTTCGGCCCTACGGCACACACAGCGTGCAATATGACAGAATGACACCGTTTGATGCCCACCCGGAAGCACAAAATGCGTCATTGGTGGCAACGACTCGTTCATCGTGTCCATTTCCTGTTCTAAGCGTTCAATGTTTTCTGCGGTAATCTTTTCAATATTCAAGCGTTCTTTACCGCTTTTTAAAATCGCTTTTTCGGGGTCGGTGGCCAAAATTGCGCCAATAGTAAATAATCGATCTTGAATGTGCATCAATACGGCTTTGTAGTGCTCATTAATATCTTGGTCGCGAATTAAGCCCAAATGCGAGTTGAGTTCATCAATCGTTCCGTAGCTTTCAATACGAATATGGTGTTTGGCTACGCGCGTACCACCAAATAATGCCGTGGTGCCTTTGTCGCCTGTTTTGGTGTAAATCTTCATACTACGAAGTTAAATCATTTCTCGCAAAGGCGCAAAGGCGCAAAGATTTATGTGCTTGCTTTTTTTTTTTTTTTTTTTTGCCACGAATTCACGAATGATAATTTCTTGGTAAAATGCCTTGGCGTATTGAAAATTCAATAATTATTAAATCTAAATTTTCAATCAATTTTATTTGTTTGTCAGACCAATCATTCTTTTTAGCTAGCTCATAGAAAAGATAATTATGGGTTTGTATTGATGTGATTGGAAATAATTCATCAATCTTATTGTTTTTTATTTTTGCTAAAGTTTCTTGAACTTCTAATTTAAAATGACCTATGTTTTTTGTAGTCTGTGTAAATGAAGTTTGATTTTTCGTCAAAACTATTTGATATCTTATTTAATAGTATGGTTGCTTCATTTTTTAATTGTGAATTGGACAATCCTTCATAAAAATTAGCTTCAAATTTCTTTTTTTCCTTTTTAAATTTAAAGATGCCAGCAATAAGAAGGACTGGAATGATGAACCAAAATATATGCATATATTTTAAATTTAAATTAATGTAATCGACTTATCAACTTCATAGCAAACAAACTAAACTCTTATTACAAAATGTTCCTTAACCTGCTCTTTCCTAAAAAACACAAATCCCCAGAAAAACGTATCAATTGAAACGCTTACTTTGGGGTGTTGTTTTATGGTTTCCCAGGCCTCGGTCATGTCTTTGCTCCAATAAATATCATCAAAAATAAAAACTGAATCGTTGTGTGCGGTTTCAATTAAAGTTTCAAAATATTTTAAAGTCGCTTCTTTTTGGTGGTTGCCATCAAAGAAAATGAAGTCGTATTTGTTTGATGCCAATGCTTTTGTTGCGTTATCAAAATTATCAGTAATAACGGTGATGTGGTTTAGGTTGTGCTTTTCAAAATTGGCTTTCGTAAAATTTGAAATATTCGGGCAACCTTCAATGCTTGTAATATCTGCTTTGGGGTTGGCTAAGTGCATCGCTTGTGTGGCTATGCCCAACGATGTGCCCAATTCCAATATCGTTTCAAATTCAAAATAACGAACCAATCTGTGTAAAAGTTTGGCTCTTTTATAAGTAGTGCCCGCATTTTTTGCCATATCAGGAACACTTCTTTGGGTGCGTTTTAAAACTCGCGAGCCTGCACCTAAATCGGTTACTTTAATGTTGGTTTTCGCTTTTAGGAGTGCATTTCTGTAGTTTATAATGTTTTTATACGCAGGGTAATTGGCGGTATCGTAAAAGCATTTGGTTACCAAATTATAAACAAAAGGCGAATGCACACCGTGTTGGTTGGTGGATTTTAAAAGGAATTTTATGTATTGTTTTATTTGGTAAAGCATTATTTTAGTTCAGAGTTCAGAGTTCAGAGTTCAGAGTTCAGAGTTCAGAGTTCAGAGTTCAGAGTTCAGAGTTCAGAGTTCAGAGTTCGGGAAACTTTGCGTCTTTGCGTCTTTGCGAGAAAAAAAACTAATCTTCTAATTTAGAAGACAATTCAAACCAGCGTTCCTCCTTGGTTTCAATAGTGTCAATGATTTTTTGAAGCTCGTCAGACAGTTTATTGATTTCATCTTGCGATAAATCCGGATTATTGAATTTGTTTTCCAGTTCTTTTTTATCAAAAGCTAAAGCGTTTAGTTTGCTTTCAATGTTCCGCAGTTCTTTTTCTTCGTTAAACGATAGTTTTGAAGCTTCATTTTGTTTCCAAGAGGTATGGTCTTTTTTATCTTCGGTAACTTCAGAAATTACGGGTTGGCTATCTTCATAAACCCGATAATCGGTGTAATTTCCAGGGAAATCCTCAATAACCCCGTCACCCTTAAAAACAAAAAGATGATCGACCACTTTATCCATAAAATACCGGTCGTGCGAAACCACAATAATGCAACCCGGAAAATCCAAAAGAAAACTTTCAAGCACATTTAAGGTAACGATATCCAAATCGTTGGTGGGCTCATCGAGAATTAAAAAATTGGGATTCTGAATTAAAACCGTGCATAAATAGAGGCGTTTACGCTCGCCACCACTTAGTTTTTCAACAAAGTCGTATTGTTTTTTTCGGCTGAATAAAAAACGTTCCAACAGTTGCTGCGCGCTAATTTGTCGTCCTTTTTTTAAGGGAATGTAATCTCCAAATTCACGGATCACATCAATAACCTTTTGTTCGGGTTTTATGGTGATGCCGTCTTGGGTATAATAACCAAATTTTACGGTATCGCCCCTAACAACCTTCCCCGAATCGGGTTGGGCCGTTTGGGTTAAAATATTTAAAAACGTGGTTTTTCCGGTGCCGTTTTTACCAATAATACCAACGCGTTCGCCTTTTTTAAAGGTGTATTCAAATTTATCAAGAATAATTTTATCCTTAAAAGCTTTTGATACGTTGTGGAATTCCAGAATTTTACTGCCCAAGCGCTCCATATTCAATTCCAGCTGCACTTCGTGGTCGTTTCTGCGTTGGTGGGCGCGGTGTTCTATATCGGCAAAATCATCAATTCTGGATTTCGATTTTGTGGTTCGTGCTTTGGGTTGGCGGCGCATCCACGTTAATTCCTTTTTAAAGAGCTGTTTGGCTTTTCCGGTTTCAACGGCTTCCCGTTCAATTCGGGCATCGCGTTTTTCCAAGTAATACGAATAGTTGCCTTTGTAGCTGTAAAGTTGCCCTTCATCTAATTCTATAATTTCGTTACACACGCGCTCTAAAAAATAACGGTCGTGCGTAACCATAAAAAGCGTGAGGTTTTCTTTGGCAAAAAAATCTTCGAGCCATTCAATCATCTCCAAATCCAAATGGTTGGTGGGCTCGTCTAAAATCAACAAATCGGGTTTGTTAATTAAAGCATTCGCTAGTGCTAAACGCTTTTTTTGTCCACCGGAAAGCGCACTCACTTTATGGCTTAAATCATCAAGTTTTAACTTAAAAAGGATTTGTTTGTAAATGGTTTCAAAATCCCACGCTTGGTGTTGCTCCATAGCATCAAAGGCGCTTTGATAGGCCTCGGTATCATCCGGATTTAAAAGTGCCTTTTCGTAATTCGATATCACTTTTAAAATGGGGTTTTCGCTCGCTAGAATGGTTTCTTCAACAGTTAATGCGTTATCAAATTTGGGGTTTTGGGAGAGGAATGAAACTTTAATGTCCTTTCTGTAAATAATGTTGCCGGAATCGGCTTGGTCATCGCCCGAAAGAATATTTAAAATGGAGGTTTTCCCCGTACCATTTTTAGCGACAAAAGCAATTTTTTGGTCTTTGTGGATGCTAAAGGAAAGGTCTTTAAAAAGCGTTACCTCGCCGTAAGATTTCGATATGTTTTCTACTGTTAAATAATTCAAAGGGATAATTTTTCTGCAAATAACGGATAAAAAACCAAAAATACTGATATATGTTTTATTGTTCAAGACGAAAAGTTATATTTGTTGGATATCAACGTGCCTCAGTATGACAAGATTATTTTTAATAGCCTTACTAACCATTGCTTCTGTGTCAGTGTCCTGCGTCCCGTACAAAGACACGCTTTACCTTCAAAATAAAAACACTGCAACGGATTCAACCCAAATTATTGTTGAGAAACAAAAGCCGTATCGGGTACAAATCAACGATATTTTAAATATCAGAATTAAGGCTGCAAAGCAAGAAACAGTACAGATTTTTAATCCCATTGGAGAAGGTGATTTGAATGCCAGTAGCGAAGAGCGTGCTTATTTTGATGGGTTTACTGTGGATTTACACGGTAATATATTGATGCCTAAATTGGGCGAAATTAATGTGTTGGGTTTTACTACGGATGAAATAAAGCAAATTATTGAAAACAAATTATTGGAAACCGAATACAAAGCCGCCAACGATATTTTTGTAACCGTAAAACTAACCGGATTACAATACACCGTTACGGGCGAAGTTGGGAGTACGGGCACCAAAACCATTTTTAAAGAACGTGTTAATATTTTTGAAGCACTGGCGAATTCTGGCGATATACCAGACACCGGCGATAAAAAAGACGTGTTGATTATTAGGCAATTTCCGCAAGGGCAAAAAATATTCCATCTGGATTTAACCGATACCAATGTTATGAATTCGCCTTACTATTATATCCAGCCCAACGACATGATTTACGTGAAACCCTTAAAACAAAAATCTTGGGGAACGGGCACAAACGCCATTCAAAACATTGGAGCAATTGCTACCGTTTTATCATTAATTACAACAACTATTTTACTTTTAGATAGGATATAGCCATGGCTTACGACGATATAGAAGATATAGAATACTCCGAGCAAAAGAGCCTTAATTTTGATTTAAGGGGCTTCCTGTTTAAGCTGTTAAAATTCTGGAAATTATTTGTAATTTCTATCGCCATAGGCTTGTTTGTAGCGTATTCTGTTAATGATAGAAAACAGAATATTTACAGGCTGAGTTCTTTAATATCGTTAGAGAACGACCAAAATCCGTTTTTTACCGCGAACACCAGTATTTCGTTTAATTGGGGCGGCGTTTCCGGTAAAGTAGGCAAAACCATTATAGCATTAAAAACCAGAAACCACAACGAGCTTGTTGTTGATTCGTTACAGTTTTACATTCAGTATCTTAAAGAAGGTAAATACCGAAAAGAGGATATTTACAAAAAAGCGCCGTTTTACATTGATATAGATAAAAACAAGGGGCAATTACTCGGGAAACCCATAGGCATAAAATTTCTTAGCCAAACACAATATGAGCTTTTTATAAATTTTGAAAACGAAAAAGCTACAACTCAAAAATACAGCGATAAATCGGTGCAAAGTGTTGCCTTACCAAAAGGTAAGTTTTCTAAAATCTTTGACGTTGGCGAGCCCGTTGATTTGGCGTTTGCAAAGTTTACTTTAAACTTAAAAGACGATGTAGCCATTGCTCCAAATTCAGAATATTTTATACAGTTTTTAAGTTTTGATGGTGTTGTAAACGGCTACAAAGGAAGGTTAACTGTAGCACCTTACAATAAAACATCGTCATCTATATTAACATTGGCATTATCAGGAAATAACAAGCAAAAAATTGTTGATTATTTGAATGCCACGACAGCCATTTTAAGTACCACGGATTTAGAACGGAAAAACCAATACGCCACAAACACCATTAAGTTTATTGATAGCAGTTTAAGTATTGTTAACACAGAATTAAAAGCCATTACCGACACGATGAATGCTTTTAGAAAGCAAACCAAAATGTTTAATGTGGATGAGGAGCTTTTACAGATTTCGGAAAAAATAAGTGAATTAGAATCGCGTGAAGAAGAAAACCAATCTAAATTACAGTATTTAAGTATTCTGGCAGATTATTTACGAACTAAAACAGATTACACCAAAATTGCCGCTCCAACATCGGTAGGGATTGAAGAGATGAACATTGCGGGTAGCGTAAGTAAAATAACGGCATTGGCCATACAAAGGCAGGAGCTTGAGCAATTGGTGCAAGAAGGGTCTTCATCTTTACAGGAATTGGACGGAAGCATTGATGCCGAGAAGAATGTGTTGTTGGAAACCATTGCTTCAACAAAAAAAACAATAAATATTCAGCTTAATCGCGTTAGGCAAACAAAGGCTAATTTACAAAACAGGTTAAACGATTTGCCCGAAGACCAACAACAGTATTTAAAAATCCAACGTAATTTAAATATAAGTCAAGAGGCATATAATGTATATATGGCCAAACGTAGCGAGGCCGCTATTGTTAAAGCCGCAAATATTTCAGATATTTCAATAATTGAAGCCGCCAAAGATGTTGGAGGCGGATTGATAGGGCCTAATAAGAATTTGAATTATATGATGGCCTTATTAGTTGGTTTCTTTGGGCCTTTTGCACTGGTTTTTATTCTGTTTCTGTTGGACAACACCATTCACGGTGCCGATGAAGTAAAGCGTCTGTCAAAAATCCCTATACTTGGTTTGGTGGGCAAATTCGAGCACGATAACAGCTTAGTAGTTCATGAAAAACCAAAATCGGCGGTAGCCGAATCATTTAGAGCCATTCGTTCCAGCTTGCAGTTTTTCTATAAAAAAACAGATAAAAAGGGCGGGCGTACCATTATGTTAACATCTTCAGTGAGTGGGGAAGGCAAAACATTTTGCTCTATTAACATAGCTAGTGCCTATGCCTTATCGGGTAAAAAGACGATTCTTTTGGGGTTGGATTTGCGCAAACCCAAGATTTTTGGTGATTTTAATATCGATAATAATACCGGAATCGTTAACTATTTTATTGGGGATAAAAGCTTGGAAGAAGTAACGTTTAAAAGCCATATTGAGAACTTAGATGTGATTACTTCGGGCCCCATTCCGCCAAATCCTTCGGAATTATTGATGAGCGATGCCATGACCGAGCTGATTGAAGAATTAAGGAAAACCTATGATATGATTGTCCTCGATTCGCCGCCATTAGGTTTGGTTACCGATGCTTTGGAACTTTCGCAATTTGCGGATGCATCCTTATTTGTAATTAGATTGAATTACACAAAAAAAGGCATGTTAGAGCTTGTAAATGCCAAGCATAAAACAGGAGAATTGAAAAATGTAAGTTATGTGTTGAATTTCTATAAGCATAACAAAAGCCATGGTTATGGTTACGGTTATGGTTACGGTTATAGTTATGGATATGGTGTTTACGGCAATGCCTATCATGAAAACACTAAAAAGAAAACGTTTATAGATAAAGTAAAAAATTGGCTTAAAATAGGTTAATAAACAACCCAAAACACACATTGAATACGTCAAAAAACGATAATTGGTTATATACCATCTCTCCAAAACAAAGTTTGATTCATTTGAATTTTAAGGAGATTTGGCAATACAGGGATTTGCTGTTTTTGTTTGTAAAAAGAGATGTGATTACGCTTTACAAACAAACCATTTTAGGGCCTTTGTGGTATTTTATCCAACCATTATTTACCTCTATTATTTTCACTTTGGTTTTTAATAATATTGCTGATATTGAAGTAGGCAAGGGTATTCCTGCATTTCTTTTTAATTTAGCAGGAATCACTTCTTGGAATTATTTTAGCGAATGTATTAAGGGCACAAGCGATACTTTTAAGAAAAACCAAAACATATTCGGAAAAGTATATTTCCCAAGGGTAATTATGCCCATGTCTACGGTAGTTTCAAATCTAATAAAGTTGGGTATTCAGCTTTTAGTATTCGTTTGCTTTTATATGTATTTTGTTTTTTTTACTGACAAAGCAAGCCTTAGTTTGCCACAGATAGAATTAATTTTACTGCCCATTTTAATACTTTTAATGGGGATTTTAGGTTTAGGATTAGGAATGATAATTTCATCGATGACCACTAAATATCGAGATTTATCCTTTCTTGTTGCCTTTGGTGTTCAACTCCTTATGTATGGTTCAGCAGTAATGTATCCCTTGTCTTTAATTAAAGAAAAGGTGGCAGAAGGCAGTATATCTAATTTTGTAGGTATGTTGATTGAATACAATCCCATGACGATTATTATAGAGTTATTTAGATATATGACTTTAGGTGTTGGCGACTTTTCTATGTATAAAATAGGTTTTGCGCTTGTGTTTGGTATTATAATATTTTTATTGGGATTAATTGTTTTTAACAAAACGGAAAAAAACTTTATCGATACCGTATGACCGATAACCAAATCATATTAAAAGTAGATAATATTTCCAAGCAATACCGTTTGGGTTTGATTGGTACAGGTACCATTAGTCATGATCTCAATCGTTGGTGGAGCAAAATTAGAGGGAAGGGTGACCCTTATTTAAAAGTAGGTGATGTAAATGACAGAAAGGTAAAAAGCGACTCCGATTATGTTTGGGCACTTCGCAATATAGATTTTGAAGTTGCTAAAGGTGAGGTTTTAGGCATTATAGGAAAGAATGGAGCGGGTAAATCAACACTATTAAAAATACTTTCAAAAGTTACAGGGCCAACCCAGGGGGAAATAAAAACAAAAGGTAGAATAGCTTCTTTATTAGAGGTGGGTACTGGTTTTCATCCCGAAATGACAGGTCGCGAAAACATTTTTTTAAATGGTGCTATTTTGGGAATGACCAAAAAGGAGATAAAATCTAAAATAGATGAAATAATAGATTTTTCTGGATGCCAAAAATATATCGACACACCCGTAAAACGATATTCTTCGGGAATGCGTGTGAGATTAGCATTTGCCGTAGCGGCACATTTAGAGCCCGATATTCTAGTAATTGATGAGGTTTTGGCAGTTGGCGATGCCGAATTCCAAAAAAAAGCCATTGGAAAAATGCAAGATATTAGTAAGGGCGAAGGCCGTACTATTCTTTTTGTAAGTCATGATATGGCTGCCGTTAAAAGTTTATGTACAAGAGGCATCCTTTTGGAAAACGGACAGATTTCTTTTGAAGGCACCATTGAAGACACCGTTGAATATTATTTAAAAGAGAGCTATAATAAAAACTCAAATACCGGTTTGATTGAGTTTCCGGAAAATAATAAATCAACTCAAATTAAGAGCTTGGAAATTCTAAGAACAGATAAATCAAAAACAAGTGTATTTTTAATGGGAGAACCTATTGTGTTTAAAATTAATGTGCGTAACAAAGCCGTTTTAAACCGAATAAAAGCTAGTGTGGTAATTACATCGGCAAATGGCGTTAAGGTTACCGCTTTAAGGTCGCACGAAATGACTCAGCATTATTTTTCAAAGGATACGGATTTTTCTATTTCGGTAAAACTAAAAGATGTTAATTTAATGCCCAATAGCTATTTTGTTACGCTTGCACTTTTAGAGAATAATTACGACATTGAGGTTATTCAACAATGTACTTCGTTTTCGGTTATAGCAAACGATATTTATAAAACGGGAAAAATTCCAAAGGGAAAGTTCCTTACCTTTTCAAGAGCAGAATGGAGTTTTGAATAGAACAATTAAAGTGTTATGGCTATTAGATTATATAGATGGAAAGGAAAAAGACAAGATAATCTTGAAAATTACGGCGACTTATTGTCCTTGTATTTAGCTAAGAAACTATCTAATAAAAAAATTATCCCAATAAAACATCCCAGTAAAGGTTTTCAAAAATATTTTTTTAAAAATTACTTAAGTATTGGGAGCATAATTTCCTCGGCAACCGAAAAATCACTGGTTTGGGGAAGCGGCATTATTAAAGCAGATGAAAACATTCGTAAAGCCAATTTTTTAGCAGTAAGAGGGCCACGAACAAGAAAACGTATTTTAGAATTAGGCTATGATTGTCCCGAAACTTATGGCGATCCAGCTATTTTGTTACCCAATTTTTATAACCCTACGGTTCAGAAAGAATATAAAATAGGAATCATACCGCATTATGTTGACTATAATGAGATTGCTGCGGTTTTTAAGGATAATAAAACCACTAAGGTTATAGATTTAATGACCGATTCCATAGAGAAAACAACTCAAGAAATTTTAGAATGCGAACACATCATATCCTCGTCTTTACATGGGGTTATAATAGCACAGGCATATAGGATACCGGCACTTTGGGTTAAATTTTCAAATAAACTTTTTGGCGATGATATTAAGTTTTACGATTATTATGAATCGATGGATATTAACTTTACAAAAGAGTTTTTTATAGCACCAAAAGATCTATTAATAAAAAAAACAGAGCAACTTTTAGAAACCAACAAAGAAGTTTTGTTGCAAGATGAAAAAATATTAGAGTTGAGAAAAAATGAGCTGTTAAAAAGCTGCCCATTTTAAAATAATAGTATTTGTAGGCTATTAAAAATGAATTTTCAGATTTTATAAATAACCAATGAGTTTTTCAGTATCTGTTATAATTCCGGTCTTTAACGGCGAGCGTTTCATTAAAAAAGCTATCAATTCGGCAATAAGCCAACCTGAAGTTTCAGAAATTGTCGTGGTTAACGATGGCAGTACTGATAATACATTAGATGTTGCTGAACAAATGCAGCAGCAATACCCATTAATCAATATTTTTCATCATGAAAATCAATTAAACAAAGGGCGTTCGGCCAGTAGAAATTTAGGTATAAAAAACGCCACAAGACATTACATCGCTTTTTTGGATGCCGACGATTTTTATCTAGATAACCGATTCAAAAACGATAAAGAAATTTTTGAAAACAGTGATAATATTGATGGTGTTTACAATGCCATAGGTGCTTTTTTTTACAGGGAACCATCAAATTTCGAACAGAACAAACTCAAACTAACCACAGTTTCAGAACCAATAAATCCTGATGATTTATTTGAGGCTTTAACATCTTATAAAAAAGGTTATTTTTCAATTGATGGATTAACGGTTAAAAAATCGGTTTTTAATACCGTAGGCTATTTTACTGAATCGTTACAAGTTGCCGAGGACACCGAAATGATCTACAAACTCGCATTGAAACATCAATTAAAATCAGGAATAATAAACAGACCGGTGGCAATGCGCGGTGTACACGACGCCAATGTTTTCAATAATAAAAAGGTTTATAGCACCTTTACAATAAAAATGTTCGAATCGCTTTTTGCTTGGGCAAACAAAGAACACATTTCCGTAAAAAAAATGGACAGCTTGCTCAACTTGTTATGGATACATAAATTTAAAGAAGAAAACGGACTATTACAGTATATAACGTATTGGTTCGCTTTATTTTTTAACAAACCAAAATATTTGTTTTCCATTTTGAGTATCAAATACTTTCCGGTAATAAGGCTTAGAAAAAAACTTTTCCCGATTATTTATAAATAAATTATTGCATGAAAATATCAGTGATTATACCAACATTTAACCGGGGGAACCTAATCGGCGATACCTTACAAAGTATATTAAATCAAACCTATCCAAATTGGGAATGTATTGTGGTCGATGACGGGTCAACAGACAATACCAACCAAGTTGTTAATAGTTTTATTGCCAAGGACGCCCGTTTTTCTTTTTATAAAAGGCCAGAAAACAGACTAAAAGGCGCCAATGCTTGTCGTAATTTTGGATTTGAAAAAAGTAAAGGAGACATTATAAACTGGTTGGATAGCGACGATTTATTTGCTTCAAATCATTTTGAAATTCATTTAGAACAACATAAAAACAACGAGGTTGATTGCGTGGTGTCCAAAGCAAAAACATTTGAAAGCAAACCAGAAGAAACCAGTGGATTTTGGTCAAATGTAGTGCCAAAAAGCCAACCTTGGAACGACATGATTTGTGGGAGAATAAGTTGGGCAACACCAACGGTTACTTGGAAAATAAACTCTTTAGAAAGTAAGCCTTTTTGCGAAAAACTGCAAAGTTCGCAAGAATGGTTTTTTCACACCTCAATGCTGCTGAATAATGTTTCATTTAAAATAATCGATATCAATACCATCTTTGTTAGACGGCACGAAGAAAGAATAGGAAAAAGTGAAAGCCCTCAAAAATTTTTGTCCAGATTTAGCTCAAGGTTAACGATATATAAATCTTTAAAAAGTGATAAGAAACTAAATAATCATTTAGAATTCCATTTGTTTCGAGTGATGCTAAATGCATTAAAAAAATCTGCCTTTCACGGATACTTAAGTAATGTGTTTTTAATGTCGTTTCCATTATTAAGGTATGGGATAATTTCGATATATTGGAAACCCTTATACAGGGCCATTCTATTTGGGACACCTGTGTACTTTATTTTTAAAAAGGGAGAAACTTTTTTTAAACTTGAAGAACACGTTTAAAATTTAATAGTAATCAATATTTGAATATAAAATATAAAATATAAAATGAAAGTGCTGGTTTTATGTGAATCCCTGAATGAAAACGATAGTAGCGGCACCAAAGGGCGTGTGGGTTTGCTGAAAAGTTTTGTAAAAGCTGGATTTAGCGTAACCGCATTGCACTATTCTCAAAAAGACTTAGAAATTGAAGGTGTTGAATGCATTCTGGTAAAAGAAAATAAAGCAAGTTTGCTATTTGTTTTAAGTAGAATTCAACGCTTACTTTTTAGATGGTTTAAAATTAATATTAGCCCTACTGTCGATAAATTATTTGGTTTTCCTTTTGGTTTTTTTAACGATGCTAAAAGTTTATCTAAAGCCGTTAAAAAGTTTAAACCATATGATTTTCAAATGATTTGGACATTAAGTAAAGGCGATAGTTACAGGTCTCATAAAGCGGTATTAGCATTGCCCCAATGGCATAAAAAATGGTATGCATATGTGCACGATCCTTACCCTCAACAACTATATCCGCGCCCGTATAATTTTGTGCCCCACGGTTACAGAAAAAAACGCTATTTTTTCAGGGCTATTACTCAAAAAGCTAAGCGTGTAGTGTTTCCAAGCTTATTGCTCAAGGAGTGGATGCAAAGCTATTTTGTGGATGTAAAAGGTAAAAGTTTGATTATCCCACATCAACTCAGAAGCATTCCTTTCTCAAAACGAGATTTACCTAACTATTTCGATACAGATAAATTTAATTTACTGCATGCAGGTAGTTTACTGGATTTAAGAGACCCGAAGCCCATAATAGAAGCTTATAAAGAATTTTTAAACAAAGTTCCAAAAGCAAAAAATGATTCTTCTTTATTGTTCATAGGAAAAACATCCGTTTTTACCGGTTATTTATTAAAACAGCAATCACGAATCCCACAAATATATTTAAGTAAAGATTATGTGCCTTTTAAAAACGTTTATGCAATGCAACAATTGGCATCAATAAATATAATTTTGGAAGCAAAATCAGAAATCAGTCCATTTTTACCAGGAAAGTTTCCACATTGTGTAGCAGCCAATACCCCCATATTTTTAATTGGGCCATATTATAGTGAGTGTAAACGAATTTTAGGCGAAACTTATCAGTATCAATTTGATTTTGATGATGTTGATAAGCTTGCAAATGCTATGGTAGAGACTTATAAGATTTGGCAAGATGATAAAGAAATGCTAAAACTTAATCGAAAAGATTTGATACAGTATTTATCGGCAAATCACCTTAAAAAAGTTATAGATGAAACCTCTGAAAATTTAGTTGTTTAATGAAGGTTCTTATAGTTTCAATGCGCTCAATTCATACCATAAGGTGGGTGTCTCAATTAAGAGATAGTGGGCACGAGGTATTTTATTTCGATATATTAAACGGAGGTTATATAAAAGCATGGGATTGGGTAGAGCAGCATACCAATTGGCGCTATAAGTTTGGAAATTTTAAAGGGCGGGTTTTTTTGAAAAAGCATTTTCCAAAAATTCACAAGCTTTTTGAAAATAATGCAGAAAAAGAATTTGAAATTGTTTTAGATAAATTTAAACCCGATGTGGTGCATAGTTTTGTAATGTACAGTTGTTGCGTACCTATTTTAAAAAATATGCAGAAACATAAATATATTAAATGGATATACTCGGCTTGGGGTAACGATTTGTATTTTTATCAAACCGTTCCTAAATATAAAAACGACATTGTTAAAACCTTGCCAAGGATAAATTATATGTTTGCAGATTGTAATCGTGATCTTAATTTAGCCAAGGTTTTAGGTTTTGAAGGCGAAACTTTGGGTAGTTTTCCCGGAGGCGGCGGTTATAATTTATCAGATTATAATCCATATATAAAAGCACTTAATCATAGAAATATTATTTTAATAAAGGGTTACGAGCAACGTTTTGGAAAATGTTCGGTAGTGCTTAATGCGGTTTCAAAAATAATTAAAAATTTAACTGATTATAAAGTAGTTGTTTTTGGTGCTGATTTAGAGTTGAAACAGTATTTAACCAAACATACGATAAGTGATAAAATTCAGATTTTAGATTATATGCCACACAAAAAGGTTCTGGAATTAATGGGGAAATCCATCATTTATATAGGAAACAGTGTTTCTGATGGGATGCCAAATACCTTGCTCGAAGCCATTATAATGGGCGCATTCCCAATACAATCAAATCCTGGGGGCGCCACTGCCGAAATTATAAAGCATCAGGAAAACGGATTGTTAATTGGCGATGCCGAAAACACAGATCTAATTCAAGAATTAATTTTGCAAGCCATCAACAGTAAAAAAATGATTGAAAATGCATTTAATCATAATCAAAAACTAAAACATAATTTAGATTTTAAGGTGATTCAAAAACAAGTATTGCAAGCCTATAATCAAGTTGAAAATGAATTGACAAAATAATGTTAGAAATTATTTTTCCATATCGAAATCGAGGTATTGAACGCGTAAAGAAATCGTTAGATGCTTTGGCTAATCAAACCAATAAAAATTTTTCAGTCCATTTTGTCGATTATGGATCCGATATCGAAACCGCTAAACAAGTTGAGGTATTAATACAGAATTACAGCTTTGCAAAGTATCAATATCATCCAACCAACTTTCAGCCATGGAATAAATCCAGGGCTTTAAATACCGTTATTAAGCAGCTAAAAGCAGGGTTTTGTTTTGTAGCAGATATCGATATGATTTTTCATCCTGAATTTGTTGCTCGTGCTATCACACTTCAAAAAGAAAATACAGCTACTTATTTTAAAGTGGGTTTTCTATCTGAAAACGAAACTAAATATTCAAAACAATTCAATGCTTATTCCATAAATTTTGAAAGCACCCACGAAGCAACCGGCTTAACCATGTTTCCTGTAAAAGCATTACATGAAGTAAAAGGGTTCGATGAGTTTTATCATTTTTGGGGTGCCGAAGATACCGATGTACATGTGCGTTTAAAAAACGATGGATGCAAGATTGTTTACTATGAAAAAGAAATTTTGCTATTGCACCAATGGCATAAAAGTTATAGAAGCAAAGAATCCCAAAATATCACATCAGATTTGCAGCTTGGTGGAGTTGTAAGGTTAAATCACCAACATTTAATGTATGCAGGTTTTAATAACAAAACCAGTGTAAATCTGTGTAAATGGGGCGAACCGCTTTCCAAAGAGAATTATCGATCCTTGATGGGTTTTTCTGGTGAATCGAAAAAAATCTTAAACAGAAAAGAAGCTATTGATTTCTTGTTGTTTTGTAAACTTCCAGAAGTTGATAAAACGGTGATGCGCTTTGAAGTTGGATTAGACGATTTTCAGAACTCTATAAAATATAAAGTAAAAAGATTATTAGGTAAAAAAACTCCGAGTTACTACACTTTAAAAGAGGTTAATGATATGCTGTTAACCCATATTATAGCGTTTTACAGAGATTACGATTATATATATAGAGTATTTGAATCTGAGAACAAAATAGAATTAACGCTTAAAAAACCTTAATTTCCAATGGCTTTTAAACAAGGATTTGTGTTGCAAAACCACTTTAAATATTATATTTGATTGATGGGAGTTTTTACAATAGCAGAAATTGGTCAAGCTCATAACGGGAGCATAGAAAAGCTACATAAATACATTGATGAAGTAGCAAAAACAAGGGTTGATGCCATAAAGTTTCAGACCCATATCGCCGATGCCGAAAGCAGTATTTATGAACCTTTTAGGGTAAAGTTTACCAATGAATACGCCACGAGATTCGACTATTGGAAAGCCATGGAGTTTTCTGAAGAACAATGGATTGAAATAGGAAAGCACTGTAAAAAAGAAGGTTTAACCTTTATTAGCAGTCCGTTTAGCAATGCCGCCGTAGATGTGTTGGAGCGAGCCGAAGTAGAGCAGTACAAAATTGGGAGTGGAGAAATTACTAATTTTTTACTATTAAAAAAGGTGGTTGATACAGGAAAACCAATTATCATTTCAAGTGGCATGAGCTCGATTGAAGAGTTAAATAAAACGGTTGGTTTTTTAAAAAAACACGATGCCAATTTTTCTATTTTGCAATGCTCAACAAGCTATCCAACTAACCCTAAAAACTACGGATTAAATGTAATTAACGAACTAAAAGGACTTTACGGTGTACCCGTTGGGTTTTCTGATCATTCTGCAAAAACAGCAACTGGAATAGCTGCTGTGGCTTTAGGAGCAGAGATTTTAGAGTTTCACGTGGTTTTTAATAGAGATGAATTTGGGCCAGATGTTACCTCTTCGTTAACCATTAACGAAACCATCGAATTGGTTAGAAGCGTCAAGCAAATTCACGAAGCATTAAAACATCCTGTTGATAAAAAAGATAATAGCGCTTTTGCGGATTTAAAACAGATTTTCGAAAAATCGCTAGCCGTAAATAAAGATTTAAAAAAAGGGCACAGTATTACTTTTAACGATTTAGAAGCCAAAAAACCAAAAGGCTATGGCATCGATGCCTCAAAATATAAGTTGGTTTTAGGAAAAAAGATTAATAAAAATTTGAGTCAGTGGGATTTTTTAAATAATGAAGATATAGTATAATGACAAATCGTAAAATATGTGCAGTAATTACAGCACGACCATCTTATAGCCGAGTAAAAACAGCATTACAGGCAATTAAAGACCACCCTAAGTTGGAGTTGCAATTAGTAGTTGCAGGCTCAGCATTATTGGATAGATATGGCAATACCTTAGATTTTATTGAAAAAGACGGGTTTGTTGTAAACGAAAAAGTCTTTATGGTTTTAGAGGGCGAAAATAAAACTGCCATGGCAAAAACCACGGGTTTAGGTGTTATGGAGCTCGCCAATGTGTTTTACAACCTGCAACCCGATGCGGTCTTAACCATTGCCGATCGTTTTGAAACCATTGCCACCTCCATTGCCGCGGCTTATCAAAATATACCATTAGTGCATTTGCAAGGTGGAGAGGTAACGGGTAATATCGATGAGAAAGTACGGCATGCCAATACAAAATTAGCCGATATTCATTTAGTGGCTTCAGAAGATGCAAAAAAACGCGTAGAGAAAATGGGCGAAGATTCTGCTTATGTTTTCAATACGGGTTGCCCGTCCTTAGATATTGCTGCCCAAGTTTTAAAGGCTCCACAATTGGATTTCAACCCTATTGAAAAATACGGTGGCGTCGGTGGCAATATTTCTTCAAAGGGCGATTATTTAGTGGTTATGCAACACCCGGTTACCAACGAGTATAAAGCCGCTAGGGAAAATGTTTTGAAGACATTAAGGGTTATTGACGATTTAAATATACCTACGTTCTGGTTTTGGCCTAATGTAGATGCCGGAGCAGATGGGACATCAAATGGCATCCGGTCTTATCGTGAAATCAATAAACCCAAAAACATCCATTTTTTTAAAAATATGGAATCTGTAGATTTTTTAAAACTGCTCGTCAACAGTAAATGCCTCGTTGGAAATAGCAGTGTGGGCATTCGGGAATGTTCGTTTTTAGGCGTACCTGTGGTTAATATCGGCACCCGACAAAACCGACGATTGCGAGGCGAAAATGTTATCGATATAGATTATAATGAAGATGCAATTAAAAACGCGATAAAATCACAATTAGCCAATCCAAAGAAGACTAAAAGCAATGTTTACGGAAATGGAGATAGCGGTAAGAAAATAGCTGAGGTTTTAGCGAATACAGACCTGCACTTTCATAAAACCATCATGTATTAAAATGAAAATATTAGGGCTCATACCAGCACGGGGTGGCAGTAAAGGTATTCCGAACAAAAACCGAAAGGTGTTAAACGGAAAACCCTTGTTGCAATATACAATTGAGGCTGCTTTAGGCTCTAAGTTACTCAACCGGGTTGTGTTTTCTTCTGAAGATGAAACGCTTATCAAATTAGCTAAATCGTTGGGGGTGGAGGTGCCTTTTGTGCGTCCTTCAAATTTATCAAATGATAATTCCGGTACGTTAGAAGTGGTGCAACACGCCATAAAAAACCTTAAAGAAAACGGTGATGGTTTTGATGCTGTTTGCCTGCTTCAGGTAACCAATCCGTTTAGGACTTCAGAGTTTATTGATGAGGCTATAAAAAAATTTAAAACTTCTGGGGCAGACACGCTGCTTTCAGTTTTAAAAGTACCACATGAATACAATCCGCATTGGACGTTTAAAGTGTCTGAATCGGGGCATTTAAAATTGGCTACGGGAGAAAAACAAATCATAAAAAGACGTCAAGATTTACCCGATGTCTATCATCGAGATGGTGCCATTTATTTAATAAAATCAGATACCATTTTAAACCAAAACACGATTTACGGAAAAACGATTAGCTATATAGAATCCAACCCCAAACGCCATATAAATATTGATACAGCCAAAGATTGGGAAAAAGCAGTAGAATTGTCAAAAAACCTTAACCTATAATGTGTGGAATAGCGGGAATTATTGGGCAAAAAGCTTCCGAAGGGAGTTTGCAAAAAATGCTTTTGGCACAAAGGCACCGTGGTCCTGATTTTACGGGAACTTTCTTAAAAAATGATGTGGCATTGGGGCATAATAGGCTTTCGATAATCGATACCTCTCCCAATGCGAATCAACCCTTTATTTCAAATTGCAAAAGATATATTTTATGCTTTAATGGCGAAATATATAATTATCTCGAATTAAAAAACGAACTGCAAAACTGTTACGATTTCAAAACGGTTTCAGATACCGAAGTACTGTTAGCCGCCTATATTAAATGGGGAGAAAACTGTTTGCATCGATTAAACGGCATGTTCTCGTTTACCATTTGGGACACTAATAAACAGGCTCTTTTTGCCGCTCGTGATAGGTTTGGGGTTAAGCCTTTTTATTATGCACATAAAGGCGGTTCTTTCTATTTTGCCTCCGAAATAAAAACACTTTTTACTGGAGGAATTCAAAAGAAAACAAACGATTCGGTTTGGGCAAACTACTTTGTTTATGGCAGTTACGGCATGCCAAACGAAACATTTTGGGAAAATGTAAACCAATTACCTGGTGGTTGTTTTTTGTGCTTTAAAAAAGGAAATATTTCCACCAAAAGATGGTATGTCTTTGAAAACGAAATAAAAAAATATAAAGAAAAATTACCTTTTGAAGACGTTAAAGCTATCTATAAAAACTTATTGGAAGATAGTATTAAACTACGATTTCGCTCTGATGTGCCCATAGGGTTTAATGTGAGTGGCGGATTGGACAGTTCCGCTCTTTTAGCCTTGGTGAATAAAAACGAAAAAGGACAAAACATAAACGCTTACACTTTTTATACAAACAATTCGGATTATGATGAATTACCTTGGGTTGAAAGTCTTTTAAAACATACAAAGAATCCGTTGGAAAAAGTACGTTTTAATGCTAATCAAGTCAAAGAACTTAGTGATACCATGTCAACTTATCAAGACGAGCCCTTTGGCGGAGTGCCCACAATGGCTTACGCTGAAATTTTCAAAAAAGCCAGAAAAGATGGCGTTATCGTTTTGTTGGATGGACAAGGTATGGACGAGCAATGGGCGGGTTACGACTATTATTTGAATAACAACAATAGCGTGATTCAAGGTGTTAATAAATCACCGTTTAAACCTGAAATTTTAAATGATGAATTTTTAAAACTTGCTAAAAAACCAGAGTATCCCAAACCTTTTGATAGCAATCTTTTAAACTTACAATTCAGGGATTTGTTTTACACCAAAATTCCGAGGGCATTGCGTTTTAACGATCGCATTTCCATGGCCAATAGTACAGAATTAAGAGAACCTTTTTTAGATTATAGGCTAGTTGAATTTGCTTTTGCCCAACCGTTAAATTATAAAATCAAAGATGGCATACAAAAGTATTTATTAAGATCTTTAACCTCTGAATATTTATCGGATGATGTAACGTATGCACCCAAACGCCCCTTGCAAACACCACAACGTGAATGGTTGGCCAATAATTTAAAAGATTGGGTGCAGTTAAAAATAGACACATTAAAAAATGTGGACTGGTTTAATGAAGCATTAATGGAAAAAGAATTACAATATTATTTTAATAAAAATCAGGACAGCAGTTTTCATATCTGGCAGTGGATTAATACGAGTCTGCTCTTAAATTCGAGCAAAAATACATGAAAAATAAGGTTTTTGTTTTAGTTTCCGATGGTGTTAGCCTTCGCAATTTTGCTTATACCTCCTTTTATAAATTAGGAATTGCGCAAGGTTACGATGTTGTTTTTTGGAATGCCACACCTTTTAATTTGGAGCAACTTAACTTAAAAGAAGTTAAAATAAATAATGCTAAACCAGGTGCGTTTTCAGATGTATTAAAAACGGCATTAATAAGAATTGAACTGAATCTGTTTTCAAAACGCGATAAGGATGATATCTATCATAAATACAAGTTTCCGTTATCTTATAAAAGCATTAAAGCTTCGGTTAAAAGTTTAATTGTTCAAAGTTATATTACACGATATAGTTCTGAAAAAGGCATTCTAAAAATACGTCAAAAAATAGCTTCTTCAGAAAGAAAGACAAGCTATTATAAAGATTGCAAAACCACTTTGGAAACCGAAAAGCCAGACTTCATTTTGTCAACCAGCCAACGTGCATTAACCGCCTTTGCGCCTTTAACGGCAGCACAAGATTTAAATATACCAACGGCATCGTTTATTTACTCATGGGATAATATCCCTAAAGCGACAACGGTAGTAACAACTGATTTTTATTTTGTTTGGAGTACATATATGAAAAACGAGTTGCTCCATTATCAGCGTTACATAGCGTCAAATCAAATTAGAGTAACGGGCACACCTCAATTTGAAAATCATTTTGATATAGCTTTACAGGAATCAAAAACAGACTTCTTCAAATCCCATAATTTAGATTTGAATAAAAAATATATTTGTTTTAGTGGTGATGATATAACCACTTCACCCAAAGATGAAATGTATTTACGAGACCTTGCAAAAGCTGTGAGAAGCCTCAATAAAAAAGAGCATAATCTGGGTGTGGTATTTAGAAAATGCCCTGTTGATTTTTCGGATAGATATGATGCCGTAATTAAAGAATACAACGATGTAATTGTGCCCATAGAACCAAAATGGAAAAAAATGGGAGCAGCTTGGAACAGCATTTTACCAACCAAAGAAGATTACAAATTGCAAACCAACATTATTGCACATACCGAATGCGTTGTAAATTTAGGATCGTCTATGGTGTTTGATTATGCGGCACATAATAAACCTTGTGCTTTTATAGATTATAATTATTTAAACGCTTCAAATTCGTATAAAAAAGGTGTGTATGTTTATGATTTTGTCCATTTTAGGTCAATGCCTTCTTCGGAAGCCGTAATTTGGTTGTCTAACCCAAACACTATGGCAGACCAATTGGCAGCGGTTTTGGAAAACCCATCAAAAACAATATCAAAAGCTAGGGCGTGGTTTGAGATTATCAATGCACATCCACCAGAGCATGCTTGTAATCGTTTTTGGGAAGAGATAGAAAAATTGGTGATTAAAAATGATGCCTAAAATTTTAAACAATTAACAATGCTCTTCAACTCCATAGCTTTTCTAGTATTTTTGCCAGCTACCTTTTCTTTGTATTGGTTTTTGCTTAAAAAAAGTACAAAAGGTCAAAATATACTGTTGTTGTTGGCGAGTTATTTTTTCTACGGCTGGTGGGATTATCGCTTTTTAATTCTTATTGCATTAAGCACCATTGTTGATTATTTTGTAGGGTTATCGCTTGAAAAAGAATCAGTTGCTAAAAAGCGAAAACGTTTATTGGGTTTTAGTTTAACATTCAATTTGGGGTTATTGGGTTTTTTTAAATACTACAATTTTTTTATTGAAAGTTGGATTGATGCTTGGCAAAACATAGGTGTCGAAATGCATGCCTCAACCCTAAATATTGTACTGCCAGTTGGTATTTCGTTTTATACCTTTCAAACCCTAAGTTATACTATAGATGTTTATCGTAAAAAACTCCAACCAACACATAATTTTATCAACTTTGCCACCTTTGTGGCTTTCTTTCCGCAATTGGTAGCTGGCCCCATTGAACGCGCCACAAACTTATTGCCTCAATTTTCTGTAAAAAGAAATTTTAATACCGAAAGGGCCATATCTGGCATACATTTGATTATTTGGGGCTTGTTTAAAAAAATAGTAATTGCCGATAGTTGTGCGACCTATGTAAATGCCATTTTTAGCGATTACGAAACACTAAATACATTAACGCTGTGCATTGGGGCTATCTATTTTGCATTCCAGATTTATGGCGATTTTTCTGGTTATAGCGATATAGCCATTGGTACAGCCAGATTATTTGGTTTTGAATTAATGCGAAACTTTAATCTGCCTTATTTTTCCAGAGATGTGGCAGAGTTTTGGCGCAGGTGGCATATATCTTTATCAACATGGTTTCGCGATTATTTATACATTCCTTTAGGTGGCTCAAGAGGAAATAAGGCTAACCAATTACGTAACGTATTCATTATATTTTTAGTAAGTGGTTTTTGGCACGGAGCCAATTGGACTTTTATTATTTGGGGGACGTTGCATGCCGTTTTTTTCATTCCTCTATTATTAAGAAAGCAAAACAGGAAACATTTAAACCAAGTTTCAGAGACAACATTAATACCATCCTTTGGAGAGCTATTTAAAATGCTTAAAACCTTTGCACTTGTTACATTAGCTTGGGTGTTTTTTAGGGCCGACAATGTGTCTATTGCAATTGGCTATCTACAAAGATTAGCGCTAAACCTGAATTTTAAAATTGAATATTTAACAATTGAAAGATATAGTATAGAAATGTTTGCTCTTATAGGTATATTTATACTTTTAGAATGGTTTAACAGGCAAAAGGAACATCCTTTTTCCGGTAGATTTAAATGGATTAAGATTACAGGTGTCATGCTTATGCTACTTCTTTTTGGAGTATATTCAGACCACCAAGAATTTATATATTTCCAGTTTTAATATGAAGGAATTTTTAGGGTACATATTTAAAATACTTATTATTGCTTTCGTTGTCATGTATGTTTTTGATAAGGTTTATTCCTATACCTTCCAAAATGGAACTCCGAGAAATAAAATTCATAAAATATTACAATTAAAAAACCAACATTACGATTATGCTTTTTTGGGTTCGTCAAGAACCGAAAACCATATAGATTGTGAACTTGTTGAAAAATTAACAGGGAAGTCCTGTATAAACTTAGCTATTTCGGGTGGGACTATAGGCGACATGTTAATATTAATGACCATTGCAGAATCTAAAGGAATCACCTTTAACGAGGTCATTTTACAAGTGGATTATAGCTATAACAGTTCAGGGATATCCAATAATTTTAGGGCAAGTTTAGTTCCGTATATAAATCATAAAGTGGTAAAGCAACAACTAGTTAAAAATGGAGAAAGTGTGTTTTATAATTACATCCCCTTTTATCGCTATTTAAAATACGATAAAGTAGTTGGTTTTAGAGAGTTTTTTTCGGTGCTTTTTAATAAGAAACCTAAAACAGATCTTAATGTAGGCTTTGCTCCAAAAACAGGACAAGGGTTGGCGGTTTCCGGTAAATTACCCGATAAATTTAAAGCTGAAAATGATGAGTTGACCGCACTATTCAGACTTATGGAAAAGCGGAATACAAAGGTGGTTTGTTTCACAGCACCCTATTGTAAAAATATTGAAAACCGAGCGTTTATGCGTACTTTAAAATCCCGAGTCCCTGATTTAAATGATTACATTTCAATATTTGATAACAATCCCGAGTTTTTCTTTAATTGCGGACACCTTAACATTGAAGGCGCTAGAGCCTTTACTAAAATTATTACCGAAGACCTGATTCAACCTACAAAAACTAATCTATGAAAATTGCCTTTTTGACTCCCGAATACCCACATAGACGTACAGGTACAGCAGGTGGCATTGGCACCAGTATACTAAACTTAACAAAAGGTTTAACTGCGCTAGGGCATCAAGTTGTTATTTTGGTTTACGGGCAAGATAAAGATGCTTATTTTGAAGAAGATAACGTGCAGTATTATAAAATAAAGAATATTAAAATTAAAGGTTTATCGTTTTATTTTACCCAAAAAAAAGTAGAGCGTTTAATTGATAAATTATATTCCGAAAATAAGATTGATATTGTTGAAGCGCCAGATTGGACAGGCTTTACAGCATTTATAAACCCTAAATGCCCATTGGTAATTAGAGAAAATGGTAGCGACACCTATTTTTGTCATTTGGATAATCGACCAGTAAAGTTTAAAAATAAATATCTCGAAAGACGGGCCTTAAAAAAAGCCGATGCCATTATTTCGGTAAGTCATTTTACTGGAACCGTTACCAATAAGTTATTCAAATTAAAAAGACCTTTTACTGTAATTCCCAATGCTATCGATGTTTCGGCTTTTAAGCCATTGCCAAAAACAGATACTCGACTTACCATTTTATATTTTGGAACATTAATACGAAAAAAAGGCCTGTTGGAGTTACCGGAAATTTTCAATAAAGTGCATGCTGAAAATAAAGAAGCAAAACTTGTTTTAGTGGGGAAAGACAGTCCGGATATTTTTACGAATTCTAAATCCACTTGGGCATTAATGCAGCCTTTGTTTAATGCAAATGCTATAAAAAAAGTAAACTATTTGGGTGCTGTACCTTATAAAGACATGCAAGATTTAATACTGCAAGCTACAGTTTGTGTGTTCCCTACATTTGCAGAAGCTTTACCGGTATCATGGATTGAGGCTATGGCGATGGAAAAACCCATTGTAGCCTCCAATGTGGGTTGGGCAAAAGAAGTGATTTCAGATGGGATTAATGGCTATTTAGTGCATCCAAAAGACCATACAGCCTATGCAAACCGAATTGTTGAGCTCATGGAAAACACTAGTCTGCAAACAGACTTTGGTAAAGCCGCTAGAAAAAAAGCAATCACTACGTTTAGTGCAGAAGTAGTTGCAAAACAGAGTGTTGAATTTTATAAATCGATGGTTACTTCATGATAATAGTGTTTCATAAACAAGGTAAAATTACAGATTTGAGAGGCGACTCTCAGCCTAATTTACATGTTTATACACAAAAGAAGGTAACGTCATCGTTATTCGATTTGGCATCAAATCACCCAAATTGTATTTTAGTTTGGTGCCACGAATCTCTAAAAGAACATATTAATATTGAAGGTATAAAGGCATCTTTTCATCTTAAAAACATGATGCTTTCTTATGGGGCAAACCCATATTTTTCCAACCGGATTGGTTATGTTGAAGATTCTCCATTTTTAAAAATAAATAAAACCGTAAAATACCCAACATGGTCAATGAGTAGTCAAGTTGGCGCTATTTACGCATCGCAGCTATTAAAGTTTAAAAACAAAATACAGTTGAACGATACTTTCGATTTTGTTTTAAACACCATGGCAAAACAGGGCATGCCCAATGGTTTGTTTTGTTATTCCGAGCCTAAACTTTTAAATAAAAATGCCGCTTTTATTCATTCTGAAACAGCTTCAAACATTCAATTGTTTAAGTTTGTAAAACTACATTATAAAAGTGTTTGGAGCAGTTTATTGCTTCTTAATATTATAGTAAACGAAGCTAAGTTTCCTATATGGGCTTTTGTTCGGAATTTGCTTAAAAGACAACAAAAATTCAAGTTGAAATTTGATTTAGAACCTCTTGATAAACAAGTTATAAAAACGAGCTCGACAATAGATGTTATTATTCCAACCATCGGGAGAAAAGAATATTTGCATAATGTGTTAAAAGACTTGTCAAATCAAGCTTTATTGCCCACAAAGGTGATTATTGTTGAACAAAATGAAGCTATTAATAGTAAAACGGAATTGAATTTTATCGAAAATGAAAAGTGGCCTTTTAGTATTGTTCATAAATTTATACATCAAACAGGAGCATGCAACGCCCGTAATTTGGCTTTAAAAGAAACAACCTCAAACTATGTTTTTTTTGCTGATGATGACATAAGATTTAATGAAAATTTATTGTTAAATAGCATTAATTTTATGCATGAGAATTATATAAATGCGATGACTCTAAGTTGTTTAAGGAAAGATGAAGTAGAAGTTTTTAAAACCACATTTCAGTGGTCGTCATTTGGTTCGGGTTGTAGTATCGTAAAACGTAATGTTTTAAATAAAACCGAATTTAATGTAGCTTATGAACATGGTTTTGGAGAAGATGCCGATTATGGCATGCAATTAAGGAATCTTGGATTAGATATCATATATTATCCAAAAGAAACAATAATGCATCTAAAAGCACCCGTAGGTGGTTTTCGTGTACCGCACAAGCACCCTTGGCAAAAGGAGCTCGAAGTGCAACCCAAACCTTCCCCATCAGTAATGCTGTATCGATTGAATAATTCAACTCCGCAACAAGTTTTGGGTTACAAAACTAAGCTGTTTTTTAAATACTATAAAGCGCAAAAAGTTAAAAATCCAATAATGTATTATAAACGATTTAAAAAGCAATGGGCACAAAGTTTGTTTTGGGCTAATATTTTAAAAGAACAAGATAAATAAATGAAACTTTCATTAATTATATGTACCTATATGCGGAGCGAACCTTTATTGAAGTTGCTGTTTTCAGTAAAGGAACAAACCCTATATCCCAATGAAATATTAATTATCGACAGCTCTATTGATGATAAAACGAAACAACTATTTAAAAACCATACCTTTAAAAACCTAAGTTATTATAAAGTTGAAGAAAAGGACAGAGGCCTAACCAAACAACGTAATTTCGGAATTAATTTAGTTGATGAAACTTCAGAAATTATTTGTTTTTTAGACGACGATATTATTGTGAAACCAAATTACTTTGAAAATCTAATAACTACCTACAAAGAAAAACAAGATGCTTTGGCTGTTGGCGGTTATATTTTAAATGATAATGTATGGAAGTTGTCCGATAATAAAAACAATAACAACAATTTCTATTTTGATGGCTGGATGCGCAACGAACCAGCACGTTTTAAATTAAGACGAAAGTTTGGTTTGCTTCCAGATAAAATTCCTGGTTTTTTCCCAACCTTTGCCCACGGAAGATCTGTTGGTTTTTTGCCGCCTTCTGGAAAAATTTATCATGTGGAACAAATTATGGGGGGCGTATCGTCATATAAAAAAGAGATTTTTGAGCAACTTAATTTTTCAACCTATTTTGAAGGCTACGGATTGTACGAAGATGCCGATTTTAGTTTACGGCTCTCAAAAATAGGTAAGCTTTACGTAAACACTGCAGCCCAATTGTACCATTATCACGACGATTCAGGCAGACCAAATAAGTACAAATATGGTAAAATGGTAGTAAGAAACGGGTGGTATGTTTGGCGTGTAAAATATCCAAACCCCACTTTAAAATCTAGAATAAAATGGAATGCCACTTCGTTTTTGTTAACGATTATCAGGTTTACAAATGTTGTAAATACAAATAAGAAGAAAGAGGCTTTAACCGAAAGTTTGGGTAGGATAGTAGGTTGGTGGTCATTAGTTTTTAATAAACCAAAAGTGCAATTATGAGGTTTTTAATCATTTCGCACACCAAACATAAGCAGCAAAATAATGTGCTTTATGCTTATGCGCCTTATGTTCGCGAAATGAATTTATGGTTAAAATATGTAGATGAAATTGAAATTGTAGCTCCAAAAATAAAGACTCCTATTTCAACTATCGAAATGGCGTACAGACATGATAATATTCGCCTTAACACCGTACCCTCAATAGCATTTACTTCGATTAAAAAGGGGTTAGAATCCTTTATTAAAATTCCAATAATTTTCATTTCTATTTTTCAGGCCTGCAAAAGAGCCGACCATATTCATTTACGTTGCCCCGGAAATATTGGGCTTTTGGGGAGTTTGGTTCAAATATGTTTTCCAAAAAAAATAAAAACCGCAAAATACGCTGGCAATTGGGATCCAAAAAGCAAACAACCATTAAGTTACAAATTTCAACAATGGATTTTAAGCAACACGTTTTTTACTAAAAATATGCAAGTGTTGGTTTATGGCCATTGGAAAAACCAAGCCAAAAATATTAAGCCGTTTTTTACGGCCTCATTTTCTGAAAAAGATAGAGTTAAGGTTGAAGAACGCGATTATAATAACAGGTTGCACTTTGTTTTTATAGGGACTTTGGTAAAAGGAAAACGACCCCTTTTTGCTATTAAATTGGTGGAACAATTAAAAAAAGAAAACAAAAATGTTTTTTTGGAACTTTATGGGGAAGGACTTTTAAAAGAAACGCTCAACGATTATGTAATTAAAAATGGTTTAAAAGATGTTGTTTTATTTAAAGGCAACCATAGCGCGTCGATAATTAAACACACGCTGAAAAGAGCACATTTTTTAATACTGGCATCAAAGTCCGAAGGTTGGCCCAAAGCCATTGCCGAAGCTATGTTTTTCGGAACTATTCCAATTGCTACCAAAATTTCGTGTCTACCGTTTATGCTTGATTATGGAAATCGCGGTATTTTGATTGATGAAAATTTGGATACGGCCATCCATCACCTTACGAATCATTTAAAAAATGAATCGCTCTTAAAATCTATTTCGAAAAACGCTAGTAATTGGTCTCAAAATTATACTTTAGAAGCCTTTGAAAAAGAAATTGTTAAATTGTTAAAGCCACAATGAAAGTATTACAATTAATAGATTCTTTACAAACTGGAGGTGCAGAACGCACTGCGGTAAATTATGCTAATTTACTGGCTGATTTAATTGATAAATCTTTTTTGTGCGCAACACGTTTAGAAGGTGCATTAAAAACAACCATAGACAAAGATGTTGGATATGTGTTCTTAAATAAAAAAAACACCATCGATTTTAAAGCCATAAAAAAACTGAATGCATTTATTAAAATGCACGACATTGATTTTGTGCACGCGCATTCTACATCCTATGTGCAAGCAGCTATTTTAAAAATATTTAATAGTCGTATTCAGGTCATATGGCATGATCATAATGGAAATAGAAATTCCCACGGCTTATTTAAAAATTTGGTGTTAAAGTTCTGCTCGATTTTTTTTAATAAAGTAATTGTGGTCAACACCAATTTAAAGCTTTGGGCAGAAAAAAACCTATTTACAAAAAACATATACTACCTATCTAATTTTTCTGTTTTAACAGAAGAAAAACAACGCACAGTTTTAAAAGGAAATATCGGGAAACGTATTGTTTGTTTGGCAAATTTAAGGCATCCCAAAAACCATATACTGCTTTTAAATGCATTTAAAAATATTTCAGACTATAAAACTGATTGGAGTTTACACTTAATAGGCGAAGATTTTAACGATGCCTATTCAAACCAAATAATAGCATATATTATTGAAAACAAACTAGAGGATCACGTTTTTTTATATGGCTTAAGGCAAGATATAAATTATATTTTATCACAATGTGATATTGGGGTATTATCCTCGTCATCAGAAGGGTTACCATTGTCTTTGTTAGAATACGGATTAGCTAAACTAGCTGTTGTAGCTACTAATGTTGGCGATTGTAATAAAGTGATAACTAACAATTCAGAAGGTATATTGGTAAATTCTAATGATGTAGATGCATTTTCAAAAGGCTTATTAAAATATATCAATAATGAAGACGAGCGCACACAAGCTGGCGAAATGCTGTATAAAAATGTAACTAATAATTTTAGTGCTAAAAAAAACTTAGAGCAATTAATTTCAATTTATAACAAAGCGTGAAACAGTATAGTTACATAACGTTAATCGTGTTTCATGTGGCTTTAGCTGTGGGCATATTTATTTTTGAGCCCTTATCTAAAGTTTACTTTATAGCCATTCTAGCTATTAGTTTATACAGCATCATAAATGCTCCAGCAAAAAAACGATATGTATATGTTTTGGGAGCGTGTGCGTATGTGGTTGGTTCAGAGGTGTTTTTAAGGATGACTGGAGGCAATTTTATATACGAAGCATCAAAGTATTTTGTTATTTTATTTGTTTTGTTAGGTATGGCTTTGGGCGATGGTATTGGTAAAAAATCATATATATACTTTATGTATATTTTGGCTTTAATACCCGGCATTGTTGTGGCAGCCAACACCTTGGGCTTTGAAACCAATGTAAGAACAGCTATTGCTTTTAACTTAAGCGGACCAATTTGTTTAGGAATAGTGGCCTTATACAGTTATAAACGAAATGTAACAATTGTAGCACTACAGAATATTTTATTAGCCGCAGTTTTACCAATAATAACTACAACAGCTTATTTGTTTTTATATAGCCCCAGTATTGAAGCCATTTTGTCTGGAACTCAGTCAAATTTTGAAGCTTCAGGAGGGTTTGGGCCAAATCAAGTGTCAACCGTATTGGGTTTAGGTGTTTTTTTATTGGCAGGCAGATTGTTTTTGCAATCCAAAACACTTTTTTTAAAGATTTTAAACGTTTCAATATTAGGCTTAATGGCATACAGGGCTATCATCACATTTAGTAGAGGGGGCGTTTTCGTTGCCGTTGTCATAATTTTAGCTTTTATTGCTGTGTTTTATTTTAAATCTTCGTCCAAAACAAAGCTACGGCTAACGTTTACATTACTGATTTTAGGATTGGCAATATTGTTAACATGGTATGTTAGCTCTTTTAATACAGGAGGCTTAATAGATAAACGTTATAATAATCAAGACGCAATTGGCAGAACAAAAGACGATGTAACCACGGGAAGGACAGGTTTGCTAACAAACGAATTAAACGAATTTTTCGAAAATCCATTTTTAGGCGTTGGCGTTGGTAAATTAAAGGAGTTACGATTTGAAAAAGAAGGCATACAAGCTGCATCGCATAACGAAATGAGTAGAATAATTGGAGAACACGGTATTTTTGGCGTGGTAGCTTTTTCAATACTATTGCTAGCACCATTGTTTTTAAGGTTTAAAAACAAAAAAAACATATATTTCTTTTCCTTTTACTTATTTTGGTTTTTAACCATTAACCATTCATCCATGCGTATCGCAGCACCTGCATTTATTTATGGCTTATGTCTATTAAATATTCAGTTTGAAAAGCGAACCAACAAAAAAAGCATACCCATTAAAATACAGCATCGCGAATAGCAAATGACATCTGAGCTAATGAAAAGCAATAAAACTTAAACGGATGAAAAACCTATTGTACATAGGAAACAAATTATCAAACAAGGGGAGAACGGTAACCTCTATTGAAACTTTGGGTAAATTGCTTGTAGATGAAGGTTTTACGGTAAATACAGCATCCAGCAAAACGAATAAAATTTTAAGGTTGTTAGATATGTTTTTTAGTGTTTTAAAACATAGGAAGCAAACTGATTATGTTTTGATAGATACATACAGCACTTCTAATTTTTATTATGCCTTTTTTATTAGCCAGTTGTGTCGATTTTTAAAAATAAAATACATCCCAATTTTAAGAGGTGGAAATTTACCTAACAGGTTAAAAACGCATCCAAAATTATCAAAAGCAGTATTTAATCACGCGTATAAAAACGTGGCGCCATCAAAGTATACACAATCTAATTTTGAAGCCTTGGGATTTTCAAATTTGGTTTGTATTCCCAATAGTATCGAAATAAAAAATTACTCGTTTAAGGCACGTTACTTTGATAAGGTGAAACTATTGTGGGTGCGTTCGTTTTCAAAAATTTATAATCCATTATTGGCCATAAAGGTTTTAAAAGCCTTAAAGGACGACCAGATCGATGCAGAGCTTTGTATGGTCGGTCCAGAAAATGATGGGAGTTTAGAAGAAGCAAAAAAATATGCTGAAACGCTTAATGTAAAAGTAACCTTTACTGGAAAATTAGAAAAAGAAGCATGGATTAACTTATCTAAAAGCTTCAATATTTTTATAAATACCACCGATTTAGACAATATGCCTGTAAGCGTTATTGAAGCCATGGCGTTGGGCTTACCTGTAGTTTCCACAAATGTAGGTGGTATGCCTTATTTAATAACCAATAACAAGTATGGTATATTGGTAAAACCCAATAATGTTGAAGCGTTTATAGAAGCCATAAAAAAAATTAAAAACCAACCAGAACAAACCGAATTAATGGCAGTTTCAGCCAAAAGTAAAGCAGAGGAATTGGACTGGAATACAGTTAAAAACCTATGGATTAAACTCTTAAAATAATTAGAGCATAATTAAATTTACTTACTATATTTATAGTCTCTCGATTTTCACTTAAAACATGTCAAAAAAAGGAATTCATTTTAATATTTCCGAACGTAAAGTTCTACTGCGAATATTCGATTTTATTTCTGTGCTTGGTGTGTTGTATTTTGTAAGCCATACATTCGATTTTGACTATTTTACCATTACCAAAGAAAACTGGACATGGGTTTTTGTATTAATGATTTATATATTGGTTTTTGGTACAATTTTCGAATTGTACGATTTACAAAAAGCGAGCAAGATAGAAACGGTGTCGGCTAATATTGTGTTAACGGTATCCATAACCGTTTTGTTCTATTTTTTAACACCATTTTTCACACCTGTATTACCGGTTAATCGATTGCAAATCCTATACTTTTATTTCGCAATTCTGTTTGCGCTTTTTGTTTGGAGACTGGCATACATAACTTTTGTGGTGTCGCCCAGGTTTTATAAAAAAGTACTTATAGTTGGCGAAACATCCAACATTCAGGCTATTGTTGAGGCTTTTAATGTTGCAGATCCGAATTATAAAATAGTGGGCTTTATTAATTGTGAAGCCAATAAAACCGATAAAATTAAATTTAAAGGAATTGTTGAGTACAGTCCCAAGCAAATTTATCAGGTTATTAAAGATGAAAACATATCCGAAGTCGTTATAGCCAGTTACAATTCCGAAACTATAACCCCAACCATTTACAAAGACCTTATTACTCTTTTAGAAGGCGGATTCCCCATAAATGAATACACACAGGTTTACGAGGATTTAACCCGTAGAATTCCCATACAGTTCATCGGAAAGGATTTTTACAAGTATTTTCCGTTTAGCCGAAGCAACCAAAATAAACTATATTTATTTTTTCATCGATTTTTTGATATACTGATAGCGGTAATGGGTGTTTTGGTCGGGATTATTTTATTGCCATTAATCCTTTTGGGAAATGCTATTGGCAATAGAGGAACGCTTTTTTATTCCCAAGAGCGCATTGGTAAACACGGAAACCTTTTTAGGATTATCAAATTCAGGACCATGATTAAAAATGCTGAAAAAGAAGGTGCGGTTTGGGCGAAGAAAAACGATGCCAGAATTACCAAATTCGGTAAATTTTTAAGACATTCAAGGTTAGATGAAATCCCACAATTTTGGAATATTTTAATGGGTGATATGAGTTTGATCGGCCCAAGGCCAGAACGTCCGTATTTTGTTAGAGAACTATCTCAATTACTTCCGTTTTACGAAACCCGCCATATCATTAAACCAGGGTTGACAGGTTGGGCGCAGGTAAAAACCAGATACGGCTCATCGGTTGATGATAGCCTTCTTAAACTTCAATACGATTTGTATTATATTAAACATCGAAGCTTTTTTCTGGACATGAATATTCTTGTAAAAACGCTAAGTACCGTGATATTTTTTAGAGGACAGTGATTTTGTGTTCAGTTTTCAGTCGCAGTATTCAGTTACAGTCTCAGCTTTTAGTATATCATTGTTTCGGTCAAAACTCCGTGCACCTCTGTGAATCTCAGTGAATCTCTGCGTAATAATTTGGTCTCGGTTTTCAGTCGCAGTTTTCAATCATTTAACATTAAAATACTTTATCAAATACACATATCTAATAAAAAGGGCGATTAAAAGCGGAATTAATCCAATGGCAAACACTTGTACGCCAATTAGCCAATGCAGGGTCATTAAACAAAGTAAAATGACTAATAGCTTTAAATATTTAACAAACCAATTGCTAGGTTTCTTTTTTAAGAGTTGCGGTATCACTAATAAATTTAGTGCAAAAGCCCAAAGTAAATTGTAGTTTTGGTGTGTTCCGGTGTGGTCGGTTGCAAACCAAAGCAATAGAATAAATACACCAACAATGCCTGTAATGCCGAACAAAACAACGTCCAGCCATGTGCTGCGTTTTTCATTTTTGCGGTCGCTGTAAGTGATATATAATATGAGTAATCCTACAAACCCAAAAACGAATAACGGACTGGTAAAAAACGACGTTGGTTTAACTCTGTTTTTTTGTTGAAAAAGTATTTTGCTTTCCTTTACCAACGGCTCGTTATTGGTTTTAATAGTTGCATTTTCAAAGAATTTATAAATAAACTCAGGTAAAAACATGTGCTGTTCGGGTGTTGCTTTTCTGTCGATTACCGAACCTAAAGCCACATCAATCCCCAAACTTCCCCAAGAATTTTTGTTGAGGTTATTATGAATTAAAGTTCTAAAAGTTTCATGTTTAAAGCCTTTGGGTTCGTTAAAAGTAATGTTGTCATTTAAAGCAATTTTGGTAACATCCTTAATTTTAGTCGCACAATTATCAAAAAAGAACTCATATAAATACTCCCTGTTTTCTGGCTTGTAGTTATTGACCAAAAAATTATAAAGCCTTTGTTTCTCCAGTTGCGAAAGATTTAAAACTTGTTCTTTAACCGTTCTATCTTGTCTAATGTAATAACTTAAAAGATCATAATAATCACTTTTTCCAAGCGAATAATTTAATTTGCCAGTTGCAAATTTTAAATAAAAATAAGGTGTCGAAAAATTAAAAAGACCATAATCATACGTTTTATCAAGATTTAGGGACTCATCTTTTATTCTAAAAGCGTTATGTCCAAAAGCGTCATTTAAAGAATTCCCGGGTCCAATAGTTAATACACTAATTTTGGCTTCGTTTGACAATTCAATTTGTTGCCCAAATGAAGTTTTAATACATAAAAGAAAACATAAAAGAAGTAGTGTTTTTTTCATTTAAAATTGTTTTTTTGGCTTTAGCATGATTTTATTTAACAAATACTTTTTAATGAGCTTATCTAAAAATACTTAAGTCGAGTTTTAATGAAAACACATTCGAGTATAAGGCTACACTCTGGTCGCCAATATCGGTAAACGCATAATCTATTTGAACGCCGTTATATTTAAAACCCACACCAAAACTGGGTTGAAAGCTCAATTGCTCGGTGTTATCTATTTGCATTTCGTTTTGAAAATTACCAACACCAGCACGTAAATAAACCATATCGACATAGCCAAACTCAAAGCCTATAGCTGGATTTATACTGGCGAATGATGATGAAATAACATCGTTGTTTTCCTCGAACCGAACATTTAAATTAACCGCTGTTAACAAGGTGTAGTCCACATTAAAATCGACTAATTTTGAAACTCCTATTTGTAGTTTCGGTATGGTGATTTCGGTAGTTTCTGGTAATTCTTGATTTTGGCCTGCAACCGCATTTTGTATTTTGGCAAACTCGTCCTCGTCAATGGCCCAAGCATTAAACGTGGTGGTGATATCGCGCGCCATAACACCAAATTTCCAATTGTTTTTGGTTTCAAACTGAATGCCAACATCAAAACCAAAACCCCAAGACGCCGCAAAATCGCCAATAACGCGTCTTATAATTTTCGCATTTACCCCATAATTTAAACCTTGAACCGGAAGTTTTCTGGCATACGAAAAGGTTAACCCGTAATCGGCAGTCGAAAACAAACTAATTCTGTCGTAATTAATATTGCCCTGTGCATCAATTAACTGTGTGGTATTTAAAATGTCATCAACCGCAAAACGAATTAGCGAAATGCCTACAGCACTTCTGTTATCAATAGGCATCGCAAAGGCCGCATAATCGTAATTGGCAATATTGGCAAAGTAACTGGAGTGCATCAAAGCGAGCTGACTGTCTTCAAGATTTAATAGCCCCGCAGGATTCCAATAACCGGAATTCACATCGTTGGTATGCGCCGTAACCGCGCTACTCATGCCCAAAGCTGCGGCATCAACGCCAATATTCATAAACTCGTTGGAGTATTTTCTAACGGTTTGAGCGCATAGGGTTAGTGTTAAAAAGCAAAATAATGTGGTTATGTAAGCCTTCAATCGCTATTTTTTTTACAAAGATGCATATAATTTATCACCTAATAAACTTGAAATAATAATAGATATTGTTTGATAGTTGTTTTTCACAACAATAGTTTGTTATTTTTACATCTCTAAAAATTAAATTTATGAAGCGATATATTCCGAATGCACTCACTCTTTTAAACCTGTTTTCAGGATGTATTGCCGTAATTTTTGCCGTTAACGATAATTTTGTTGCAGCGGCTTTGTTTGTTTTTCTCGGAATTTTCTTTGATTTTTTTGATGGTTTTGCAGCACGAAAATTAAACGTACAAAGCGAATTGGGCGTGCAATTGGACTCCTTGGCGGATATGGTTACCAGCGGATTGGTACCCGGAATTGTTATGTTTAAACTTATAGGGTTAACGCAACGTGTTTGGACAGATGATTTTTACGACCACGACAGTTACAATTCGCTTTTAGAAATATCGGGCGGAAGTTTTTTGCCGTTTTTAGGATTGGCAATTACATTGGCATCGGCTTATCGATTGGCAAAATTCAATATCGATACCGAACAACAAAGCTATTTTAAAGGATTACCAACACCGGCAAATGCTTTACTTATATTGTCGTTGCCGCTAATTATGGAATATCAGAATAGCGATTTAATAAACTCTATAATTTTAAATCAGTGGTTTTTAATGGGATTAACCGTTTTTAGTTGTTGGATATTAAATGCAAACACTAAACTCTTCGCCTTAAAATTTAAAGATTGGAGTTTTAAAAACAATGCCACACGCTACATTTTTATACTGCTCTGTGTGGTGCTGCTAATTATACTCCAGTTTGCAGCCATCCCAATTATTATAATACTTTATATTTCCATGTCTGTTTTAGACAACCTAACTTCAAAATAGCATATATGGCATCAGGGTTTTTTGCAATATTCGACGACATAGCGGCTTTAATGGACGATGTTGTGGTAATGAGTAAAATAAGTACAAAAAAAACAGCAGGTATTTTGGGCGACGACTTAGCGGTGAATGCCGAAAAAGCCACAGGGTTTGTTTCCTCAAGAGAGCTGCCCGTTTTATGGGCCATTACCAAAGGTTCTTTTTTAAATAAATTAATCATTTTACCCATTGCCTTTTTGCTCAGTGCTTTTGCGCCATGGGCGGTTACCTTGGCTTTAATATTGGGTGGTGTGTATTTAGCTTTTGAAGGCGCAGAAAAAATATACGGATTTTTTGTGCCCCACGAACACGATAAAGTTGAAACTAAACCTGAAAATCTTTCAAAAGAAGCTATTTTAAAAACTGAAAAAACCAAGATTAAATCGGCTATACTTACCGATTTTATTTTGTCGGTAGAAATTGTAATTATCGCTTTAGGCACGGTTTTGGGCAGACCTATTTTGTTTCAAATTATAGTGGTTTCCATTGTTGCCATTATTGCTACCGTTGGCGTTTATGGTATTGTAGCCCTTATTGTGAGAATGGACGATTTTGGTTATAAGCTTGTAAAAATGAGCAGCAAAGAAAAAAGTGTTTCAAAGTTTATCGGCAACTTTTTAATAAATGCATTGCCTGTTGTTATTAAAAGTTTAGCGGTAATTGGTACGATAGCTTTACTGTTGGTTTCAGGCGGTATTTTTGTCCATAATATTGAATTTTTGCATCACTTTTTAGAGGTTTTGCCGTCTATTTTAAGGGACTTTATTGTTGGGTTGTTGGTTGGCTTAATAGCGGTTTTTGTGGTTAAGGCTTTTAAGCGTGTTTTTAAAAGAAAGGTTGACAAAGAATAATACAGGCTCTGTCATTCCTGCGCAGGCAGGAATCCACTCGGATAACTAAAATTTCAATGCATAAAACCATTCATCAATATTATTTATACATTTTAACCAGTAAAACTTATGGCACGTTATACATTGGTGTTACAAACGATTTGGAACGCAGAATGTTTGAGCATAAAAACAAATTAGTCGAAGGGTTTACTAAAAAATACGGTTTATGTAAACTCTTGTATTTTGAAACCTATCAATTTGTAAATGATGCTATTAAAAGAGAAAAGAACATGAAAAAGTGGAAACGTCAATGGAAAATTGATTTGATTGAAAAAGATAACCCTAATTGGAAAGATTTGTCTAAAGATTGGAATTATTTAGTTGATTAGGGAATTTGTATAAAATTGGAATAACCTTAACTTTTAAGTGGATTCCTGCCTGTGCAGGAATGACAAACAAAAAAAGTAAAAGAATTAAGAAACAACAAAGTCACTTTAAAGTCTCATCAATCTAAATAATTTAGATTCACAAAAGCCATAAATATTTTTTTCAAAGTAAAATAATTATTGCTGTTTTAGTGGATTCCTGCCTGCGCAGGAATGACAAACAACTTGGGAACGACATACAAACTAACCAATAAAAATTACTAAATGACACGTAGTGTCTACTCACGGATTTTCTTTTTACGCAGCTCGAAGTTTTGGCCTAAATACACTTTGCGCACCATCTCGTCTTCGGCTAATTCTTCAGGTTTTCCGGCTTTTAAAATACCGCCTTCAAACATTAAATAGGTTCTATCGGTAATGGCCAGGGTTTCTTGTACGTTGTGGTCGGTAATTAAAATACCGATATTCTTTTTGGTAAGTTGGGCTACAATACGCTGAATATCTTCAACCGCCACGGGATCTACTCCGGCAAAAGGCTCGTCTAATAAAATAAAACTAGGGTCGGTTGCCAAAGCACGGGCAATTTCGGTACGTCTGCGCTCGCCACCCGATAATAAATCGCCGCGGCTTTTTCGAATATGGCCCAAACCAAACTCTTCAATTAACGATTCCATTTTATCGTGTTGCTGTTTTTTACTCAGTTTTGTAAGTTGCAACACGCTTAAAATATTATCTTCAATACTCAGTTTTCTAAACACCGAGGCTTCTTGCGCCAAATACCCAATACCGTTTTGCGCTCGTTTGTACATGGGATATTTGGTAATTTCGGTATCATCTAAAAAAATATGTCCGCCATTGGGTTTTATCAAACCCACAATCATGTAAAACGAGGTGGTTTTACCGGCACCATTTGGTCCCAGAAGTCCAACAATTTCACCTTGGTTTACCTCAAGTGAAACATCTTTTACAACTTTTCGTCCGCTGTAGGACTTCATTAAATTTTCGGCTCTTAAAATCATATCTTTAAATACTAAACGCTAAAAATAGTAAAATCATATAGGCTATTATAACGCAAGGTTCATTTTTATCTTATTGCTGTGCCCATCAGCGCAGCAATCAATAATCTATTGGTCTTTGGCTTCTAAAGCATCCCAAAATTCGTAAGCACGACGCAAATGCGGAATAACAATGGTGCCACCAATTAAATTCGCAATACTTAAAGTTTCAACAACCTGTGCTTTTGGTATGCCTTCTTTATAACAGGTTTCAAGATGGTATTTTACGCAATCGTCGCAACGTAAAACCATGGATGCCACCAAGCCTAAAAGCTCTTTTGTTTTAACATCTAAAGCGCCTTCCGCGAAAGCGTTAGTATCTAAATTAAAGATGCGCTTAATAACTTTGTTGTTATCGGCGAGAATTTTATCGTTCATTCTCTGGCGATATTCATTAAATTCGGTAACGATATCAGACATGCTTTTTTTCTTTTCTTTTTTGATTTCTAATAACGATTTTAGAAATATAAATACTTATTTGATATAAAACTATAATTGGAATGGCTACTATAACTTGACTTACAACATCTGGAGGCGTTATAATGGCTGAAAGTATAAGTACAACTACGAGGGCATATTTTCGATATTTCCTTAATATTTCGGGCGTAACCAAACCTATTTTAGTGAAAAAATAAATGATGATGGGCAGCTCGAAAATTAAACCCGAGGCTAATACGGAATTCCGCACTAAAGCAATGTATGAGCTTATATCAATTTGGTTATCTACGACTTTGGAAATGCTGTAATTCGCTAAAAAATTAATCGATAAAGGCGTTACAATGTAATACCCAAACAATACGCCAACAAAAAACAAGAGTGATGAAATGATGATAAAACCACGTGAATGTTTGCGTTCGTTTGAATGTAATCCCGGACTGATAAATTTCCATAATTGGTATATAACATAAGGAAACGATATGATAAAACCGCCTAAAATAGCGGTCCAAATATCTGCTGAAAACTGTCCGCCCATGGTTCGGTTTTGCAGTATCATGGGCATTTCCTCGGCGCAAAACGTAGTATCAACGCCTATGAAATTTGCTCCATTACATAAAAAACTATAGGTTGGAAAATCCATTTCCAAGGGTGCAAAAATTATCTCATCAAATATAAATCGGCTAAAAATAAAGACTAATGTAGCAACTATAATTACTGCTAAACAAATACGGATTAAATGCCAACGTAAATCTTCAAGATGGTCTAAAAAAGACATCTCATTAATATTCTTTTTCGCCATTATATAATGCCTTCTTTAATTAAATCGTGTAAATGTACCACACCTGCATAATTGCCATTGTCCTCAACAAGTAACTGAGAAATACCGTTGGTTTCCATAACTTCTAAAGCATCAACAGCCATGGCATCTACATTGATGTGTTTGGGGTTTGAGCTCATAATATCTTTGGCGGTTAAACCAGAAAAATCGTCCACTTTGGTTAACATTCTACGTAAATCGCCATCGGTAATGATACCAATAATTTTTCCATTTTCAACCACAGCGGCAACACCCAACATTTTTTCTGTAATTTCAATTATAATATTTTTAATGCTCGTATCTAACTGTACTTGTGGCTTTTCGTTTACGGAGGAGATATCGTGAACCCGTAAGTACAATTTCTTTCCTAAAGCACCACCGGGGTGATATTTGGCAAAATCGTTGCTCGAAAAACCTCGTAACTCCAATAAACAAACGGCAAGCGCATCGCCAATTACCAATTGTGCCGTTGTGCTTGTTGTTGGTGCCAAATTATTTGGGCAGGCTTCCTGTTCGACATAAGCGTTTAAAACAAAGTCTGCCTGTTGCCCTAAAAACGAATCTATATTACCGGTAATGGCAATCATTTTGTTTTTGGCACTTTTTATTAAAGGCACCAAAACTTTAATTTCGGGTGTGTTTCCGCTTTTCGAAATGCAAATGACCACATCGTCTTTAAGAATTAACCCTAAATCGCCATGTATGGCATCGGCGGCATGCATAAAAATGGCAGGCGTTCCGGTGGAGTTTAAGGTGGCTACAATTTTATTGGCTATAATGGCACTTTTGCCAATTCCTGTAATAATTACCCGTCCTTTGGAGTTGTAAATTAGTTTTACCGCATGGGCAAAATCATCGGTAATAAGAGAAACTAAGTTAGAAATGGCCTTACTTTCCATTTCAATAGTGTGTTTGGCAGTACCAATAATAGAAATTTCGTCTTTCAAAATTTATTATATTTTTTGGTTGAAGCTTTAAAGATTTTGTTATCTTTAAATGTTAATCAATATTGAATTTTTATTGTAAATTCGAATTGCGTTACAAAACTAACGAAAAAAACATGAGGGTTCTCTAAATACACTGCTAAATTAATGAATATCATACTTAGAAATGGTGTATTTTTTATCGCGTAAATTAATTTTTTATTTTATCAATGTTAACAGCAAAAAGTGACATTCATTCTGCATTAAAAAAGTATTTTGGATTTAACAAATTCAAAGGATTGCAGGAAGATGTAATTAAAAGTATTTTATCAGGAAACCATACGTTTGTAATTATGCCAACAGGGGGCGGAAAGTCGCTTTGTTACCAACTTCCAGCATTAATGCAAGAAGGCACAGCCATTGTGGTGTCTCCGTTAATAGCCCTGATGAAAAATCAGGTAGATGCCATTAGAGGCCTTTCAAATGAAGAAGGTGTGGCGCATGTATTAAATTCTTCATTAAATAAAACCGAGGTAAAGCGCGTTAAAGAAGATATTGTTAACGGCGTTACCAAACTGCTTTACGTGGCTCCGGAATCGTTAACAAAAGAGGAGAACGTAGAGTTTTTACGCTCTGTAAAAGTGTCTTTTATGGCTATTGACGAGGCCCATTGTATAAGCGAATGGGGGCACGATTTTAGGCCGGAATATAGAAATCTCCGCAATATAAAAGAACGTATTGGCGACGATATCCCCATAATTGGTTTAACCGCTACAGCAACGCCAAAGGTACAGGAAGATATTATAAAAAACTTAGGTATTGCCGGCGCTACAACGTTTAAAGCGTCATTTAACAGACCTAATTTATATTACGAGGTACGCCCAAAAACAAAAAACGTTGATGCCGATATTATTCGGTTTATTAAACAAAACGAAGGAAAATCCGGTATTGTTTATTGTTTAAGCCGAAAGCGTGTTGAAGAACTGGCACAGGTATTACAGGTAAACGGTATTAAAGCAGTGCCATACCATGCCGGTTTAGATGCGAAAACCAGATCGAGCCATCAAGATAAATTTTTAATGGAAGATGTAGATGTTGTTGTGGCCACAATTGCCTTTGGGATGGGTATCGATAAGCCCGATGTGCGCTTTGTAATCCATCACGATATTCCTAAGAGCATAGAAAGTTATTATCAAGAAACCGGTCGTGCGGGTCGCGATGGGGGCGAAGGCCATTGTTTGGCGTTTTACGCTTATAAAGACATAGAAAAGCTAGAGAAATTCATGTCTGGCAAACCCGTTGCCGAACAAGAAATTGGGCACGCTTTGTTGCAAGAAGTTGTCGCTTTCGCGGAAACATCCATATCGCGCAGAAAATTCATTTTACATTATTTTGGCGAGGAGTTTGACAATGAAACAGGAGAAGGTGGCGATATGGACGATAACGTACGTTACCCCAAAAAGCAAAAAGAAGCTAAAAACGATGTTAAGCTACTATTGGAAACCATTGATAAAACCAACGAAAAATACAAATCCAAGGATTTGGTAAATGTGCTCATCGGGAAAGAAAACGCTTTGATAAACTCGCATAAAACCAACGAACAAGACTTTTTTGGTAAAGGTAAAGCGCAAGACAACAAACATTGGATGGCCTTATTGCGGCAAGTATTGGTTTCGGGGTATCTTAAAAAGGATATTGAAACTTATGGCGTTATAAAGTTAACGGATTCCGGTAAGGCATTTATTAAAAAGCCAGTGTCGTTTATGATGACCGAAGACCATATTTTTGAAGGTGAACAAGAAGACGGCAGCATCATTACCGCCGAAAAAGGAGGTGGCGCCGTAGCCGATGATGTGTTAATGGGCATGCTTAAGGATTTGCGTAAAAAAAATGCAAAAAAACTGGGTGTTCCGCCGTTTGTTATTTTTCAAGATCCGTCGCTGGAAGACATGGCTTTAAAATATCCCATTACCATGTCCGAGCTTAGTAACGTGCACGGTGTTGGCGATGGAAAAGCAAAAAAATACGGTAAAGATTTTATCGACCTTATTTCAAAATATGTCGAGGAAAACGACATTACCCGTCCAGACGATTTGGTGGTAAAATCTACGGGCAGCAACTCTGCAAATAAGCTGTATATCATTCAAAATGTAGACCGAAAATTACCTTTGGATGATATTGCGTCGTCTAAAAAAATGTCTATGGAAGATTTTATAAAAGAAATGGAAGCCATAGTATATTCTGGCACCAAGCTGAATATAAATTATTGGATTGATGAGATTCTGGACGAAGACCAACAAGAGGAAATCCACGAGTATTTTATGGAATCTGATTCTGATAGTATCGATGATGCCATTGAGGAATTTGATGGCGATTATGACGATGAGGAATTGCGTTTATACCGTATAAAATTCATTAGCGAAGTGGCTAATTAGTTTTCAGTCTTGGTCTCAGTCCCAGCATTCAGTTGTGGGCAGTCCGTTTCCACTTTGCGTTTTTGCGCCTTTCCGCAACTTCTTTCTTTTAATATAATTTGGGCGTTACCCGCCTTAGGTCGGGGTCGGGCTTTCACTACTCAATCTTTTTAAAGCGTCATAGTGAGGACGAAGATAGCCTGCACTGAGCGCAGTCGAAGTGTGGCAATTTGTTAAATTATAGTTCTTTTCAAACTAACGATCATCTTTACTTGGATGTTTCTAAATTTAACAAATACAAACCTAATAGAAAGTCTGTGAGGATTTTCGTGCGTCGGCTAGAACTAGCATTAAATTATATGTGTTGTACGCAGTTTTTAATTTTTTAATAAATAACAATTATCTTTCAATTGAATATCCTTTCCGTCATAAAAGTCAATTTCCTTTTTTAAATTTTCAATGAATTTTGGTTCATTTATCGGACATATTTTCATAAACTTACTTTTAATTATTAACTCTCCAGACTTATCATAAATTGAAATCACTGCGTTGTTTTTATGATAATGCAACCAATCCACGTTAAACCAGTTTCCGTTTCCATTGCTTTCAATCCAAAATGCGGTTTTTGGTATTCTTTCCGTTCCTTTTAATTCACCTTGAATCTGTTCCGTTCGGTCAGTTTTATTGTTAAATTCCGTAATTCCGTTTTTTTTAATTACAAAAATGAAAAGTCCAATGACTAAAGTCAGAATTACACTTGCGGAAATTAAAATCCGAAGTGTTAATTTTTTCGGGCTATACATTCGATTTAGTTTTAAAAATTCCGAATACCCATTTTAAGTTTATAAAAATCAAAATCAACAAAACTATTCCTATAATGATAAATTCATTCGTCGGTAAGTTTTTAAAAGTCGGACGTTGTATTTTTTCGATAAATGCAATTGAATAAGCAAATATTAAAAGACCAGTCAGAAATACAAGGATTGATTTTCCTATAAACTTAATTGTATTCAAAATTTGAGGTTTATTCATTCGGTTTGTTGGTTTGGTCAAATTGCGTACAACGGTTTTGGCTATGGTTTCGTTGCGTGAAAATCCCCTAGGATTTTCCGCCGTAAACCGAAGATATCAAATTTGCGAGGACTTTACGCAAGGAAAGTCAAGAGCAATGAACTAAGGCGTTGTTGCCAACTGGATTTTTAAAATTTTTTATAATATGTTTTTTCAGTTCCTAAATAGCCTACTTCGGGTTCGAATTCTAGTGGATAAAGCTTTCTGCCTTTAATCAAAAGTGTTCTTGTCATCCATTCAGTTATAAGTAAGTCAGTGTATTCGTCACTTTCAGATGCGTAGATTTCAATTCCGTTCTTTTCCGTTTTTGGTTTAAAAATTGAGTCAGTCAGTTTGAGTAATGGTTTACTATTTAATTCAATTTGAAAAATGTCTTTAAGTTGAATTTTATTCACTTTTGTTTTAGGAATTATTAAAATTCCGTTTTCGTCCGTTTTTAAATATTTACCATCATTTACTGAAACGTACCAATCCAAACTATCAATGTCTTTTTCTCCTTTTCTAGCTACTCTTTGTAGAATTATCTGGATTTTGGTTGAATCGGATTCTTGATAATCAGATTCCATTATTTTAGATTTGGACGCATAAAGAACTTTGTCAGGCGATAGTTTAAGAGTATCCCCAACTTTTTGATAATTTCCGGTTAATGTTCCACTACCTAGAATGTCCTGATGATACTGATATTCAAAAGTTCCGTTTTCATTGAATTTATACACAAAACAATTCGGTCCGTATTTACAGATTTCGTGTTTATATTTTCCACTGATTTGAGCGCTCAAAGTCAGTGAAATCAATAATATGAATATTTGAATTGTTTTTTTCAAACTTGTTGCCAACTCATTATATAATAACTTTTATTACTCATATCCCCTAAATAAGTAAAGATATGATATGTTATTTGTCGTTGTTATCACGTAAATATAATTAATTTTTCTTACAGAATTACACTAAAAAAGGTATCACTATTTAATCTAATCTTTCTTTATAGCATTCAATGGTGTGTTAAATATAATCTCATGCTTTTTTGCAGTTAACCTTAATGTATTGATACGTGCTTTATCAAATTTTTCAACGTCTTCTTTTTCAATTTGAAAGTCGATTCTGGTTATAAATCGGTTCGATACATTTGAATGATCCGATTGAAACTCATCCATATCCGATTTTAAATCCAAATTAAAATCGGTGCCTTCAATGTTAAGTTTAGCACCTTTCATGGTTTTAATTTTAAAAGCACCCACAATTATGGTAATGACGTAATGGTAGCCACCAAGTTCTTTAGTGCTGGCATATAGCACGTTTTTTTCAGATATGGCAAATGCGTCATCTGTAATGGAATTGATGATGTCTTCGGTGTGGTTGTCAACATGAGTGCGTTCCATGGCACGCCAATTTCCAAAAGCGGCCAAAATTTTGTCCAAGTTAAATTTCATATTCTAAGTTTCAACAAATCTAGATATAAATTTTATCATATAGTTTGGTTAAGACTTCAAGTGTTTTTTTGAGTTTACTAATTAATTACCAAAAGGCTTAATGGTATGTATGGTATCTTTTTTTTAGATGTCCAACTAGAAAATTCGTCCGTAATAGTTTAAATCTACTATGTCTCCTTTTGTTGTTTTATAATCTCTTCGTATTGTGCCTTCAAATTCAAAACCATTTTTAAGTGCCACATTAATACTTCCGAGATTTGTGGAGTTTGCCCGACATAGTAGTTTTTTGAATTTATATGTCTCTAAAAGATAATCTATAACCAAACCTAAAGATTTTGATATAACGCCCTGACCTTCGTAATTTATGTCTATAAAATAACCAATTTCTGCTTTTGGAATACTCCAATCAATATTTTTAACATCAACCAAACCAATTAGCAAATTGCTGTTTAAATCATAAATAGTAAAAGGAAAGTAACTTTTATTTTTAACTTTTTGCTCAATTGTTTTACAATAATTAGCGGTATCTTCTAAAGTTTTTGTTTTTGAAAGTGTACCAGCAAAAAAATCTTCTAAACGATTTCTATTCGCATCAATTAAACTAAAAAAATCATCATATTTATTAGAGTCAAAAGATGTTATTTTAAAATTTGTAAATGTTTTATTCATTTTAAAAATAAATTGTAATCACATTTTAACAACTTGAGCGTTGTACATAAAAGAATCTTGCCAACGCTTAAAGCGGGCATCAAATTTATCAGCAAAAACCAAATATTGGCATTTGCCTATACTTTCTGGCGTACGGGTGGCTTCTGCAAAATTATTGTTTCTAAATAAAAAATCGGCGTCTTCAACAATGCAAATTTGTAGCTTATTCAAATTAATGCCGTTTAGGTAAAACAATCTGTTCAATCGTTTTGGTGTGGCAATCACGATGTCGGTGCCTTCGTAAATCTCGTCGCGCTGTATATCGATACTGTGTTCGTCGTAAGCGCAGTACACCCTTAAATCGGTGCCGCGTTTAAAGGCATTAAACTCTAACTCTAAATTTAAAGCGGCTTGTTTGTCTTTTACAAAAATTAAGGCTCTTGGTGCATCTTCAACGGCATGTTTTAATTTCTGGATAACGCTAATAACGATGCTTGTGGTTTTGCCACTTCCCTCTGGGGCGATAACAAACAAACTTGCACCTCCTTTTATGTTGGGTAATATTTGTTTTTGAAGCGGTAAAGGTTCTTTAAATCCTTTGTGATTAATGGCATCTGTTAGCGGTTCAATTAATTTTTTAAAAGACATATAAGATTTTCTTTAAGCTGTAAAGGTAGGTTTTTAAATACCTACGAGTATTAACGCTTAATTGATTTTTAGAAAATAATTAGTTTACTTTTGCCCCATGCAAAACAACAACACTTATAAGTTTGAGTTTGTCGCTTTAATGGCGTCATTAATGTCTATTGTGGCTTTATCCATCGATGCTTTATTGCCGGCTTTACCCGAAATAGGGTATGATTTAGGGGTTACAAATCCGGCCGACAAACAACTGCTTATCACCATGATATTTTTGGGTTTGGGTTTTGGGCAACTCCTTTTTGGACCGCTTTCAGATAGTTTTGGAAGAAAACCCATAGTTTATATTGGATTTCTCGTTTTTATTGTGGCAAGCATTATCTGCGTAACGACTAAAAGTTTTGAGGTGATGATTTTAGGGCGGATACTACAGGGCTTTGGGCTATCGTCTCCCAGAAGCCTGAGTATGTCTATGATTAGGGATTCTTTTAGCGGTAACTATATGGCAAAAATACTATCGATTGTGGTTATGTTTTTTATTTTGGTACCGGTGGTTGCACCAACTTTAGGCCAGCTTTTGCTCTATCTTTTCAACTGGAAATCGATATTTCATTTTAACTTGATATTTGGCGTTTTAATAATGCTTTGGTTTTGGTTACGGCAACCCGAAACACTGCCCCAAAGCAAGCGTATTAAGTTTAACAGTCGCCTGTTTATTGATGGCGTAAAAGAGTTTTTTAAGTATAAAGAAGCGGTGGCTTTTACTATGGTTTCCGGTTTTATTACGGGGTCTTTTTTGGTGTATTTAAGCACCTCGCAACAAATTTTTCAAGAGCAGTATAATTTGGCAGAAATGTTCCCGTATATTTTTGCGAGTTTAGCGATTTCCGTAGGTTTGGCAACCTTTTTAAATAGCCGGTTTGTGGTTAAATATGGCATGTTGAAAATTGCCTTTGTGTCTTGTATAGCTTACGCTTTAATTTCGGTTTTATATGTGGTTTTGTTTTCATCGGGAGAAAACCCGAGTATCACCGTTTTGTTGAGCTTTTTTGCGTTACAGTTTTTTGCCGTTGGTTTTTTATTCGGGAATTTACGCGCCTTAGCCATGCAACCTTTAGGGCATATTGCCGGGATTGGCGCTGCTTTAAATGGATTTGTTTCAACGGTTATGGCAGTGCCCATCGCCAACTATATTGGAGGTTTTGTAACCACTTCGGTATTGCCGTTATTTATTGGGTTTTCTATATTTGGAGTCCTTTCTCTATTGGTTTTTATTATCGTGAAGAGAAAAGTTACATTTATAAATACATAAGTTATAATTTATAAATAGTGTGTTTTTATAACATCGATATGCCAGATTTCGTGACCAAGAATAATGAAAGCGGCAGCTCGGGCAGATAGGGTGTTTTCTGAAGCTGTTCCAACAAATTTTAAATCTTCGTTGCTCAAACTATTTAATAAGGTGATGGAATTTTTCCTAACTGACGAATATTCCAAAAGTAACGTTGCCATAGATTTTTTATGGGCTTGAGAAGGCATAATATAATCGTCTTGATTGAAACCAGGCAATGGTGTTTTATCATGTCTTGCGATACGAAAGCAGCGATACATAAAAACACGTTCGGTATCTATAATATGCTGAAAAACTTCTTTTACACTCCACTTGCCTTCTGCGTATCTGTATTCTAATTTTTCTGATGGAACGGAATGAAAAAATTGCAGTACATTATCTAAACCTTCAGTAAAACCATCAATTAAAGCCAAGTTTTCCGGAAGCTTTTTAATATAAGGACCATAATATGAATTGTATTCGGTGGTATTTAAATCTTTTACTGTCATAATTACGGGTTTAAATTTTAGCTTGATAGGTGTATAAATCGTAATACCTGCCACGTTTTTCAATTAACTCGTCATGCTTGCCTCTTTCTACAATATGGCCAGCTTCAATAACTAAAATTTGGTCGGCCTTTCTTATGGTACTTAGGCGGTGCGCAATGACGATAGTGGTTCGGTCTTTAATCAATTCGCTTAAACTTTTTTGAATAAGCGCTTCACTTTCGGTATCTAAACTTGAGGTTGCTTCATCTAATATAATAATTTTTGGATTTGCCAAAATAGCCCTTGCAATAGCTAAACGCTGACGTTGCCCTCCGGATAGTTTTACACCTCTTTCGCCAATTAAAGTTTCTAAACCATCATCAAACCTATCGGTAAATTCATTTACATAAGCGGCTTTTACGGCGTTTTGTAATTCTGCTTCGGTAGCATTTGGCCTTGGAAACATTATGTTTTCTTTTATAGTGCCTTCAAATAAAAATTCGTCTTGTAAAACCACGCCCAAATATTTACGATAACTACTCAGTTTAACTTTTGATAAATCTTGATTATCGATAGTAACTTTGCCGAGTTTTGGTGTTAAAAACGTAGCCGATAGTCCTGCAATGGTTGATTTACCAGAACCCGAGCTTCCCACCAAAGCCGTTACAGAGCCTGCGGGTGCTTTAAAGTTGATATTATGGAGCACTTCTTTACCTGCTTCATAAGAAAAAGAGACATCTTCAAACTCAATATTTCCATGAAGTGTTTCTAGTGTAATGTCTCGATCTTGGTTATCTTCTTCCGAGGTCATATTCATCAATTCTTCGGTTCTATCCAAACCCGCCAATGCTTCCGTTAATTGGCTGCCAATATTGCTCATTTGTACAATGGGCGCAATCATAAAACCGAGTATTAAGGTGAAGAATAAAAAATCGCCGGTTGTCATTTCACTTTGAATCATATAATAACCTCCAATTCCCATAATACCAGTGGTAGCAACACCAATTAAAAAGGTAGAAGCGCTTGTCATAAATGCAGTAGCCGTTAAGCTCTTTTTTACATTTTTATATAATTTTTCAACACCTTTTTCGAAAACCAAATTTTCTTGATTTTCAGCATTAAAAGCTTTTATAACCCGAACTCCCGCTAAAGTTTCCGTTAGCCTGCCGGTTACTTCGGCGTTAATCTTTCCTCGAATTCTAAAAATAGGACGAATATATTTGAAGGCCCTTAGTGCGATGTAACCGAATATAGAAAGCGGAACAAATACAAAAAGTGTCATCCAAGGGTTTAGTTTTATTAAAATGATGAGTGACACAATGGCTGTAAAAGAACCGCCAACCAACTGTACCAAACCAGTGCCAATAAGGTTTCTTACGCCTTCAACGTCACTCATAATTCTGGAAACCAAAGCGCCCGATTTTGTATTGTCGAAAAAACTAATTGGTAAAGTCAGAACTTTTTTCTGCACTTGAGCCCGCAATTCGCTTATTAGATATTGTGCCTGTACACTTAATATGCGCGTTAATAAAAATGATGTTACCGCTTGAATTGTTATGGCGCCTATAACGATGGCAATTAAATAATACAGTTGCGTATAATCTTTGTTTGGAACAACATCGTCTAGCAAAACCTTACTCTGCCAAGGCAAAACCAAACCTGCCAAACTTTTTATAACTATTAAAATTAAACCAATAAAAACAAGATTTCGCCGTGGCCAAATAATGGTTTTAAAAGCTTGTGCCATGGTTATTTTCGATTGTGTTTTAGGGGATTTTATATTGTGTTTCATTCAGTTTCGTATTAAAAGATCTTTTTTCCGATAGGTAATTGGTGTAAATGTAAAATTAAAAAACCACTCAAAAGGAGTGGTTTTTTAATTTATAATAAGAATTATAAACAATTTTACTACATGCGTTTCGCCTTTTTTGCTAGTTTGGCAGCCTTTTTCTCTTTTGGTGTTAAAAGGGGTTCTTTTTTTACGTTTTTCTTTGCGTCTTGAGATTTTGCCATATTTTTATTCACTTTAAGTGTTAATTGAACAAGGTAGTTAAATTTAGGTTTAATTATTTACCTTATTACAAATATTAAGTTAAAGTTGAATAATAACAATGTTGCTTGTTGATTTCTTATATTTACGAGTATAATTTTAGTGTTAATGATAGAAAATAAATTAGGCAAATCACTTTCAAATGGTGCAGTTAAAAATTTTAAGATGAACCATTTGAAAGCTTCAATTGAAGGCAAACTACTGCTGAATTTTAAACATATTTAATATACAAAACACAGCATTTTAATGAAAAATTCTATAGCAGAACGTGTCAGTGATTTTTTGAAGAACCATCCGCCCTTTGACTTATTGGACGCTAAAAAACTTCTTAATATAGCAGAGGAAGTGGTTATTATTTATCTGGAAAAAGGCGATGTTTTGTTTAAACAAGGCACCAGTTTTAACAATCACTTTTATATGGTTAGAAATGGTGGCATCAGCTTAACATATTCCAACAATAACACGCAAGAAGTTGTTTCCATTAGTGATGCCGGCGATATATTTGGAGTAAGGCCTCTTATCGCCCAAGAAAACTATAAACTTACCGCGTCTGCTCACGAAGAATCCATAGTTTACGGCATACCTATTGACAGTTTTAGGTTGGCGGCCGAAAACAATTCCAAGGTATATAAATATCTTATTACAGCCTTCGCAACCAATGCTTACGACGCTTATACCACCAAAGAAACCCATGAGATTTTTGTAGATTACCTTCCCAGTAATTCGCGAGATATTGCTAATTTTCAAACGGCCAATTATACCAAAAAACCTGTTACATGTGGTGTTAATTCATCATTAAAAGAGGCCGCTTTAAAAATGAGCAAAAACAAAATTGGGTATATAGTTGTTATCGACGACACTAAAAAACCAGTAGGTATTATTACAAATAGCGATATAAAAAATAAAATCGCGACGGGTATATTTCCTATTGATACGGTGGTAACCAACATTATGAGCTCGCCCGTTATAACAAATAAAAGAAACCTAACCGTTGCAGATGGCCAATTGCAAATGATAAAACATAATATTGCCCACTTGTGTATTACCAAAGACGGTACGGTAAATTCTAAATTGGTAGGCGTATTAACAAATCACCATATTTTGGTAGCTTTGGGCAATAATCCAACGGCCATTTTAAAGGAAATAATACGGGCAAAACGCACAAAAAAATTGCGTAATGCGCGACTAAAAGCCGACACGTTACTCAAAAACTATTTAGAACAAAACATTCCCATTACACATATTACAAAGGTAATTTCTAAAATTAACGACGCCCTTACGGTAAAGGCGATAGAAATTGCGCTACCGAAAATGCCAACACCTCCGCCCGTAAAGTTTTCGTGGCTGGCCATTGGGAGCCAAGGCAGGAAAGAACAATTGCTGTACACCGATCAGGACAATGCCCTTGTGTTTGAAGATGTGCCCGAAGCAAAATACGAGGAAACCCAAGCTTATTTTTTAGAGCTTTCAAAATATGTTACAAAATCATTAAATAAAATAGGATTCGAATATTGCGAAGCCGATATGATGGCGAGCAATAGTGCCTGGTGCAAATCTATTTCTGAATGGAAAAGCCAATTTAAGGAATGGATATTAACACCCGGTGAGGAGGCTGTGCTGTTATCTTCTATTTTTTTTGATTATAGTATGGTTTACGGAAGTCAAAACCTAACCGATGAGATAACGGATACCATTTATGAAGCATTGGAAGAAAGCAATTTGTTTTATAAACTATTGGCGCAAGATGCCGTAAAAAGCCCTTCGCCCTTAGGGTTTTTTAAACAGTTTTTAGTAGAAAAAAATGGAGAACAAAAAGATATGTTCAACATAAAAAACAGAGGGCTTATGCCTTTAGTTGATGCAGCGCGGTTACTGGTGTTAACCAAACATATAAAAGGCATAAACAATACTTTTGAACGTTATGAAAAACTAGCCGAAATTGAACCCGCTAATAAGGAGTTATACGAATCTTGCTCTTACGCCTTTAAAGCACTTACAAAGTTTAAAACAAAACAAGGTTTGCAACACAATAACTCTGGAAAATTTATTGATTTGGAAACACTGTCCAAAGAAGAAAAATTAAAGCTGAAACGCTGCTTTAAGCCTATTGATGAAATCCAAAAAACGCTAATTCTAAGGTTTGATTTAAAAACTTTACCAATATGATATTAAATTGGTTTAAACGAAAAAAAAGAAACTATCCCGATTTTTGGTTGCGCTATTTAGAGACTTTCAGCAATACTAAAAAGGAAACTATAGCAACTACCAGATTTGTGGCCTTTGATACGGAGACCACTGGATTTGACAAAAAAAAGGATAGGGTATTATCTATTGGGGCTGTTTCTATTTTAGATAAATCGATTGAAGTAAACAAAAGTTACGAGGTGTATTTGAAACAAGATGTTTTTAGTAACAAAACCGTCGAGATACATGGCATATTAAAAACAGGGTCTTTAAAAAAAGTCTCTGAATTGGAGGCTGTTATATCTTTTTTAGCGTATATAAAAGATGCTGTATTGGTAGCGCACCACGCCAATTTCGATAAAGACATGGTGAACGAAATGCTATTGAGACATGGCTTAGGAAAATTAAAAAATGAATTTATAGATACGGGTTATTTGTTTAGTAAATCTAAGCATATTATATATCGGGAAAACCTAAAAGACCATTACACATTAGACGATTTATGTGCCGAACTTAATGTGCCAAAAGTAGATAGACACACAGCGAGTGGCGACGCCCTTATTACGGCCATTGTGTTTTTAAAGATATTAACGCGATTAAATAGGCGCAAGCACTTAAATTGGGATTATCTTTTAAATAAATGATGCATAATTATTGGACTAGGGCAGTTAGTGTGTCGCATCGCCCGCACCACTAGGAATTCTAATTTTCTCTACAATTTCCTGTACGTCTTTTGGCGGTGCTTTAGTAAATTTCATAATGGTAATGGACACTATAAAATTAAGCACCATGGCAACGGAACCAAAACCTTCGGGAGAAATGCCAAACCACCATTCGCCTTTATCCGGTAGCACGTCATCAAACCAACCCAATTTATATTTAATCATGTACAGCAACATCGCCGTGATTCCAACAACCATTCCCGCAATAGCACCTTCTTTATTCATACGTTTGTAAAAAATCCCTAAAATAATGGCAGGGAAAAACGAAGCAGCTGCCAAACCAAAAGCCAATGCAACCACAGCGGCGACAAACCCAGGCGGGTTTATGCCAAAATACCCAGCAACACAAACCGCTCCCACAGCCGATAAGCGCGCTGCAACCAGTTCGCCTTTTTCAGAAATTGACGGTTTGATTATTTTTTTGATTAAATCATGAGATACCGACGATGAAATCACCAACAACAAACCTGCTGCTGTTGATAGTGCTGCCGCTAATCCACCAGCGGCAACCAAAGCTATAACCCAATTTGGGAGTTTCGCAATTTCGGGGTTTGCCAATACCATAATATCTCTATCGACAGTTAATTCGTTTTTATTTTCATCGGCCACGTAAGAGATTAATCCGTCTTCATTTTTGTCATTAAACGTGATAAGTCCCGTAGTTTCCCATTTTTTAAACCAATCCGGCACATCTGCATACGGTTGGTTTGAAACGGTTTCAATCATATTCGTTCTGGCAAATACGGCTACCGCTGGTGCTGTGGTATATAAAACAACAATTAAAAGCAATGCGATTCCTGCGGATTTTCTGGCGTCCTTAACCCGTTTTACGGTAAAGAAACGAACAATAACATGAGGTAAACCGGCCGTTCCAACCATTAAAGCAAGTGTTATTGCAAAAACATCTATTAACGATTTGGAGCCTTCGGTATATTCGGCGAAGCCCAACTCGGTACTCAATCCGTCTAATTTATCCAATAAATACGTTCCGGAACCATCTGCCAATTCACTGCCAAATCCCATTTGCGGAATGGGGTTTCCCGTCATTTGAATGGAAATAAAAATAGCAGGCACCATAAAGGCGAATATCAACACACAATATTGAGCCACCTGTGTATACGTGATGCCTTTCATTCCGCCTAAAACGGCATAAAACAAAACGATAAGCATGCCTATGATGACGCCCGTATTGATATCGACTTCCAAAAAGCGGGAAAATACGATACCAACACCGCGCATTTGTCCGGCAACATAGGTAAACGATACCAGTAAAGCACAAAACACAGCCACGATACGCGCCGTTTTTGAATAATATCTGTCGCCAATAAAATCGGGAACGGTAAACTTTCCGAACTTTCGTAAATAGGGTGCCAGCAATAATGCGAGCAGTACATAGCCACCTGTCCATCCCATTAAATACACGGCGCCATCGTATCCGGCAAACGATATAATACCCGCCATTGATATAAAGGATGCAGCACTCATCCAATCGGCTGCCGTTGCCATGCCGTTGGCCAAAGGCGAAACGCCTCCACCGGCAACATAAAAATCTTTTGTAGAACCAGCTCTGGACCAAATGGCAATTCCAATATATAAGGTGAAGGTTAAGCCAACTAAAATGTAGGTCCAATTTTGAACGCTTATCTGTTCGGCTATCAATAAACTATTCATCATAGCCATATTTTTTATCGAGTTTGTTCATTAATCTAACGTAAATGAAGATTAGGATAACAAACACGTACATAGACCCTTGTTGTGCAAACCAAAACCCGAGTTTAAATCCGCCTACTTTTATTTCATTTAAAATATCCTTAAAAATGATACCAGCGCCGAAAGATACCAGAAACCAAATGGTAAGCAGTATGAGTACAATTTTTATATTTTCTTTCCAGTACGCTTTAGGTTTGTTTTGATGGGTCATGCTTTATTTTCTTTTAAACGTTTTTTATAAGCAGCCAATTCTTTTACAACTTTTGGTGCCAATATGATAGTGGATAACATGGTTGGGATTGCCATTAAAGCAAACACGCCATCGATAAGATTTATCATCATATCCAAGGTTGTGGTTGCACCTAAAATAATACTGGCAATATAGAAATAGTTGTAGTAATGCATTTTATCCGCTCCGATTAAAAACGACAAACATTTTGAGCCATAATATGAAAATGAGAACAATGAAGATATACTAAACACCGCAATACAGACCAAAAGCAAATACTTGCCAAATCCAGGCATGGCATTACCAAAAGCATTGGCGGTTAAGCTCACACCGTTGTCGGCCGTGGTTTCCCAAACACCGGTAACCAAAATGGCTAAAGCGGTAAGTGTACACACAATTAAGGTATCGATTGCTGGTCCCAACATAGCTACTAAACCTTCGCGAACAGGCTCGTCGGTTTTTGCAGCGCCATGGGCTAGGGGAGCGGTACCAATACCCGCTTCGTTTGAAAAAGCACCACGTTTAATGCCCAATAAAATCAATCCGCCTACAACACCGCCAAAAAAAGCATCGCCTTTAAAGTTATTGGCCGCAAAAGCATCCGTAAAAATCATGGCAAAATACTTTGGAACCACATCAATATGTACAACCAAAATAATCATAACAGAAACAAAATAAAGCAGTACCATGGACGGCACGAGTTTAGATGCCGTTTTGCTGATACGCTTAATACCGCCAAGTATTACCACGGCTGTAATACTAACCAAAACCAGTCCAACAATTAAGTTAGATGAGAACCCAACTTCCACGCCATTTGGTGCAAGTAAAATATGGTTAATAGCTTGCGTGAGCTGATTGACATTAAAAACGGGCAAAGCCCCAACCAAACCGCACACACTAAACATAATAGCCAGAGGTTTCCAAGATTTGCCCAAACCTTCCACAATAAAATACATGGGGCCGCCTTGTAACTCGCCATTGCTGTCTTTACCTCTAAACATAATGGCCAAGGTTGAGGTAAAAAATTTGGTGGACATTCCAACCACGGCACTAACCCACATCCAGAAAACAGCTCCCGGACCACCAATGGAAATGGCCACGGCAACCCCTGCAATATTCCCCATGCCAATAGTAGACGACAATGCCGTAGTTAAAGCTTGGAAATGACTGATTTGCCCCGGGTCGTTTGGGTCGTCGTACCTGCCGCGAAGCACTTGAATGGCATGCCCAATTAAACGAAATGTTCCGAACCTTGAGCGAATAAGTAAATACAAACCGCCACCAATAAGAAGTATAAGCAAAGGCAATCCCCAAACTGCACTGGAAAAATCGGCAGTCAGTTGTGTAAGTTGTTCCATAAAAATGAATTAGTTTTCGTTATAAATGTATGAAAGATGCGTGAAACTATTAAAAATGTTTATACTTTAATAGGAATATGTCATAAAATTTATTGAAATAAAAATTACCTTAGCGTACGTTACTAGCTAATTAAAACACGCTTTTGTATGGCATACGACGAATTTTTAGCCGATAGGATACGGCAACAATTAAAAGAAAAACACGTGATTTTTACCGAACTGAAAATGATGGGTGGCCTATGTTTTAAGGTCGATAACAAAATGCTTTGTGGGATACATATCGATAAGAAATTTGGCGATAGTTTGCTTATGGCCAGAGTTGGTGAAGAAGCTTATGCACACGAAATTAACCATACCCATTGTTTACCCATGGATTTTACGGGTCGCCCCATGCGCGGCTATATTTTTGTAACCCCAGAGGGTTTTGATGCCGAAGTTGATTTGTCGCGTTATTTAGATTTGTGTTTGGCCTTTAATCCTTTGGCAAAAGCGAGTAAAAAGAAAAAATAATTAAGACTTTAAGTTTTATATTTGTTGATATTTATGCTTATTTCTATAGTTGGCCACCATTTAAAATGCCACAATCCTAATAATGATAATTGCAATAGACGAATCCGGTAGTTTTAATAAAGATTCAAATGATTTAAATTTATTTGTTGCTGCCCATATATTGTCTGAAAATGGACAATTGGAAATAAAGAGAAAACAATTTGAAAATTGGGAAAATGGCATTGCAGAAAAATTTATAGATAAAAATGGCGAAGTTAAGGGACAATTATTGGGTAAAGTTGAATTAAGAGATTTTCTAAAGAATGTGGTTCTTCAAAAACCTGAAGTTGGATTTTCAATTGTATCGATAATTCCAAAAAATAATAATTCAGAGGTAATAAACAAACATCATCGTTCGCAAATCGTGCAATTAGATTACAGCAAAGAATTATTTATAGAAAATAATGCGATTAAGAAAAACGTGAATTTTTTTGACCAATTCACAAAATGGCTGAATAAAAGAAATGAATCACAATTTCTTAAAATGCTTTGTTTAAAAAACTGTATTTATGAAAGCTTCTATAATGGTTTTGTCTTTGGCATTATAACTGAATTGAACGATGAGTTAATAAATCTCAAATTTAAAATAGACAATGATTTCATTTCCAACGACAACAAATATTGGAAAGGTTATCTTCTCAAATTCCTTGAGGAACACAGTAAAAGAAAACTTATACCAATATTAGATACTTGGACGGATAATCACCCTGTAATTCAAAAATATGTGAAAAACGGTAGATTTAATTTGAATATCCCGTTTAAGGAAAATCTTGATTTTTTTGATTCTAAAGATAATTTTGAAATTAGAATTGCAGATATTGCTGCTATAATTGTAAACAGAAATTTTAATTCGCAAGGATATAAATCTCTATACCAAAGTTTAAGAAAAAGATTATTAGGAAAAGATGGTCATTCCCAATTAGTTTTTAATGATTTTAATTTTGATAAAACAATGGAACAATTTAAGAGAGATTCCGAAAAGAAAAAAGGTGGTTAACAACGAACCAAGTTAAAAAACAAGTAATTTTAAGCTAATTTAGAAACAAGTTCTCATCATAAGGTAATCCGAATTTAGCAATGGCAAAAGCTTGTTTTAACAACTTGTTCACTTAATCATGAAACAACCCATATACAAACGCGCTATGATGAAAAACCTCATTATAATTTTACACCTACTTTTTGGTTTTAATATCGTTGTTTCACAAAGTTCCCAAATTTTAATTACGGGAAAAGTTTTAGAAAGCAATAACAACCTTCCTATTGAATACGCTACAATAGCCATATTGGATAATAATTCCAAAAAACCATTAACGGGCACAATAACTTCTGAAGATGGTACATTTTCCATCCGTACAACCGGCACTAATTACTATATTGAGGTTAGCTTTATGGGTTATGAAACAAAGATTTTTAACGATTTTGAAATAATAAACAACACGATAGATTTGCAGACCATTATACTGTCGGTAGACAATCATGCTTTAGATGAGGTTGTGGTTCGTGCCGAAAAATCCCAATTGGAATTTAAGTTGGATAAACGTGTGTTTCATGTCGGTACAGATTTAAGTTCTACTGGTGCCAGCTCATTAGAGGTTTTAAATAGCATTCCCTCGGTAAATGTGAATATTGAAGGCGAAGTTAGTTTAAGGGGCAGTCAAGGCGTGCAAATACTCATAAACGGAAAGCCGTCGGTTTTAGCCACTGCAGATGGCAATGCGCTAGGTAGTATTACTGCAGATATGATTGAAAAAATAGAGGTTATTACCAATCCTTCTGCTAAACACGACGCTGAAGGCACATCGGGAATTATAAATATCATTATTAAAAAATCAGAAAAACGCGGTGTAAATGGGTCGGCGACTTTAAATGTTGGCGTACCAAATAGCAATAGTTTTGGTTTAAGCGTTAATAAACGTACCGAAAAATTCAACCTGTTTAGCCAATTGGGTTTTGGCATTCGCACCTATCCGGATGAACGAAAATCTATTAATCAAGATTTAATAAACGGCACAACAATAACCAGTTTTGGCGAAAGTGAATTTGATGAAAAATTTGCAAACATCCTTATTGGAACCGATTATCACATCAATGCTAATAACGTGATAACGCTTTCGGGTTCTTATGCTTACGAGGTTGAAGACCAGTTCTCAAAAACCAATTTTAGTCAAACCGATGCTTCCAATTCGGCTACCGATAGCTGGCTGCGCAACGAAATAACCGAAGCAGACAACCCCAAATTGCGTTACGAATTGCAATACAAAAAGAATTTTAAGAGACACAAAGATCAAAGTTTATTGTTTAGTGCTTTAGGAAATTCTTTTAGAAAAGACCAATTTTCAGATTTTGAGAATACCGTTGTTTTAGGTAACGATGATGATTTTAAACAAAAAACACGTACGGATTACACCTTGGAAGATTACACGTTTAAGTTGGACTATACCCATCCTTTTTTAGAAAAATACACGATCGAGACAGGTTCGCAGTATGTTATAAATAGCGTGTCAAACGATTTTGCAGTAAGTGATTTGGTTAATGATGAATGGATTAACAATCCTGATTTAACCAATGTATTCGATTTCAACCAAAAGGTTTTGGGTATTTACACCACTGCCGCGTACGAAGGCGATACTTGGGGAATTAAACTAGGTGTAAGGCTTGAAAACACCAATCTTGATACCTTGTTGCAAACAACTAACGAACAAAACGGAGATAATTATACAAACTTGTTTCCCAGCATTCATACGTCTTATAAAATAAACGATAATTTTTCATTACAAGCCGGCTTTTCCAAAAGAATACGACGCCCTGGTTTAAGGGAATTAAATCCGTTTTCAAACATTCGAAACAATTTTAGCATTTCTACCGGTAACCCCGATTTAAAACCGGAATACACAGATTCATACGAGATTACCAGCATTCATAAAATTGGTAAAACCACATTAAATTTTAGTTTATACAACCGCTATACCGTTGATGTGGTTGAGCGTATTTCTACTTTTAGCAATAACGTAAGCACTTCGAGACCAGAAAATGTAGGCACAAATACCACCACGGGTTTTGAAGCCAACGGAAAATATGCTCCAACCAATTGGTTTTCCGTTAATGGCGATTTTAATATAAATTATTTTTACAGAAAAGGGGTGTTTGAAACAGTTTCTTTCGATTTTAAAGGCAATCAATGGGCAACGAGCTTAACGACAAAATTTAAACTTCCTTCCGAATTTGATTTAGAAATATCGGGCGATTATAGGTCCAGATACAAAACGGTGCAAAATGAAATTGCCGATAATTTTTTTACAGATATGGGCTTAAGAAAAAAAATCCTAAAAGGAAAAGTTATTTTAAATTTGAGTATTCGCGATGTTTTTGCTTCTAGAATAGATGAATCGACCACCAATCAACCAGATTTTTATTTGTTTAATAGCAGAAAGCGCGGACGTTTTGTAATATTTGGTGTGAGCTATGGCTTTGGAAAAGGCGAAGCCATGGAATTTTCAGGACAAAGAAGACGCTAGATTAACTTAAAAATTTTAACAATGAAAAAAGTATACTCCGTTGAAGAATACATTGAAGAAAACGCTCTTTTTAGTGAAGCGTTAAACATTTTACGAGCTATAATAAACTCGACCGAACTTGAAGAAACCGTTAAATGGAGCGCACCCGTTTATACCTTGAACAATAAAAACGTTATTGGTTTAGGAGCTTTTAAAAACCATTTCGGGATTTGGTTTTTTAACGGCGTGTTTTTAAAAGACAAGCACAATGTATTGGTAAACGCCCAGGAAGAAAAAACAAAAGCCTTACGACAAATGCGTTTTGAATCGGTTAGCGATATCGATAAAAACGTGGTTTTAGCTTACGTTAAAGAAGCCATTGAAAACCAAAAATTGGGCAAAGAAATTAAACCGGACCGAAGCAAGAAAGAAACCGTTGTTCCGCCAGAGTTAAAGGCTGTTTTGGTAAACGATTTAAAAATCGGTTTTGAAAGTTTATCGGCTTACAAACAGCGCGAATATTGCGAATATATCAGTTCTGCAAAACGGGAAGCCACCAAACAAACACGCTTGGAAAAAATCAAGCCCATGATTTTACAAAGTGTTGGTTTAAATGATAAGTATAAGAATTGTTGATTTTAAAAATTATGTCTTTCCGAACACTTTTGAAATCAAAATATATTTTGATTGCGCATACTTAAGCGAAGCTTATGAGGAGGCATCTCATAATTAAGAGAATTCTCGTCGCTGGTTCCTCGCTCTGTTGAAATGACACATCAAATGATAAACAATAAAAAAAAGCTTCCGATTCGGAAGCTTTTTCTGTTAAACTGAACTTGTTTCAGTTTCTTATTATTCTATTAAAAGTGTTCTGCGATTCTGAAATACTGATATAAATTCAGCACAAGTGAATTCAGAATAACAATGTCTAAACACCTATTTTTTTGCTACTACCGGTGCATTTAGTTTGCTACTCATTTCCATAGAAATCGCAGAGCGTTCAAACTTTACTTTCCCAGACATGGTTTCAATAACACAGCTGCCATCTTTATCGTTAAGCTCTAAAATTTTACCGTGCATACCGCTTTTGGTAATTATTTTATCGCCACGTTTTAATTCGGCTGCAAACTTCTTTTCTTTTTTTGCACGTTTCATTTGTGGTGCAATCATAAAAAAGTAGATCACTACAAACATTAATATAAACGGCATAAATTGCCCTATTCCTTCTCCCATTGTTATTGTTTTTTAATCGTGGTTGTGCCCTTCGTGACCTGGTCGTGTACTAGATTTTACCGGTTTACTTGGTGCTGTTAAAGTTGGTTGTGGTGTTGTGGTTTTAGCGTTTGGATCTGGTTTTACAAAAGCTGAAATTCTTACAACCTCTGTTCCCTTTTCGGTATTTGCTGTAATCGTTACGGCTTTTGAGACTTTGTTTTGCCCCGTGCCGTTAAATTTTACTGTAAATTCTCCAGACTCGCCTGGTGCTAATGGCTCCCTGCTCCAATCTTGAGGAACGGTACAACCGCAAGTACTTTTAATATCGGTAATTACTAAAGGTGCATCACCGGTGTTTGTATATTTAAACACTGTTTCCACGTTTGTTTTCGCTTCAATTTCGCCAAAATCGTGTTCTGTTTTATCAAACTCTAATTTTGGGAATTTAGACGATACGGCATCTCTTTCTGCTGCTGCTGCCAAATTGCTTTCTTCAATTTTTTTAGCGGCATTTTCTTTACATGATGTAAAAGCGATTAAGCACATGGCGCTCAATCCTAATATTACTTTTTTCATTTTAAATGGTTTTTATCATTTGGGGTGTAAAAATAACAATTATTTAACCGATTAAAAACTTTTATTATACTCTTAACAGATTATTACATTAAGCCGCGCCCTATTTTATTCAAATTCCCGTCGGCGGTATATTCTTTTACCAACTTATCTAAAATACCGTTAATAAAAATACTGCTTTTTGGGGTTGAATATTCTTTGGCTATTTCTAAATATTCGTTAATGGTTACTTTTACGGGAATTGAAGTAAAATGCTTCAGTTCGCAAATGGCCATTTGAAGCAACACATAGTCTACATTGGCAATACGGTCGGTATCCCAATTTTTGGTTTTTTGTTCTATCTCTTCACTTAGCGCCGTTTTATTTAAAAACGTTTTTCTAAACAGTTCAATTGCAAATTGTTTATCCTCGGTATCTTTATACAATTGGGGCGTGAAATGATTTTCCGGCGATGTGAGCTTAACTTTTCTAAGTAACTTTAAAATCGTGGTGTTTACCGTTGGAAGATCGTCTAACCAAGTTAGGTTTTTGTCTTCCATATAATCGTAAAGCTTGTCGTTTGGCGCAATGATTTCTTTAAAAATATCAACTATAAAATTTTTGTCTTCTTTAAAATCAGACACTTTGGTTTGCATATATTCTTTGTACAAATCACTGGAAATAATAGCTTTAAATATAATATCGACATACTCGTTATCTAAATTCCAATTGGTGATTTTGTACGTTTCAAGCTGATTTTTTAGCATCGTATTGCTTTTAAGTATGTGCAATACTTGATTGTTAACAAATTTCCGGTTCGGGTCTTTGTCTTCTTTGGTTGCTAAATGTTTATTCTGTTTTTTTTGTAAATCGGTTTCGGCTCTTTTTTGCACTTCAATAAGTAGCGCCATTAACAATAGGTACAGGTTGTACATATTATCTATACTAAACAGTAAAAACTTCTGGTCCTTGCTAAAGTCGTCGCTTTCGCCGCCTTTAAAGGCATATAGGGTTTGCATTACTTTTACACGAATATGTCTTCTGTTTAGCATCATTACAAAGAACTTTAAATTATAAAAACGAAAATTTAAGTGATTTTTCGTGCTGCAAAAATAATACTATTTTAAAAAAACACTTCATATTAAATTAATTTATTTAGGCTTTATTTAACAATGAGAAGTTTAAAGGTAAATCGATTAATGGTTTTAATCTATTATCTTTGTTTCTTCAAATTAAAGTACCGATACCGTTATACATGAAGGAACTTCAGCATTTAAACAAATACTTTTTAAAATACAAAACACACCTTTTAATAGGTAGCGTAATTACTGTTGTTGCCCGCATTTTTTTGCTTTTTACACCGCGTTATGTAAAAGAAATTTTTGTAACCATTGAAAGGTATACTGATAATATTATCACCAAAGATGTGTTTAAAGCAGAATTAACCGAAGCTATTTTGTACATTGTTGGAGCCGCTGTATTTGCCGGCATACTTACTTTTTTTATGCGCCAGACCATAATAAATGTGTCGCGTTATATTGAATACGATTTAAAAAACGAAATTTATGCGCAGTACCAAAAACTCTCGTTAAATTTCTACAAAAAAAACAGGACAGGTGATTTAATGAATCGGATAAGCGAAGACGTAAGTCGTGTGCGCATGTACGCAGGTCCTGCTTTAATGTACAGCATCAATACCGTAACGCTTTTTATAATTGTATTAATTTACATGTTTAATGCGGCTCCAAAACTGGCGCTGTACACCATTGCGCCCTTACCCGTTTTATCGATTGCGATATATAAATTAAGCCGGGAAATACATAAACGCAGTACCATAGTGCAACAATACCTATCGAAACTATCAACTTATACACAAGAGTCTTTTAGTGGTATTTCGGTAATAAAAGCTTATGGTATCGAACCTTTAACGGCTACAAATTTTAAAACCCTTTCGGCTACCAGTAAAGAAAAACAGGTTAGTTTGGCTAAAGTGCAGGCTTTGTTTTTTCCGATGATGATTTTACTTATTGGCGTGAGCAATTTGTTGGTGATTTACATTGGTGGCATGCAGTATATAAATGGCGAAATTGAAAGTTTGGGTACCATTGCAGAGTTTATTATTTACGTAAATATGCTCACATGGCCTGTGGCTACGGTGGGTTGGGTAACATCCATAGTACAGCAGGCTGAGGCATCGCAAAAACGTATAAATGAGTTTTTAAAGATTGAACCCGAAATAAAAAACAACACGGTTAATCATACCGAAATTACTGGAGATATTACCTTTAACAAGGTGTCTTTTACTTATGACGACACCAATATTCAGGCTTTAAAAAATGTAAGTTTCGAAATCAAAGAAGGCGAAACACTGGCAATTTTAGGGAAAACAGGCTCGGGAAAATCCACTATTTTGGATTTGATAGGAAGGCTTTACGATATTGACGCGGGGTCGATAACAATAAACGGTACCGAAATACATCAGCTGAATCTTAACGATTTGAGAAACAACATTGGTTATGTGCCACAAGATGCTTTTTTGTTTTCAGATTCCATAAAAAACAACATCAGGTTCGGAAAAGAAGATGCCACAGACGAGGATGTTATTGAAGCGGCAAAAAACGCACAAGTACACAAAAATATTATAAAATTTAACGAAGGCTACAACACGGTTTTGGGTGAGCGCGGGATTACACTTTCGGGCGGACAAAAACAGCGTGTATCTATTGCACGAGCCATTATTAAATCGCCCAAGATTTTATTGTTTGATGATTGTTTATCGGCGGTCGATACCGAAACCGAAGAGAAAATCCTTGAAAACCTGAACAAATTATCAAAAGGAAAAACAACGCTGATTGTAAGCCATAGAGTGTCTTCTGCCAAAAATGCCGATAAAATCATTGTGCTGGAAAACGGTGAAATTGTACAAAAAGGAAATCACGATTCACTGATTAATGCCGACGGTTATTACAAAGATTTGTATTTAAAACAACTAAGTGAAGCAGACTCCAAATAAATGGGAAACTAACTGGAATTAAGACAGATACATTGTTCTATTTTTCAATAAAACCCAACAAATATGAACTTAAAAAAAAGAAAACTCAATATTTGTTGGTTAATATGCGATTTTTTTAGATTTTTGATACAAATAACAAAGTATTCAACAAATTTCTAAATAACTATGAATAATAATGACATGATGGAGCGCGAGGAGATTTTTTCAAAAGTATTACGAGCTGGAAGACGCACCTATTTTTTTGACGTAAGAGCTACTAAAGCAGAAGATTATTACCTGACTATTACCGAAAGCAAAAAGTTTACTAATGATGATGGTTCTTATCATTATAAAAAACATAAAATATATATTTACAAAGAGGATTTTGCTGAATTTAAAGATATTCTTGCTGAAATGACCGATTATATCATTAAAGAAAAAGGCGATGAAGTGATTAGTGAACGTCATCAAAAAGACTTTAAAAAAGAATATAACAACAATGAACCAAGGGTTACTGAAGATGAGTTAAAAACCCCTGAAAGTTTCACGGATATAGATTTTGAAGATATTTAACAGACTTCTTTAGTCTTCAATAAATTATAAATAACGCGCCACCATTTCACCATTTATCTTTATGGGTGGCTTTGTGAATCATGTATGTTTTACAGGGCGAATAGAGTAGTGCTAAACGCCCATCCAAACCATATAAACTACAAAAAGGGAATAGCCGTAGTAATTCTTTTAAATATGCAAAACTACTAACGGTGTTATAGTTTACCTTTTGTTTTTAAGAGTTTTTGCTGTTGCTTAATGGTAAGTGTGCTTCCGTCATGGCTCCAACCTGGAGCAGCAAAGGCGTACATGAATTTATGGTACCAGTTTTTAGACTTTTTCATGTCGTTCCAAATATCTTTATATTCATGCGTTAAAATAATTAATGGATTATATGAATTTGGAGCTTTTGAAACACCATATTTAATATCGATGGTGTCGTCAAGCTCTTTCCAAGTTCCAAAGATTTTATCAAAAATATTTAAAAACCCGCCATGATTTTTATCCATGTATTCTAAATTTTGAGCATGATGTACTTGATGCATGGTATGGGTGTTGAACACTTTTTCAATAATACCCATTTTAGGAATATAAACAGAATGTAATTGAAATTGCCATAAGGCTTCAATGCCCAAACACACCACCAACATTTCCGGAGGAAAACCAAGTGCCGGTATCCACATATAGAAAAAGGGTTTGTAAAAAATAGTAAACCAACCGTTTCTTACGGCAGTACCAAGATTAAAATTATCTGAAGAATGATGCACCACATGGGCAGCCCAAAGAAAGCGTACATTATGGTTTTGGCGATGAAACCAATAATAACTAAAATCGTCAAGTAGTTGGCAAATTATCCAAATATACCATGCATATCCAAACGATTTCCATCCCATGATATTGGTGCGAATACCGTCTATTTCCGGATTGAAAACTTCGTAAACAAAGTTAAAAAGCACAATGGCAGCTATGGTTTTTGTAAGGGGTGCTATAATGGTAGAGCCAATGCCCATTGTTAAACTCGCGGCCAAATCTTTCCAATGGTATAAATCTTTTTTGTCTTTTTTGTGTTTGCTATAAGATAATTCTAGTAAGATAAAACCAAGAAAACAAGGAACACCATAAACTAATGGGTTAGTAAAATTCATTAATATATTATCGTTTGCTCAAAAATAGGTCGATTTTTATCCTTAGGCAGTTTATATTAGATTTTTTTGAAAACAAAAATCCTGTATCTACTTTAACGGGTAGATACAGGATAAATTATATTTATGCTATGTTATTTAGCTAAAACAGTTTCTTTTTTATTTGAAAAATCAACTTCAATTTGATTATTTAAAATATCATCAAAGGTTTCTCTTTTTCGTATTAAATGCGCTTTGTTATTATACCATAAAACCTCTGCAGGTCGGTAACGCGAGTTGTAATTGCTGGCCATTGAAAAACAATAGGCACCGGCATTTTTAAAGCATAAAATATCGCCTTCGCTAATTTCATTAATACGCCTGTTGTTTCCAAAGGTGTCGGTTTCGCAAATATAACCTACAACGGTGTAAAAACGCTCGCGACCGTTAGGATTGGAAATATTAATAATATCGTGATGCGACCCATAAAACATGGGGCGAATTAAATGGTTAAATCCAGAATCAACTTGAGCAAAAACCGTTGAGGTGGTTTGTTTTACAGCGTTTACGGTGGTTAAAAACCTTCCGGATTCACTCACTAAAAATTTTCCGGGTTCAAATGCTAGGGTTAACTCCTTACCGTAATCTTTACAAAATTGATTGAATTTTGAAGATAGTTTTTTTCCTAATTCTTCAATATTGGTTTCAATATCACCGTCTTTATAGGGTACTTTAAAACCCGAACCAAAATCGATAAAGTCTAAATTTTTGAATTGTTTTGCAGTTTCAAAAAGTATTTCGCTTGCATATAAAAACACATCAATATCTAGAATATCGCTGCCCGTATGCATATGAATTCCATTAATGGTCATTTTGGTATTCTCAACAATGCGCAGTAAATGCGGAATTTGATGAATTGAAATGCCAAATTTGGAATCGATATGACCCACAGAAATATTGCTGTTTCCGCCAGCCATAACATGCGGGTTAATACGAATACAAACCGGAACATTGGGGTGCTTCGTACCAAATTGCTCTAAAATAGCGAGGTTATCAATATTTATTTGAACACCTAATTTTGCAGCTTCTTCAATTTCAGAAAGCGACACGCCGTTGGGTGTAAAAATTATTTCTTCGGGTAAAAAGCCTGCAGCTAAACCCAATTGAACCTCTTGGATAGAAACGGTATCAATTCCAGAGCCTAAGCTTTTGAAAAGTTTTAAAATTGAAATATTCGATAAGGCTTTTACGGCATAATTCAACTTTAAGGTTTTAACATTCTTAAAAGCATTGGTTAAGCGGTTATATTGTGCTGTAATTTTTTCAGCATCGTAAACGTAAACAGGACTTCCGTATTCTTTTGCTATGTTAAGCAACTGATTATTGGTCATAAGTACAACATTATTTTTTTCAAAGATATTTCATTATTTTCAAAATAAAATTAATAAACACAAAATTAATCAAATTACACAAAATGTTAAATATATAACAATTTATGGAATACAATTTTAATTTTCCTCATTCTTAAATAAAACATTAGTGTAATTAATAGCGATTATTTACATTTGTGCATCTTAAACTATTAAGCAAGTTATGAATTTACACGAATATCAAGGTAAAGAAATATTAAGCACCTTTGGAGTGCGTATTCAGCGCGGAATTGTTGCTCAAAATGCACAAGAAGCGGTTGCAGCAGCAAAACAATTAACACAGGAAACAGGTACGAGTTGGCACGTTATTAAAGCACAAGTTCATGCTGGCGGACGTGGTAAAGGTGGCGGTGTAAAGCTTGCAAAAAACTTACAGGAAGTAGAAACCATTGCTGGACAAATTATTGGGATGAACTTAATTACACCCCAAACTTCTGCCGAAGGTAAACGGGTGCATCAGGTTTTAATTGCCGAGGATGTGTATTACCCGGGCGAAAGTGAAACCAGTGAGTTTTATATGTCGGTTTTATTAAACCGTGGTACGGGGCGTAATATGATTATGTATTCTACTGAAGGTGGGATGGATATTGAAACCGTAGCCGAAGAAACGCCACATTTAATTTTTACTGAAGAAGTTGATCCATCTGTTGGCTTAATGCCGTTTCAAGCAAGACGTATTGCTTTCAATTTAGGGTTGTCTGGATTGGCATTTAAGGAAATGACAAAGTTTGTTTCTAATCTTTACACGGCTTATGTGAAATCGGATTCGTCTTTATTTGAAATTAATCCCGTTTTAAAAACGAGCGATAATAAAATAATGGCTGTTGATGCCAAGGTAACCATTGACGATAATGCCTTATACAGACATAAAAATTATGTTGATTTACGCGATATACGCGAAGAAAGTGCCATTGAAGTTGAAGCGGGAGAACTCGGTTTGAATTATGTGGATTTAGACGGAAACGTGGGTTGTATGGTAAACGGCGCTGGTTTAGCCATGGCTACCATGGATTTAATTAAACAAGCCGGTGGTGAGCCAGCAAACTTTTTAGATGTTGGCGGAACTGCTGATGCTGCACGTGTTGAAGCGGCTTTTAAAATTATTTTGAAAGACCCAGCGGTTAAAGCTATATTAATTAACATTTTTGGAGGTATTGTACGTTGCGACCGTGTGGCGCAGGGTGTTATTGATGCGTACAAAAACATGGGCAATATTACCGTACCAATTATTGTACGTTTACAAGGTACTAATGCAGATATAGCAAAGGAATTAATTGATAATTCCGGTTTAGATGTAATGAGTGCTACGGAGTTTCAAGAAGCTGCCGATAAAGTACAGGAAGTTTTGGGTTAATAAACCTATAGTTATATAATAAAAAAAAAGAGCAACTATATCAGTTGCTCTTTTTTTGTGTTTTGGCTTCGCCCTTTTTTGGCATAGGCCCTCGTAAATGAATCACCAAACCATTTAAAAAATTTCTTAAAATTTGGTCGCCACATTCCATGTATTTGGGGTGGTCTTCTTTTCTGAAAAAAGCCCCAAGTTCGCTTTTGGAAATTCTAAAATCTACAAGACTTAAAATCTTTACAATATCATCATCTCTCAGTTTTAGAGCGACTCTTAATTTTTTTAAAATATCGTTGTTAGTCATAAATAATAATATATCGTTTTTTCAATCAATGCATTTCATCGATTTAATTTTCAAGAATACACGTTCTTGACGTTTTTAATTTTTCATAAAGATACTTTAAATAATGATTTTATGCTCAAATAATAAATGCTAAAATCATTCATTTAATTTATTGATAATGAGAAAATTAGTTTAAAAAATGCTTTGATGGCATGTTATTTCACCTCTGTGTTTTACGTAAAAATCGGATAAAAAAAATGGGTTTATGATGAAATAATTAAAATCTTCGATTAATAACGCCCTGTTTTTCGATAAGTTACATTATATCTACGATTATCAAAGAACTCTTCTGTGTATCTTTATACTATAATTAATTAATCCCTTCAAGTCATGATTAATAGAGTCGAAAAATTGAGTCTTTTATCCGAAATGATTGCTTTTGCAAAATATGATAAAGACATAAAAAACATAGAATATAACTTTTTGTTGGGTGTGGCCAAACAACTTGAAATATCTCGTGAAGATTTTGAATATTTAATAGAACATCCAGTTACTTATACACATTTAAAATCGCATAGCGAGCGCATCGTTCAGTTTCATCGATTGGTTTTGTTAATGAATATTGAACAAGAATACGGCGATGCTAACAATTCAGCGGGAGTTATAAAGCTTTATAATTTTGGGCTTCGAATGGGATTGAGCCACGAATCGATAACCAAGGTTTTGTATTTAATGGAAAGTTTTCCAAATAAGATTGTTCCACCAGACGTATTAATAGATATTTTTAAAACACAGTACAATTAAAATTTTATCTGCTAAGTTTAATTTACTTGTGTTGTGAAGCCCTTTTTGGGTTATGGAAAAGCTAAAGGTTTACACTTTTAGCTTTTCTAGTTTATTTTGGTAGCTTTTTATTTCGTCTCGTAGTTGGGCCGCCACAATAAAATCCAGTGCTTTAGCGGCTTCTTCCATAATTTTGCGCTTTTCGCGAATTTTCTTTTCCAGTTCGGGTTTGCTTAAATAGGCGCTTTCCGGTTCGGCGGCTTTGGCGGCTTCCAATTCGTAACTATAGGTGCTTACCGAGTTTTTAGATAAAGCATTGTCCAAACTTTTGTTCAGCGCCGTCGGGGTAATGTTATTTGCCGTATTGTAAGCAATTTGTTTTTCACGTCGGTAATTGGTTTCATCAATGGTTTTTTGCATGCTTTTGGTAATTTTATCGGCATACATAATGGCCTTTCCGTTTAGGTTTCTAGCAGCTCTTCCAACGGTTTGTGTAAGCGAACGGGCAGAACGTAAAAAACCTTCTTTATCGGCATCTAAAATGGCAACAAGCGATACTTCGGGTAAATCCAAACCTTCACGAAGGAGGTTTACACCAACTAAAACATCAAACAGTCCTTTGCGTAAATCTTGCATAATTTCAACGCGTTCCAGCGTATCGACATCGCTGTGAATGTAGCGACATCGTATTTGAATTCTATCCAAATATTTGGTCAATTCCTCAGCCATACGTTTGGTTAATGTGGTTACCAAAGTACGTTCGTCTTTTTCAACACGTTGCTGGATTTCTTCAATTAAATCATCAATCTGATTTAAGCTTGGGCGCACTTCAATAATGGGATCTAATAAACCCGTGGGGCGAATCACCTGTTCTACGTAAATACCGTCCGATTTTTGAAGCTCGTAATCTGCAGGTGTCGCGCTTACGTAAATAACCTGGTTTTGTAAGGCTTCAAATTCCTCAAATTTTAATGGGCGATTATCCATGGCCGCGGGTAATCTAAAACCGTATTCTACCAGATTTTCCTTTCGGCTTCTATCGCCGCCATACATGGCGTGCACTTGCGAAATGGTAACGTGACTTTCATCGACCACCATTAAATAATCCTCTGGAAAATAATCCAATAAACAGAATGGTCGGGTTCCGGGTTGTCTGCCGTCCAAATACCGCGAATAGTTTTCAATACCTGAGCAATAGCCCAATTCGCGTATCATTTCCAAATCGAATTCGGTGCGCTCTTTCAGGCGTTTTGCCTCCAAATGTTTACCGATTTCCTTAAAATAATCATACTGTTTTACCAAATCATCCTGAATTTCTTTGATGGCACCTTGCAAAACTTCAGGCGAGGTTACAAACATGTTTGCTGGATAAATGGTAAGGATGTCATATTTTTCAATGACTTCGTTGGTTTGTATGTTAAAGGATTCAATATCTTCAATTTCATCGCCAAAAAAGTGAATTCTAAAGGCATCATCGGCGTAACTCGGAAAAATATCAACGGTATCGCCTTTTATCCTAAAATTACCGTGATTGAATTCGCCTTCGGTACGCGAGTATAAACTTTGAACCAATTGGTGCAATAATTTGGTGCGCGAAATTACCTGATCTCTTTTAAGGGTGATAACGTTTTTTTGAAATTCGACCGGGTTCCCAATACCATATAAACAGGATACGGATGCCACAACTATAACATCACGACGGCCAGAAAGCAACGAAGATGTTGTACTTAAACGCATCTTTTCGATTTCTTCGTTAATGGATAAATCTTTTTCTATGTAAACGCCTGAAACGGGAATGTAAGCTTCGGGTTGATAATAATCGTAATACGATACAAAATACTCGACGGCATTTTCTGGAAAGAACTGCTTAAACTCAGAATATAATTGCGCTGCGAGCGTTTTATTATGCGCCAAAACCAAAGTTGGGCGTTTCACGTCTTCAATCACATTGGCAACGGTAAAGGTTTTTCCTGAACCGGTTACACCGAGTAAAGTTTGGTACTTTTCATCCGTATTAATGCCATTGACCAACTGCTTTATGGCTTGCGGTTGATCGCCGGTAGGTTTGAATTCTGAATCTATTTTGAATTTCATTTTGCAAAATTACACAAAATATATGGGTTAGCGTTTTAGGGTGAAATGCCCCATAAACTGTCTGCCATCTTCGAGAAAAACTTTAAACCAATAATCGTCGGTGTTTAACAATTCGCCATTAAAAGTGCCGTCCCAACCAACAGATGCGGTTTGAATTTGTTTAATTAATTTTCCGTAGCGATCAAATATTTGAATGGTGCTATGGGGTTGAAACTGATTATTTACACCTAAAATTTGCCAATAGTCGTTATCGCCATCGCCATTGGGTGTAAAATATTTAGGATAACCTATAACAGATATTTCAATGGAACTTGTGCCACAGCCTTTTTTATCCCGCACATAAATGGTGTGAAACCCTGCTTTTATGTTATCGAAAAAAGGTTCGTCTTGATAGAATGAAAATTCTTCATCCAAAGCATACTCGTAATCCCCGAGTCCGAGATTGGTTTCATTTATGGTGATTGAATTATTATCTGAAATATCAACAATCGAAATATCATTTAAAGTAATGGTAGCAAGTTCCGATGCATTTACAAAAACATCACGCGTTCTTGAGCATCCGGTGCCATCGGTTTTTGTGAGTGTAATGGAATAAGTTCCGGGTGTTGAAACCGTTAATGTAGGGTTGTTGGACAGTGTTGTTCCATCTTCGTAAACCCATTCATAAACAAAATTCTCTGAAGGGTTGTCTTCCAAAGGATCTAAAATAATTGTAAAAGTGGGGTCGGAAGAACAAACAATTTGGGGTGTTTCAATAGAAAAATCGGGTAAAGGATTTACTATAAAATCAATATTTGTAGATGCTGTACAGGTAGAATTTATGGGGTTTACAACATCAACCCTGATGCTTTGCGTTCCCGAAACCAATGGATTTGGCAGCGAAGGACTATTGGTAATTTGATTCCCGAATTCATCTAAATACGTATAGTAAACTTCCATGCCAGTTTGCATCCCCAAAATGGTATTTTGGATGGTTGAGGTATCAAAATGATGTAACCCATCTGCGTCATCTAATCCATCATCGCCATCGCAAACTGCTGGAATGGTAACGGGGTTTGCAACAGGTTGTGCGTCAACAATAAACTCGATGGTTGTTTCTTCATAACATGGGCCATTTGGATCTGCGGTTATATTATTTGTTACCCGAGCGGTAATGGTTTGGCTTGCTGTTAAAAAAGGGTTTGGTAGCGGACTTGGTAAAGGCATATTGTTTTCATCAAAATAAGTAACCGACACATCAGCAAGTGACTGCCCGTTGAGTAAATCGGTTTCAATTTGTGACGTGTCAAACGGGTAGTTTATTACCGTATCGGTTGTGTCGAAATCACATTGTCTATCAACCGTTACAGGGTTTGCCGTGGGCAATGCTTCAACATTTAGTAAGTTGGTGAACTCTTTTAAACCTAAACAATTATTACCCAAATCGCTCTTTACTCGTACCCAAATTCTTTGTGTATTGGGAACGTTTGTATTTTGATAATTGGCAATATCGGTTATTTCATTTGTTTCCAATTCAGCATCTGTTTGACTTTCGTAAAAATGTACAGTAACGCTAAATGTTGAAAAAACAGTATTTGAAATATGGTTTTTAAGAGCGGACATATCAAAAGTAGAAATACCATCTCTATTATTTAATCCATCGTCACAAAGAGAAATTGGCGGCGGGTTATATTGGTCTAAAGCTGCGCTTGAAGGATTTACCTCTAATGTTAAAGGAACTACCCTAAAACAACCGTTAGGATGTTCAACTCTGATCCAAATTGTCTCTGGGGTGAAACCAATGCCATCTTGATAATTGGACGGATTTATAACGGGGTTTGTTGCATTTTCGGCCTGATTCTGGTTTTCATAATAGCTAAAAGTAAGTCCTTCGCTTAAATAACTAGGGTTTATTTCTTCTTTAATAGAATCGAGGGTTAAATTAAAATAAGCTTGTCCGTCGTTTGCTGCATCATCACATTGACTATATGTACTTGGGTAATTGGCATTTGGTAATGGTAGCACTTCAATGTTAAAAGAAGTCTCTGTGTAACAGGATGGGTTTAAATTGTTCTTTAACCGCACATAAATGGTTTGTCCGCTAGCCGAAGTATTTACAAAAGCATTCGGTGTTGTAATTTGAGTTGTGTAAGCCGAATCAGTAAAGTATGCAATTGTGAAATCTGATGAAGACTGACCATTTAAAATTTCGGTTTCTTTTAAGGTTAAATCGAATACATTATAGCCGTCGGTATCAGTGCCAGAAGTGGTGTTATCGCAGTAACTAAGTGCACTTATGGGTTGGTTAATTACCGTGGAGTAAACTTCCAAATTGAAGTTAGTTGTGGTATAACAAATATTGCCCAATAATTGGGTGTTGTTTTCTACCCGTGCATAAATGGTTGCATTATCGCTGTTATACATGTTTGGCAATGGGGAATTTCCCGTGTCGGCATCGGCTTGAGAACTATGATAGGTAATTGTTACGCCGCTATCTGCGTTTATAAAATTGTTTTGCGAAGTTAAATCGAATAACGCTGTGCCATCACCGGTGTCATCGCACAATTGCATATTGGGCGCGATGTTGGCATAGGTTTTATTATAAGTTAAAACCTCTGATAAAAAATGACATTTAGAATTAAGTAAATTGGCTAAACTGTGGGCAAATTTAAGCCGTATTAAATGCGTTGAGTTTGAGTTAGCAGGTATGGTATGGTTTAAAACGCTTGACGTTTCATTTGGAATATCAACCCATACACCTGGACTAGTAGATTCCTGCCATTGCATGGCAAAGCTGTTAGGGACATTGGCCGATAAACTAATGGAATTATTAGAGACATCGGTGATACAAAATGAATTGTTATTGGAGTTACTTGTTAATTGGTCAATGCTATCAATTACCGGACCGCATGGCCTTATTTGAATATCATCAATGGCCAAATCGTTTCCATCTAAGCCAGCAACATTGTTTTTTAACATAAAATAGATGTTCTCGGTTCCCGATGGCACGGAAAAAACGAGACTCCTGCGATGCCATCTGTTGGTGCCCACGCCTTCAATGGGACCTGTGTCTGTTTCAACAATGCTACCAATATTCTGGTCGTTAATATCCGTGAAACCAATTATTAGCTTAATATTTGGGTCTATAAAGTAATCGGGTGCATTTGTTTTTGCAAACCAAGCAGAAAGTTCATATTCTATATCATCACACAGGCCATCAATCTTTTGGGCATAAAATACATTTAAATCTTCCTTGGCATCGCAATAATATAAGTAGCCATTCGTGTTACCGGTGTGGTCTGGAAAATCATCATTCCAATCGGCACCATTGGGAGCAGCGTCTTTAGGGGTTTTCATTATGCCATATTGGTCTTGACCAACATTTCCGGTTCCCACGTACGTGTACAAATCGGCAGGCCTGAAATTTGGATGTACATTGTTTGGGTCTTGATTTAGGGAAGGACCAAGTCTCGCTGTACCCGAACCAAAATTTTCTTCAAAAACAGCGACACCAAACGTACAGTTTGTTTGGGATTGAATGGAGTTACAGAAAAAAGTAAATAGTGTGATAAAACATATAGTAACGATATATAATCGAATTTTTAATTTCTTCTTATAAAAAATCATACAATCAAATATGTTAATGCACATTATATTAAAGGAGCAACTAAAATATAGTATTTAATTAATTTGAAACTATAAAAAAGCCAAAGGTTGAATAATTTAAGATGAAGTGAACCGTATTTGAGTTAACGGGCTCAAACAGATGTTTATCGCTTTAACGCAAAATGGCCCCTGATATCAAAAGCTTCGTTGTTTTGGATAATTTTTGCAACAAACCAATAATCGTCCGAGGGCATATTCTGGCCGTTAAAAGTCCCGTCCCAACCAACAGAAGTGTGTGGGAGTGTTTTTAATAATTTGCCATGTCGGTTATAAATGTAAACTACAGTTCCTGGAATTTCCTGTACACCAACAATATGCCAGGTATCGAAAGTGCCATCGTTATTTGGGGTTACAAATTTTGGGATATCTACAACAACAACCTCTGTGGTTACGTCTTTACAACCGTTTAAATCGCGTATAGTTACTATGTGAAGACCAAAAGTTACGTTTTCAAAAACATTTGATGTTTGTGGTTCGCCATCATCTAAAATAAACACATAATCGCCAATACCGCTAACATCAACAGTTATACTATTGGGGTCTGCAAAATCAACTTTAGTTGTAAAATTAATGGTGGCATCTTCAGATTCAATAACCGTAAAGTTTTTGGTATACGAGCAGTCTGAACCTATAATATAAGGTGTTGTAACGGTTACCCAATAATCGCCAATATCCGTGACATCATCTAAAACAATTTCGGTCGACGTTTCGCCAGTAGACCATAAATAGGTGTCGTTTGGGTTTCCGGTATCTGCACTAATAATCAACGGTAAGTCGTTTATACAAAGTGGCACAAAATCATCAATGGGAATTATTGGATTTGGATTTATTCGAGTTGCAAATTGCGAAACGGCATAACATCCTGTATTGTTGTTTTGAATGCGAGCAAAAATAACTTCACCATCAAAAGCAGCGTGCAAATTTGGTAATGCATTTGTAGCAGCTTCGGCATTTGTAACATCGCTATAATACGTAACCGTATGTATTGAAGCATTTTGTGAGCCAATTATTGCACTGGCGCTTGCCGATAAATCAAATTCAAAAAAGCCATCATAATCATCATCACATTCCACCAAATCTGGAGATGTATTTGCAATGGGATTTGCATTTATTTGTAAGTTGAAAGGCACTGTTATTGGACAATTGACCAACGGATCGTTAACCCTTACATAAATAATATGATTACTAGCAGTATAGTTGAACGTGGTCCCAATAGGGTTTTGATCGTTATCAGCATCATTTTGGTTATCGTGATACGAAATGCTTACAGCGCTTGGGTCGTTAACAATTTGGGCATCTACGGTTGCTAAATTAAACGTGGCGGTATCGTTATCACAAATTTCAATGGTACCAATATTATTGGTTGGCGGAGGAGAAACAACAACCAGATCCAGCGGAATAACACTAAAACAACCGGTTAAGGTATTGGCAACCTTAATATAAACCGTTTTTGTGTCTGACATGTAATTTGTTGGATCTGTAATTTCGTTGCTGTTGTCTAAACCATCATTTTGATTAATGTCTGAAAAATTTTCAAAGTAATTGGTGATGAGGTTATTTTGTAATCTGTCATTAATTTGAAAATCGGCATCTTCTAAATTAAAGCTTACAAAACCATCGTAATCGGTATCGCAGTTTTCAAAAGGTGTTGCATCCGTTAAATCGGGCGATGCAATGATGTTTATACCCAATTCTTCAACAACATAACAAAACGATGCGCTATTTTCTATTCTTACATAAAGCGATTGCGGATTTGAAACATTGGTATATTGCAGTGGTTGCGGGTTCAGATTATCTTCGGCATCTTGTCGGTTTAAATGAAATGTAACATTAAGATTATCTGGTGAGCCTTGGGATATTTCGGTAACCTTTTCTGATAAATCGAAAACATGAATTTGGTCGTTGGTAATGTCATCACAAATCAAATACGGGTTAAACGCATTGTAAACAGGATCGGACGATACTTGTATTGTAAACGAAGATGTTGCAGAGCATGTGGCATCGGTAATATTCTCGACACGAACATATATGGTTTGCGACGGACTTGTATTTTGGTACACTACATTTTTATCAATAGGAATTGTAAAAGCCGCATCTTCAAAATAATAAACTTCTTTCCCTGTTTGACCGTTTAAAATTTCGGCATCTTTATCTACCAATAAAAAATCTGCTGTAAACGTGCCATCGTCGTTACATATTTGAAATGGGGTTATGTCCGGAATTACAGGTGTGGTGTTTACGGTAATTTCATATTCCACAATATTATAACACCCCAGGCTATCGTTATTTCCAACCCGAATGTAAACGATTTGCGTGTTGGCATTATAACTGGTGGTGTTTGTAATTGGGTTGACGTTATTATCGGCATCATCAAAGGAATTGAAAAAATCGATGTCAAGTCCTGTTGGGTTCGCTACAACCTCAGAGATAGCACCATCAAGATTGATGATTGAAAATCCATCTTCAGGGTTGCTGTCATTATCGCAAATCACTTCTGGACTTGGCGATGTCGCAGCTGGCGCTACAAAAATTTCAATATCAAAGGGGTTGATGGTGCTACAGCCCGTATTTATATTTTCAATGCGTGCGAAAATGGTTTCTATCGGACCGGTATTGGTGTAAAACGGAGGTAACTGGTTAGTGTTATTTTCGGCATCTGTATTGGTGGGGTAGTATCTTACTTCAAAATCTGTATTTCCGTTGGTTACAATATCGTCTAGAGATGCCAAATCGATGCTAACAATACCATCATCATCGGTATCGCAATACGGTAATGGTGTTGCGGGATTGAATAATATAACAGGGTTTACCAATAATGTTATTTCTGAAAAATCAGAACAACCACTGGCAGTATCATCTATTTTGATATATAAGGTTGTGGGGCTGGTCGCGGGATATAGTATGCTATCATCCAAAGGGTTTGTATCGGTGTCCCTATCAGTTTCGGTTTCATAAAACGTAACGAAAATATTAGGTAATTCATCCGCAATATAAAGGGCAACTGTAGTTAAGTCAAATGCTAAAGTATCGGTGGCATCATCATTTGTATCACATAAGGCAAAATCGCCCGTATCTGTGCCTGTAAGCAGTAAATTGGTATGAACTTCGAGCGGGACTATAGATGCACAGCCCGTAACATCGTCTACAATTCTTATGTAAAGCGTCGCGTTTCCAGGTTCTAATAAAGCATTTTGATATTGGTAATTGGTTTCGTCTGCAATGGGATTATCTCCCGTTTGGGCATCGGGTAAGGTTTCATGAAAGGTAAAGGTTACTCCGGTCAAGCCCATTAAAACATCGTTGATGACTTGTGTTAAATCGAATTCGGCACTACCATCATGGTCCATATCACAGGCGTCCAAATACTGTGTGTCCCTGTTTACTATGGGGCTTGTTGTAATATTGATTGTTAAAGACGATGAGGTATTTACACAACCCGTTTGCGTGTCTATAACCCTTATATAAACAACTTCAGTCGGTGTGTTGGTGTTAACATAAGGTATGGGAATTGGGTTTGCCCCGCTATCCGCGTCAACAGCACTGTAATGATAACTTACCAGTAAATTGCTTTGTCCCCCTGTTATTTCGTTATCCTTTTGTGTTAAATCTATAACGGTGTAACCATCGGGTTGGGTGTCGCTATCGCATACCTCTAAATCTGTTGGGTCAGTTATGGTTGGTACTGGATTTACTATTAAATTAAATGTAGTAAACCCATAGCAACCCGAATCGTTATCTTGAATACGGACATAAATGGTTTGTGGATTTACGGTATTGGAAAAATTACCCGAAACAGGATTTACATTGTTTCTGGCATCGGCATCGGATAAATGATAAGAGAAGTCATAATTTGAAAAAGGAATATTATTAATGACTTCGGTGTTTTTGGAGCTAAGATCAAATACTTCAGTTTCATCACCACTAATATCATCGCATAATATATAGTCTGTTACCTGGTTAATGGGCTCTTCGGTATTTAAAATCACTACGATTTCGTCGGTTTCAACACAAGCAGTACCATTTAAATCTACAGTTACTTCAACTCTATACGTACCATCTTGAGTGGCGCTTATTGTTGGGAGCGTTGTTGCTAACGGGCTGTTATCTAAAAACCAAGCATAAGTTGCGAGCGGATTGTCTATATCGGCATCTAAGGTTACTGAAGGCGCACATGTGGAAACATCTTCACCCAAATCTAAAATTTTAAAACTATTTCCTTCAATAAAAACTGCTGAATCAAAAGAACCATCGGTTTGATCGGCAATTACCAATTTTATATGATATTGAACATAAGGTGTTATGGTTGCTTGAGCTGTTAAAACGGTGGTTCTGCCATTATAATTGGTGTCACCAACGTTGTATCCATCAAAATACTGGTCGTTTTGAGCTGGACAAACTCCAAAAATCTCATCATGTATGGTATTAGTATTAACCGGTGTTGAAGTACCAGGAACTAAGGCGATATTTTGATAGGGTAGTGGGCTACCGGTTTCTTTAATTAAAAACGCAAAACCATCGGAAAGCTGACAAGGGTTAATGCCGAAATATTCTTCGGATGCCAATAAATAATTAAATTGAAGCTGACTTGATATAGATACAATATCAAACTCGATGGAAGTGGCATTCAGAGTATTGGAAATCCCCAAAGCAGCTTCTAAATCCGGGTCTGTTCCCCAAACGGATGAGCCTTCGCTAAGTGTTGGTGTAGTTACACCATTTCCACCAGAGGTGGCATTACCAGTGGAAAGCATAATACCATTTTGAAAAGGGAAGTTGGAACTTGCACGGTCAAATTGTGCATAACTTGAAAAACCACTGGCGCTTCCGTTTACAAACGAGGTAATATTAGTAATTTCAACACAACTATTTTGTACCAGGTTGTCTTCTATAAGTTGTTGTAAACCAACAGAATCATCGACAGAAATTTGTTGCGAAAACGCATAGCTACCCCAAAGCAAAAGTAGTCCTAATAAGTAGTTAACAAATTTCATAGCAGTAGGTTTCTTTTTTATTTGGAAAACTCAATTGAATATGCAAACTGAATTCATTATGAAAAATAGACTTTTTTCAGATGAAGCGCAAAATATAACCGATAAAATACAATTTTAATTGGTTTTCATGATTAATTAATTAATATTTTAGTGTAAAATGATTTTTAAAAATCCTTCCATCTTGTAAGGTGACCGCAAACCAGTAATCGTCGGCGGGCAGTTTTTCGCCATTAAAGCGTCCGTCCCAACCGTCGCCCAAAGGGTTCAACTGTTTTATCAACTTGCCAAACCTGTTAAAGATGAGGATGTTGGTGTTGGGCTGGAACATGCCGGAAATCCCTTGAACTTGCCAAGTATCGTTGTCGCCGTCGTTATTGGGCGTAAAAAACTTGGGGAACCCGATAACCGACACCAGGTCTTGCACGGTGCCACAGTTGTTTTTAATGTCGCGGACGGTTAGGGTGTAAATGCCCGGTGAAACGTTTTCGAACATATTGCTTTCCTGATAGGGTGCGTACACCACATTGTTCTCGTCCAGCAATCGGTACTCGTAAACCCCTTCGCCAGAAACCAAAACGGTAATGGTATTGTTTTGGGTGGCATCGACCACTTCAATGGTTTCAAAAGTGGCAATGTTCGAAGGATCTACGACAATGGTGCGTTGTTTGGTGCAGCCATTGGCATTGGTAACCGTAACGTTGTAAGTGCCCGCTTGATTTACATTGATTTGATAGGTGCTTTCCCCGGTAGACCAACTGTAGGTATAGTTTGAAGGCGAATCGTTTATAACAGCGGCGTCCAAAGCGATGGTGTCCGGGAAAAAGTTGAGGCAATAATACGCCAAAGCTTCGGTTTCAATATCGGGCAGCTCGTTTACGGTCAGGGCCACTTCGCTTATGCCGTAGCAGTTGTTGGCGTTTTCAACCCGCGCATAAATAATTTGTGAGTACGGATTTGTATTGGTGAACGATGTGCCCAGGTTGTTTGTTTCAAGTAAAGCATCATCATAGGTTTCGTAGTAGGCAATGGTCAAGCCGGTTGGAAGCCCGCTCACAATAGCGCTATCGGCATCGCTCAGGTTAAAGTTGAAAAAACCGTCTTCAGCACCATCGTCATCACAGGCAATAAGCTGGGTATCGCCGGAATCGGTGACGCTTACATTCAGGGTCAGTTCCGATGGCGAAAAGCAGCCCGTTGCATCGTTGACCACGTCCACGTATATGGTTTGCGGATTGCTTGTGTTGGTAAAGGCGTTGCCGTCAACTTGGGCGGTCCTCGCCGCATCGGTATAAAACCTGGTTGAAAGTCCGGAGACGTTGTTGGTTAAAACCGCATTAGCTTGGTTGAGGTTGAACAGCGTAAGCCCATCGGCAGTGCCATCCTCGTCGCACTGCAACAGGGTGTGGTTGAAGGCTTCGGGGTTAGGATTAAAAACCACAAAGGCTTCACCTTCAATAGCGCAGTCACCGTTATTGGGATCAATATAAACTTCGTAATGCCCATTTTGAGTAACCACTAAATCATAATCACTTTCAGTCAAAGGATTTCCATCACGTGTCCAACTATAGGTAGCACCAGTTATTTGGTCGGCCGTTAAAGTATACGTATCATTGATACAAAGCGCAAGGTTTATGGAATTCCTGCCGTTTTTAATAATGTCTATTTTTTCATTAAAAAAAGAAGCTATAAAAGGAGGCAACCCTTGTGACGAATTATTTGGTGAAACACTAATGGCGTTGTGGCTATAGTTCGCACTAAAACCAACACCGTTCGGATTATTGATTACCCCAAGATAAGGTAAGCCATCGTTGTAAGTTGCGCTTAAAGCTCTGTAAATTTTACCGTTTGGACCAAGTTGCAAACCACCTCTATATAATTCTCGATCATCTATAACAAATGAAGATGTAGAAATATTTGATGCTAGAAGATTGTATTGGAGTAATGATGAGGTGTGATTTGATGGGATATTATTGTTGGCCGGCGTTTCAAAATCGAAAAAATTGTTATACGAATGCACATAAAGCAACTGACTGTTTGGTGAAAATTCTACACCATAACTCGCATAATTAACAGATGGTAAATTAAGTTGCAATTGATTGCTTACAACACCTGTGGCGGCATCAAAATCATATAAATACAGTCCATCCCTAACATTGGCACATGCCACTTTTTCGCCATCGGGCGAGAGTTTTAAATAGCCTCGTGCATCTGAAACAAAAAGACTAAATGTTGAAGCGACCGATGTGGTGTTAACCCCTAAATTGTTAACTTCAAAAGCGTGAAAGGTGTTAAAAATATCTGCATCGCCATTTTCTGATGCTAGGGTAAGCACCCAAATGGATTTGGTAATGCAATCCTTTAAAACCGCCGTAATTTTTTCGGAACAACGCTGAAGTAAATTTGTGTTTTTAGTGGTAACTGCACCTAGTCCACCATCTAAAGTCATGTCGACTTGCGAATAGTTCAAACCGAAATCATTTCCGTCAAGACCATTATCAACTGTGAAAATGTAATAAATATTGTCATCGTCTGGTTTAGGTACAATAATAGCAGATTGTGTACTGGACGAATCGCCATACAAGCCCAAGCCGTTCAACATGGTGGCATGGTTTTTATTCCAAACGCGAGTGCCATCTGTATAAAACAACAAATTCCCAGAACTGTCTGAAATGGATGCACAACCTTCGTTTGTAAATAATTGCCCATCACTTACTGAGGTCACAGAATTGTTGACTTGGTTAAATTTTATGCCACCACCAAAGCCAAAGTACCAATTGGCGGCTTCACTTTGGGCAAAACCATTTAAACCGATTAAACAGCTTATTAAGAATATGGCAATTTTTTTCATCTTTCAGTAGCGAATGCCACCAAAGGTATTATAAATCTCGCTTTTTTAATAATCTGTACGATAAAAAGATAAATAGAGCAGTCCAACCTATTACAATGGCAAATTCGTGCCAATGTACAGCATAGTCATAAGCTAATTCTCCTTTGTCTGGAAACTTAGTCATGGCTATACGTTGGAATGGTTGGTCGATTAATTTATACATGGATTTTAACGGAAAGAAGTTTTGAATCCTTTCTGCAATATTAGCATCAAATTTCCAAACGATTAATCCAAATACAATCCATTCTAAAATATATAAAATGAATAAAAAGGCCAATGCAAAGGCAGATCGTTTTACGAGCATCCCAAAAAACAAACACAAACTAAAAAAGGCAATAAGCTTAACAAAATAGGCGAGTATAAACTCGGTTTCCCTGAGCACAATGGAAGCTTCGGTATAGCTGGAATAGTACAAACCTATGCACAGCGAAATAAAACTTATTAATACCGTAGAAACAAACGAAAAGAAAATAATGGTGTAGAATTTTGATAGGATAAATTCCTTTTTACTTAACCCGTCAATTAAGTTTTGTTTGATGGTTTTGTTGCTGTATTCGTTTCCAATCATACTTACAACCACAATGGCAAAAAAGAATTTGAATTGCGATGCGAAAAAGGTGGTTAAATGCCAGATAATCGGGAAGTTGAAAATGCCCAATTCACCCAATTCCAATGTAAAAAAACCGAATACATTTATCCTTAATGATGATAATAATATAACAAAGAAAGGCAGAATGAACGATACGAATATGAGTATTTTACTGGTTCTGTTAAGTAGTAGTTTTTGTAATTCTAAGTTTAAAAGACGTAACATAAAGTTAGTTTGTATTTTGGTTGGATTTAGTTTTATTTATTGTCTGTTAATTGTAAAAATTGTTCTTCTAAACTCTCTTTACGCTGTACTAAATGGGTGAGTATAATACCGTTTTCAAAAAGGTATTTATTAAAGTCTTCAGAAAGCATCGGTTCGTTTAAAAAAGCGGTTATCAATCCATCTTTTACTTTAATCGATTTGAATGAAGCATTGTTTTCCAAAAGTTTTATCAAATCCTTTTGCTTGTTACATTTCAATTCAAAAAAACCGTGACTTGAAATCATTTCGTCAACACGACCCGAATATAATTTTACGCCTTTGCGCAAGACCACAACGTGCGAGCATACTTTTTCAACTTCATCCAACAAATGCGATGCCAGTAAAATGGTGGTGCCTTTGGCTGCAATTTGCTTAATGATTTCCCGAATTTGATGAATACCTTGGGGGTCCAACCCATTTGTAGGTTCGTCTAAAATTAAAATTTCCGGATCGTTTAATAGTGCCGAGGCAATAGCTAAACGCTGTTTCATCCCTAAAGAATAGGTTCTAAACTTACTGTCTTTTCTATCTAACAAGCCAACAATTTCAAGCTTTTCTTCAACTTTACTATAATCAACGCCTTTAATTTTGCAAACCAGTTTTAAATTCTGTGTCGCCGTCATATATGGGTAAAAGTTTGGTCGCTCAATTATGGCACCAACTTTTTTTAAGGCATCGTGTGTGGTTGTTTGCCCGTCAAACCATTTAAAATCGCCATGTGTTTTATTAACAACATTTAAAACAATGCCTAAGGTTGTGGATTTTCCGCTTCCGTTTGGTCCTAAAATGCCATAAACGTTACCTTTGTTAATGGTAAACGACAAATCTTTTACAGCGGTTAAATACCCAAATTTTTTGGTAAGATTATTAATTGTAAGTATTGGTTCCAATATGTGTGGTTTTTATGCTGAATTAATATCAACACGGTTAGTTATTAAAGTATGACGATGCTCAACTTGTTTTGTTACACGATTATCAATAAAAGCTTTAACTTTGAATAATTTTATATATGTATGCAAGATTTAAAAATATCTAAAAAAAAGCCATCGTTCCCAATATCGGATCAGTTGAACGACTATCTTTCTGAATACAACAGAAATATTGAAATTCCTATCTTTTATGATGATTTATTGCGATTTCAAGGTTCGGTAGTGGTTTATGATAAAGATGATAACGATACGTTGTGGATACGGGTTTATTATAACGATTACGAGCGCGAAGAGATAGATTTGTCTTTAAAAAAAGTGTACACCATTTTACATTCTGATGGTAACGAAAGCACCATTCCGTTTTTAAATGTTGATGCCATTGATTACTGCACCTTTGGAAACTCGAAACCATTTAGAATAAAAATCAGAAATATTTTAAATGACAATTACACCTATTTTTATGTGAAAACTGCCGATGCATCGCGTGTTTACGGGCTTGAACTGGAGCACATGCTATCGCCTTATAACTTGAATTTTTTGGTGTACAATAATACCTTGATAGAGGAGCACATTGCAGGAATTCCGGGTGATGAGTTTATAAAAAAGATGCTTCCAAATTGTTCTAAATCTGAAAAATCTCAAATCGCCAAAGAGTTTGTCAAGTTTAACGAACGCTGTATGATTAGGCTTTTGGGCGATATGCGCTCTTACAATTACGTAATTGTGCCCACCCACGATTTTGACCATGTGGTGTACAAAATAAGACCCATAGATTTTGACCAACAATGTTACGAAGGCAAGTTTAATATTTACAGGCCCCAGTTTTTTAAGGAAAATTTTGAAATGGTTGAATTGGTAGCCAATAGTTTCCAGAAATTTTCGATAGACCAATATAAAATTGAAGAACGCTCTACGCTTGTAAAACGGTTAAAAAGCTTTCACGGTAGGATAGATGAGCTTATGTCATGTATGCTTAACGATTCCATATCCAAAGATGCCAACATAGATTTGCTTAAAATGAAAATATTTGAGTATACCCAAGACGTAAACTTTAAACGTTGTAATAATATGGGGCAAATTCTTAAAGCGGCACTTGAGTTTTTGGTAAGAAATTATGAAGATGTCAACCTTAAAAGGCTTAAAGCTTAATTCCAGTTTTCATCAAAATCCAGATTGTCGTAGTCGTCAATATCCAACTCGTCTTCAAATTCATTAAAGGTGTCATCGTCATCGGCTTCAAATAATTTTTCTGGAGCGTTATCCGGTACTTGACCTTGTACAAACATAAGGTTGGGGTAGTCATAACCTTCCTCTTCCTCAACAATTTCAGCGAGCTCAACATAAAAGGTCCACATGCTTAAAAAGTCGTAAACGTAAATTAGTTTGGTTTGTGCTTCGTGCACCACACTATCCAAAGACGTTTCGTTCATTAAACGTGCAGAATTATCGTCGCTTAAATCGAACAACGAAATTTCCTCACCTTGATCCCATTGATCGTTGCTCAAATAGAACGATGCCATTTCAGAACCATCAAACCCAAAAGACTGCGTGATGATGTTGTGCAAATCCTCAAGCGTATCGGTTTCCCGGATTTCTACATCGCGAAAAACATCCTCTTCGGTATCGTTATCAAGTATAATTCTAAATCTGTAAATCATTCTGAAAAATTATTGCTGCAAAGATAAGTCTTTTTGTGCTATTTACTAAAACGGTGCAAGGTAAATGTCATGGCACTTAATAAGAAAAAAGCACCCATTTGATGCGCCACACCTAACCATAATGGCACCGCATAAATAATTGTAAATACACCCAATAAAAATTGGAAACCAACCAAAATAAGCAAGGCATCTACACTTTTTTTCTGCAGATTCGTAAGCGTTAGTTTTCGGGCTTTAAACCATAAAATTACAATCGAAATGACTACGATATATGCTAAAGTTCGGTGAATAAATTGAATGCCACTTGGGTTTTCAATTAGGTTTTTATAGAAGGGTTCAAGGATATACACCGTGTGATGCATAAATTCATTTTCATTCATTAAAGGCCAGTGGTTATGGAGCAATCCAGCCTTTAGGCCAGCTACAAATGCACCATAAATTATCTGAACAATTAGGATTAAATAGCTTACGATAATAAGATTTCTAAATTTGGTGTTTATTGGTTTTTTGTTTGGGTAAATTAAATCCAAAGCCACCCAAAGTGTGGCCGCAAACGTGAGGAATGCTGTGGTTAAATGCGCCGCTAAACGGTAATGGCTTACATCGGGCCTATCAACCAACCCGCTTTTAACCATATACCAACCCAAAAAACCTTGAAAGCCACCAAGCACCAATAAAATCAGACATTTTTTAATCGTTTTTTTGGTGAGCTGTTTGGTTGCAAGAAAGTATAAAAACGGAATGATAAACACCAAACCTATAAGCCTGCCAATAACACGGTGCAGCCATTCCCAGAAATAAATACTTTTAAAATCATCAATGGTGAAATGCGAATGTAGTTTTTGATACTCGGGATATTGTTGGTACAGCTCGAAGGCCTCTTGCCACTCGGTATCGTTTAATGGCGGAATGGTGCCTGTTATTAATTTGTAATTTGATATGGACAATCCCGAATCGGTAAGCCTCGTAATGCCACCAACTACCACCATTATAAAAACGAGGACACAGCCCGTAAGTAGCCAGTAAATAACTTTTTTGTTGTCTTTCTTCATTTTCTGTCATTCCCGCTTTCGCGGAAATATTATTAATTAAAACTTAAATCGTTAGCTTATTTTTTTAGAACTTTCCTAAAACATAAACTGTTTTCTACATTTTTGTACGGTTCGAAATTTGGAATGGTGGCGTAATTATTTTTCTTATAAAACCCAACCGCTTCCACTTGACGAATACCGGTTTCTAAAACACAAGATTTATAACCCAATTCGTGGCTCCAAATTTCCAATGCGTTTAAAATTTTTGAAGCCACGCCTTGGCCTCGGTATTTTGGATTGGTGTACATACGCTTGATTTCTACACTGTTTTTATCAAATTCCTTAAACGCACCGCAACCCACAGGGGTTTTATCCGAATAGGCCATTACAACGTGTTTTAATACATCAATGTTATTGTATTGGTTATAAAAATCATGCTCCTCACCATCAACAATAGCGAGGTAATTATCTAGTTGTTTTACTAAATCTTTAAAGTCTTTGTTATCCGAATTTGTCCTAACAATGTGCAACATTATTACGTTGATGCTTTTAAGCCCAAGCGTTTCCCCTCCTTTAACATGAGCTGATACGCAGCTTCATATTCATTAGGAATATCGCCTTCTAAAATGGCTTCTTTTATGGTTTCTTTTATCATGCCAATTTCGCGTGACGGTTTTAGGTTGAAGGCTTTCATAATCGCTTCTCCGGAAATGGGCGGTTGAAAATTACGAACGTGGTCACGCGCTTCAACTTCTGTTATTTTTTCTCGAACTATTTTAAAGTTATTGTGATATTTTTTGAACTTTTTTGGATTTTTCGTGGTAATATCGGCTTCACAAAGTGTCATTAAATCTTCAATATATTCCCCAGCATCAAAAATCAAACGGCGAACGGCTGAATCTGTAACATCTTGCGCCAGGGCAATGGGTCGGGAACTCATAAACACCATTTTTTGTACAAATTTCATTTTGTCATTTAATGGCATTTTTAATCTTTTGAATAAACGATATACCATTTTTGAGCCTTCAAACTCGTGCCCGTGAAACGTCCAGCCTACTTTTTTGTTGAATTTTTTTGTTGGTGCTTTACCAATATCGTGTAATAAAGCGGCCCAACGCAACCACAGGTTATCAGTGTGTTTTGCAATATTGTCAACGACTTCTAAAGTGTGGTAAAAATTATCTTTATGGCGTTGGCCTTCAATTTCGTCAATGCCTTTTAAAGCCGTAAGTTCTGGCAGAATATGCTGTAGCAAACCCGTTCTGTCCAATAGTAAAAACCCTATTGACGGCGTTTCGCTTTCCAAAATTTTATGAAGTTCGACAACAATCCGTTCGTTGGTTATAATTTTAATCCGATCGCAGTTTTTGCTAATGGATTTTAATGAATCTTCTTCAATTTTAAAATCGAGCTGTGTGGCAAAACGTATGGCGCGCATCATGCGTAGCGGGTCGTCGCTATAAGTAATATCGGGATTTAACGGCGTTTTTATAATTTGATTTTTTAAATCTTCAATGCCGTTAAACGGATCGAGTAAATCGCCAAATTTATCTTCGCTTAAATCTAGAGCCAGTGCATTAATTGTAAAATCCCGTCGATTTTGGTCGTCTTGTAAAGAACCATTTTCCACTATAGGATTTCGGCTGTTTTCGTTATATGATTCTTTGCGAGCACCAACAAATTCTATTTCAATATCATCGTACCGAAGCATCGCCGTTCCGTAGGTTTTAAAGATTTGAACCTTGGGTTTATTGGGTAAATTTTTGGCGACTTGTTTAGCGAGTTCAATCCCGCTGCCAATGGCCACAATATCAATGTCTTTGGCAGTGCCACGCTTTAAAATATAGTCGCGTACAAAACCACCAATAACATAGCTGTCTAATTTTAATGTTTTAGCAGATTGGGATATGATCTTAAAAATGGAATGCTTGAGTGCGGTTTTATAATTCATTTTTTTTGCTGCCACGAATTCACGAATGTTTTATAAAACAATTCTTTTGTGGTCTAATAAGTCTTTGTGAAAATTTGCTAAAATTGCGAGTTTACATTGCGATACTTTTAAATAATTTAAACATTGGGCAGTATGCTTATCGTGCAGGTTTTCGGTCGATTTTATTTTTAAAATAATTTTATCAAAAACTACAAAATCTGTATAAAATTTATGTTTTAACAACGCATCTTTATACGCAACGCCAAATTCTTTTTCTCTTTGAAATGGAATATTCAAGCTTCTTAGTTCGTATTCGATAGCATCTTTGTAAACAATTTCTGAAAAACCACTTCCCAAATTATTATAAACTTCAAATAAAGCCCCAACAATAGCGTAGCTTTCATCCTTATAAATAATTTTAGACATAAATATTCGTGTATTAGTGGCTATTTTTTATTCCCGAATCACCTTAACAATCCCGCTATTGCTCAATTTAATAATTGAAGAAGGTTTGTCGCAGATTTTTTCGTGATGCAAATTTACAACATAGTCCACACCTTTTAAAATGGCAGGCGCTATTTCTTTAAATGATTTAGGCGTTGGTTGTCCGCTAACATTTGCCGAGGTTGAAACAATGGCGCCATTAAGTTTTCTTGATAGTTGATAGCAAAAATCATCGTTGGGAATACGGATGGCTATCGTGCCATCGTCTGCAATTAAATTTAAAGCCAAATGTTGTGCTTCATCATAAATGATTGTGATGGGTTTTTCAGAAATATCGATGATGCTATATGCGGCTTCGGGTATTTTTTTTACGTATTTTTTCAGCATTCTGTCGTCGGCAACCAAACAAATTAAAGCTTTGCTGTCCTCACGCTGTTTTAGTTTGTAAACCTTTTTAACCGCTTCAGGGTTTGTGGCATCACAGCCAATACCCCAAACGGTATCGGTTGGATAGAGTATAAGTCCACCATTTTTTAAGACTTGGAGTACATTTTTAATCTCGGTATTCATCAAAAAAATTATGAAAGACTTTCTTTTTTTACCAATAAAACTTGATAGGCATCAATTAAAATTTTCCAGTTTTTTTCAAGCATATAGGCGATTACGGTTTTGCCTTTTCCGCCGCCCGGTAACCCGCAATCGTCGATAAGTACTATGGAATCTTTATGCAATTTATCTTCGATGGTTTTAAATTCTTTTAAGTGATGTTCCTGACTTTTCATTTGAATCTCCGTATCGGTTTTTGAATAGTCGTAACTATCTAAATACAAGAAATCTACGGGGTCATCGAAGGTTTTAAGAAACGCTAACGAATCGTTTAAATGCACCGTAACCGTATCGTTTAAATTTTGGTTGTCAACTTCGCTTTGCGAGCCTTTTACCGAATCTTCGCTAATATCAACAGAGTGCATTTTGGCATGGTTTTGCTGTGCCCATTTTCCAAAAACTATGGTCGCTCCGCCATCACCTTTGGTGTTATTCAACCCTTCTCTGGAAGTGCCGGTTTCAATAATGGTTTTAACTTTTCTTTCGTCCAGTAATTTAAGTGTTTTTGCAAAAGTTATTCTTCGTCTTCTAAAATTATATTTAAAAGGCATAAACGGATATAATGATTTGTGTTTTGCGAATTTTATGGCATAGTGCATCAAGACTGCCAATAGGATAACTGCAATAATTATTTTAAAAATCATTATAGGTTTTTTTAATGGTTAGGCAGCAAATTTAGGATTTACTTTTTAAATAAAATGCTTTTATAAACTTCAATATATTGTTTTGCGGCGTTATTCCAATTAAAGCTTTTGGCGTGTTTTACGTAATTTTGGGAGAATTTGGTTTTGTTTTTGTTGAACGTATTTAAACCGTCTTTTAAAACTTTGGCCATGTAAGTGGATTCGAAATGATTCCAATAAAAAGCGTGTTCGCCGCCAATTTCGGGTAACGACGTGTTGTTTGATAGAAAAACGGGTTTCCCAAAACGCATGGCTTCAATGGGCGGAATACCAAAACCTTCGCGCAACGACGGAAACACAAACCCTTCGCAGTTTTGCATGTAATATTGCTTATCCAATTCGGATATTTTTCCGGTGATGATAACGCGGCTTTCCAGTTTTAACTTTTTAATGGTGTTTTGCAATGTGGCACTGGCATACCCCGTATTGTTGTTGCCCGAAAGGATTAAATTGTATTCCGGCAAAAGCGCTAACATTTCAACCAAAGTATGAAAGTTTTTACGTTCGGTAAATTCGCCAATGCTAAATAGATATGGTTTTTTAGAAGTTAATTTCGGTTTATGGTTTTCGGGAATTTCAATATCGATAATCGGGTTGCCGTTATAAATAACGAATTCCGGTACATTTGGCACCTTAAAATATTGATGGGTAGATTGTTTAGCATAGTCCGAAATGTACGTAATGGCAGTGCTTCGGTTGAGTTTGTTTTGGAATTTTATGTTTCTTTCGTGGTTTAAATCGCTTGAAACTTCATCAATAAAATTAACATCGTGCACCGTTAACAAATACGGCATATCGTAATGGGGTTCAATTTTAATATTCTGATTTAAACAATGCCATAAATCGTATTTTTTCCTTATTCTAAAAGCTTTGTGCCGTCGTAACGAATAGTATTTTTTATAGTTAAAATATGTGCCGAATTCTTCCTTTAAAACATGGGTGTCTTTGGCGTGAAGCGTAATTTTAAAGCCCTCGATATTTGCATTATATAGCCCTTTTATTAAATGATAATTAAACTGGCCAAAGCCAAAATGTTGGTTCTTTATGTTGTGTGATTCTAAAAAAATATGCTGCATGCCGTGTTTTTTACAAAGAAAAACAAATATAATATGAAATGCTTTGGATTTTTTAAAAGAAAAACTAATCGTAATATTGTGGCATGAATAAAGTGTTTCATAAATTATACAAACCCTTTGAAAGCGAGCTCGATAATTTCATCGAAAATTTTGATGTGCTTGGTGAAGATTTTGGCAATCAAGAAAGAAATTCACTCAAATTATTTCAATTGGGTGATGAAACGATTAACGTTAAATCGTTTAAAGAACCGCATTTAATCAATCAAATCGCGTATCGTTTTTTTAGAAAAAGCAAAGCGCAACGCTCATTTGAATACGCCAATACGCTGAAAGATTTAAACATCGGCACTCCGTACCCTGTGGCGTATTACGAATTTAAAACTCCTTTTTTATTCAAAAAAAGCTATTATATAAGCGAGCAGATTGATTGCGATTATACGTACCGGGAATTAACAACCGATTTTAACATTCCAAATTACGATGCCATTCTCAGGGCCTTTACACGATTTACATTCGATTTGCACGAAAATGGGGTGCATTTTTTAGATCATTCCCCAGGAAATACGTTAATTAAAAAAACCGAAAAAGGTTACGATTTTTATTTGGTGGATTTAAACCGCATGGAGTTTAAGGATTTGGATTTTGAAACGCGGATTAAAAACTTTTCTAAATTGACCATTCATAAATCGATGGTTGAAGTGATGAGTGATGAATATGCTAAATGTTCTGGAGAAAACTACGAGACCATTTTTAATTTAATGTGGCAGGAAACCGAAGCTTTTCAAGAAAAATACCACCGAAAAAGACGCTTAAAAAAGAAACTTAAATTTTGGAAGACCTATTGAGTTTTTGAAGTTCTTTATAGCGGTAATAAACACCATAAGCACTTAAATAACAAATTTGAAAACCAGCTTTTCCATCTAAAATACCGAGCCTAAAAATATAGTTTACCACAAACTTGTAAAATGGCCTAAATATAAAATGGAAAGCGTTGGCTTTTTTGCCTTTTTTAAAAAGCTCTAAGGCTTTTAGGCTTGCATAGTGCTCCATTTTTGCTTTATAATGGGCAGCACTATCAAAGCAATAATGCAGCATATTGTGTTTTAAAATACCGCTTTTACCATCAATTTGTGGCATTTCGTGTACTATTTTGTCTTCAATATATTTAACCTTGTTCCTTTTGAATAACCGGTAAGTGGTATCGGTTTGAAAGCCGCTAAAACGGATTCTTTTTTTCTTAAAATAATACAAACGTTTAACCATAAATGCCGCAACATCGGTTGGATTGTTTACTGTAGTAATAATTTCGGTTTTTAATTTATCGGTTAAGCGTTCATCGGCATCAATAAACAAAACCCAATCGTGAGTGGCCTGTTGCAAGGCAAAATTCCTTTGGTCTGCAAAGTTTTTAAATTTGCGTTTTATGGTGGTAACGTGTTTAGATTCAGATAGCTTTTCAAGCGTTCCGTCTGTGCTAATGGAATCTACAACTATAATTTCGTCAGCGAAACTAATATTGTTTATAACGGCTTCAATGTGATTGATTTCGTTATAAGTGATGAGTGAGGCTGATATTTTGTTAGAATTCTTCAATTTAGAAGTAATGATTTAAAAGCATTATTTATTGAGTTCCTTTTTTACTTTTTGCAAAGCCGAAGCTATTATTTGATGCATATCGTAATACTTATATTCAGCAAGTCTGCCACCAAAAATAATGTTATCTTCTTGAGAAGATAATGCTTTGTATTGCTGATATTTGTTTTGATTGTTGTCGTTATTAATAGGGTAGTATGCCTCTTTTTCTTTTGTCCATTGCTCGGGGAATTCTTTGGTTATAACGGTGTGGTTTTGTTTCCCAAACTCGAAATGTTTATGCTCGATAATTCGGGTGTACGGAATATCGCCATCGTTATAATTTACTACGGCATTGCCTTGGTGGTTTTCTTTTTCCAAACGCGTGTTTTCAAAGCGCAGCGAGCGGTATTCTAAATTCCCGAACTTATAATCATAGAATTCGTCTATTTTTCCGGTGTACACAATTTTTGAAGCTAATTTGCTTAATGCTTCTTTATTTTCAAAAAAATCAACATTGGTTTTTGTTTCAATACCTTCCAATAAACCATCAATAATTTTGTTGTAACCACCTATGGGAATGCCTTGGTATTTATCGTTAAAATAGTTGTTGTTAAAGGTATAACGCACGGGTAATCGCTTAATAATAAAGGCAGGAAGTTCAGTTGCTTTTTTGCCCCATTGCTTTTCGGTGTATTCTTTTATCAGCGTTTCGTAAACGTCTTTTCCTATTAAAGATAAGGCTTGCTCTTCTAGGTTTTTCGGATTTTCAAAACCGTATTCTTTTATCTGGCTTTCTATAATTTTTTTAGCTTCCTCGGGTGTTTTTGTGCCCCATAACTGGTAAAAGGTGTTCATGTTAAAAGGCAAATTGTACAGTTTTCCTTTAGAAATTGAAACGGGGGAATTCACATAATTATTAAATTCCGCAAATTGGTTTACATAATCCCAAATCTGTTTATCGTTGGTATGAAAAATATGGGCGCCGTATTTATGTACGTTAATACCGTCCACATTTTCGCAGTACACATTGCCTCCCACATGGTTTCTTTTATCGATAACCAAGCATTTTTTTCCAGCTTTGTTGGCTTCGTATGCAAATACGCAACCAAATAATCCGGCACCAACAATTAAATAATCATACTTTTGCATACTTTTATATTTTTAACAAAACTAGAATATTAATTTCCTAAACAAAACTTTTCAGCCTTTATGTATTACATTTCCAGAAATTATAAGTCGTTATTTAATGCCGCAGGAAAAGCAAAAACCGATTGCGAAATATCATTGCAAAACTTAGGGTTTAAAAACCTTGGGTTTAAACAATCGTCTATCCCTAGTTCGGCCGTTGGTACGATAAAGAATTTTTTCGGAATTACCATAGCCTTGTTGCGATTGCCGTTTAAGTCGACAATTTGCACGCAATATCCCAATAATAAATTTAGAAAACTGATCCTGTTTTTTGCGAAATTCAAACGTTGTAAAATAATTACGATTGTACACGATGTAAGATGCTTAAAAGGACGGGTAAAAGATGTTGAAAAGGAACTGTCTAAAATTGTGTGCTCCGATGTTATAATTGTGCACAACGATTCCATGAAACAATGGTTTTTAGATCAAGGCACATCAATACCTATCGTGGTTTTGGGTATTTTCGATTATGTTTCAGAAGAAAAACCAATCCAGAATATAAACAGAATTAAAAAAGATACATACGATATCGCTTACGCTGGTGGTTTTGGCGAAGGTAAAAACGCGTATATTTTCGATTTTGATGTTTTGGAAAACAGTAAGTATCATTTAAAATTATATGGTATTGGTTTTGATGCAAGTAGGCGAAAAGTGAGCGAAGAAGAATCTGTTATTTTTTATGAAGGTGCTTTTCCTTCCGATCAAATTGCGCATAAAATTGAAGCCGATTTTGGTTTGGTTTGGGATGGTATTTCAACCGAAGCTTGTAGCGGCGATTTAGGCGAATATTTAAAATATAACAATCCGCATAAAACCTCATTGTATTTGTTGTGTGGGCTTCCGGTTATTGTTTGGGACAAGGCCGCTATTGCCAGCTTTATAGTTGAAAATAAGGTGGGCATTGCGGTTTCTAATTTAAAGGATTTGAATGCTATTTTAGAAAATGTAACGGAGTCCGATTATAAAACCATGAAAACCAATGTTTTGAAAGTTCAAGAAAAAGTGATGCAAGGACAATTTGTTGAAACTGCAGTAAAAAAAGCTTTGGAGACTTTGAAGAGTTAATTTTGGTGTGACACTAAAAAATCCTCAATTTTATCAATAAACATTTCGGGTTTAAATTTTTGATATAAAGCTGATGCTTCATTTTTGTATTCTTTTTCAGGTTTTGTGTACAATTCGGGCAAGTAATCTTTTAAATGCACACTTAGGTTGTTTTCATCTTCAAAAAGATTCCACGAGGCTTTGTCAATCCACGGAGAATAAATGGCAAAGGTATTGATATTTAATGCTTTCGCCATATTTATAGCGCCTCCTTCGTTGCCAATTACCGCATCGCAATGATGCGTTATCGCTAAAAAATCCCTTAAACTTTTCCCGAAAACATGAAATTTAATATGCTTTTTGGTTTCGGTGTGGCATAAACTTAAAATGGCTTTGGCTTCAGTTTCTTGTTTCGGAATGTAATTAAACAGAATTTGTGCACTGGTTTTCTCAACAATGGCATCAATAACTTTTGCCATATAAGGAAACGGATAGGTTTTGTTTTCACCGCTACCCAAAACACTAATCATAAACAACTGTTTGTTTAAATCTATTTGATGTTTTTTTAAAAATTGTTTGCTATTCGAAATCTCGCTATCGGTTAAATAAATTTTCGGTTTAATCGATGTTGCTTCAATTCCTAAAGGCTGTAACAACTGCATTCTATTAATAATGGCTAAGCCAGATTTTCCATTAGTGCTTTGTTGTCTTTTTATATTATGCTGATAGAAGAGCGAACTATAATATTTATAATAAGAAATTTTGATTTTTGCCTTAGAAAAAGCCGTAATCAAATTACTGGAAAGCTTTGAATAGACATCAATTACGACATCGTATTCACGCTTTCTAATAGATTTAGCAAGCTTTAAAAGAGCTAGTTTACTAGATTCGGCTTCCTTAGTAAAAAAGATAAAATTATCAATAAACGGATGGTGCTCTACAACAGGAAAAGTATGCTCGTTAATCAAATAGTCCAATTGGGCGTTTGGGTATTTCTGTCTAAGTGCCTCAAACAGTATACTGCTTGTAAGCACATCGCCAATCATTTTTTGTTGTATTACTAAAATTTTCATACTTCAAATTTAAAATCCCAAATTCCAAAAACTAAATTCCAATAAAAGTTTCTATTGGAATTTGGTTTTTTTACTTTTTGAAATTTACGAGCAGAGCGGGTTTAAACAGCTACATCGTGCTCGCGTAATGCATCGTTTAGCGATGTTTTTTTGTTGGTACTTTCTTTACGCTTACCAATTATTAAAGCACAAGGTACATTATAGCTGCCCGACGGAAAATCTTTAGCGTAACTGCCCGGAATAACCACAGAACGTGCGGGTACTCTACCTTTATATTCAATTGGCTCATCACCGGTAACATCTATTATTTTTGTACTCATCGTTAAAACAACGCCAGCGCCTAAAACCGCTTCGGTCTCTACACGAACGCCTTCAACAACTATACAGCGACTGCCAATAAAGGCATTGTCCTCAATAATTACGGGTGCTGCTTGCAAAGGTTCTAAAACGCCACCAATACCAACACCACCAGATAAGTGTACGTTTTTGCCTATTTGAGCACAGCTACCAACAGTTGCCCAAGTATCAACCATTGTGCCCTCATCAACATAGGCACCAATATTTACATAACTGGGCATTAATATGGTACCGCTGGAAATGTAGGCTCCGTGGCGTGCAACGGCATGCGGTACAACACGTATGCCTTTTTCTGCATAACCTCTTTTTAAAGGAATTTTATCATGAAATTCCATGGGCCCAGCTTCAATAGTTTCCATTTTTTGAATAGGGAAGTATAAAACCACGGCTTTTTTAACCCATTCGTTAACCTGCCATCCGTTTGTAATTGGTTCGGCCACTCTCAATTCGCCTTTATCTAATAACTCGATAACGCTTCTAATGGCAGAGGTTGTTGATTCTTCCTTTAAAAGATCTCTGTTGTTCCAAGCGTTTTCAATGGTTTGTTGTAATTCTGTCATTGGTAATTATATTTTAAGCAAATATAATGTCTATCATTCGAAAAACTAAGGGAAACGGCTATAATATCCGTTGCATATTTGGTAAAAATTACAGCTTTATAAAACGAATTTTTCAAAAAGATAAAGGCCTTTTTTACTTTTAAATAAACTAATAAATCGATAAAACACATTGTTGCTGTGTTTAATCGATAAAATCATGCTGTTGAACTGTTAATCGGTAAAAAGCTACCGTTTTCTAATCATCGAGAATCTAAGGTCTTATAACTAATTTATTGTGTTAAACTTTAATGCGCTTCTATATTTGAACCATCAAACAAATAAACCTGATGAAAACAAAGATTTACACATTATTAGTTTTATTACTTTCTTTTTCTTTTGCAAACGCTCAAGATACTGTAGTAAAAGTTGAAACTGAAAATACGATTACGGTTTCTGACAATAATGAAGATGTTACTATTACTGTTGAAAGTGATGAGAATGTTGTAAATAAAGTAGAAGTTAAAACGGATAAAACTGAAGCTACCGAAGTAAAAGAAAATATAGCACGAACTAATAGCGATATCAGAGTATATTTAAACCGTGTAAGAAAGGTTGAAAATATTAAATGGTTATTTCCTAAAATAAATAAGGCTAAAGTAGCATAAAAAGAAAGTTCAAAATTAATATTTAAGGTTAAATTACTGGAAAGACTGTCTGTAAAGACGGTCTTTTTTGTTTTTAAACATTACTTTTGCGCAAAAGGTATTTATGGCACGCATTTTAGCAATAGATTATGGTAAAAAGAGAACTGGAATAGCGGTAACAGACGAGTTGCAGATTATCGCCTCAGGTCTAACCACTGTCGATACCAAAGTACTTATTCAGTTTTTAAAAGACTATACAAGTAAAGAAAAAGTGGAGTTGTTTTTAGTGGGCGAGCCTAAGCAAATGGATAATACAGCTTCTGAAAGCGAAACACTCATACAACCATTTTTAATAAAGCTAGAGAAGCAATTCCCTGATACTCCAATAGTTAGGGTCGACGAGCGCTTTACCTCAAAAATGGCTTTTCAAACCATGATTGATAGTGGTTTAAAAAAGCAACAACGCAAAAACAAAGCCCTAATTGACGAGATTAGCGCCACACTTATTTTGCAAAGTTATTTATATTCCAAATAATTTTTTTTTATCATAAGAAAATATGTACTTTTAATTTTTTATTTACAAAACCTAACCTTATTTATTATGAAAAAAAATTACATTATTTTATTATTGATTTCTGTATTCAGCTTTAGTCTAGCATATGCAGAGCCTTGTCCCAACGGTGGAGGTACAACTTCTTCTGGGGGCACAAAAATCTTTTTATCTTACTTGCCGGCAACCTCTTTTTGTGTAAACAGGCCCGCCAGCATTGAGGTTAATGGAACCTCTACCTTTACACTGGAAGTAGCTTCCTGCTCCGAAACTACATCTGTTTATAACCTTACAAGCGGTCCAGCTATTGTTGGTCAGGATTTTACAATAACATCTGGTTTCGATACCAATTGTTCATATTCTGGAGGTACGCTGCCTGTAGATAAAAACACTCTTGAAGCTAATATGGAAATATCCCCTAATCCACTTAAAAGCGATAATACACTAAAATTGTCATTTGCTTTTCCGGTAAAGGCCAGTATTGGTGTTTATAATATTACTGGAAAAAGAATAATTGAAGATAATATGAGTAACCAAGATAATAAGGAACTTAACATTGCCCATTTGCCTAATGGCATTTATATCTTGAATATTTCAACCGAAAAAGCAACTGCTATTAGAAAAATTGTAGTAGCGCGGTAATGAAACTTGTTATAAAAAAAACTCCTTTTTAAGGAGTTTTTTTTATGCCCAAAAACCGCTAATTAACTAGTAAGTATTGTATTTTTGCAAAAATTAAATATTGAAACCGGAATGATTTTACCAATTGTAGCCTATGGCGACGCTGTTTTAAAAAAGAAATGTGCCGATATTACCAAAGAATACCCAAATTTAGATGCACTTCTAGAAAACATGTTCGAAACCATGTACAATGCTTTTGGCGTTGGTTTGGCAGCTCCACAAATAGGATTACCAATTCGTTTGTTTTTAGTCGATACAACTCCATTTTCTGAAGACGAAGAGCTTTCAGAAGACGAGCAAAAAGCGTTAAAAGGGTTTAAACGTGTTTTTATCAACGCTAAAATTATAAAAGAGGAAGGCGACGAATGGGCATTCAACGAAGGCTGTTTGAGCATTCCGGATGTTAGGGAAGATGTGTTTAGGCAACCAAAAATTACGGTTGAATATTTGGATGAGCATTTTAAAAAACACACCGAAGTTTTTGATGGTTTAATTGCCAGAGTGATTCAGCATGAATACGATCATATTGAAGGCATTTTGTTCACCGACAAATTATCAAGCTTAAAAAAACGCTTGATAAAAGGAAAACTAAATAATATTTCCAAAGGAAAAATCAATGTCGATTACCGCATGCGTTTTCCGGTCCAAAAAAAGAAACGATAATAGTTGCATCATTGTATTAAACAGTTGATATTTGCCACTTTCAAAAAAATAAAAATTTATGGGTTTAGATAAAGTTTTAGCCATTTCGGGAAAACCAGGTTTATTCAAATTAATTGCGCAAACCAGAGGCGGTTTTGTTGCAGAGTCCTTAATAGATAACAAGCGTATATCTGTAAGTTTACAGCAAAACGTAAGCGTTTTAAGCGAAATTGCAATATATACTTTAACCGAAGAAATTCCATTAAGAGATGTGTTGGCGAAGATTAAAGAAAAAGAAAACGGCGAGCCAACAAGCATTAAACCAAAAGACAGTAAAGATAAATTAGAAGAATATTTCTTTAACGTGTTGCCAGAATACGATGAAGATAGGGTGTATGCAAGCGATATAAAAAAGGTTTTGCAATGGTACAACTTATTGCAACAACACAATATGTTAGAGCTGTTGGACGGTAAAAAAGAGGAGACAAAAACCCAAGATGAAGAAGAATAGTTTAAGCTATTTTAAATAGAAGAAACCTCCAAAATTTGGAGGTTTTTTTATGCCTTTTTTTAAGAGTAATTTAAGATATGTAAGGATATAAAAAGTGTTTTAAGTGCTTTATTTTGGTTAGTTTTGAGGAGTTGTTTTTACATTATATTTTTTATACATCATGAAAATTAATAAGCCCAAAAAAAGTACCATCGTTTTTTTAATCATTGTAGCCGTATTATTAATTCCGCAAACCCGAAAGCCTATAAAAGTGTTTGTTCAGAAAGGCTTAGCGTTAATTGGTCCATCCATAATAGATGATAATAAACAGTCTAGTATAGCAGATTACAATTGGAAGTTGAAAGATGAAAGCGGAACCATTTTTAATTTCGAAGAAAACAAAGAAAAAGTCATATTGATTAATTTTTGGGCCACTTGGTGTCCGCCGTGTATTGCGGAAATGCCAAGTCTTCAAAAACTTTATGATGACTATAACGATAAAATTGAGTTTGTATTTGTTTCAGATGAATCATTCAAAAAAATAAATTCGTATTTAGAAAAAAACAACTATACTTTTAAGGTTTATAATGAAGCTTCAAGATCAGATTTCTTCGATGTGAGAGGTATTCCAAGAACGTTTTTAATTGACAAGCAAGGCAAGGTAGTAATTGATAAAACTGGTGCTGCCAATTGGAACAGCGATTCGGTTAGAAATACCATTGATGCGTTGCTTAAAAAATAAAACGCTTTAGTATGTTTTCTTTTTTCATAAAATTTGCTATAATTTTAATGCCAATAAAAAAGGATATTTATGAAAATTGTGGTATTAGATGGTTACACCCTTAATCCAGGTGATTTAAGTTGGGAAGGCATTGAGCAATTTGGCGATTTGGTGGTTTATGACCGAACGGGTTTTGATACTGAAGAAATAGTAAAAAACATAGGGGATGCAGAGGCTGTTTTTACCAATAAAACACCTTTACCAAAAGCCGTTTTAACACAAGTACCTCACTTAAAATACATTGGTGTTTTGGCAACTGGTTACAATATAATCGACGTTGAAGTTGCAAAGGCCTTAGGCATTGTAGTTGCCAATGTGCCCACATACGGAACACAGGCTGTTGCGCAATTTGCTATGGCATTACTGTTAGAGATGTGCCATCATGTTGGCGATCATTCTAAAGCAGTAAAAGATGGTGAGTGGACCAAATCATTGGATTTTTGTTTTTGGAATACACCACTAATAGAGTTGGATGGAAAAACCATGGGCATTATTGGTTTTGGGCAAATTGGACAAGCCACTGCCAAAATAGCCCAAGCTTTTGGGTTGAATATTTTGGCTTATAACCGAAGCAAAAACCTGAAATTAGAAACAGAAACTTGCAAATATGTTTCGCTGGACGAATTATTGAAATCATCAGATATCATTAGTTTGCACTGTCCACAAACCGAGGCTACAACCGGCATTATCAACAAAAATAATATTGATAAAATGAAAGATGGCGTAATGATAATAAATACATCCCGTGGCGGTTTGATAGTTGAAGAAGATTTAAAAGAGGCCTTAAACTCGGGTAAAGTTTCAGGGGCAGCCGTTGATGTGGTTTCAACAGAGCCGATACAAGCAAATAACCCCTTGTTAAAAGCAAAAAACTGTATTATTACGCCACACATTGCTTGGGCGCCAAAAGCATCTCGAACTAGAATGATGGAAACTGCAGTTGAAAATTTAAAAGCTTATTTAAACGGCCACCCAATTAATGTGGTCAATTAGTGGTTTTTTAGCATAAAACTGTTGTAAAACCCATTTTTGCTTTTCGTCAGAAACAATTCTGATCTTCTAATTATTAATACCTTTGCAATTAATACTAATGGCTAATATGAGTATTCGGAATATCAAGTGCCTTAACTGTGGTATTTATAATGTTAACAGAGATTATTGCTCTAATTGCAATGCGGTTTTATCGTATAAAAAACGTCGTGAATTAGCCTACAAAAAAGAAGAAGAAGCCCGTTTGGAACGACGCCGTTTGGAAAAAGAAAACAACCCGTCGTTTTATGCAAGATACAAAGACCATCGTTTTTTTCTTGTGCGTGCATTTGTGAAGCTACTTAGGTCCATTTGGGTGGTTGTAATGTCTATTGGTATGTTTATCGCTTGGATAATAACAACTATTGCGGCATGAAGATTTTAAAACATCCTCTATTTATAATAGTTTGCATCATGGCCATTGGTATTTATGTGTCAAAAATAAGTCATGTGGCATTACCTAATTGGGTCTATTTTTATCTGGGTGATTTACTGTGTATGCCTTTTGTTTTAAGTTTATGTTTGGTGGCAGTTCGCATAATAAAAAACGACGATAGTTTATATATTCCGTTGGGACCTATTATAGCGTTAACAGCATTTTATGCCTTGTATTTTGAGTGGTTGTTGCCGCAGTACAATGCCCGTTATACTGGCGATATTATTGATGTTGTCATGTATATTCTAGGTTCAGCCCTGTTTTATGTATTTCAAAAACGATTAAGTTGGTAGTGTTTTAGACGCACTTTAAAACCACAAGTTCTTAACTAAAGCATTCTAAAAAAAGCCTTTATAAAACTCAGGGAAAAAAGAGAGGACATAATTTTTATGTCTTCAAAAAAAGAAGATTCCTCATCAAGAAATTTAAACATGGTTTCCACCGAATTTTCAGCATAAAACTGTTGGAAAATCCATTCGCCTTTATGGTTTTCATCTTTTAAAACCTTTAAAAACACTTTATCATAAAACTTGTATTTGCTTTTAAACAAATGGTTTGAAGGCGTTTTGTTGGCTTTTATATTCTCAATAATTTTTGCAGTCTTTTTTTCGGTGTGTTTAAACGAATAGCCCGTAGAACCTTTAACCCAACCACCGCCTGTGCCAATTTTAGTGATGCGCCTGGTGTTGTGTTTTTCAAAAGGAAAACTGGTCATTGGTATTTGTCCGGTTTCGGTTTCAACAATGGTATAATTGTCAATTTTCAGATATTCCTTAATATAGGTTTTAATGAATTTATCATAAATTTCTTCATCTACAAGCTGCTCGGTAAAATAAGTAAACTCCACCAAAGCTTCGGTTTTCGAGAATGGCAAAACGTAAGTGAATGTAGTTTGGTTGCCGTCTTTTAAACGATAATCCATCATAATAACTTTAGAATCATCAAACGCATCATAATCAGTGTTAATGATCCAACCTTTAAAATGTTGAATGATGGAAATACCGTGATTTGAATTTACTGAAAAGGATTCCGGAATTCGGCTATCAAATATATGGGCAGCTGTAAAAGTAATTTGTTTGGTGGTAACAAATACGCTGCCGTTTTCTTCTTTAACCGATTCCACACGGTCTATTATAAAATGAATGTTATTGTTTTTTTTCAGCTTTGCTTTGGCTTCTTTATAAAAATCAATAGAACGAATGGATTTATAAACATAGGGCTTTAGCTGTAAATCAATGATTTTTTTTGAAGTAATTACCGTTGCTTTTCTCCAGGATTTATGAATGATATTATTCCATTGCGAAGGTTCGGTTTCCCAAAAACTCCAGGTTTTGTCGTTTACGATTTTTTCGGAATAGTCGATTAACGCAATTTTTTTATCATTAAAAAACGCATCGGAAGCCATTTTTAAAGCCAGTTGGAAACCCGCTAAACCATTTCCTATAATGATGTAATCGAAATGGAATTTATCAAACATCGAATATAAAAGGTGTTATTTTTTAAAATATTTAAAAGGCACGAACAGCATCCCGAAACATTCGCCCTTTTCTTTGCTTAAGTGTTTATGGTGTATTTTATGGGCACGCCGTACACCTTTGGCGTACCAATTATTGGCATTTCTAAAGAGTTTAAAACGCTGGTGAATAAAAATATCGTGTACAATAAAATACGATAAGCCGTAAGCGAAAATGCCAATGCCAATGGGCAGACCAATCCAAAGATCGTTATACCTCCAGAGCAAAAAAAAGGTAATGCTAACTATGGCGTAAAAAATAAAAAACAAATCGTTGCGCTCAAACCAACTATCGTGGTCTTTTTTATGATGGTCTTTATGTAAATGCCATAAAAACCCGTGCATGATATATTTGTGTGTAAACCACGCCATAAATTCCATAAAGCAATACGTGCCTAAAAAAACAAGTATCCAAAGTAAAGTTTGCATAGCTTAAAATTACATTAATTTTAGTTGATATTTTACATAACTTCGCATTAAGAGTTCTACTTTTTTCGGGTTTGAAACTCTAATGCGTGTATTTTTAATTTGTAAAGCTGGTGTTTTTTTTAGTTTCTTCAATAATTGTCTGTAATATCTGTATGCCATAAATACACCAAATTTGGCTTCAATAGGCAACTTTTTTATACCGCTCAATCCTTTTTCAAAATCCAATTCAATATCATCAATGATGTTTTGTTTAGAGGTTTCATCAAGGTTTTTCAAATCTGTATTCGGAAAATAAGTTCGGTTCAATCCTTCAAAGTCTGCTTTTAAATCTCTTAAAAAATTCACTTTTTGAAACGCAGAGCCCAATGCCATAGCCGTTTCCTTTAGTTCATTGTATTTTTCGGCATCGCCTTTTACAAATACTTTTAAACACATGAGCCCAACAACATCGGCCGAACCATAAATGTATGCTTTAAATTCCTCTTCGGTTAAATATTTGGTTTTGTGTAAATCCATTCGCATACTATTCATAAAGTCATCAACTAAATCTTTATCGATGTTGTATTTGTGAAAGGTGTGTTGAAATGAATTTAATATAGGGTTTAAGCTGATTTTATGTTTTAAGGCGAGTTCTAAATCTTCATTAAATCTATTAAATAGCACTTCTTTGTTGTAATTATGGAAAGAGTCAACAATTTCGTCTGCAAAACGCACAAAACCATAAATGTTATAAATATGACTTCTGATAGAACCATGCAACATTTTTGTAGCCAACGAAAAAGACGTGCTGTACGTTTTGGTTACAAGCTTGCTGGAATTATACGAAACGGTATCAAAAAGTGATTTCATGTTATTAACTATAGTGTTTAGATACGAGGTTTGCCACTAATTTTCCTGAGATTAACGATGGTGGTACTCCGGGACCAGGCACCGTTAATTGCCCCGTGAAATACAAATTGCTTACTTTTTTACTTTTTAATTTAGGTCTTAAAAAGGCTGTTTGAAGTAGCGTATTCGCCATACCGTAAGCGTTGCCTTTGTATGAATTGTAATCGTTTATAAAATCGTTAATGCAAAAACTTTCCTTAAATATAATATTGTTTTTTACACTTTGCGAGGTTAAATTTTCAAATCTTGTAATTATTTTTTCAAAGTATTGCTCTCTAAGTTCTTGGGTGTCTTCAAGACCCGGTGCAAGCGGAATTAAAAATATGCTGGCTTCTTTTCCTTCGGGGGCGGTACTAGAATCGGTTTTACTGGGGAAACTGGCATAAAAAAGTGGATTTTCCGGCCATTTTGGGTTATCGTAAATCGCTTTGGCGTGGGTTTCAAAATCTACATCAAAAAATAAAGTGTGATGATTTACATGTTTTAGTTTCTTGTTAAAACCAACATAAAACAGTAGGGAAGATGGAGCGAATATTTTTTTGCTCCAATATTTTTCTGAGTACTGTCTGTATGGTTTTTCCAAAAGGGTTTCGGTATGATGATAATCTGCGCCACTAACTACAATATCAGAAATATAGGTTTCACCGTTTGAAACAATGCCTTTAGCCACACTGTTTTTAACGATGATTTTATCAATAGGAGAATTTGTTTTAATGGTTACACCAAGCTCTCTTGCGAGGTTTTCCATAGCTAAAATTACTTGATACATGCCTTTTTTGGGGTGAAATGTGCCCAAACCAAAATCGGCATAATTCATAAAACTGTAAAACGATGGTGTGTCACTGGGTTTGGCGCCTAAAAATAAAACGGGGAATTCTAAAATTTTAATCAATCTTTCATTTTTAAATTCTTTTCTAACATCTCTTTTTATGGTGCTAAAAAACTGATTGATTTTTTTAATGGTTGTTGGCGTGATGAGTTCTAATGGAGAAACTCCTGGGTTGTAAACCAAATCTTTTATGGCCACATCGTAATTATCTTTAGCATCTTTAATAAATTTTTTTAGTTTATTGGAACTTCCGGATTCTTCTTTTTCAAACGCTAGAATAATTTTTTCGAGAGTGTCTTCAATAGTTATAAAATCGTTTTTTCCAAAATAAACGCTGTAAGCTGGGTTCAGCTTTTCTAATGTATAATAATCTGAAGGTTTTTTGTTAAAATCGGCAAAGAATCGCTCAAAAACATCGGGCATCCAATACCAAGTAGGGCCAATATCAAAAACAAATCCGTCTTTTTTAAGTTGCCTTGCGCGACCACCAATAGTTTTGTTTTTTTCAAAAATGGTTACGCTGTAGCCTTCTTGTGCTAAATAACAAGAAGCAGCTAATGAAGAAAATCCTGAGCCTATTATATTTACTGTTTGTTTCAATTGTTTAACAAAAATACAAAAAAATTAAACAAAAATACAAATTAATTATAAATCTTTTATCAGGTTTTCAATAGAATTAAACACATTTACCTTCTTTGGTAGCTTAGATAATTCTACAGAAGCGAGTTTTGGTCCTAAAACCAAAAAATCAGAGGTTTTGTCTATTAGCAACAATTCGTTAAATTTATTTAAATAATCTTCAATGGTTTCTGCTTCAGGATATATTGTGAAATAGGATATAAATGTGATGTCGTCAAAAAATTCGTGTAAATCTTTTAAACTATCCATGGGGACGCTTTCGCCAAGAAAAATAGTGTGGTAACCTTTGCTTCTTAATTGATAGTTTATAAATAACAAACCAATATCGTGAATTTCATTTTCCGGCAAAAACAGCACAAAGGTTTTTGATTTTGGTTTAGGTTCTAAACTTTGTAACCTTTCAATATTTATAAGAATTTTTTGTTTTATGTGATTGGATATAAAATGTTCGTTCGCAGGTGTAATGGTGCTTGTTTGCCATAGCAACCCAACGTCGTTTAGTAAAGGCAGAAAAACAGTGTAAAATATTTCGCTAAAGGTTTTCTTTTCTATAAGGTTATTGTAGGTGTTGTAAAAAAGAACTTGATCAAAATTAATCATGGCCATTTTAAAGGCGTTAATCGCATGGTCTTCCACCTGAGCCCTGGACGCAATTTCTCTAACTTTTATTGGTATTTCTTCTTCTTTTAAATTCGCAATTTTGGAGATTTTTAATCCGTTGTTGTTTAAATAAGAGATGTTTAATAGTTTTTGTAAACTGGATAAACTGTAATTTCTAATATTGGTTTCTGTTCTGTTTGGGCTAAGTAAGTTATAGCGTTTTTCCCAAATTCTTATGGTGTGAGCCTTTATACCGCTAAGGTTTTCCAAATCTTTTATGCTGAAGTTGACCTGAATATTGTTCATTTATAATTAATTTATGTTAAACAAAAATATAAATAATAATCAATAAATTGGCCAAATAAAACTAAATACTTGATATGGGAATTTTTTTTTGAAGTAAAAGTGCGCACGAGAAGATTCGAACTTCCACATCCTAAACGGATACTGGCCCCTCAAGCCAGCGCGTCTACCAATTCCGCCACGTGCGCATAATGAAGAGTGCAAAAATAAAGAAAGTTAAGTGAATAAACTCAACTTTTTCGTCACTGATTTTTGAAATTTCAATTTAATTCTGAATTTTAGGCAATCGCAGGTTTTTGATCAATTATTAAAAACTAGGATGAGCAGGTGATAGGTTTATTGAATTTTTAATACATCAAATTTGTTTTCATTCATATTCAGTATTAATACAAAGGTTAAATAGACGGTGTAGACCTAAAATAATTTCAGCCACACCATACACGAGGTTTGCTTAATTTCATATAATTTTGAAAAAAATGCTTTAATCAATTTAAAGAATACTATAATTGTTAAAGTAAAATTTGAGTTAAGTTGAACCTGGTTATCATAATTTAAAAACAAACTATGGGTTTTAAAAAAGTAAGTCTAAAGGATATTTCAAAAGAATTAGGGGTCTCTCAGTCTTTGATTTCATTTGTTATGAATGGAAAAGCAAAAGAGATGCGGGTAAGTGATGCCATGGTTGAAAAAATACTTAAAAAAGCAGATGAAATGGGCTATAAAGCCAACCCCATGGCTCAAGCTTTAAGAACGGGAAAATCGAATACCATTGGACTTATAGTTGCAGATATTTCAAATTCATTTTATTCTAAAATAGCTCGTAGCATTGAAGATGAGGCGACCGAACATGGGTATCATGTAATTTTTGGAAGCTCGGACGAGAGTGATAAAAGATCTACAGAGTTGATCAATTTATTTTATGACAAAAAAATTGATGGCCTAATTATATCTCCAGCCAAAGGCGATCGAGATAATTTATTGAAGTTGCAAAACGATGGCTTTCCCATAGTATTAATAGATAGATATTTTTCAGAAAACGAAAGCAATATCGTAGTGGCCAATAATTTATCGGGATCTTATGAGATTGTAAAAAGGTTAATTAAAAATGGCAATAAAAAAATAGGATACATTACCCACGGAACGGATTCTTCGGTGGTGATGTACAGATATCAAGGGTATGTTCAAGCACTTGAAGAGTTTGAATTAGAACTCAATCACCAAATAATTAGAGAGGTTTCCCATATTAATAATGAGAAAGAAATAGAATCTAATGTTAAGGATTTGATAGAGAACCACAATATTGACTCGATTTTTTTCTTTAACAATACCATGGCCATTGAAGGCGGAAAGATCATTAGGGAATACAACAAGTTAAGTGGTAGAAATTTGGGAATTGGTTGTTTTGACAGTTCTAGATATTTGGAGTTATTGGATATTCCTTATGTTTCCGCAGTTCAACAAGTTGAAAAATTAGGCGAAGTTTCAATGAGGCTGTTAATGCGCCAAATAAATTCAGTTTCTCAACTGAATGAAAAAAAAGTATTAACAGCAAGACTTATAGATAAACTTAACTAAAATAGGGCGGTTTGCTCTGTTTAGAGGAATTAAAAAATCAGAACCCATCGTTTTATTGAAAATTCAATTAGGATTTTAACAAATAATTATATATTATTGTAAGCTAAATGGATTTAGCAATACATTTTTAATGATTTTAAGTTCAGAACAATTAAAGTGTTTTTTTTATATCATAATTCGCTAAATCGATTTAGCAATCAACTATTAACCAATTGGAGGCTATAAAACTCCTCCTTAACTAATTTAAAACCATACTTAGTATGAAAAAACTTAAACTCTGCAGGTTTCTTTTATTAAAAAAGCCTTACAAACAATTAAAAACCAGTTATTTGTTACTGGTATTAGTGTTTGCTACATGTAATATGTATGCAAATATTAATTTGTTGCCCGCTTTAGGAGATGGCGTTTCTGAAAATGTTTTTCAGGAGGTTATTATTACGGGTACAATTACCGACAAGAACGGAGCGCCACTACCAGGTGCTAACGTATTAGCCAAAGGAACTTCGGTTGGTGTGGTGTCCAATTTTGATGGAGACTACACAATAAAGGTGCCCGACGGTGTAACAGCCTTGGTAGTTTCTTTTATTGGTTTTGCGGAACAAGAAATAAACATTGATGGAAGAACAGAAATCAATATAACATTATTGGAATCTGCTGAAGGATTAAATGAAGTTGTCGTAACCGCTTTAGGGATTAAAAGGTCTAAAAGATCTTTGGCCTATTCCATTACAAAAATTGATGGTGATGATTTTACCGAAAATAGAGAAACCAACGTTGCTTATGGTTTAGCCGGTAAGGTAGCTGGTGTAAATGTAACAAAACCGGCATCGGGACCTGGTGGAACTGCACGTGTTTTAATTCGTGGTAACTCTTCATTAACAGGTAATAACCAACCATTATATGTTATTGATGGGATTCCTATTGATAATACCAATAGAGGTTCTGCCGGCGAATGGGGCGGATCTGATGGTGGTGATGGTATTGGTAATATCAATCCGGATGATATCGAAACCATGTCTGTGTTAAAAGGTAATTCTGCAGCAGCACTTTATGGATCTCAAGCATCCAATGGTGTTATTTTGATAACAACTAAAAAAGGTAAAACCAATCAGGGGCTTCAAGTAGAGGTTAATTCGAACTATGTTTTTGAAGAAGCGATTAATCATTTAGACCCTCAAACGGAATATGGCTCTGGGCTTTTAGGCCAGAAACCAGCAACACAGGCGGAGGCTTGGGATGCCGGCGAATTTTCGTGGGGAGCCAAATTAGATGGATCGAGTGTAATTCAATTTGATGGGGTAAGCAGACCGTATTCCTATTCAGGAAACAATTTTGATAAATTCTACAAAACCGGTAGCACATTTACAAATACCATTGCATTAAGTGGTGGTTCAGATAATATAGGTTATAGATTTTCTGCTTCTAATATGGAAAACGAAAGTATTATGCCCAATTCCGGGTTGAAAAGACAAACCTTAAGTGTTAATATGCATGGTAAAGCATTGAATGATAAATTATCATTTCAAACCAGTGCACAATACATTTTACAGGATGTAAGAAACAGACCTCAGTTAGCGGATTCCCCATGGAATGCGCACTATACCGTTTGGCAATTACCAGTTACAACAAACATTCTTGATTTAAGAGGAGATCCTAACAGGTTGGGAGCCAATGCCGAAGATGCAACTCATTTATATGGTTCTACCATGGGACAAAAAGGCTATGAGTTGTTGCCAACTAGCTCCATTTGGATGCAAAATCCTTATTGGGCAGCATATCAACAAACAAATAATATTTCCAAGAATCGTTTAATTGCAAGTTCTTCTTTTCAGTATGAAGTTAATGAGTGGGTGTATGTTAAAGCTAGAGGAGGAATTGATCAATCTGATCGTTTAACTGAAGATGTTTTTCCAACGGGAACCGGACATAATTTAAATGGCGGAATGAATCAAGGTCAATACAAATACAAACAAACAAATTTTGACATCATGGTAGGTTCAAATCATGAATTCGATAATGGTATTGCCTATGATTTCTTAGCAGGTGCTAATAAAATGAGATTGCAAGAAGATGGAACTTACGCTTACGGTAATAACTTTGCCTTACCATTTTTCTATTCTATAGCAAATGGAATTAATAACGGAGGTAGTAGCTCTTTTGCAAAATTAGGATCACATTCTGTTTACGGTCAAGCCGAAATTTCATATAATAATTGGCTGTTTTTAACAGGTTCAGCTAGAAATGATTGGTTCTCTGTATTGGATGGGAGAGATATTTTTTACCCATCGGTTGGATTAAGTGCTGTTTTATCAGATGTTCTTAATCTACCTGAAATATTCGATTATGCCAAAGTGAGAACTTCTTGGGCTCAAGTAGGTGGGGTAGGAGACATTAGTGCATATTCTTTAAATCAGAACTATGGTTTAGGAAGAGCACAATTGGGTATTCCTCGTGGCGCTTTAAGTGGTAGCTCTGTAAGAAATGCAAACCTTAACCCGCTACTTGTAACAGAGTTGGAATTAGGTTTTAACGTTCAGCTTTTAAACAATAGGTTAGGGGTAGATTTTTCATACTACGACAAAAAAACCGAGGACGATATTCTAAATGCTGGAATTTCTTATACTTCTGGATATAATTCAACGGTAGTAAATATTGGTGAACTTTCTAATAAAGGAGTTGAGCTTTTACTAACAGGAACACCTGTTGTAACAGAAAACTTTAAGTGGGATGTTTCATTTAACATGAGCTATAATAAAAGTAAAGTGATTAGTTTGGTTGACCCTGAAAATGACGATGAGCGATTTAATATAGGGTTAAGTAGAGCCAGACATGCTTGGGTAACACATATTGAAGGCAAGCCTTTCGGGCAAATTACGGGAAGCCAATACCTCAGGGATTCTAATGGCGAAATAGCATTGGATGCCAACGGATTGCCGCAAGTAGATACTGATGCCGGTACGGTTGCTTTTGGTACGGGTGTACATCCATTTAATGCCGGTTTACAAAACAGTTTTAAATATAAAGATTGGCGTTTAAGTTTCTTAATCGATATGCGAGATGGAGCAGTAGGGCATAGTGGAACCAATCAGCAATTATACCGAAGAGGGGTACATAAAAACACCTTGGTTGGTCGTGAAACAGGCCTTGGCGGAAACCCAGCAAGTGAAATTAGAAATTATTACACTAAAATTTTCAACGATATTGCAGAAGAATTTATTTACGATGCAGGATTTGTAAAATTAAGAGAACTATCGATTGGCTATAATGTGCCTTCAAAATTCTTGGATAAAACCTTTATACGTAAGGCAAGTATTTCGGCAGTAGGACGAAACCTTTGGTTAATTCACTCAAACGTTGATAATATTGACCCGGAATCCAGCTATAACGCCAGCAATGCACAAGGATTGGATTTCTTCGCGATGCCACAGTCAACCACGTTTGGATTTAATGTGAATCTTACTTTTTAGTAATAAAAAAAATAAATATATAGTATTATGAAAATAAATAAAATTAGCATAAAAATTGCATATTTTTTCGTGGCAATTATGGCTTTTTCTATCACATCATGTGCAGACGAATTAGCGGAATTGAATGAAAATCCTAATGCAATTGAAGACCTGCCATATGGACTTCAACTCACAGAAGTACAATTAGATGCTCCCGGTGGGCGATACGAAATGCGTAGAGTCGCTCTAGGTTGGGGGTTATCATCCATTCAGCAACTAGCCGATGTTAACATCGCTACAAGTTTATTGCCAGGAGATAAATACATAGACTTTATTGATTATAGCTATGCTTTGTACGATAGATATTTTTTACAGGAATGTAAAGAAGTTGTCGATTTTGTAGCGCGTACAGCCGAAGATCCGGAAGCTGTAAACTACAACGCTATGGGACGTATTTTAAAGGTAATGTCTTTTCATAAGGTAACAGATATGTATGGCGACATTCCGTATTCTGAAGCAGGCCAAGGCTTTTTAAGCAATAATTGGTTTCCAGCTTACGATAGACAACAAGACATTTACCTAGACATGCTTAGTGAATTGGAGGCTGCTGCGGCACAATTAAGTGGTTCAGCCGAAAATCCGGGTTCACAAGATGTTATGTATGGTGGTGATATTACGCAATGGAGAAAATTAGCCTATTCAATGATGTTAAGATTAGGGCTTAGGTTATCAAAAGTAGACCCAGCCGCTTCGGAAGCATGGGTTAAAAAAGCGATTACAGGTGGTGTTATGACTAGCGTAAATGATGTGGCCAAAGTAGAGCACGAAATAGGAGGAGTTACAAGTCCTATTGGAGACTCGTTTGAAGCCGATAAATTTATGAGATTGAGCGATACCTTTGTCAGCTGGATGGAAGACCGTAACGATCCTAGATTGGATATACTATCTTGGGTAGAATCTGGCGGACCGCACCAAGGTTTACCAAACGGATTAGATCCTACCACACTGGCATCATCTGGACCAGCGGGAGGAGATCTTTTGGATTATTCGCAAGTCAATCCAGCGTTAGTGCTACAGGATTCACCTTCAATGTTTATAACCTATGCCGAAGTAGAATTTATGCTAGCCGAGGCGGCTGTTCGCGGATGGCACACAGGAGATGCCGAGACCCATTATAACAACGGTGTTCGCGCCGCTATGGCAAACTGGGGCTTTTATGGTGTAGCAGCACCTAGCACTGGTGATGTAGATGCGTATTTAGCAGCCAATCCATATGATGCAGGAAATGCTTTGGAAGTGATAGGTGAACAGTTTTGGGCTGCAACATTCTTAAATCCATGGGAAGGCTTTTCAAACTGGAGACGTACTGGATATCCTGTATTAACGCCAGTAAACTATCCTGGAAATGCTACAGGTGGAACTATTGCTAGACGAATGAAATATCCTATTGTTGAGTTTAGTGTAAATGGAGATAATGTAAATGCAGCCATTGCAAATCAAGGTCCAAATGAATATACTACCAGAATTTGGTGGGATAAAAATTAAATAATTTGGACCATAAAAATAAATCGCCTTTTTTCATACTTAAAGACCGATTTAGTTAGTTTTTTAGAGTTAGTTTAAAAAAGGTAGACCTTACCAATAGATCTGCCTTTTTTTTTAGAATTTTTTATGCTGAACAAATTAATTATTTACTAACTAGCTTTTTGAATAAATTGCCTTATGTTGTAGATTTATCAAACCGTATAAAATAATTATAGCTTGTATAAATGAATGTTATATTTAAAAATAAAACAGCCTATTTGATCGCGCTAATTGCGTTTACCAATACTATTTTAAATTCTCAGAATTTTAATGGTGATATTAAAAATAATACGCTTTTTGAATTAAAGGAATCATCGAGTACAGGGATATCTTTTAATAATGTAATTGAAGATACTCCAGAGGCAAATGTGTTGATCTATGAAGCCTTTTATAACGGTGGCGGTGTTGCTATTGGCGATTTTAATAATGATGGGTTACCAGATATTTATTTTGCCGGAAATCAGGTTGAAGATAAGCTTTATTTAAACCTAGGCGATTTTAAGTTTAAAGACATTACCCAATCCGCAGGAATTTTAAATCGAGGCGGATGGTCAACAGGCGTGAGTATTGTTGATATTAACGGCGATGGATATAAAGATATTTACGTTTGTAAAAGTTTATATGATGACAGGCCCGATTTAAGAATAAACGAATTGTACATTAATAACGGCGATTTAACTTTTACCGAATCGGCCGCAACTTATCGCGTAAATGATCCTTGGAGAAGCATGCACGCCAATTTTTTTGATTATGACAAAGATGGCGATTTCGACTTGTTTTTAATCAACCAAGCTCCAAACCCTTCCATGTTGTCCAACTTAAAAGGAAAAAACTGGTTAGACCCAAAATTAACTTATCGATTTTTGAAAAATAACAATGGGATTTTCGAAGAGGTTACCAAAAGCGCAGGATTGGAAAATGTGGGATATGGCCTTAGTGCCGTTACCGCAGATTTTAATAATGATGGTTGGCCAGATTTATATGTGGCTAATGATTATGAAGGCCCTGACTTTTTATACATTAATAATCAAGACGGTACGTTTTCAAATAAAATTAATGAGTATTTAAGCCATATTTCGTTTTTTAGTATGGGTACCGATGTTGGCGATATTAATAACGACGGTCTTTTAGACCTCGCAGTTGTCGATATGGTTGCCGAAGATAACTTCAGGATTAAATCGAATATGTCGGGCATGAATCCCCAAGAATTTTGGAATATTGTCAATTTAAATGGCCACTATCAATATATGTACAACACCATACAATTAAATAGGGGCTTAACCAAAACCAGCGATTTGCTTTTTAGCGATGTAGGCCAATTAATAGGTGCATCTAGTACCGATTGGAGCTGGTCGCCAATATTTGCCGATTTTGATAATAATGGCTTTAAAGACCTTTTTGTTACAAACGGAATAAAACGCGACGTTAGAAATACCGATGCCTTAAAAAAGATAGATGAGTATTTAAATGAACTATCAGAAAAACATCCATCAAAAAACCTTGTAAATAATGTGCCGGAATTAAAAAAAGTAGTTTCAATTGAAAAAATGCTGGGTTTTTTCCCGGAGCAAAAACTACCAAACTACACCTTTAAAAATAAGGGCGATTTAAAATTCGAAAAAGCGGGGAAATCATGGGGTTTAAATCAAAACTCTTTTTCATCTGGTGCCGCTTATGGCGATTTGGATAACGATGGCGATTTAGATTTGGTGGTTAATAACGTGGACGATGAGGCATTCGTTTATGAAAACCATTCAAATAAATTACTAAAAAACAATTATTTAAATATAAAATTTAAAGACAACAACCAGCACAAAAGTTTCTTTGGTACACGCACAACCGCGTATTACAACGTTAACCAACAAGTAGGCGAATTAACCAGCGCCAGAGGGTTTTATTCAAGTAGCGAAGATATCATTCATTTTGGTTTAGGGTCTGTTAAAAAAGTAGATAGCCTGGTTATACAATGGTACAATGGTGGTCGGTCGGTTATTAATAAAGTAAAAACCAACCAAACACTTGTTTTGGACAGATCGGACTTAAAATCGTTTCCCGATTTAACCGTAAAAGCACCCTCAAATACGATTTTTGAAGATGTTACCGAAGCTTTGGACATGAATCACACACATAAAGAAAACATTTTTGATGATTATGAAAGAGAAGTGCTCATGCCGCACAAAATGTCGGTTCTCGGGCCTAGTTTAGCGGTTGGCGATATAAATAATGACGGAAGAGAAGACTTTTTCGTTGGCGGTTCCGTGGGAGAAAATGGTAGTTTTTTTATCCAGAATGAATCAGGGAAGTTTACGCAATTAAGCGATGAGTTCTATAAAAGTTACGTGTACCACGAAGATATGGGCGCATGTTTGTTTGATGCCGATTTAGATGGTGATTTAGACTTGTATGTTTCAAGTGGAGGTAACGAATACGATGCAGGTAACGGGTTATATCAAGATCGATTATACCTTAATGATGGCTCGGGAAAATTTACATTAGCTAAGAATGCTTTGCCTGAATTAAGAGCTAGTGGCGGAAAAGTAATTCGAGCCGATTACGATGGCGATGGCGATATCGACCTCTTTGTTTGCGGCAGGCAAGTTCCCGGTAGATACCCCGAACCGGCAGATAGTTATTTGCTTAAAAATAATTTAAAAGAAACCGGAACCTTAACTTTTGAAAAAATAGTCAATGATGAATTTCAAAGCTTAGGCATGGTAACAGATGCTAATTGGACAGATTATGACAACGACAATGATTTGGATTTGATTTTAGTTGGCGAATGGATGCCCGTTACAATTTTTGAAAACAACAAGGGTCATTTTAAAAATATCAATACCAATTCCAATCTTTCAAACACTACCGGATGGTGGTACAGTATTGCATCGGCAGATATCGATAACGATGGCGATGGCGATTATATTATTGGAAACCTTGGCTTAAATTATAAGTATAAAGCCAGCACTGAAGAGCCCTTTACCGTTAACTATGGCGATTTTGACCAAAACGGTAAAAACGATATTGTTCTGGGCTATTATAATTATGGCGAACACTATCCGTTAAGAGGGCGCTCGTGCTCAACCCAACAAATACCTGAGTTAAAAAAGAAATTTAAAAGCTATAACGAATTTGCTGGAGCAAGTTTAATTGATGTTTATAGTTCCGATTTGTTAAATCAATCCTTAGAATACAAAGCAAGTACATTCAGCAGTATTTGCTTGGAAAATTTGGGCAATGGAAAATTTAAAATCCATGAATTACCAAGAATGGCTCAATTGTCATCTATAAACGGAATTATTATCGACGATGTTGACAACGATGGAAAAAAAGATGTTATCATAGCCGGTAACATGTACGGATCAGAAGTTGAAACCCCTCGAAACGATGCAAGCGTAGGCTTGTTTTTAAAAGGAAATGGAGACTGTACGTTTAGCGAGGTTGCCATGCAAGAGAGTGGATTAAGTTTGCCTTATGATGTTAAAAAACTAAAAACCATTCATATAAATGGAAAAAAACACATGGTTGTAGGAATTAATGATGGCCCAATAAAAATAATTAAGTACGAGTAAATCCTATAAAATGCATAAAAGTCGTTTAATCATATTAACTGTTTGTTTTTCAATATTGATTTTTGCCGGTTTTAAAGGCAATTCTCAAGAGAGCGAGCCACTGTTCACCCTACTTTCAAGTGAACACACCCATATTGATTTTAACAACACCATTGAAGATGAAATTGAGCACAATATCTTAATTTATTCCAACTATTACGGTGGTGCCGGCGTTGGGGTTGGCGATTTTAACAACGATGGGTTACAGGATATTTTTTTCGCCGGAAACTTAGTTGGCGATCGTTTATATTTGAATAAAGGGGAATTTCGGTTTGAAGACATAACGCAATCTTCGGGCATTTTGGATAATGGTGGTTGGTCTTCCGGCGTTATTATTGGTGATATCAATAATGATGGTTGGCAGGATATTTACGTAACTAGGGAATTATACGATGGCAACCCAGAAATCCGAAGAAATAAATTATATATAAATACCTCTAAAGATAATCCAAATGGTAAAATTACTTTTAAGGAATTATCAAAAGCCTACGGTTTGGATAATTCTGAAAGAACAAGACACGCCACTTTTTTAGACTATAATAAAGATGGTTATTTGGATGTGTTTTTGCTAAATCAACCTCCAAATCCTGGGAATTATTCAAACATGTATTACGTTGATCGTAAACAAGAACGATTTGCTCCAAGGCTTTATAAAAATAATGGTAATGAAACGTTTTCAGATGTAACCTCAAAAGCAGGACTCTTAAAATTGGGCAATGCAAATAGCATTTCGGTTTTTGATGCCAATAATGATGGTTGGCAAGATATTTACATAGCACACGATTTTAAAGCACCAGATGCGCTTTATTTAAACAATACGGACGGCACGTTTAAAAATGTTGCCGATGAATCGCTGCGTCATATTTCCTATTTCAGTATGGGTGTTGATGCCGCAGATATCAATAACGATGGCAACCTCGATGTCATGGTTTTGGATATGGTTGCAGAAGATAATTACCGCATTAAATCGAATATGAGTGGCATGAATCCACAGTCGTTTTGGAATATTGTAAATAGCGGAGGCCATTACCAATACATGTTTAATACGTTACAGCTGAATCAAGGGGTTTTTTCAAACACACCACAGTTTAGTGATGTGGCACAATTGGCAGGTGTATCGAGTACAGACTGGAGTTGGTCCAATGTCATGGCCGATTTTGATAACGATGGCTTTAAGGATATTTACGTAACCAACGGGCTTTTTCGAGATATTAGAAATACAGATTCAGATAAAGAAGTTGGAAAATACATTACCAAAGTAGCCGACGATTTTGTGAAAAACAATCCTACAGCGGGCGATGTTACCCTTTGGGAAATTTTAGATTTAGATGAAGCCCTTAGTCTTGTGCCTTCAGTAAAAATTTCAAATTATGCCTTTAAAAATAAGGATGGACTAACTTTCGAAAAAGTTTCGGAAGCCTGGGGGTTGGACCAAAAAACATTTTCAGCAGGTTGTGCTTATGCCGATTTTGATAATGATGGCGATTTAGATTTAGTGGTCAATAATGTAAATGATTTGGCCTCAATTTATAAAAACAACAGTAATGAAAATCCCAACAATCATTTTTTACGGGTTGCGCTTACAAATACCGAATCTAATCAATCAATGCTCGGATCAAGGGTTGAAATTACCCAAGGCAACACAACACAACTTTATGAATTTACTAGCGTGCGGGGTATGTATTCCTCAAGTGAACAAGTTGCTCATTTTGGGTTAAAAGATAACAGTAATATAAGCACTATCTCCATTACTTGGCCAAACCAACAACAAAGCGTTTTAAGTAATATTAAACCAAATCAGCTGTTAACTGTCGATTTTGGTTCATCTAAAAAAGTCAACCCAACAGTACCGCAACCCAAACAGATCTTATTTACCGAAACCCATAATTTTAATCACGTTCATAAAGAAAATATTTTTGACGACTTTGATAAACAGGTTTTATTGCCTCATAAACAATCTCAATTTGGTCCAGCATTGACAACAGGCGACATTAATGGCGATGGATTGGAAGACGTATTCGTTGGTGCTGCAACGGGTTTTCCCGCTGCGATATATGTTCAAAATAAAAAAGGCTTCTTTAAAAAAGCCGTTCAAAATTCATTTTTAGAGGATGCTAAATTTGAAGATATTGATGCATTGTTTTTAGACATGGATGGCGATGGTGATTTAGATTTATATGTGGTAAGCGGAGGCAACGCATGGGAAGCCAATTCTATACACTACCAAGATCGTATTTATGTAAATAACGGAAAAGGAAAATTCACCGTTTCAAAAAAGGCACTGCCAAAATTTACTGAAAGTGGTGCTTGTGTGCGTCCTTTTGATTATGATAACGACGGCGATTTGGATTTATTTATAGGTGGGCGCCATAACCCATGGGATTATCCCGCGCCAACAAATAGCCGCATTTTAAAAAACGAAAACGGCATTTTCAAAGATGTTACTAAATCAATCGCTAAAGACCTTTTAAAAATTGGATTGGTTACAGATGCGGTTTGGATGGATTATAACAACGACGGTCTTACAGATATAATTTTAACCGGCGAATGGATGCCCATTACATTTATTAAAAACACTGGTGAATCATTTGTAAAGGACGCTAGCAATAATGGTTTATCAAACTCTGAAGGCTGGTGGTATAGCATTGAGGCAAGCGATATGGATAACGATGGTGACCTCGATCTGGTTGCTGGAAACTTAGGGTTAAACTATAAATATCAAGCAGCAATTGAAGCACCTTTTGAAGTCCATTATGACGATTTTGATGACAACGGAAATAAAGATATTGTATTGAGTTACTATAATTTTGGCGAACAATTTCCGCTAAGGGGCAGGTCGTGTTCTTCACAACAGGTTCCCAAAATCGCCAAGGAAATTAAAACCTATAATTTATTTGCATCATTGAATCTTAAAGATGTGTATGGCGAATCTAATCTGGCAACGGCCTTACATTATCAGGCTAAAACCTTTGCTAGTGCGTACATTGAAAATCAAGGCGATGGTAGTTTTAAGTCCACACCACTTCCCAACGAAGCCCAATTTTCTAACATCGATGATTTTATTTTAGAAGATTTTGATGAAGATGGTCATAAAGATATTTTATTCGTGGGTAATATGTATCCTGTAGAAATTGAAACCACCAGAAACGATGCCGGTGTTGGCCTTTATTTAAAAGGGGACGGAAACGGTAATTTTAAAGCAGTAAATACAAGTGAAAGCGGCTTTTTTGTACCTGAGGATGCCCAAAGTATGGCAAAAATTAAAGTGAAGAATGGTGAATTAATAATCGTAGCTGTGAACAATGATGTATTAAAGAGTTTCAAATTAAAAGCAAATTAAAAAATGAAAATAATCTCAACAAACCCTTCTCGAAATTACGAGCCTATTGGAGAGGTGCAGATGACCTCAAATATAGAGATTGAAGCTTTGGTTAAAAGCGCCCATAGAGCTCAAAAAAAATGGGAAAAGGTTAGCTTGTCTAAACGAATTTCGTATTTGAATGAATTGCTAAATCGATTTAGTTTAGAGCGTGATAAGTTGTCCCAACTGTCCAGTAAAGAAATGGGAATGCCTATTTCCCAAGCAAGGGGAGATATGGAAAATGGGATAAACTATTTTTCATGGTATCTCGAAAATGCATCAAAATACTTGAGTCCCGAAATAACTTATCAAAAAAACGGGGAGATAAACGAGGTGCATTATATGCCAATAGGTGTTGTGGCTTCAGTTATTTCATGGAATTTTCCTTTTTCTATTTTTGTGTGGCAGGTCATCCAAAACTTGATTGTTGGTAATGTGGTAATTTTTAAACATTCAGAAGAAACGCCGTTATTTGGAAAAGAAATAGAAAGAATTTTTAAAGAATCCAATATCCCCGAAGGTGTTTTTACAGAAGTTTTTGGGGGAAAAGAAACGGGTGAGTTTTTAATGCAACAAGATGTTGACATGATTACGTTTACCGGAAGTTCAAAAGTCGGTAAAAAACTGTATCAAATTGGAGCAGAAAAATTCATTCCCGTATTGATGGAATTAGGAGGTTCTGCTCCGGGAATTGTTTTTGAAGATGCCGATTTAGATAATATAATAGAAAGTTTATACATTAAACGTTTTTTAAATTGTGGCCAATGTTGCGATGGATTAAAACGACTGATTGTACATGAAAGCAGATGGGATGAAACTATCGAAAAACTATCCGAAATAATAGGAAATAAAAAGTTCGGACTGTCTGAAGATGAAGCTACCCAAATAGGGCCGCTGACATCAAAAACACAAGTTGATACCATTGAGAAACAAGTTAATGATGCGATAAATAAAGGTGCTAAGGCAATTATTGGCGGGAAGCGACCCAAGCATTTAAAAGGGGCGTTTTTTGAGCCTACCATTTTGGTTAATGTAACAAAGGATATGGCCGTTTGGAACGAGGAAGTTTTCGGACCTGTATTACCCGTAGTGTCCTTTAAAAATTATGACGAGGCTATAGGCTTGGCGAATGATACAAAATATGGTTTGGGCGGATATGTTTTTACTGAAGATAAAGAGCTCTTTAATCAAACTGTTTTTGATGTTAAAACGGGAATGTTGGCCCATAACAGTACAAGTTATGTAAAACCTTGTAACCCCTTTGGAGGCATAAAAGACTCTGGTATGAGTAGGGAAAACGGAAAATTTGGATTTCACGATGTTTGTCAAATCAAAATAATTTCAAGAGATGAATAAAAACAATTTTCACTAAAAATTAAATTTATGGACAAATTTGTACTCTCTAACCTAGACCTAGGTATAATCATCGGGTATTTTATATTTATAATGATATTGGGTTTTTTCATTGGTAAAAAACTAAAATCCGCCGATGATTATTTCCTAGCCGGAAGATCCATGATTTGGCCATTTATAGGTGTTTCCTTATTCGCATCAAATATTTCAAATGCTAACCTACTGGGATTAGCAGGGGAAGCATACGAATCTGGAATTGCTGTTTTTAATTATGATTGGATGGCGGTAGTTGTACTCGTACTGTTTGCAATCTTTATTTTACCGATATACTTAAAATCCAAAATGTTCACTTTACCTGAATATTTGGAAAAGCGGTTTGACCAGCGTTCGCGACTTTACTTTTCAGCCTTAACTTTAGTTGGTAACATTGTTATAGAAGCGGCTGCGGTTTTATATGCCGGCGCTTTAGTCGTGCAATTAGTATTTCCAGACATTCCCGTTTGGCAAATTGTAACCGTATTAGCTGTGGTTGCCGGTGCTTATACAATATCAGGTGGTTTGAGTGCGGTAATTTATACCGATGCAATTCAAGCCTTGTTACTCGTTATGGGGTCTGTAATTATAACGGTTATCGCTTATAATTCTATTGGTGGTGTCGACGGTATTCGTGAAGTAGCAACCACGGGAACATTAAATCTTATAAAACCAGCGGATGACAAAGCGTTGCCGTGGCCTGCACTTATAGTGAGTTTGCCTTTGCTCGGTTTTTATTATTGGACAACAAATCAATTCATCACCCAAAGAATACTGAGCGCAAAAAGTATAGATCATGGTCGGTGGGGTGTTTTATTCGCAGGTTTTTTAAAACTGATAACCTTGTTCATTATGATATTACCAGGCGTTATGGCAAGAAAACTTTATCCCAATCTCGAAAACGCAGATTTGGTATTGCCTACCATGATATTCGATTTATTACCACAAGGTATTATAGGTTTAGTTGTGGCAGGCATAATAGCGGCATTAATGTCGAGTTTAGATTCTACTTTAAATTCTGCATCTACATTAGTTACAATGGATTTTGTACATAAATTTAAACCCAATCTCAACACAAAACAGTTAATGAATGTTGGCCGGATAACCACGGTTTTATTTATGGTTTTCGCAGTGCTTTGGGCACCTCAGATAGCAAAATTCGATTCATTATTTAGGTATTTGCAAACCATGTTATCTTATATAACCCCACCAATTGCAGCTGTGTTTTTATTCGGGTTATTTTGGAAAAAAACGACCTCTAATGCAGCATTCAACTCTTTATTGATAGGAATGGCAACAGGAATAATCATATTTTTAAATAATGTCATTTTCGAAAGTATTGATATCCATTTCTTATATGTGGTTCCGGTATTATTTACGGCAACGAGTCTCTCTTTGATAATAATTAGCCTGTACTCCAAGGAAACCAAAAAAGATGTAGAGGCATTCATTTGGAGTAGGGAGATTTTTAACCAAGAAAAAATCGAATTAAAAAATAAAAAATGGTACTTGAATTATAGAATCTTATCCATTATTCTTTTAATAATAACCGCAATTTTAGTGTACATATTTAGATAAAAAAACATAATAAGATGATAGAAAGCAATAACAATAAAACCAAAAACAAATTGAATATTAATAGTCTTATCTCTAAAATGACACTGGCAGAAAAAGTGTCTATTATCCATGCATCGCAAAAATTTGAATCGGGAGGCGTAGAACGCCTAGGTATAGATAACTTGGTGGTTTCCGATGGACCTCATGGAATTCGTCCGGAATTAATTCCAGATATAGTCGCTTTTGTTCAGGCTGGAAGAGACGACGATTTTTCAGTTTATTTACCAACCGAATTGGCTTTAGCTTCAACATGGAATATTGATTTCGCTTACGAGTTTGGTAAAACTTTAGGTACAGAAGCTAGGTATAGAAAAAAAGAAGTCTTGTTGGGCCCAGGCATAAATATTATCAGAACACCTCTTAACGGGCGGAATTTCGAATACTTGAGCGAGGATCCGTATTTAACAAAAACATTTGCCGTAAAATACATTATCGGTGTTCAGGACCAAGGTGTGGCAGCGTGTGCCAAACATTTGGTGGCCAACAACCAAGAATGGGAAAGGTTTACCATAAGCTCGGAAATGGATGAAAGAACACTGCAGGAAATATATTTACCTGCTTTTAAAGCTGCCGTTTTAGAAGGAGATGTAAAATCTATTATGGGCGCATACAATAAATTTAGAGGGCAATATTGCTGCCATAATGATTATATATTAAATCATATTTTAAAAGAAAAATGGGGGTTCGAAGGCTTGGTGATGTCCGATTGGAATGGCACCCACGATACTATTGAGGCCGGGAATAACGGGCTCGACCTCGAAATGGGAACCGAACAAGAATGGGACAATTACTATATGGCAAACCCGTTAATTGAAGCTGTTAACAACAACCAAGTGCCCATGTCTAAAATAGACGATAAGGTAAAACGGGTTCTTAAAGTAATGGCTTTTGTTAGGAATTTTTATACCAGTGGTTTGGAAGCTTTGGATACAGACAAGCACGACCATTTTGCGTTAAAAGTTGCCAGAGAGTCTATTGTTTTACTTAAAAACGAAAATCAACTTTTACCGCTAAATCCTTTGAGCTTGAAAAAAGTATTAGTGGTTGGTTCAAATGCTAAGAGAAAACACGCTATAGAAGGCGGAAGCTCACAAGTTAAAGCACGATATGAAGTAACGCCGTTAGAAGGGATTCAAAATCATTTTACTGATGTAGAAATTACATATTGCCAAGGCTACTCAGAAGATGAGGATGCAAATGCTGATGCGTTAAGGGAAGAAGCTGTAAACGCAGCAAAAAACGCCGATGCTGTTATTGTTGTTGGTGGACTTAACCATACGGGACATGACAGGGAATATATTGACAGAGTGGACATGAATTTGCCTTATGGTCAAGACGATTTAATCGAGGCCTTGGTCGATGCAAATCCAAACACGATAGTCTCTTTGGTTGCAGGAACACCAAATAATATGAGCCGTTGGATTGATAAAACCCCTGCGGTAATTCAGGCTTGGTACAACGGTATGGAAGGCGGTAACGCTTTAGCGGAAGTGCTTATTGGAAAAACAAACCCATCTGGTAAACTTACCATTACTTTCCCTAAAAGACTCACCGATTCTCCGGCGCATTCAAGTCCAAAATCATATCCAGGAGTTGATGGGAAAGTGTTTTATGATGAAGGAATTATGGTGGGTTACAGACATTACGATACGCATAAAATAAAACCCCAATTTTGTTTTGGCCACGGGTTGTCGTACACTTCTTTTTCGTACAGTAACCTGAGTGTCTCAAATTCAAAGTTAACAGATGATAAAGAAACCATTCAAGTTAAATTTAACGTGGAAAATTCGGGGAGCTTAACGGGGTCAGAAATTAGTCAATTATACATTGCTCCAAAAAACAGTTTGGTAAAAAAGGCGGCAAAAGAATTAAAAGGATTTTCGAAAGTGAAATTGAATCCCAATGAAAATCAAAATATAGAACTGACTTTAACCAAAATCGAATTTCAACATTTTGATGAGAATACAAACGAATGGGCTGTCGAGGCTGGGAGTTACGATATTTTAATAGGAAGCTCTTCCGAAAATATACATCTCGCCACAACGATCGACGTCGAATAATAAATTGGACAAATAGCAAGCGGCATTAACAACTAAATTTTTTTTTTGAGCTTTTATGGAACAAATATTTCAGCATTTAAAAAGTAAAATTAAAGGCGAGGTTTTAACCGATGCTGCATCATTAGGGATGTATTCAACAGATGCTAGTATTTATCAAATTAAACCGATAGCCATTGTACTGCCAAAAGATGCTGATGATGTTGGTATCGCCATAAACACTGCTTTTGCCAATAATATTGCCATTTTACCTAGAGGTGCTGGTACAAGTTTAGCGGGACAAACCGTTGGGAAATCTATGATATTGGATTTTTCAAAATATATGAATGCCATCATTGAAATTAACGAAACCGAAAAATGGGTTCGTGTGCAACCGGGCATGGCAAGAGACGATTTAAACGCTGTTTTGGCGCCTTTAGGTTTGCATTTTGCACCCGATCCCGCAACCAGTAGTAGAGCCAATGTTGGTGGTATGGTGGGAAATAATTCATCGGGTACCAAAAGTGTTTTGTTCGGAAAAACGGTAGACCACGTCTTGGAAGCCCATGTTATTCTAGCCGAAGGAACACCCTTGCATTTAAAGAATTATTCACCGGAAGAATATCAAAAAAAAGCAGCACAAAACAATCGTGAAGGCGAAATTTATAAAACATTCAAAAATTTAGTACTTCAAAATCAAGAAGAAATAAAAGCCCGTTTTCCAAAGGTTATGCGGCGCGTTGGCGGTTATAATTTAGACGAGTTTGTCTATACTGATAATTGGAACTTAAGCAAACTTATTTGCGGCAGTGAAGGAACGCTTGCCACAACGGTGGAACTAAAATTGAATCTCGTTGATCTTCCCAAACATAAATCCGTTTGTGTGGTGCATTTTTCTGAATTGCTGGAAGCTATTTCCGCAGTCGAATCGATGTTGGAATTCAATCCTTCCGCAGTAGAAATTTTAGATAAAACGGTGGTTGGGTTGAGCAGAGAAAATTTATTGACAAAACACCACTGTCATTTTATCGAAGGTAATCCGGCTGCAATTCTTATAGTTGAATTTTATGGAGATACCAAAGCGGATGTGATGGACAGGCCTCAAAAAATGATAGCCTATTTAAAAGAGAATAACTTTGGATATGCCTATCCTTTATTCCCGGAAGGAAAATCCTATGATGATGTTTGGGTAGTGCGTAAAAAAGGATTGGGTTTGATGCTCGGTTTAAAAGGAAACAAAAAACCTTTACCGTTTATTGAAGATGCTGGGATACCCTCAGAATCATTACCCGAATACATAGACCAAGTATTAAAGGTTTGCGAAAAACACCAAACCAAGGCTGCAATGTACGCCCATGCAAGCGTTGGTGTTATTCATGTAAGACCTATTTTAGATTTAAGATTGGCAGAAGATATTGAACGACTAAAAAACATTACCGAGGATACTTTTGAGTTGGTCATGAAATACAAAGGGTCGTGGAGCGGAGAGCACGGAGATGGATTGGTAAGAAGCGCCTATAATAAACGGTTTTTTGGCGATACACTTTACAATGTCTTTATGGATATTAAAAAGCTAATGGATCCTAAAAACTTAATGAATCCGGGAAAAATCATTGAAGCTCAAACCATTGAGAAGAATTTAAGATATGGGGTTAACTATAAAGATGAAAAGGTAAAAACCGAATACAATTATAAAGCCGAAGAAGGATTTGAAGCCGCAGTACATATGTGTTCTGGTGTTGGTGAATGCCGAAAGGTTTTGGGCGGAACAATGTGCCCTAGTTTTAAGGCTACCAGAGATGAAGAACATTCTACACGCGGGCGAGCCAATGCGTTGCGCTTAGCCATGTCAAACCAATTGGGGGCAAATGCACTTTCCGGTAAAAGATTGCATGAGGTGATGGATTTATGTTTGTCCTGTAAAGCATGCAAGTCCGAATGCCCAAGCAATGTGGATATGGCTAAAATGAAGGGTGACGTATTGCAAATGTATTACGACCAAAATAGGATATCTTTTAGGGATAAATTGATACGCGACTCTTCCAAGGTGGCAAATAAAATTTCTGGAGCCACGTCGGGCATTGTAAACGCCATTCAAAAATCGAGTATATTTAAGTATATTTTAGAAAAAGCTGCGGGTTTTGATAAACGTAGAACCCTACCGGATTTTGCGAAAGAACCTTTTTATAAATGGTTTGCTAAAAATGCGTTTAAAACAAACAAAGGGAGCAAAAAAGTTGTTTTGTTTGCTGATACCTATTTAAATTATCACGAGCCACAAGTTGGAATTTCAGCACTCGAATTATTGAATTCCTGTGGTTATGAAGTTGTTTTAGCAAATGTGGGCTGTTGCCAACGTCCAAAAATTTCCCATGGATTTTTAAGAGATGCGAAACGTGAAGGTGCAAAAACCATTGAGGGATTAAAACCTTTTTTGGACCAAGGATTAAAAATTGTGGTGTGCGAACCAAGTTGTGCTTCGGCATTAAACGATGATTTGCCGGATTTAATTAGCAATCAAGAAACAGCAGAACAATTAAAAAATGGTGTTAGGATGATTGATGTTTTCCTATCGGATGAATATAATAACGGCAGGTTGGATGTGGATTTTGAACCCGTATCAGAACAAATTGTAATTCACGGACATTGCCATCAAAAGGCCCTTTACGGCACAAGTGCCATGAAATCATTGTTAAAAAATTCTAAGAAAGACGTGTCGGAGATTCCATCCGGTTGTTGCGGAATGGCAGGGTCTTTTGGTTATGAAAAAGAGCATTACGACTTGTCGAAAAAGATTGGCGAAGACATTTTATTTCCCGCGGTTAATAAACTAAAGAAAGATTCAGAATTGGTGGCTTGCGGATTTAGTTGTCGCCATCAAATAGAACATTTTACAGAAGCAAAACCAAAACATTTTGTTGAGGTTATTCGAGCTATAAAAAAATAAGATTTTTAAAATATAAATTATCATGAGACAGATAAACGAGCTAAACACGAGTAACAGAATTTTAATGGGACCAGGCCCAAGCGATGTGCACCCAAGGGTATTAAAGGCGATGTCTACCCCATTGGTCGGCCATTTGGATCCGGAGTTTTTAGAAGTCATGGACGATATTAAACAAATGACTCAGCAAACCCTAAAAACCAAAAACCCATTAACGTTTGTGGTTTCTGCACCCGGAAGTGCCGGTATGGAAACCTGTTTGGTAAACCTGTTGGAACCGGGCGATGAAGCTGTAATTTGTATCCATGGAGTTTTTGGAACTAGACTAGTAGATATTGCTGAGCGTTGTGGTGCTAAAGTGATAAAAGTAGAATCAGAATGGGGCAAACCAATAAATCCAAACGAAGTTAAGAAAGCCTTAGCAAGGTGTAAACCTAAGTTGCTTGCCATAGTTCATGCGGAAACATCAACCGGTGTTTTGCAACCGTTGGAAGAAATTAGTAAACTCACAAAGGAGTCGGGTGCTTTATTGGTTGTAGATGCGGTTACCTCATATTGTGGTGTCGATTTAAGGGTTGATGAATGGGGCATTGATGCTTTGTATTCGGGAAGCCAAAAGTGCTTAAGTGCGCCTCCGGGATTATCGCCAGTTACTTTCAGTCAAGCTGCTATTGATGTTTTGGATCATAGAAAAACAAAGGTTCAAAGTTGGTTTTTAGACCTCACTATGGTCAAGAATTATTGGGAAGGCGCCAAAAGGGCTTATCATCACACAGCTCCTGTTTCCGCGATGTTTGCCATGAGGGAATCGCTCAGGTTGGTATTGGAAGAAGGATTGGAAAATCGGTTTAAAAGACATCAACAAAACCATGAATTGTTAAGAGATGGATTAGAAAATTTAGGATTTGAGTTTTTGGTAGAAAAAGAATATAGATTGCCCATTTTAAACGCCGTTAAAATCCCTAAAGGATTAGACGAACTCGCCATAAGAAAACAATTATTAAACGAATATAATATTGAAGTTGGAGGAGGCTTAGGGCCATTTGCCGGAATAATTTGGCGCGTTGGATTAATGGGCGAGAGTGCCACTATAAATCATGTAAATATGCTATTGGGAGCTTTAAAAACCATAATCAAATAGAAGATTTCAACATGAAATATGTACTGTTTAATCCTATAAATCAAACCAAAAATCATTTATACCACAATAACTTTTTAAGAATGAATTCATTGATGGCATGAAATGAATATTATTAAAATAAAACTTTGAATCATGGTTAGAAAACAAATAAACATTTTCATATTTTTTTTAATGCTTTTCCAATTTGTAGCAGCACAGGAAAAGTATGAACCTAATTGGGAATCAATTGATACAAGACCGGTAGCTCCTTGGTTTGAAGATGCTAAATTTGGTATTTTTATTCATTGGGGGCCTTATTCCGTTCCGGCTTGGAGCCCTGAAGGAACCTATGCCGAATGGTATCAATATTGGATGCAAAACAAAACTCTTTCGGGCAATGGCAAATTTACGGGAAAGGAAGTTTACAATCACCATGTAGAAACCTACGGAGCGGATTTTAGTTATTACGACTTCGGAAAAATGTTTACCGCCAAAAGCTATAATGCCGATAAATGGGCGAAACTTTTTGAAGACGCCGGTGCAAAATACATGATTATTACCTCAAAACACCACGATGGTTTTACATTGTGGCCTAGCGAAACAGCAAATAAATCATGGGGTTTTAATTGGAATGCCAAAGACCTTGGTGCAAAAAGGGATTTATTAAAGGAATTAGAACTTGCGGTTAAGAAAACAGATGTAAAGTTTGGAACCTATTATTCTTTTTTGGAGTGGTTCAATCCAATTTATATCAAAGACAAAGAGAAGTTTGCCGTAGAACACTCGAAACCCCAATTTAAAGAACTTGTCGAAAACTATAAGCCTGATTTAATATGGTCAGATGGTGATTGGGGCATGAGTCCTGAGCAATGGCGTTCTCCCCAATTGTTAACATGGCTGTTCAATGAATCTTCAATCGGTGACTCGGTAGTTATTAATGATAGATGGGGAGATGGCACAAGATTTAACCATGCCGGTTATTATACGAGCGAATACGGTTCGGAATTGGATGGAAGCAAGCCTTGGGAAGAATGTAGAGGTCTTGGTTTTTCTTTCGGATATAACAAAAATGAAGATGCTTGGGATTACGCTTCCGAAAGAACATTAATTTATTTATTGTTAAATGTGGTAAGCCACGGAGGAAATTTATTGTTGGATATAGGCCCTGATGCAGACGGTAATATCCCACCAATTATGCAAGATAGGTTATTGGCCATGGGAGAATGGTTGAATGTAAATGGCGATGCTATCTACGGAACAAGAAAGTGGAAGCATGCCAGCCAATGGTCAGAAAAAGGTATAAAAAACTGGAAACCGGAAGGTGTTCATTACATGCCCAATAACGTAATTATAAAACAAACCATCGACCCCGAACCAGGATATGCGGTACGTGAAATATTCTTCACAAAGAAAGGCGAAGATGTTTTTGCCATTGTGCCCAAGTGGCCAAAAGACACGTTAGAGATTCGCGATATAAAAGTTTCCAAAAACACTGAAATTACTTTGGTGGGTACCGATATTAAGATCGATTTCGAACAAAAAGGAAAAGATATCATTTTAAATATTCCTTGTTTGTCGCCAGAAGAACTGCCATGTAAATATGCTTATGCGTTTAAAATATCACAGTAGATAAAAAATCAAACACATCATTAAACGCGATAAGTTTTCGAAATTCAAAAAAATAAAAATATTAAGTATGAATAATAAGCAATTTGCAGTTCAACTATTCATTTTCATATTCAGTTTGAGTATGTTAGGGCAAAGTAATTCAGATTTCGAATCAAAATTTACCGTTGCGCATTTAAAATCGGCACCCGTTAAACTCATTCCCTTTCCGCAAGAGTATAAATGGCAAGATGGATATTTGAATTTATCAGAAGTTACCATTGATTCAAAAGAAATAAGCAATCAAAACACTGTTGTATTATCAGAATTAAAATCAATATTAAGTGCGAACAATATAAAAGTATTGGCAAACGCTTCCGCCTTCATAACTTTCAAAAAGGATAAAAAAATTAAAGATGAAGGGTATAAATTAAAAGTTGCAAAAAAAGGGATATCCATCGCTTCATCATCAGAAAGCGGTCGTTTTTATGCTTTGCAAACTTTACGACAATTAATCGATAATGCCCAAGTTCCTTTCGTGGATATTTCAGATTGGCCTCAACATGCTTTTCGGGGCTATATGATTGATGTTGGAAGAAATTACCAAAGTATGGAGAGCCTAAAAAAGCAGCTGAATATTATGGCAGCGTATAAGTTAAACAAGTTTCATTGGCATTTAACCGACAGGCCAGCTTGGAGAATAGAAAGCAAATTATATCCTGAACTTACATATAGCAACAACCATAGACAGACCAGAGACCCGGGAATCTATTATACCTATGATGAAATACGAGAAATTTTTAAATATGCCAAAGACAGACACATTCAAGTAATTCCTGAAATTGATATGCCGGGGCATAGCGATTCCTTTGTAACATCTACCGGAGTTAAGATGGAATCTGAAAAAGGCATGGAAATTTTAGAAGGTGTTTTAAATGAATTTTTCACTGAAATCCCTCAAGAAGACTGCCCCATAATCCATATTGGCTCTGATGAAGTAAAAATCCCCAACCCCAAAGGATTTATAGCCGCCATGGTAAAAATCTGTAAAGATGCCAACCGAGAAGTTGTCGTATGGCATCCCGGATTAGAGGTTGATGATGATGTTATTCACCAAACTTGGATTGCGGAAGATGTTAAACCCGGTAATTTTAGGGAAATAGATTCATGGCATAATTATGTGAACGGTGCAGAGCCCATGATGCAAATCCAAAGGCTGTTTTTCAGACCTATCGGGTTTCCTTCAGTGAATAACGTTATTGGCGGCACGCTCTGTTTTTGGCCCGATGTAAATTTAAAACACGAATCGGAGACTTTTGAGCAAAACCCGGTTTATTCTTCCATGTTAACTTACGCTTGGACAACCTGGACAGCTGATTTAGCAAAAGGATACCCGGAATATTACACCAAAATGCCATCAAAAGACACAAAGGCATTAGATTATTACAGTGCTTTTGAAGATATTATATTGTATCATAAAGAGAAATACTTTTCAAATGAGCCGTTTCCGTATTTCCGACAAAATGATAAAGAATGGCAACTTATAGGGCCTTTTAATGGCGATGATGGCGATGTGATATTAAAGGAAATGAAAGAGACTTATAATTATGGCGATACGATTTTATCTTGGAAAAATGCCATTGGAAATACCATTGTAATGAAGGAGCGTTGGATGCTGACTGGACACTTTGAAGATGCTAAAGTAGGACAAACGGTTTATGCCATGACTTATATACATTCGGATGAAAACCGTGAAATTGAAGCTATGATTGGATTTGAAACCGCTTTAAGAGCAAATAAAATATATTTAGGAGTTCCTAAAATTGGTTCTTGGGATCCCGCAGGAGGAAATATTTGGGTAAACAACAATCCGGTTGCTCCACCTTTATGGGAAAATGCAGGTTGGAAACCCTCTAAGCAAACAGGTTGGGGCTCAAAAGTAGATCAAGAAATTCCTTGGGAAGAACAAGACTTCTATTGGACCAGAACACCGACTAAAATACAATTAAATAAAGGTTGGAATACCGTTTTTGTGAAAATTCCCCGTGCTACTACCTATCAAAATTGGATGTTTACTTTTATTCCAACAGATATGAGTGGATTAAGATTTAGCCCTGATAAAAACTAGGATGCAAAAGAATAGTTGGCAGCCTAAAAACCTGCAAACTTTTCTTTCATGTTCAGTTAATAGATTTGTAGAATTCGATAAGCTTGCTAAACTTTTTATAAAGCTTAAGTTTTTTGCTCTCGTTAGTAAGTCCAATTTTACAGTAAGTTTACATCTTTTAAAATATATTCTTTAAGCTTTGGATCGTCAGTATTAAGATCGGTAACCATGGTGCCAATATCTTTTAGGCTACAAACATCATAATTATGCCTTACGTTTAATTTATTTGAGGTAGCTAAATAAACAATCCTGTCAGAGGCATCAATCATGGCCTTTTTTATTATAGAAACCTCGTAGCCTTCATCTGTTATACCTTGCTCAATATCTACACCGCTTACACCTATAAAACAGATGTTTGCTCTTATGTTAGAGAGATATTGGATAACATCAATGCCTGTTGTAACCATTGAGTTTCTATGAATTTTACCTCCAATAAATATAGTTTCTATTAATGGATGTTCGGTTAATTGCATGGCTATAGGCAGGCTATAGGTGTAAATGGTTGCTTTTATGTTTTTTGGAAATAATTTAGCAAGCATTAGGTTTGTGGTGCCTCCGCTCATAATAATAACCAAACCATCTTCCAATAAAGTAATGGCTTTTTGAGCTATAAGAATTTTGCTTTCTCGATTGTATATAACATCTTCATTATAATGATAAAGTTTTTGGATAGTTGAGATGGCACCACCATGTATTTTAGTTAATAATCCGCGCTCATCCAATTGTTTAATATCTCTTCGTATGGTATCTTCAGAAACGTTTAGTTTTTCAGATAAACTAATAGAACTCACTTTTCTGCTAATATTTACTTCATCAATTATTTTTTGTTGACGTTCTTTTTTTTTCATTTAAATCTGTTTTAAATATAACAAAAATGCGAAATTGTGTATTAATATAAGTGTTTTTTGCGTGTTTATGCTTGTAAACTTGCATGTTTGAAAAACAAATAATGGGTTTCGGCATCGCTATTGCTAACTTTTGCTAATGTATAAAATTATGGGTACTTCTAAAATAATAATTTTATTAAACGCTTAAATTAAAGGTAATTGTTTTTCGTGTTATGGAACAGGATTAATGATTAAATATAGCGTTTACAAGTCTTTTTTAACATGAATCGTGATAAATGTTATCCTAATAAATATTGTTTTTCTTATAAGCACAGAATTAGTTTTGTTATTAAAGCAGCGTTTAATTTATATCGGAGGTTTAAAAAAATACAATAATTAAGTATCGCTTCAACTAATAAATTTGCTTTTTTATGGTTAATCGCATTATCATTTTATTAAATTTTTGCTGTTTTTCTTTTTTTGTGATAAATAAGGTGTGATTTAATAGGATTATTGCATTAAAATAGTAGTTAATTACAGTTTATTTGTATTAAATACGCATATTTTTGCAAAAAAAGTGCTGTTTTGTAATTTGTTTTTATATTTTTACAGAAACTACAAATACTATAACTTATATGAAAAATTATTATTATCAAATGCTCACCTTGTTAATGGTGTTTTTTGTGCATAGTGCTTTTGCGCAATCTGCATCCATTTCTGGTGTTGTTACAGAAAAAGGAACAGGTATACCTTTAGTTGGCGTAAATGTTATTATTGATGGCACTTCAGAAGGAAGTGTTACGGATTTTGATGGTAAGTACGCTATTCAAGCAAACGATGTTGCAGGTAAATCGATTGTTTTTAGCTTTATCGGTTTTAAAACTGTTACTCAAGTTTTAACTGGCGAAAACCAAGTAATAAACATCGCGATGGAAGAAGATGCAACTAGCCTTGATCAGGTGGTTGTAACAGCTTTAGGGATTAAAAGAGAGGCAAAGGCCTTGGGTTACGCCCTGAGTAAGGTTGATGGCGATGAATTATCGCAAGTAAAAACCACAAGTGCTGTAAACTCATTGCAGGGTCGCGTTGCAGGGGTTAATATTTCAACTAGTAGCACTGGTGCTTCCGGTTCAAGTAGGGTAATTATCCGTGGTGCAAGTTCCTTAACAGGCAACAATCAACCATTGTATGTAGTTGATGGTATACCGGTTATAAACAACACAAATGGTTCGGTTGTAGGCCCTACGAATGATGGAACTGGTGATGGTGGCGACGATATATCATCACTTAATCCTGATGATATCGAATCTGTTTCCGTATTGAAAGGTAGTTCAGCTTCAGCACTTTACGGTTCGTTGGCCTCAAATGGTGTTATTATGATTACCACAAAATCAGGAAAAGGACAAAAGAACCTAGGTATAGAGTACTCTAGTTCGTATACGTTTGATAGGATAAATACAAGTCTTCAAGATATGCAAACCATATATGGGCAAGGAAACAATAGGCTGAAACCAGGATATGAATACGATGTAAATAATAATCCGGTAGAAATTTCAAATGTTGAAAATGCTATTGATGATTCTTTTGTAAGTTCATTACAATCTTGGGGTGCTATAATGGATGGTTCGCTGGTATATAATTGGGATGGCGTTAAAAGGCCGTACAGTTACAAAGGCAATAATTTAGATAAGTTTTATGATACCGGCACAACGGCAGTAAACACCTTGGCATTAACAAAAGGAGGTGATGGATACAACTACCGTTTTTCTTTTTCTAATTTAGAAAACAAAGATATTTTCCCAGGATCGACTTTAAACAGAAAATCATTATCGTTAAATGCATCGGCTGAGATTAATCCCAGATTAACTTCAACAATTAATGCTAAATATGTTATTGAAAAAGTACACAACCGTATTAATATTGGAGACACGCCAGGAAATGCAAATACAGTAGCGTTTGTGTTGCCTAGTAGTTTAGATATTTACGATTTAAAACCGGGGTCTAATACAGAAGGAACAGAGCTTCTATTTCAGCCAAGTCAATTTATTTCAAACCCATATTGGGCCGTCAATGATTTTAATAATGATGACAGGAAAAACAGACTAACCGCATCTACCAATTTACGTTACGATATAACAGATTGGTTGTATGCATCTGGTCGTGCTGGTATTGATACCTACGATTTGTCAAGAAGAAATGTAACACCTTACGGAACGGCTTATCGTCCTGCGGGTCAATTAGAGCAAAGAAAAGCTACGTATTCATCTTTTAATGCAGATGTTATGCTAGGGATAGATAAGGCTATTACTGGTAAAATATCAACTAATTCTATTATTGGTGCCAATACAAGAACGTCAACTTTTGACCAGTTAAGCGCGCTTGGGAGAGGTTTTATTGTAATTGGTTTAGAGGATTTAAACAATACAACTTTACCCGAACCAACCAATAGTTATTCTAAAACCAAAACCAATTCGTTGTACGGTTCTTTTGAATTTGATTACGATAAATTCTTTTACCTCACATTTACAGGAAGAAATGATTGGTTCTCAACCCTGTCTTTTCCTGGTAAACAAACTCCAAATAACGACTTTTACTGGTCTGTAAGTAGTAGTTTATTGTTAAACGAGGCTTTAAATTTGCCAGATGTTTTTACTTATACTAAGTTAAGGGCAAGTTATGCGCAAGTGGCCGGAGGTGCTAGAAATGCCTATGCCTTAAATTTAGACTACGCTATAACAGGGTCGTTCCAAGGACAATCATTTGGACAATTAAATGGAAACTCTATACCTAACCCTAATTTGGTGCCGTTTCAAAAAACAGAATACGAATTTGGTTTAGATGCGAGATTTTTTAATAATCGTTTAAATCTTGATGTCGCTTATTACCATAACCAAACCACTAATGACATTGTTAGGGCCGCGGCGTCGCAATCATCTGGTTTTACATCATCGATCCTAAATATTGGTGAATTGGAAAATAAAGGAGTTGAATTGTTAATTGGTGGTACGCCTATTAAAACCGAGAATTTTTCATGGAACACATCGTTTAACTTAGGTTTTAACGAAAGTAAAATTATTTCTACGGATGATGAAGATACACCCATAAATGTTGATGGCAGCCAAACCCGATCAAGAACAGCGATAATTTCCCATATCGTTGGCGAAAACTACGGTGTAATTTTTGGATCGTCTTATAAGAGAGATGAAGACGGAAACATTATGTACGATATTAGTGGTACAATTCCAAGACCCATTCAAGGAGAAAATAAAATATTAGGGCAAGGTGTTGCGCCTTATACATTAGGTTTTTCAAATACCTTCAGATACAAAAACGTATCATTAGGGTTTTTAATTGATGCCAAATTTGGTGGAAGCGTGCATTCAGGCACCAATAGAGAATTGATGTTAAGAGGATTACATAAAAAAACGCTCGAAGGTAGAGAAACAGGCTTAGTTGTTTCGGGAATCGACGATGCTACTGGTCAGCCATTTACAGCAACTGTAGCACCAGAAAATTTAAGAACGTATTATGGCCGAATTGGAGAAGAGAGCGCAGGTATATCTGAGGAGTTTGTTTACAGTACCGACTTCATTAAATTTAGAGAGCTAAGTTTGTCGTATAATTTGCCAAAAGATATTCTGAAAAATATTTTTATTAATGATTTAAGAGTTTCATTAATTGGTAGAAACCTTTTCTTTATTCATAAGGAAATTGACAATGTTGACCCGGAAGCAGCTTTAAACAACCTGAATTCCCAAGGCATTGAAAGATTCGGAATACCATCAACCAGAAGCTATGGTTTTTCTGTAAATGTTAAATTTTAAAAAGAAAAGAAAAATGAAAAAAATACTTATTTTACTAGCAATAGTTGTAACGTTTGGATCTTGCGATGAAGGCTTTGAGGAGCTTAACGTAAATCCTACAAAACCAACACAGCTCGACCCTTCAACAAAGTTAACCTATATTCAGTTACATACTGGAGGCAGTAACTACGTTGCTTATTTATTTTGGAACGTTATTCATTTAATGCAGAATGTTCAGCACCTAAACAACACCTCTTATGTTTCATTTTTATATAAAGAAGGAAATACACATTGGCTTTTTGAAGAGCAATTTAAAACTACGGTTAAAAATATAGTTGATCTAGAGGCTCAATTAGAAGCAAGTACAAGCCCTACAGCAACCACCGATTTGGCCATAGCGAAAGTGCAACGGGTTCTTATATTTAGTAGAATTACCGATGCTTACGGAGATATCCCTTATAGCGAAGCTGGTAGAGGCTTTTTAGAAGGTATTCGTTTTCCAAAGTACGATAAGCAAAGCGATATCTATGCCGATATGTTGGCAACGCTAGAAAGTGCTGCCGCTACATTAAGCTCTGGAGGCGATAGCTCTTTTGGATCTGCCGACTTGTTATTTGCCGGCGATACTGCAAAATGGCGAAAATTTGCAAATTCACTCATGTTGCGTTTAGCTATGCGCATGGTAAACGTCGATGAAGCTGGAGCTCAAGCTTGGGCTACCACAGCCATTAACGGAGGTGTTATGACAAGCAATGATGATATTGCCTATACCCAATATGAAGACTCTGCTAATGATGGAGGTCCAAATGTTAACCCGCTTACAAAATGTTTTACGTCAAGAGGACCTACCCAAGTGAAAATCTCTAAGACCTTTATGGATTTTATGAAGGATAGAAACGATCCAAGAGTATCGGTATTATGCTCAACGGTTGATGGAAACACGGATTTTGCACTACAATTTGGTCAAGATATAAACGACCCAACTAGAGGCACAGCAAATTCGAAACCGAACATTAACATTTTTGGAGGCTCTGGAGTTATTGTTTATGATGCGCCTTTTTTCTTTCAAACTTATGCTGAAGTAGAATTTATGTTAGCTGAAGCAGCAGAACGTTGGGGATTAGCTGGAGGCGATGTTGAAGCGCATTACAACGCAGGTGTAACTGCCGCAATGAGTTATTTGTCTTTATATGGCAATGGTGTTAATATTACATCTACTCAAATTCACGATTATTTAGCAGCTAATCCATTTGTGCCTACGGATGCCTTAAAAATGATTAATGAGCAATATTGGGTAGCCACGTTTGGAAATGGCTTAGAAACCTTTTCAAATTGGAAAAGATCGGGGTATCCTGTTTTGGTTCCCGCAGATGTCGCAGACCTTGTTTCAGATGGCCAAATACCAAGAAGATTACCATATCCAGGTTCTGAAAAATTAAACAACCCAGAAAATGTTGCTGCCGCTATCGAGCAACAAGGTGGCGACTCCTTGTTAACCAGAATGTGGTGGGATGTAAATTAAATCAATAAAAAGAGATAGATTTAATATTTTGATGTGATTACAGTTTTAAGCCTCATTAATATAGTTAGTGTTTAGTTTTGAGTTAGTAATTGAGGTGAGGGAAATCAGTTTATTACTCTCACCTCTTTTTTTAATTGGTGTATTTAAGCTCAAAGAGTTTATTATGAAAAAAGTTAGAACAGGTCTTGATGTATTGATAAACAACGAAGGCTTGCAAAAAACTTTCAACGGGAATGTGGCATTGCTTTGCCATAACGCTTCTGTTGATGCTACCTGTGTGCACGCTGCATTTAGATTTAAAGAACTATTTGGGGCTAGGTTTGTAAAATTATTTGGACCACAGCATGGTTTTAATACCGATGCTCAAGATAATATGATTGAAACCGATCATTACATACATCCTTATTTCAATATACCTGTGTATTCGTTGTATTCTGAAACACTTATACCCACAGACGATATGCTAAAGGGTATCGATTATTTATTTGTTGATTTTCAAGATGTTGGGTGCCGCATGTACACATACATTTACACACTTACGCTTCTACTGGAAAAATGCAGTGATAAAGACATTCAAGTTGTTGTATTAGATCGCCCCAATCCAGTAAACGGAATAGACACGGAAGGCAATATTTTAGATTTAAAGTTCGAGTCTTTTATAGGAAGGCACCCTATACCTGTGCGCCACGGTATGACTATTGGCGAAGTGGCATTGATGCATCAAAAGTTTTGGACAAAAAAGAAAACCAACCTTAAAATAATAAAAATGCAATACTGGGAGCGTAATATGTATTTTGAAGATACTAAGCTGCCATGGTTGTTGCCTTCTCCTAATATCCCGAGAATTGAAACTACATTCACCTTTCCGTCAACCGTTTTGTTTGAAGGTACCAACTTAAGCGAGGGACGCGGTACCACCCAATCTTTGGAAATAATGGGGCATCCAAAAATCAATTCATTTTCATTTTATAGCAATCATTTATCAAACAGGGTAAAACAGTCTAAACTAAAAGGGGTTGAACTTCGGCCTATAACATTTACACCCACTTTTGATAAAAAAGCGAATGAAGTTTGTGGTGGTTTTCAGGTTCATGTTTTAGATAGAACAACTTTTAGGCCTTGGCGTGTTGGTCAATTTATAATACGCGAATTATACCATTATTTAGGCAATGATTTTGAATGGAAAAACCCGTCTTTTGAATATAACTACACGCAAATGCCCATAGATATTATTAACGGAACGGATAAATTACGGCATTGGGTAGAAAATAACGATTCTATGGATATGTTGGATGATTTTGAACATTTAAAAGATTACAGATTACAACTCAACGACATAAAAATTTATTAATAAAACAATATAAATGAACGCCACATTAATTCTAATAATTATTGCATCCTATTTTGGAGTGTTAATGTTAATATCGCATTTCGTTTCCAAAAAATCCAGTGACGAATCTTTTTATACGGGCGATAGGGAATCGCCGTGGCAGGTCGTTGCTTTTGGTATGATTGGTGCCGTATTATCGGGTGTTACATTCGTGTCAATTCCCGGTATGGTGGGCACCAATTACTTTTATTACTTACAGTTTGTTTTTGGTAACGTTGTGGGATATGTGTTTATAACCTACATCTTAATTCCTATTTATTACGATTTAAAATTGGTTTCAATATACACCTATTTAGAAACGCGATTCGGGATAAGAACCTATAAAACAGGCTCATTGTTTTTCTTGATATCACAATCTTTTGGAGCTGCTTTAAGATTGTTGCTTGCCGCAAAAATTTTACAATACGCGGTATTTGATGCCTTTAATATCCCATTTTATATAACCGTACTTTTAATACTGGTTTTAATATGGGTGTACACGCACAGATCGGGTATTAAAACCATTGTTTGGACAGATACGCTTCAAACATTTTTTTTGCTAATGGCAGCCATTGTAACTATTTATGTGACTAAAGATGCTTTAAACTTGAGTTTTTCAGAAACCATTTCAACAGTTACAAAACACGAGTATTTTAAGGTTTTCGATTGGGATTTCAATTCAGGAAACAACTTTTTTAAACAGTTTATTTCTGGGGTTTTAATTGCCATTGCCATGGTTGGTTTAGATCAAAATATGATGCAAAAAACATTAACCTGCAAAAACAAAAAAGAAGCCCAGCGTAACATTTTAACATTTAGTCTCATTTTAGCGGTTACCCAATTTTTGTTTTTGGGCTTGGGTGTGATGCTATATTTGTATGCTGAAAAGTTCGGTATTCAACTGGAAATTGAAAACGGAAAATTCATTAATACCGATGCTTTATTCCCGATGCTTTCTTTAAATCATTTTGGAATCATAGCCAGTATCAGTTTTATTTTAGGAATTACCGCAGCGTCATTTTCAAGTGCAGATTCTGCGTTAACCGCTTTAACAACATCGTTTACCCACGATTTTTTAGATATTCAGCATAAAAGTTCCAAACAAAAAAAGCAGCTTAAAAATAGAGTGCTATTCGGTTTTTCAGCAATAATTTTTACCATTATAATGCTGTTTTCAGAAAGTAAAGGCGATGTTATTTCAACCATTTTTAAGGTCGCCGGTTACACGTATGGGCCATTATTGGGGCTTTATATGTTCGGGATTTTCACCAAAATAAAAATTAAAGATGCTGCGGTGCCTTTTATATGCATTGTAATGCCGTTGATAACCTACTTTTTAAACGATGTCTTTATTCGCTGGTATAATTTTGATTTTGGATTTATGAACGTTTTTGTAAATGCACTATTAACCGTTGTAGGTTTAATGATTATGAAAAGGAAGTAGTGAAACTTAAAATAATCAATATGAAAAATAAGCTTACCACAGAACAGGCTTCCGGTTATAACGATCTGGAAAAAATGAGTACCGTTGATTTGCTCTCAAACATGAATAAAGAAGACAAAACAGTGGCTTATACAGTTGAAAAAGTGCTTCCTTCAATTGAGAAATTGGTAGAGGATATTTACAGTAAAATGAAGTCTGGCGGCAGATTATTTTATATAGGCGCGGGAACAAGTGGTCGATTGGGTGTTCTCGATGCCTCTGAATGTCCACCAACGTATGGCGTACCAGATAATTTGGTAATCGGACTTATTGCAGGAGGCGATATGGCACTTAGAAAAGCGGTGGAAAACGCCGAAGACGATACCGAAATGGCATGGAAAGATTTACAAGAATACAACATTACAAAAAACGATGTGCTTATAGGAATCGCCGCATCGGGCACAACGCCCTATGTTATTGGCGGGGTTACAGCAGCAAAAAAACATGGCATCATCACGGGCTGTATTACCTGCAATAAAAACTCTCCGCTGTCTTTAGAAGTAGATCATCCAATCGAATTGGTTGTTGGCCCCGAGTTTGTTACGGGAAGCACCAGAATGAAAGCGGGAACGGCACAAAAACTGGTTTTAAACATGATCTCGACAACGGTTATGATTAAACTGGGAAGGGTAAGAGGCAACAAAATGGTAAACATGCAACTGTCAAACAAAAAACTTGTTAAAAGAGGGGTTGACATGATTATGAACGAACTTAAAGTTGACGAAGAAAAAGCAAACCAGCTATTATCTAAACACCAAAGCATTAGGGAAGCCATTGACACATTTAATTTAAATAACAAAAATGAATAAGTTTCTAGTTATATCCGTAATTTCTGTTTTTGGTTTTATCTCGTGTAATTCCAATAAAAAACAACCTAATAGCAACCCAACAAGTATCGATTTGAGCACGCAATGGGTAGATAGCTTGTATAATAACATGTCTCTTAAGGAAAAAGTAGGGCAATTATTTATGGTCGCTGCCTATTCAAATCGAGATAGTATCCATACGGGTTTTATCAAAAATCTTATTCAGGATTACCATATTGGAGGTCTAATATTTTTTCAAGGAAACCCCGTAAATCAAGCAAACCAAACCAACAAGTACCAAGCCATCTCTAAAGTGCCTTTGTTTATAGGTGTCGATGGCGAATGGGGTTTAAACATGAGGCTGGATAGCACCTCAAAATACCCATATAACATGACGCTTGGAGCTATAAAACAAAATCATGTTATTGAGCGTATTGGAAAACAAATAGGAAAGGACTGTAAAAGGTTAGGGATTCACATAAACTTTGCTCCCGTAGTCGATATCAATACAAACCCAAAAAATCCTATAATTGGTGTCCGTTCTTTTGGAGAGGATAAAATCAACGTAACAAAAAAAGCCATTGCGTTTACCGAGGGTTTACAAAGCGAAGGCGTATTGGCATGTGCGAAACATTTTCCTGGGCATGGCGATACTGATACAGACTCGCACAAAACATTGCCTACCGTTTCCTTTACAAAAGAACGGATTGATTCGGTTGAACTTTACCCGTACAAGCAATTGTTCAACAAAGGCATTGCGGGCGTTATGGTTGCCCATTTAAATGTGCCTGGTTTAGAGCAAGAAAACGGATTGCCTTCTTCTCTGTCGCATCAAATAGTTACAAATGTTTTAAAAGAAAGATTAGCATTTAAAGGACTCATTTTTACAGATGCCTTAAATATGAAGGGAGCCGCAAATTATAAAGAACCGGGAGATATAGATTTAGCGGCGTTTAAAGCAGGTAACGATGTATTGCTTTTTACTGAAGATGCTCCCAAAGCCATTTCTAAAATTATGGAGGCATACAATACCAACGAAATAACCGAGGAGCGCTTATCCCATTCTGTAAAAAAGATTCTTACCGCTAAATTTAATGCAGACTTAAATCAATTTAAACCTATTGCGGTAAATAATCTTTTAAATGATTTGAATAAAGGAATCAATGATGCTTTGTATGAAGAGGCTATCAATAATGCGATTACGCTAATAAAAAATGACGATGCTGTTTTGCCATTACAAAAAAAATCAAATGAAAAAATAGCATTCTTAAAATTAGGAGATGGAGGAGACGAAACGTTTTTAAATGCCATAAAATTAAAAACCAATGTTACTGATGTTTCCAATTTATCACAAAAAAATCTATCAAACGAACTTAAAAAATACGACAAGATAATTGTTGGTTACCACCGTTTAAATAGTAGGATAACCAAAGCTATATCGAATAAAAATAGAATGTTAATTGAAAACCTGTCAAAAAACCATAAAGTAATTTTAACTGTATTTGCAAGCCAGTACAGTTTACAAAACCTGTCTCTTGAAAATGTTGAAGGTGTTATTGTTTCCTATGAAAATTCAGAATGGGCAAACAATATTTCTGCACAAATTATTTTTGGGGATACCGAAGCCAAAGGAGAATTACCAGCCTCAATATCAAAAACTTTTCCTACACATTATAGTATGTCAATGATACAAAACGATTAAACAAATTTTTGTTTAACTACAAACATATTAATAATCCTAAAACGTAGAAAAAATGAAAAAAAACTTACCACACAAATTATTATTTGTATTAATTTTTGCAATATTTCAAACGGTTTCAGCACAAGAGTTAATTACAAAAGGCGCGCACCAATTACAAAAAGAGGAATTTGGAAAAATAACCACAGATGTTAACAAATCTGATGCAAAAAATAAAACAGAGCCTATTATTGGTTTAAATCAATCAAAAGCAACCACCTTAAACAAAAAGGTATTTGGGTTTTTGCCTTATTGGGAACAGAGTGCTGGCGCGCACAGCAACATTCAATACGATTTATTAACCCATATTGCGTGTTTTGATTTTTTGGTGCAATTAGATGGGTCTATAAGCAAACCTGTTGGTTGGCCTTGGACTACCGAAATAAATGCTGCCCATGCGGCGGGCACCAAAGTAATTATGACCGTTGTTAACTTTGGTGGGGCAGACGGAGCTGATGCCGTTGCCTGGGAATTATTTACTAATACCGCTAAAAGAGATATTTTCTTTGCCAATGTTAAAAGTATAATTCAAACCTATAACTTAGATGGGGTTAATATAGATTTTGAAGGTATGACCTCAGCTCACAGAGGTGCAGAATTGAATACTTTTATGGCAGAATTAACGGCGTATATACATGCTGAATTACCGGGCAAAGAAGTGTCTTTTGATGGGCCTGCTGTAAATTGGGGAGGATGGATTATTGATGATTTGGTAAACAGTGTAGATTATTTGATTGTTATGGCATACGATTATACGGGATCTTTTAGCTCAAATTCCGGTCCGGTGGCACCATTAACACATCACACGTCTTGGAAACGCTTTGTTACAAGAACCATAGAAACGGGTACTTATGCGGTGCCAACCGCTAATAATCCAGAAAAGTTAATTTTGGCAGTGCCGTACTACGGCCAACATTGGAAAACGGCAACAAATGCTCCCGAGTCCACGGTAACCGACTATGTAGGTTCAACCAGATATAGAAATACTGTTACTGAGGCTGATAACTACGGTGGGTTTATTTGGAATTCGGATTTTCAATCGCCTTGGTACAGGTGGAACGACGGAACCGATTGGAATCAGGTTTGGGCAGATAATGAATTAAGCATTTCAAAAAAGTTCGATTTAGCTATTACTAATAATTTAGGAGGCGTAGGTATGTGGGCATTAAATTATGATGGCGGCCGACCAGAACTTTGGGATTTGATAAACACAAAATTTGGTGCAACAGCTTCATTAAGTGATGTTTATAGTGGGGAAATCAAAATTTATCCAAATCCAACCTCAGATTTTGTTCACATCTCAAATAATAAATCTATAATAGGTGTCAAAATGGAAATGTTTAGTATTTTAGGTGCATCTGTTTTAAAAGTATCCAAAGATTCTAAAACCATAAATATGAGTCATTTAGAAAACGGAATGTATTTTTTAAAGATTGAAGATGAAAACGGAAAGCAAGCAACTTTAAAAATTGTAAAATCAAATTAAAATTTAAGGCACACCTTAAAACCATAATTTAAAAACACACACATGTTATGAAATATATTGTATTACTCTTTTTAGCCTTAACAGCTTGTAATTCGACAACTAAAAAAAAGCAAGCTATAAATGACGCTGTCGTAAACCAACCCGTGGAAACTAAAGCAATTGTTACGGGAGCAAATCAAACCAGCAAATATTTGCATCTTTTACAAGGTAAAAACGTAGGCGTTGTGGCCAACCAAACCAGTGTTATTTTTAAGGACGAAAGCGGTGAGTCGCACACCCATATCGTCGATTCGCTTTTGGCGTTAAACGTAAATGTTACCAAGGTATTTGCACCAGAGCACGGTTTTAGAGGTGTTGCTGATGCTGGCGAATATATTGAGGATGGCGTAGATGAAAAAACGGGCTTACCTATTTTTTCACTTTATGGAAAAAACAGAAAACCACCTAAAGAATTTTTAGAAGGTATAGATGTTATGCTTTTTGATGTTCAGGATGTTGGGGTTCGGTTTTACACTTATATATCCACGCTTCATTACGTTATGGAAACTTCCGCAGAACTCAATATTCCGGTAATTGTGTTAGATCGTCCAAATCCTAACGGCCATTATATCGATGGGCCTATTTTAGAAGAAGACGTTACGAGTTTTGTGGGCATGCATCCCGTTCCCATTGTTTATGGGATGACCATTGGCGAGTACGGAAAGATGATAAATGGAGAAAAATGGTTGGATAACGAAATCCAATGCGACCTTACTGTCGTGCCATTACAACATTATACCCATGATTCGGAATATGATTTGCCCATAAAACCGTCGCCTAATCTGCCCAATGCGAAATCTATTAATTTATATCCGAGCGTGTGTTTTTTTGAAGGCACTACGGTGAGTTGCGGACGCGGAACCGAAATGCAATTCCAAATTTTCGGTGCACCTTTTTTACCTGAGGAGACATTTGATTTCAGTTTTACCCCTCAGCCAAATTTTGGGGCTAAAACACCCAAACACCAAGGAGAACTATGCTTCGGAAGGGATTTAAGAGATGTTGAACGACTGTCTGAGGTTAAACTCGATTGGTTAATTGAAGCTTATAAAGCCACAGCAGATAAAACCAAGTTTTTTAATAACTTCTTTCCTAAATTGGCAGGAACTCAAAAATTACGGGAACAAATAGAAAGTGGTCTTTCTGAAGAAGCGATTAAGGAAACATGGAAACCCGGATTGGAAGCATTTAGCAAAACCAGGGAAAAATACGTGTTGTATAAATAAAAGGATTGGATGAATATTGAAACCTCTACCGCAAAGGATTTTAATGCATTATCAACTATTTTGGAAGGCGAGTTGTTTACCGATGCACTCCACAAAACCATTTATGCCACCGATGCCTCTGTTTACAGAAAGTTGCCTTTAGGCGTTGCATATCCAAAAAGCAATCAGGATTTAAAAGCGCTGATTGAGTTTGCAGTAAATAATAAAATCACGCTTATTCCAAGGGCTGCAGGTACCTCGTTGGCGGGTCAATGTGTGGGCGATGGTTTGGTGGTAGACCTATCAAAACACTTCACTAAAATTGTAAGTTTTGATGAGCAAAATAAAACCATAACCGTACAGCCAGGAGTGATACGGGATGAGCTTAATAATTTCCTAAAACCCTACGGACTTTTTTTTGGCCCCAATACCTCCACAAGCAATCGGTGCATGATTGGCGGTATGGTAGGAAACAATTCTTCGGGGACAACCTCCATTAAATATGGCGTTACACGAGATAAAGTTCTGCGGTTAAAAACCATTTTAAGTGATGGTTCCGAGGTGGTTTTTGAGGATTTAAACACAGAAGAATTCCTTTTAAAAACGAAAGGGAAAAGTTTAGAGAGCAGCATTTATAAAACTTTACACCACGAGCTTTCCAATACCGATAACCAATTAGAGATAAAAAACGAATTTCCTAAGCCTTCCATCCATAGAAGAAATAATGGTTACGCCGTCGATGAGTTGTTAAAATCAAAAATATTTGGAGGCGATGAGTCTCAAATCAACCTGTCAAAATTAATGGCAGGTAGCGAGGGTACTTTGGCTTTTACGACGGAAATCACCTTAAAATTAGACGACGTGCCACCATCCAAAAACATAATGGTAGCAGCGCATTTTCATTCCATTGAAGCCAGTATGAAAGCCGTGGTAATTGCCATGAAGCACAATTTATACACCTGCGAATTAATGGATAAAACCATTTTGGATTGTACCAAGAATAATAGGGAACAAATCAAAAACAGGTTTTTCGTTGAAGATGATCCGAAAGCAATTCTTATGTTGGAAATCTGTACCGATAACGATGCGGATTCCAATGCCTTGGCAGATGCTTTAATTTCTGATTTGCAAAAAAATAAATTGGGCTATGCTTTTCCAAAATTAATAGGGAATCAAATAAATCAAGCTTTAGAACTTAGAAAAGCCGGATTGGGTTTGCTCGGAAATATTATAGGCGACAATAAAGCCGTTGCCTGTATTGAAGATACCGCAGTCGATTTAAAGGATTTGCCAAATTATATTGCTGAGTTTTCAAAAATGATGGAAGATTTCGGGCAAAATGCCGTGTACTATGCACATGCTGGTGCTGGTGAATTGCACTTAAGGCCCATTCTTAATTTGAAAAAACAACAAGATGTTGTGCTGTTCAGGGAAATAACGTCCAAAACCGCAGAATTGGTTAAAAAATATGGAGGCTCTTTTAGTGGCGAACATGGAGATGGCATTGTGCGAGCAGAGTTTATACCTAAAATGATAGGCGGAAAAAACTATGCCCTTTTAAAACGAATCAAACAAACCTTCGACCCCAATAATGTTTTCAACAAAGGAAAGATTATCGATGCCTTTTCAATGGACGAAAACCTGAGGTATGAGGTAGATCGGGTGGAGCCGGATATAAAAACCATTCAGGATTTTTCCGATAGTTTAGGCATTTTAAGAGCTGCCGAAAAATGTAATGGTTCTGGCGATTGCAGAAAGCTTCCTGATGCCGGTGGTACCATGTGCCCCAGTTACAGAGCAACAAAAAACGAAAAAGACACCACCCGAGCTAGGGCAAATGCATTACGGGAATTTTTAACGCATTCCGATAAAAAAAACAAATTCAATCACATAGAATTGTATGAGGTTTTCGATTTGTGTTTAAGCTGTAAAGCATGTGCCAGCGAGTGCCCCAGTAATGTAGATATAGCAACTTTAAAGGCAGAGTTTTTATATCAATATCACAAAGAAAACGGTCTGCCTTTAAGAAGTAAACTCTTTGGAAATAGCACGAACCTTAATAAGTTAGGCAGCATAACGCCACGGTTAACCAATTTTTTGTTGAATACCAAAATCACCAAAAACTTTTTGGGGATTGCATCACAACGAAGCATTCCAAAATTGGAAGCGATTACATTTTTCAATTGGTACAAAAAGAACAAAAAAAGGCTTGATACCGCGCCCTGCAAAAACGGTGAGGTTTATCTTTTTATAGATGAATTTGTGAATTATTACGATGTGCCCGTTGGTATTGACGCCATCGAACTTTTAACAACATTGGGTTACAAAGTAAATATCACTAATCATAAAGAAAGCGGTCGTGGTTTTATATCCAAAGGCATGTTGGGGAAAGCAAAAAAACTGGCCGATTTTAACGTTGGGTTTTTTAAGAATCGTATTTTTGAGGATGTTCCGTTAGTAGGTTTGGAACCTTCTGCAATTTTAACCTTTAGGGATGAATACGTAAGACTTGCAGACGATAAAGAAGCTGCAAAAAATATTGCCAAACACACCTTTACCGTTGAAGAGTTTATAACAGGTGAATTAAACGATGGACGAATAAATTCCAACCAGTTCACAGCAGAAAAAAAGGTGGTTAAAATTCATGGGCATTGCCATCAAAAAGCTTTAAGCAGTATGGAATCAGCCTTTAAAATGCTTAGCATTCCTAAAAACTATACCGTTACAATCATTAATTCGGGTTGCTGCGGAATGGCAGGTTCCTTTGGTTATGAAAAAGAACATTATGCATTAAGTATGCAGGTGGGCGAGGACACCCTGTTTCCAAAAATAAGAAACATGGGCGACCAAACGATTATTGTCGCTTCGGGTACGAGTTGCCGCCATCAAATTAAAGACGGCACAGATAAAAACGCTAAACATGCCATAAGTGTGTTAAGGGCAGCACTTTTGCAACAAAATTGAGTGTTCGCTTTTAAAAAGAAATAACTTTAATCATTTAAACCATAATATGGGTACAACTATAACATATGTTGAAACCAAAAGAACGCAATCTATTGATGTTTTTAGGGCAGTAACCATGTTCTTGATGATTTTTGTAAACGATATTCCGTCTTTAAAAGAAGTGCCAAATTGGTTAAAGCACACGGCGGCACAAGAAGATGGGATGGGGCTGTCGGATGTTGTATTTCCTTTGTTTTTATTTATTGTGGGCCTTTCAATTCCTCTGGCCATAAACACCAGAAGAAAAAAGGGATATAATGAGGTTTCCACAGCAATGCATATTGTTTCCAGGACCATTGCTTTATTGGTTATGGGCGTGTTAATGGTAAATATTGGTCGGATTAATCCCGATTTGATGCCTTTTGGAAAAAGTGTTTGGCAAATACTAATGACGGTGGGAATTATGCTAGTCTGGCTATATTACAAACCTATTGCGTACTTAACCAAAGCAGGGGTAATCGCGTTAAAATGTTTAGGCATAGGTGTTTTATTGTATTTGGTTTTTGTGTTTAAAGGCGGAACAGCCGATAATCCCATAGGGATAAAGCCTTATTGGTGGGGGATTTTAGGATTGATTGGTTGGGCATACCTTTTAAATGCATTCTTTTTTATGTTTTTGGGCTCTAAAATAAAATATATCATTTTAGGATGCTTGCTGTTGTTTTTGTTCAATATCCAAGAGTTTGGGTATTTCACAGACTTGCCATCTTTTAAAATTGTGGTTAGTGCTTCCAATCATTTATTGGTGATGCTAGGCGCGTTATGCACTGTTTTGCTGTTGCGTTATAAAGAGCAAAAAAATGAAAATAGATTTTTGTGGATTCTATTGGTTATTGGAGTAGTTCTTATTGCCTTTGGGTTTTTTATTAGACCATCATTTATAATTTCAAAAATAATGGCTACGCCTTCATGGACAATTATTTGTGGCGGCATAGCATTTCTGTTGTTCGGCTTATTTTATATTGTGGTAGATAAATGGGGACAATCAACATGGGCCAACATTATAAAACCGGCGGGAACCAGCACCCTTACTTGTTATTTATTGCCATTTTTAATATATCCATTATTGTCTTTATTGAATTTTAGATGGCCTGAATTTGTAACACATGGTTGGGCAGGTATTATAAAATCATTGCTTTTTGCCCTGGTTGTTATAATAATAACAGGAGGTTTAGAGAGAATAAAAATTAAACTGAAAGTGTAAATTTAATGCTTTATAAAAGTCGATTGATTTTAAGTTACATTCCGAAGGAATAAGGTCAATTTATAATTATTATTAATCGAGCATCGTGTTTAAAGATACAAATTGATATCCCTTAAGCTTTAATGTTTTAATGAGGTTTTCCAATTCCAAATAAAATTTATCCGTACGATCGGGGTGTGTACCAATGTGGCTTAAAAGTAAAAAACCGTGGAGTGATTCCTCAGATTCATAATCTAAAATAGACTTGTAAATAGTTTCGGTACTTTTATAGTTTTTGTCTTTGGGCGTAGTGTAATCGGCTTGCGAAAGCGTTCCTTTTGTAAAGTTAATAAGCGACAGGATGTTCTTCTTGGTCCACGAGGTAATGGTGCTATCGTTCCATTCGTAAGGTGGCAAATAGTAGTTGGCATCGGTTTTGTTTATGCCGAATTTTTTCATTTCAGCATAATTCAATTTTAAATCTTCGTTAAACTCGCTTTCGGTTACCAACAGTTTTTTGTCTGCTGTCCAATCATTATACAACAAATGTTTGTTGGAATGCGCTCCCAAATAATGGCCATCTTTTTTTAAATCTGAAATAAGTGCGTGAAATTCTTTATTTCGATAAAAATCACCTGTAAAAAAGAATGAAGCTTTAATGTTTTCCTGCTTCAAAACTTGTAAAATATGAGTGCCACCGTCGGCGTATTTGTGACCGGAAAACATCAAATGAATGTTCTTCTCTTTGAGGTTTCCCCGTACAATAGCACCCGTTAAATCTAATTCACGGTTTTCTTTTTTTACTTTTTTTTTACATCGGCTTCCAAAGAAGCTAAATAAAACACCAAACAAGCGGTACCGTCCATGGTGGGTTCGTTTGTAGAATAATCGCCAACATCGTCATGATAGACCACAAAATCCGATTGAAAATCGGCATAAGGGTCGGCGTTAAGTAGCTGTAACCCTTTAAGATTATTGTAAATAGACCCATAAACAGGACCATCGACCAATCCGCCATCGGTTTGGTAACCGTGTAAATGATTTAGTGAGGAATGCGGATAAATAGGGGAGTCGCCGTAACCTTCTGGCAGTCCAACTATCATGCTGGTTCCCCACGGGTTGCATCCAAACAGCCAATCCCTTAAGGCAGCTTCCATTTCCAAATAGGTGTCATCTCCTGTTAATTCTCTGTAAGCTTTGGCTTGAGTTAAAGTAGCTGTAACCAAATTATTGGAGCACCAAATAAATGGCACGCCGATAAGGAATGGATTGTCTTTACCACGTTGCGCAACAGCTTCTAAACCAAATTTATAATAGTCTGTTACGGTTTTTTTATCATCTGTATTAGCAATAAGAGCCAACTCGTTATGCCCCGCGTTGTAGAACGGATAATATTGATAGTGCTTTGCTGTGTCTTGTCCCATCCAAGGCGTTACTTTTTCAGAAGACGCATAATTTAAAGCTTCACTGTAATAGGTTTTGTCGTTTGTGAGTTTGTAAAGTGTGGCAGCGGCCAATTCCATGTCGTCGTACCAATTATCTTCCTCGTAAAAATACGGCGATGTGGCTGGAGCTGTTTGCATGGTACCTGGTTTCGTATTTCCAAAGGCATAAGCGTCTTTGGCTTTTTGGGTTAATTTTTCGGTATACTCAGGAAAAAAAGGCGCTAATACCTCTGCACCAATTCCAAAGGAAGACGCAAATTTCCCGGCAGTCGATGATACACCGGTTGTTCGGTTTTTATTTTTAAACAAGCCCTGAATTTCTCCACTAACAAAATAAACCGGTCTGCCTTTAAATTCTGGATGATAAACAACACTATCTTTGTTTGGTAATCTGTATCCGGCATGATCCCTGTCATCGGCAATTTGATTGTAAAATTCTGTTGACGACGGATTCATTTTAATAAGCCAATCCATGCCAAATTTAGCTTCGTCAATAACATCGGGAATACCATTGGAACCTTTCAATCCGTTTGCTTGGTGAGTATCTCCAAAAGCTTCTGGGTTTTCTCTGTAAGCGTATAATAATTGATAAATAGCATTGGCAGAAGTTGCGGTATATTGGAGATAATCCGTGGCATCATGCCAGCCACCAGCAACATCAATATAAGAGCCGTCTGGTTTTTCGGGGTGGTAAATAATAAAACCATCATCTACGTGACAAGAGTCTTTAAGGTACGGATTAAACCCACAACGTTGCTGTCTCATGTATTTTAAGAGAAAATCGGCAGTGCCATCATACACATTATCGTCAATTCTAAAAACAGGCGATTTGGTGTTTTTGGCCATGATGTAATAACTGCCAGCTTCGTTGAAATCTGAAAAATCCAAGCGGTAAGATGTTTTAAATGGTCCAAACCGACCTTTAGCTTCAACGCTGTTAAAAGACGCCACAATGGCATCGGTCTTTGAGTTGTGCAGGGTAAATTCCTTAACCGTTATATTATCTTTTGATCCGATAACAGCCACTTTAATGGTATTGGGTTGATATCCCATTTGGTTGATTCTAATCCAGGATTGATGTTCTTCTTTAGAACATCCCAAACTCAAAAAAGCTATAACAAAAAGAAGAGCTAAATGTCTCATAAAATGTAGTGTGTTTCGTAACAGTTGGTTAAAACTAATTAAATTTATACACTAATTAAAGGTTTTATGCTTTGTTTTTTGAAAGTGTGGCGCATCAATAAAAAGAATGTCGCTACTTAAGATGAAAATCGGGCCAAATGTAAAAAATGAAGCAGATTTAATTACATTTGTTTTTGTTAACACTAAATTTTTAAGTTGAATATATTTGAGATTATTGGTTGGTTTGGGGCCTTGTTATTTATTTTCGCTTATCTATTATTAAGTTTTAATAAGATTAAGGCAGACAAAACACCCTACCAATTAATGAATGTTCTAGGGGCGATATGCCTCATGATTAATTCGTACAAGATAGACGACGACCCTAATTTTATATTAAATTTTGTATGGATGTGTATTGGGGTAATTGCCATTATAAGTATTATCCGAGCTAAAAGTAAATAGTTTCTTTTAGGTGATTTCCACGGTCATGTCCATGTTTAAAATTTCGAAAGCCGCTTTTTTGTACTGCAGCAATTTTTCGTTGTAAACTTCTTCATCATCAAATAAGGATAGGTAATAATACACCCCTTCAACCATTATAAAAATAAGGTCTGACGTTTGTTTTGAATTTTCAATTTGTAAATGGCCATCTATTTTTGCCGCCTCTATAACTTCGGATAATAATTGCCTTAAATGATTGTGCAGTTCTTTAAATTCGGTTTTAATTCTTTGACTTCTAAAAATTAAGCTGAAACAACTGTAAAACACACCATCATCAAAAAGCGCATTCCACTCCCTGGAAAATAAGTTGTCCACTACTTTAATAAGTCGGTCTCTGCTATTTAGCTGTTCTTCTTCAGCAAGATAAATAAACCTGTAGCTTTCTAAAATAAAATTAATTAATCCAAAAATAAGCTCTTCTTTTGAAGTGAAATAGTGGATTATCAAACTAGGATTTACTCCCATTTCTTTTGCCACTTTGGCAATCGAGGCATTTTCTAAACCTTCTCTTTTGGCTACATTGTAAAACGCCGAAACAATCTCTTTTTGCCTGGTTTTCTTTAAGCTTTTTCTACCCATGCTACGAATATAAACATAATTTTTTTTTCAAAAAAAATAAATTGATTGAACGTTTATTTAATTTATTTTTTATATTAGCGAAACGTTTGTTGAGATTCTTTACGAAAAATGCAACAAACGTTGTTAATCATTACGAACTAAACAATTCAAATTATTATGAAACAAACTTTACTTAGTTTTTCCTTTCGGAAGAAAAAAAACCAAAAACTGCTATCGTTGCTGTTTTTTTTCGCTTTTACTATGATCTGTTGGGGGCAGGACATAGTTATTAATGGAAAAGTTACAGACTCGAATTCGAAGCAACCCATTCCAGGTGTAAATATTGTTGTTAAAGGAACAACAATTGGAGATGCAACCGATTTTGACGGAAACTTTTCGCGCACTGTTCCCTCTAAACAATCTGTTTTGGTTATTTCCTATATTGGGTTTATTACCCAGGAAATTACAGTTGGCGACACCAATTTTTTTACCATTGAGTTAATTGAGGATGCCGCTCAATTAGATGAGGTTGTAGTAACGGCCCTTGGTATTAAAAAAGAGACAAAATCATTGGGTTACGCTGTGCAGGAGGTAAAAGGCGAATCTATGGTAAAAGCGCGAGAGCCTAATGTAATTAACTCGTTAACAGGTAAGGTTGCTGGTTTAACCATTAGAAACAGTACCGATTTATTTGCCGACCCAAGCATTTCGTTAAGAGGTGGTACACCCTTAATTGTTATTGATGGAATTCCTAGTACCGACAACGATTATTGGAAATTAAATGCCGATGATATTGCCGAAATAAGTGTGCTAAAAGGTGCCACGGCATCTGCACTTTATGGATCGATTGGTAGAAGTGGCGCTTTAATGATTACCACAAAACGAGGAGAAAATGGCGTTACAAGAGTAGACTACAACACAAGTGCTATGTTTCAGCCTAGTTATATACGTATTCCAAACGTTCAAACAACCTATGGCAACGGTGATAACGGGTCGTATGCTTACGTAAATGGCGGCGGCGGCGGTACCGAAGGTGGTGGTTGGATTTGGGGTCCAAAATTAGATCAGTTAGATCCGTCAACCCCAAGTGGTTTTAACGAAGTTGTTCAGTATAACAGCCCTATCGACCCCAATACGGGTAACCGTATTCCAATACCATTCATTTCAAGAGGAAAGGACAATGTTAAAAATTTCTTCGATACCGGACTGATTTACACAAACAATATCTCTGTAAGTGGCGGAAACGATAAAGGTAACTTTAGGGTAACAACATCTCATATCTATCAAAAAGGGGTTGCGCCAAATACGGGACTTAACAATTCTTCATTTGGGGTTTCTGGTGGTTATAACCTTACGGAAAAACTAAAGGTTGATGCCTCATTAACGTATAATAAACAATACACTAAAAACTTCCCACAAACGGGATATGGTCCACACAACCAATTGTACAACTTGGTATTATGGACTGGCGTTGATGTAGATGTACGGGATTTAAGAGATTATTGGGCCGAAGGTCAAGAAGGCGTGCAACAAAAACACTTTAATACCTCTTGGTATAATAACCCCTATTTTATTGCCTACGAAGCCTTACAAGGTTACTATAAAGACAATACTTATGGGAACTTAAATATTAATTACGACCCAACTGAGGATTTTACAGTTAATTTTAGAACAGGATTCAACTCGTCTACAACCAATAGAGATTGGAAAGAACCGCAAAGTATTATAGGTTACGGTTCCTTATCTAAAGGTGACTATTTTTTAAATAGCTCGACCTCTTTTTCTTTAAACGCCGATCTTATCGCATCGTACACAAAAGAAATAAATGAAGACCTAAAATTAAATGCAAGTGTAGGTGCTTCAACGCGGTATTGGGATAATAGAAACCTATCCTTACGTACCGATGGTTTAACTATTCCCGATTATTACAATACAGCAAATTCAATAAACCCATTAAAGGGCTCAAATTGGTATGGTAAAGAGTTGGTGAATAGTATTTACACCACTTTGGATGTTGAGTTTTTACAAGCGTTTTACTTAGGTATTACCGGCAGACAAGATTGGGTATCCACCTTACCGGTAAAAAACAATAATTTCTTTTATCCATCGGTTTCTTTTTCTACCGTACTTTCAGATTTAGTTGATTTTGGAGACCCAATTTCATTTGTAAAACTTAGAGGTTCTTGGGCCAATGTGTCAGACGGTAGAACAGGGTCAACCTATTCACACTTAACGGCGTACAACAATGGGATAAGTTGGAACAACAACTCTTCATTAAACTACCCGAGCACCTTATTAAATGATAATATTAACCCTGAAACTTCTGATACTTATGAAGTAGGTTTGGATATCAGGTTTTTTAAGAGCAGATTAAAGCTTGATGCCACTTATTACAGCATCAAAGAAACCAATAACATTGTTACCGTGCCCATTTCAATAACCTCTGGATTTGGTTCTCGATTAATTAACGGAAACGAATACGCCAGAAAAGGTGTTGAATTTATAGTAGCGGGAACCCCGATAAAATCTGATGATTTTAGATGGGATATTGCCACCAACTGGAGTAGTAGCCACAGAACATTAGAAAGTGTTTACGATGGTTCCGATCGTATTGGAAACATAAAAGTTGGTTCTAGAACCGATCAAATATATTCTACACCGTACTTAAAAACACCGGGCGGACAGTTAATATACGGTTCCAATGGATTTCCGTTAAACGATACTTTTTCAAGAAGAAGAGGCTATTCGGATGCTAATTGGGTGTATGGTTTCCAAAACACTTTTACCTATAAATATTTTAGCTTAAATGTTGCTTTTGATGGCAGACTTGGAGGTATTATTTACTCTACAACAAATCAAAAAATGTGGTGGAGTGGCACGCACCCAGGAACCGTAAACGAGCACAGGGAAGCGGCCAACAATGGCGTAGATTCTTTTATTGGTCCAGGTGTTGTGGTTGTTGGCGGTGATGTGGAATACGATATTTTTGGAAACATAACCACTGATACACGTGTGTACGCACCAAACACGACCAAAATAAATTACATCTCTTGGAACAAAAACACGAGCAATGCCGTTTTTGATCATTATTACAGTCAATCGTTCTTAAAGTTAAGAGAGGTAATGCTTACTTATAACATTCCGGAAAAGTATACAAGTGCACTAAATATTGACAAAGCATCTATTTCATTTGTGGGAAGAAATTTGGCCTTATGGTCCGATTTACCAAATGTTGATCCAGATTCAGGTTTTGATAATCTTCAAACACCTTCAACAAGAAACATAGGATTTAACTTGAACGTGTCATTCTAAAAAAAAACAAAAGATGAAAAATATAAAACTCTTATACAGCTTAATATTACTTTTTACATTGGGAAGCTGTACGAATTTTGACGATTTTCAAATCGATCCCAATAGAACCACAAAAGGCGACCCTAGTTTGCTTTTAACAGGAATTCAAATCAGTGCATTCAATATTGTATCAACAGATGCCGCCTTTGCAAGTAGGCAAATGGTAAATGTAGAGCACAATAACACGTATCAATTATATGGTTGGCAGCGTAGTGGATTTGGCACGTACAACAATTTAAGACAAGTTTTGAAAATGGAAGAGGAAGCTACATTGGCTGGTAAAACAGCTTACGCGGCCTTGGGTAAATTTTTCAGGTCTTATTTTATTATGGACCTCACCCGAACCTTTGGCGATGTTCCGTACAGTGAGGCGCTTAAAGGAAGTACCGATGAACCCATTTTTACAGCAAAATACGATAAGCAGGAAGATATTTATATTGGTATTCTTGATGAATTGGACGAAGCAAATTCTATGTTAGCTACTGAAACCGGCACGATTAGCGGCGACCTTATTTACGACGGTGATTTATCAAAATGGCGCAAAGCGATAAACGCATTGAGCTTACGAATACTGATTACATTGTCTAAAAAAGAAGGCAATTCTAACGTAGGTGTAGTTAACAGATTTAATGCCATTGTGAATAACCCGAGTCAATATCCCATATTTACATCAAACGATGATAATACTGCATTGCCTTACTATGATTTAGACGGTAACGAATACCCATATTTTAATTCCAATCAAATTAAAACGAATTATTACATGGACGAATCGTTTATAAATCATCTTAAAGACAGAGAAGATCCAAGGCTGTTTGCCTTTGCTCAACGCGAAGAAAATGGTGCAAATCTCCCCGAAGATGATTTTAATGCTTATGGCGGTTTACCCGGAAGCGATTTGGCCTCGGCAAATTCTGCTAGAGTATCTCAAGGCGAAGGTTCATTGATAGCAGAAAGATATTATAACGACCCCGTAAACGAGCCAAGTATTGCCATAGGTTATGCCGAGGTGCAGTTTATATTAGCAGAAGCAGCAGCCAGAGGATGGACCAGCGGAGATGCGAGTGAGCATTACCAAAATGGTATTCGTGCTTCAATGGAATTTTATAATATAGACGGCGCTGCCATTAATACGTACTTATCAAACCCGCAAATAGTTTACAATGCGTCGCAAGGCATTGAAATGATAATAACACAGAAATATTTATCATTTTTTATGAACTCAGGTTGGGAAGCATTTTACAACCAAAGAAGAACCGGATTTCCAGAATTTTCTACCGATGGACCGGGCATTCTAAATGACGGCATGATTCCAAAACGATGGATGTATCCAGAAAGCGAAATTCAGTCAAACAGAGAAAACCTTGAAGCCGCCATTAGCAGTCAATATCCAAATGGAGACACTGTAAACGGTGACATGTGGTTACTTAAAAATGAATAAAAAAACAAATACCTAAACAATGAAAAATATTAAATCATTCATCTTATTACTATCTCTGGTTGCAGTTGTTTCTTGTAGCAGCGACGATAGTATTACAGATCCCGTATATGAGTTTATTGCGTTTCAAGCCGAATCGGTAACAATAAACGAATTTGATGCCAGCACATCACCAGAACCCATTGTTATTGATTTATTGGGTTATGAACCCAAAGAAGATATTACCATTAATCTTTCAGTTGTAGAAAACAATGCGACTGAGGGTGTGGATTATACCTTGTCTACCAGAACCTTGTTGATAGAAAAAGGGAATTATACTTCTGAGCCTTTGTTTATAAGCACTATCGACAATGTAACCGGTAGTTTGGAGGATAGAAGTATCGATATCTATATAGAAAGTACCAGCAACCCTAACCTTAATATCGGGTTGGGATTGGACAGTCCAACAAAAGCATTTATAAGAGTGAACATCGCCGACGATGAGTGTAGCTCAACCACCGATGTTTTTAATACTACAAATGTGCAAAACGAAACGCCGTGGGGCACCTTCCCAGTCGTGGGAAGTGTTAATGGAGACGTCGTGACCTTTCAGGGCGATTTAATTGCCTATGGCCCTTTCCCTAATGCAAAAGTGGATATTACCTTAACCCCAGTAGCCCAAGGTGCTACAAAGGGGAGCGCAACCTTCGATCAACAAGTTGCCGGAACCGATAACGATGGTTATGTTTATGCCTTTAGTCAAGTTGGAGAAGGTACTTACGATGTGTGTTCAGGAACAGTTAGCGTAGAATACGATGTGGTTTATGAGTCAGGAGGTGACTGGGTGTATTGGTACACCATCACCAATAAATTTAAGCTTCCATAAGAATTGAGTTTTTTAAATAGTGTTATGTTTTGGGGAAGAAGATTGTTAGTTTTTCTTCTTCCCCTTTTTTGTTTGCCCATTGCACAACACTCATAAAGTAGAAATGAATTCATATTTCAATCAGTTTAAAGAAATAAAAAAATGTATTACTTAGGTCTGGACGTCGGAAATTCAACAATAAAAGTTGCATTAACCAACGGGCATTCAGGCGAAAAAGTAAATACGTTTCAAGTGCCTATAAATGAAATAAAATCATTTCAAAGTGAAGGGACTGGTTCTGATTATGAAAGTTTTTGGCTCTTGGTTTGTTCGGCAATTAAGAATTTGATAACCGATTCAAAAATTGATGCGAAAAAGATTTCAGGGATTGGAATTTCCTATCAAATGCAAGAACTGGCTCTTATAAATGCAGACCCTCAACAAACAAAAGAAACGGTAACTTTTAAAAATTTATCGGTTTCGGATTTGAAGTGGTTATCGGAAAATGACCGAAATAAATATAATCAAATTGATAAATTTATTTTGCTTGGAGATTTTATAACGTTTAAATTAACCCATACTATTTCTACCACAAAAGACGGACTTTCAGAACTGGGTTTATGGCATTGTGAAACCGATGCGTTGGATGAAGATGCCTTGCACCGTTATCAGATTAAAAAAAGCATGATACCCACAATAGTCGAAAATTTTAGAAACCAAGGGCTAGTTACCCCGGATGCTTCCCAAGACACAGGCATACCGGTTGGAACGCCCATACTGTTCAGGGCAGCACATCAAGCGAGTACGGCACTGGCCACAAATATTTTTAACCCCGGCGAAGTAGCCATATCAACACAATCGCCAACACGAATTTATGCCTTAACCAATTCGTCTAACCCGAATCAAAATATAAGTATTGGCTATAATGTACCAATCGGGAAATCGGTAGTTTTCAAAGGCGGTTGTTTGCAGTACGAGTGGTTAAAAAAACAATTTAAGGAAAGCTCTTATGACATCATGGATCGCAAAGCCTCCGAAATTCCAATTGGGGCAGAAGGCGTTACCGTTTTTCCTTTTGGAAATGGTGCTGAATGCATGTTGAAAAATGCAAATATTGGCACCATTATTAAAGGCGTAAATTTAAAAAATCATTCAAAAGGACACGTATTTCGAGCAACTTTAGAAGGGATTGCATTTGCTATGGTTTATGCCATGGAAAATTTAAAAACCAACGGAATTGAAGTCCATACCATTAACGCGGTAAACGATATGTTAATTCAATCTGAGGTATTTGTAAATACCTTAACTTCGTTAGTCGAGTTGAAAATTGAAACTTATAACACCGATTTGGCAGTTAATGCTGCTCGAGCTTGTTGTTTGCACCTTGGTGATTTTAAACAATACCAAGACATCATTTATAAAAATGATCATGCCCAAACCTTTGAGTTGTTAAAAAACAGAGAACCTTATATAGAAGCCTACCAACATTGGAAAAACGAATTGGAAATTATTTTAAAAAATCATTTATGAGTCGATATATACTATTATTATTTACTGTTCTTGTTTGTTCATCTTGCCATAACACGCAAAATGAAAAGAAGGAAAAAGAAGATACAATACCAAAACCTGCAGTGCTTAAAGTAATGACCTTTAATATTTGGCAAGAAGGTACCATGGTAGCCAATGGATTGGATAAAATAAGAGACATTATTTTGGCCACCGACCCAGATATTGTAAGCTTTACCGAAGTTAGAAATTACAATGACGAAGACTGGACGGCAAAAATTTTAAAAAAACTAAAAGATAAAGGCGTTGATTATTTTGGCAAGTTTGCCGGTGGCGATGTGTCGTTAATAAGTAAATACCCCATTACGGCATCCAAAGTTGTTTATAATGGTGAAGGCTCTGTGGTAAAGTACGATATAAAACTAAATTCCGGAACCATTGTAGTGGCAGCAGCGCATTTAGATTATACGGGTTACGCCTGTTATTTACCTCGCGGATACTATGGCGGTACTCCAAATTGGAATCTTATTAAAGATGAAAATGGCAACAAATCACCAGTTACCAATGTTGATGAAATTTTAGCTTATAACAAAAAATCGACACGGGACGAACAAATCGCGGCATTCTTAAATTCAGTAAAAAGCGAAACAAATCCTGTCATTTTAATGGGCGATTTCAACGAACCGTCACATTTAGATTGGACCGAAAAAGCCGCAAATCGTTTTGACCATAATGGTGTGGTTATTAACTGGCCAAGTACTTATACACTTTTTCTAAAAGGATTTATCGATGCTTATAGAAATTTTCACCCAAACGAACTTACACATCCGGGAATCACTTGGCCATCATTAGTACACGGCAAAGATTCAACAAGTTGGACACCACTTTCGGATGAACGCGACAGAATTGATTTTATTTTCTATAAGGGCCATAATATAAAAACCACATCGGCAGCTATGGTGGGGCCAAAAGCATCCTATGCCTATAATGAATTGGTATCAACGTACACGTCCGAAGAAAATTTTGTTGCAGATACTTTGGAATGGCCCTCAGACCATAAAGCGGTCATGGTTACCTTAATGTTTGAATAAAGACCAAAAAATTAAAAATAAATGATAATGTTGAATGCGAATGGGTTTAAAAAACGAAATATGAAAAGCCACTTTCTTATTATATACTTATTTTTAATTGCAGTATCGGCAAGTGCAAAAACATCGACAATTGAACAAAAAATGCCTGCACTCAAAATACAGAGAACAATTATTAAGGCAGAAAAATTTGGGGTTATTCCAAACACCTCAAGGGATATGGCACCGTTTCTTAATGATTTGATTAAAGAGGCTTCAAGATTTTCTAACGTAACCATCGAATTTCAGGAGGGCAGATACGACGTTTGGCCAGAGCATTCACCAAAACGCGACTATTTTATATCGAACACTTCAAGTGAAATTGAATGTCCTTCCAAAACAAAAACCATAGCGTTGTTATTGGAAGGTTTTGAGAATATCACTATTGAGGGCAATGGGGCACTTTTTATAATCCATGAGAAGATGACCAATTTTGCTTTTGTGAATTGTAACGGCGTAAAAATGCAAAACATCAGTTTTGACTATAAGCGGGCTACCATGTCTGAGCTGAAACTCGAATCGGTATCGAGTAATAGCATTACAGCAAGTGTCAATCCGGGCTCTACCTTTTTAATTACAAATAATGGTCATATTGAATTTTACGGTGATAATTGGAAGCTTAAAAACCACCACACCATTGCCGTAGATCCAGAGCTTTCCGCTTGGTATTATAGCGATTTTGGTCCTCTATTAAAAAGCCAAGCAAAACAAGTCGCTCCAGATAAAGTGGTTTTTGGCGGCGATTTTTCTAAAACCAATTACAAACAGGGACAGGTACTAACTGTACGTGACCCGATTAGGGATCAAGTGGGTGGTTTTATTGGATATAGCAAGAATATTGGATTAAAAAATGTCAATATGCATTATATGCATGGCATGGGGATTGTAAGCCAGTTTTCAGAAAATATTACATATGATGGCGTTAAGGTTCAGCCTCGAAAAGAAACAGGTAGGATTATTGCGGCGTTTGCTGATAGTTTTCATTTTTCGGGTTGTAAAGGGCAGATTACGATTAAAAACTGTACGACTTCCGGTGCCCATGACGATGCTGTAAATATTCATGGAACTCATTTAAAAGTTATTGAAAAAGTAGCTAACAATAAAATTAATTTAAAGTTTATGCATCATCAAACTTATGGTTTTGATGCTTTTTTTAAGGGCGATACTTTAAGTTTTATAAAACCTAAAAGTTTACAAAATACGGTAACGGAATTGTAAAGACGGTATCAAAAATAAGTGACCGAATGGTGCAAATAACCTTGGATAATGATTTGCCTAAAGATTTTAAAATTGGCGATGTGGTTGAAAATATAACATGGACACCATCAGTATTAATTAAAAATAATTATTTTTCAGGAACAAACACGCGAGGCGTATTATTGACGACAAGAAGAAAAAGCATCATAGAGGATAATGTTTTTTACAGAACGGGAATGCATGCCATTTTAATAGCGAATGATGCTTCTAGTTGGTACGAATCGGGTGTTGTAAGAGATGTTACCATTAAGGGAAATCAATTTATAGAATGTGGTTATAATCAGGCTCCAAACAATTATATTATTAATATTTGGCCAGAAAATCATGAAGAAGTTCCCAACTATTTTGTTCATGAAAATATAGTTGTGAAAAACAACCTGTTTAAGGTGTTTGATACTCCTATTCTAAAGGCAAAAAGCACAAAAGGATTGGTATTCAAAAATAACCAAATTGTGTCCTCAGACATTTTTAGTCATCTAAAAGGCAATAAACCTACATTTTACTTTCAACAGTGTAAAGAGGTTATCATAGAATTCAATAAATCAAACAGTCAAACATTTGATTCAATAAAAATAAAAAATATGTTGAATGGTGACATATCAATAAAAAATACGAAGTAGCACCAAACTAATTTTAAACAGGTAAATGAAAAAATTAATAAAACTATCAATAAGTACCTATCTCATTTTAATAACAGTGTCTTCCTTTGCTCAGGAAAACAATTCGTTAGAACTTTGGTATTACGAGCCAGCGAGCAATTGGATGACCGAGGCATTGCCCATAGGGAATGGTTACGTGGGCGCCATGTTTTTTGGAGGGATACAGGAAGAACATATTCAATTTTCTGAAGGAACGCTTTGGTCTGGTGGTCCCGATTCAAATCCGGATTACAATATTGGCATCAGAAAAAATGCCCATAGTTTTTTGCCAGAAGTTAGAAAACTTTTAAAAGAAGGAAAATCGGATGAGGCAGATAGAATTACAAAGTCCGAATTTACAGGAATCATTAATACAGGAAAACACTACAATGCAGATTTTGGCGATTATGGCGCCCAACAAACCATGGGTGATATTTATATAAAAGTAGGCCATTCAGGAGAAGTTTCAAGCTATAAACGAAGCCTTGATATTGGTAAAGCCTTGGGAAAGGTTGAATATAGTATTGATGATAAAAATTACCGTCGCACGTTTTTTGGTAATTATCCCAGCAATGTTATGGTCTATCGTTTTGAAAGCTCGGTTAAAACCGATTACGAAATTCGTTTTAAGAGTCCGCATACCAAAATCGTTCAAAATTTTAAAGATGGGGTTTATGCCTTTGAAGGGAAAGTTGCCGATAACGGAATGCCATTCGAAACCAAAATAGCCTTAAAATTATCCGACGGAAAAATAACGTATAAAGATGGCGTCATTTATATAAAGGACGCTAAAGATGTTGTGCTATTAAGTGCATCATCTACGGCTTATACCTTAACCTATCCAACCTATAAAGGGAACGTTTATAAAGCTGATAACGAAAAAGTATTGCAAGAATTGGCAAGTAAATCTTTTGATGATTTAAAAAGGGAACACCTTCGTGATTATTCAAATTTATTCAATCGTGTTAGTTTAAATTTGGGAAAAAGTACTCAGGTTGCTGTCCCCACAAATGAAAGATTACAGGCTTATTTTAACGGTTTGGAAGATGCCGGTTTAGAAAGTCTATACTTTCAATACGCACGTTATTTAATGATTTCGGCAAGTCGTCCAAACAGTATGTCTATGCACTTGCAAGGTAAATGGAATAACTCAACCAATCCGCCATGGGCAGCCGATTATCATAGCAATATCAATTTAGAAATGATTTATTGGCCGGCAGAATTAACCAATCTGTCAGAATGCCACGTGCCATTTTTGGATTATATTGAAAGTTTGGTTGAACCCGGTAAACTTACAGCTAAAGAATTTTTCAATACCCGAGGATGGATGACAAATACCATGACCAATGCCTATGGTTACACATCGCCAGGGTGGGGCATTCCTTGGGGGTTCTTTCCCGGTGGTGCTGCATGGTTTTCCCAACACCTTTGGGATCATTATGATTTTACACAAGACGAAGAGTTTTTAAGAAAACAGGCTTACCCCGTAATGAAAGAAGCCGCATGGTTTTGGATCGATTACCTTACGAAGGACGAAAACGGTAAATTGGTTTCGATGCCATCGTATTCACCCGAGCATGGAGGCATTTCAAAGGGTGCTTCAATGGATCATCAAATCGCTTGGGACATACTGAACAACTGTATAAAAGCCGCTGAGGTTTTAGAAATTGATGATGCATTCACAACAAAAGCAATACAAACCAGAGATGCTATTTTGCCGCCTCAAATTGGGTCTTGGGGACAACTACAGGAATGGGCCGAAGATGTTGATGACCCCAACAATAAGCACCGCCACATTTCACATTTATTTGCACTGCATCCCGGAAATCAAATATCAACCACCCACACGCCCAAATTGGCCGAAGCAGCGAGAATAACCTTAAATGCCCGAGGTGATAGCGGTACGGGTTGGTCGCGAGCTTGGAAACTTAACTTTTGGGCGCGTTTAAATGATGGCAATCGGGCGCATAAAATGCTGAGGAACTTATTAAAGCCGGTGTCCAGCACCAATGTTGAAATGTCCACAGCCGGTGGAACTTATGCCAATTTACTATGTGCCCACCCGCCATTTCAACTCGATGGAAATATGGGCGGTGCCGCAGGAATGGTGGAAATGTTGCTGCAGTCGCAATCGGGAATTATCGAATTGTTGCCCGCATTACCCGATGCATGGCAAAATGGAAAGGTAAAAGGATTAAAGGCCCGTGGGGGTTTTGAGGTAGATATCCTCTGGAAAGACGGTCGCGTTACAATGGCTACAATTAAGGGCAAGCCCAATCAATCATCTAAACTTAAAGTAAATAATAATACCATAGCGTTTCAATTAAATGCCGATGGTGTTTACGGATTTTCAGATAGAAACTAGAACAATAAACCACAAAGAATATGAAATTTAAATACTGCTTTTTATTATCGTTAACCATGGCATTTTCGTTCACCGAAATCAAAGCTCAAAACAAAGTGCTTATTTTAGGAATCGACGGTTGCCGACCCGATGCTTTGTTGGCTGCCAAAACACCTTATTTAGATAATTTGTGGAAAAACGGAGCCTATTCATTTAAAGCAAAAACCGATGACTTAAGTTGGAGCGGTGTTTGTTGGACCGGTATGCTTACCGGGGTTTGGAAGGATAAACATAAAGTAATGGGCAACCAATATTTAAATCCGAACATTGCAGAATACCCTCATTTTTTTAACTTGGCAAAACAGCAGCAACCGGATTTACGTACCTATTCCATAGCCAACTGGTCACCAGTTCATAAAATTCTTCAAGACAATGATGCCACGGTTGTAAAACATAAACTAACCGATGGATTGGTTACCAGAAGTGTCGTAAAAACACTTAAAAAAGAAGATGTTGATGTGATGTTTGTCCATTTGGATAATGTAGATCATGCGGGTCATAAATATGGGTATGCGATTGACAATTCGAAATATATTGAGTCTATTGAAAAAACCGATAAAAAAATAGGTAGAATAGTCAAAGCACTTCAAAAACGAAAAAATTATGATAACGAAAACTGGCTTATTTTAGTGTCAACCGATCATGGTGGAAGTGGCACAAATCACGGAAAGGCCATTCCGGAGCACACAACCATATTTTATATAGCTTCGGGTAAAGATGTTGAGAAAGGGGAAATTAAAAAACAGGTTTATGTCATTGATGTGGCGGTAACGGCTCTTAAACATTTAAACATTGATTTAATGGAAGCATGGAATTTGGACGGCAGCGTTTCTGGGTTGAAACAGTAATTCTTATATTTAAAAAGTTTAATAAAAAAGACATGAGGCTTATAAAAACTATATTTCAATTTTTAACTGGACTCCTGTTTTTATTAACTTTTGTTTCCTGTAATTTGGGAAAAAATGGTGCGACTGTCTCCTATTCTATATTTATTTCACCACAAGGGAATGATGCCAATAAGGGTTCAAAAGACAACCCTTTTAAAACTTTGGATAAGGCTAAAGATGTCATCAGAAAATCTAATGGTAAAATAAACACTGTTTATTTACGAGCGGGCACTTACAATTTATCGACTTCTTTTATCTTAGAAAAAGAAGATTCCGGAAGTAAAGAATCTCCTGTGGTTTATAAAGCTTACGAAAACGAAAAGGTTTCTATTTCTGGCGGTATTCAAATACCACTATCCCAAATAAAAGACATAAAGGACCATACCATAATAAAAAGGTTGCTACCGCACATAGCGCAAAACGTAGTTGTTATTGACCTAAAAGAACTTAACATCGGTCAATATGGAGATTTTGGTCCTCGAGGATTTAACCGACCATATATTGCGGCTCCCAACGAATTGTTTATAAACGGAAAAGCACTCGATATTGCCCGATGGCCAAATAAGGGAGAAGAAGCCATTCCAATTGGTGAAATACTTTTTAAAGGATCTATTCCCAGAAATGGAGATTATGCCAATAAAGGGGCGGTATTTAAATGGAATACTTCAAGGCCTAAAAGGTGGCTAAATGCCCAAGATGTTTACATAACGGGATTATTTAATTATGGATATGCGGGTGATGCCATTAAATTAAAAGAAATTAATCAGGAAAACGAAACCTTCACTACATTACAACCGCACTTATATGGTTTTGAAAACAAACACCCATGGAACAATTGGGTAGCTTTAAATGTATTGGAAGAAATAGATGTGCCCGGGGAATATTTTATCGATAAAAAAAATGAGAAAGTCTATTTTTATCCACCAAAAGAACAGCCTTTAACTACCATCCAACTTTCGGTAATAGAGCAACCATTGGTGCAATTAATTAATGCTTCACACATTATTTTCGACGGTATTACATTTGAGTGCTCACGCGGCATGGGGGTTTATATTGAAGGCGGTAATGGTTGTTTGATAACCAATAGCGTTTTTAAAAATTTAGGTTTGGTAGCCGTCAATATTGGCATGGGAGTCGAGCCGGATACAAAAATGCAGCATGAATTTACGGGCAAACCCATTTCAGGAGCCATAGGTAGTTTGTATTCCCATTTGTACAAAAATCCTACCTTCAACAGAAATGCTGGTTCAAATCATGGCATTACAAATTGTGAAATTTACAATATGGGTGCCGGTGGTATCATATTGGGAGGCGGGAACCGCATAACACTCGAACCTGGAAATAATTATGTAAAAAACTGCCAAATTTATAATTTTAACAGGCTCGATAAAACCTATAAATCGGGAATAAATATTGACGGCGTTGGGAATAAAATACAAAATTGTATAATCCGTGATGCACCGGGTACGGCCATATATTTACATGGCAACGATCATATTATAGAGTACAATGAAGTGCATCATGTAATGATGGATGGGGACGACCAAGGCGCCTTTTATTTAGGTAGAGACCCAAGCGAATTTAACAATATTGTCCGTTACAATTATTTTCACCACATCGGTATTTCACCAACTGCACATTCCACTTTTTGCCTGTATTACGATGATGGTTCTTGTGGCAATCAAGCTTACGGCAATGTGTTTTATAAAGCTGGTAACCACTCTACGATTATTATTGGCGGCGGAAAGTATAATAAAATATTTAATAATGTATTTATAGATTGCAATCGGGGCATTCAAACTGGCGATAGGTTAAAGCATTGGTCCAAGGCATTGCTGGACAAGGGCGGTTTATTCGAAGAACGTTTAAACCTTGTTAAATACAATCAAGGGATATACGCTAAAAAGTATCCCGAATTGGCAAATTATTGGGAGGATTCACCTGCCGACCCATCCAATGCTATTTACAACAATGTGTTTGTTCATACTAAAGAACTCATTAATAAAAGAATTGAAAAAACAAGTTTCTCCAACAATTGGGAAACCGATGCGGACCCTGGGTTTGTAGATATGAAAAACCAGCAATTTGGATTTAAAAAGGATGCTAAAGTTTTTGATACAATTCCCGATTTTAAAAATATACCTTTTGAAAAAATGGGACTTTATCACAAGCTCTGAATGAAAAGAGTTGCATGAATTATGAATCGAATAACATGAAAATCACAATATCAACCAATCCGAAGTTTAACGGAGAATCTTTTAAGGCGCCTAGTTTTTTAAGAATTATTTTGAAAGTTTAACAACATTAAATAGAGTAATATTAACACGACAATAACACAATATGAATAGAATAACCAAAAAACATATTAACGTTTTAATTACATTTTTTATATCCATCGTAATGACTAATCTTAATAGCAATGCACAAAGTAAAGTTGAAATAAACTCTGACTGGAAATTTAGACAGACCAATATTGGCGAATGGCTTTCGGCTACTGTTCCGGGTACGGTTCACACCGATTTGTTACATAATAAAATTATTGAAGACCCTTATTATCGCACCAATGAAAAGGATTTGCAATGGATTGATAAGGTGAATTGGGAGTATAAAACCACTTTTAATCTAGACCAATCCGTGTTAAGCAAAGAAAATATAGAAATCATCTTCAATGGTTTGGATACCTATGCCGATGTTTACTTAAACGATTCAAAAATTCTATCGGCAGATAATATGTTTAGAACCTGGAAAATCGATGCTAAACCATGGCTTAAAAGCGGTGAAAACGAATTGCATATTGTTTTTCAATCCCCAATTAACAAAGGATTGGAACTTTACGAAAAATTCGGGTTGCCACTACCGGCCAATAACGATCAATCTGAAAATGGAGGATTAGGTGAAAACAGAGTGAGTGTGCACACCAGAAAAGCGGGCTATCACTACGGTTGGGATTGGGGCCCACGATTTGTCACTTCTGGGATATGGAGACCCATTGAAATCAATGCGTGGAACACCGCACAAATAGATAATAGTTATATCGTAACACAAGACATAAAAAACAATACCGCTCAAATAGCAGCAACGGCAACCATCAATATATCAACCGGTGGTAATTACAAACTAATCACAAAATTAGATGGTAAAAAAGTAGCTGAAAATAGCGCTTTACTTGAAAAGGGCATACAAGAAATAAATTCCAATTTCAAGGTTAAAAACCCAAAATTATGGTGGCCAGTGGGCTTGGGCGATGCACATTTATATACCGTAACGCAAGAACTCTATTTAAACAACACCTTAATTGATACAAAAGAAACCAAAACCGGAGTTAGAACCGCTAAACTAATTCAAAAAGAAGATGCCGATAAAAGCGGACGAAGTTTCTATTTTGAAGTGAATGGCATTCCTGTTTTTGGTAAAGGCGCCAATTATATTCCTAACGATCTTTTCTTGCCAAGGGTAACTTTAGAAGATTACAAAACCGTTATAAATTCGGCAGTTGAAGCCAATATGAATATGCTTCGCATTTGGGGCGGCGGTATTTATGAAAACGATGAGTTTTATGAATTATGTGATGAAAAAGGGATTATGGTTTGGCAAGATTTTATGTTTGCATGCAGCATGTATCCCGACACGCCAGAACTGCAGGAAAGTATTAAACAAGAAGCCATTGATAATGTACAGCGATTAAGAAATCACCCGTCCATTGTTTTGTGGTGTGGTAATAATGAAATTGAAGTGGCTTGGTCTGAATACGACCATTCGCGTGGTTGGGGTGGTTGGCGAAAATCGTACCCAAGAGCACAACAAAACAAGATTTGGGCCGCTTACGAAACCATTTTTCACGATATTCTTCCAAAAGTCGTTTCTTCTGAAACTGAAGCCATAGATTATTGGAAGTCATCGCCTTCGGCAGGTCCGGAACAGGTGGCGACTTATAATACAACTTCCGGAGACATTCATTATTGGGGCGTTTGGCATGGGCTTCATCCTTTTTCCGATTTCAATAACCACGTAGGGCGTTTTATGAGCGAGTACGGATTTCAGTCGTTTCCTGAATTTTCAACGGTAAAAAAATATACCATTCCTTCAGATTGGGACATCGAATCGGAAGTTATGGCAGCACATCAGCGTAGTGGTATTGGCAATTTACGCATTAAGCAATATATGGAAAGCCATTACAAAACACCAAAAGATTTTGAGTCCTTTTTATATGTAAGTCAGCTGTTACAGGCTAAAGCCATAAAGGAAGCCCTTGAAGTCCACAGAAGGCGCATGCCATACTGTATGGGGTCTTTATATTGGCAGTTAAACGATTGTTGGCCGGTAGCGAGTTGGTCGAGTATGGATTACTATAAAAATTGGAAAGCGCAACAATATATGGCGAAAAAAGCTTTTGAACCCATTCACGTTTCTCCAAAAATATCCGATAGTAAAGTGGAATTTTATGTGGTATCCGATAAGTTAAAAAGCCAAAAAGCCGTATTGAAAATAACTGCAATGGATTTTAATGGAAACATTATAAGTTCAACAAAAAATAATATTAACATTCAGCCCAATACCAGTACTATGTATCACACCGCTGAAATGGCCTCATTGATAAATGAATACGAAAAGCAAGACGTTGTGGTACTTTCTGAAGTTATAATTAAAAATAAAATAGTGTCGGAAAACATCACCTATTTTACCGAACCTAAAGATTTAAAACTTTTAAAACCGGAAATAATTAAAACTTTCAGTATTTCTAAAGACGGAAAAACACATCTTACTTTGAGTTCGAAAACACTGGTGAAAGATGTCTTTATAACGGTAAGTGGCACGTCTTTAAAGTTGTCGGATAATTATTTCGACCTCATACCAAATACTAAAAAAGAAATAGAAATTGGAAACCAATCGATAGATATAACTGCCGTGGAGATTACAACACTGTTCGATTCCTATAGCAATTAGAAAAATAAATTAAATATGAAGATGAAAAAAATCATGCTTTTCAGGTATGTGTTTATAACTATTTTAACCATGGGTTTATTTGTGTCTTGTGAAGAAAACGCGACACCCAAAAACATATTACCAGAAACCATAACCATTAAAGGCGATAAGTTTGTTGATGAAGAGGGAAGAGAAATTATTCTTAATGGAATAAACATTGTCAGTAAGAATAAAGAAGAAGGGTATATTTTTCAGAGCGGTCCGGAGTTGTATGAAAACTTAAAGAAATGGGGTGTTAATTGCATTCGGTTCATCATAATTTGGGATGGCTTAGAGCCCGAACCCGGTGTTTACAACGAAGCCTATCTAAAAGAAATTGATAAACGGATCCAATGGGCAAAACAAAACAATATTTTTGTGGTGCTGGACATGCACCAAGATCTTTTCAGCGTAAAATATAGCGATGGCGCTCCGGAATGGGCCACTTTAGATGAAGGCAAACCACATACGGAAGGTGCCATTTGGAGCGATGCCTATATGCTAAGTGAAGCCGTTCAAACGGCATTTGATAATTTTTGGCAAAACAAACCAGCCTTAGACGGTATTGGAATTCAAGACCATTATGCCGCCCTTTGGCAGCACATTGCCAAGCGGTATGCCGATAACAGCACGGTAATTGGTTACGATATTATGAATGAGCCTTTTCCGGGTTCATCCGGAGTGCAATCCACCATGGTTTTGCTTTCGGCCTATGGGCAACTGCACTATAAATTAACGGGCGAAGTACTCACCGAAAAGCAATTGGGGGACATGTGGAGCGATGAAAAAGGTAGAATGGAAGCTTTAAAAATCCTATCGAACAGGGAAAATTATCATTTTGTGTTTAGCCAATTGTTTGAGCTTAATAGCCAGTTTGAGGTTAATCACTTGCAGAACATGTATCAAAAGGTAAGTGCGGCAATACGGGAAGTCGATACAAAACACATCCTGTTTTTAGAGCACAGTTACTATAGCAATACAGGTGTTGCAAGTAGTATTGAAAGAACAACCTTGGCTGATGGCGAGCCCGATCCTTTGGTGGCGTATGCGCCACATGGTTATGATTTGGTAACCGATACCGATGCCGTGGCAAACGCCTCTAACGAGCGGGTGGCTTATATTTACGATCAAATAAAAAGTAAGGGTGAACAACTGAAAATGCCCGTGTGGCTTGGTGAGTGGGGCGCGTTTTACGGCAATTCGGAAAGTGTGATTCCTGTGGCAAAAAATGCCATTTCGCTTATTGAAAAGCACCTTTTTGGAAATGCGTATTGGTCCTATGACCCCGGAACTGGAAATTTGCGATATTTTAATGAGGTTTTGGTGCGATCTTATCCGGTTGCCGTTAACGGTACATTACTTAATTATAAAAACAATTTCGATGAAAAATCCTTTGAAATGCATTGGGAAGAAGATGGAAACAATCAAAATTCCACAATAATTTTTGTGCCCCAGCTTTCAAAATTATCGCAAACATCAAAAGAGCAAATTCCAAATTTGGATATAAAAACAATACCTAATGGTGATTCGGGATGGCTTCTCGTTCCGCCTTTGGTAAACCCTTCACAACGAACCATCAATATTCAGTTTGATTGATGTAGCGTAACCAGACGAATGTTTGCAATTACGGGTTAAACGAATTTATGCTTTTCTAAAAAGTCAAAAAAAGCTACTAAATAAAAAAGCCATTTTGCAATTGCAAAATGGCTTTAAAATAAAAACTATTTTTAGTTTAAGACTTTGTAGCCTTAACTGTAATTTTTAATTCAATATCATCATTGATAAATTTATCGCCTAAATCGTCAAAAAACGATTTTGAACCATACTTTACATTCCATTTAGAACGATCAATGGTAAAGGTTTCACTCGTTAAAGTTACCGCACCATCAGTGTTAGTAACCGTTACAGGAAATGTAACATTGTTTTTGGTGTCTTTAAGTGTTAAGTTTCCAGATAACATTGTTTTTCCTTCAACTTCATTTAAACCTGTAATTTCAAAAGCGGCGTTCGGGTGTTTTTCAACATGAAAAAAATCATCACTTTTTAGATGTCCGGTAAGTTTTCCGTGGTTCTTATCATCTTTCGGCATATCCAAAACTTCAATAGAGTTCATATCGATTAAAAACGTTCCGCTGTTAATTTGTCCGTCTTTTAGGTTAAGCACACCGTTTTCTATACTTATAGTTCCGAAGTGTGTTCCTGTTGGCTTAAATCCTTTCCACTCAATTGTAGATTCAGAAACGTTAGCCGTATATTTTTCAGCTGTAGCTTCGGTTGTTGCTACGGCTTCGGCTTCTTTTGTGTCGGCCTCTTTGGCTTTGTTTTTACAACTATTTAAACTTACAACCAATGTTGCGATAGTAAATATTGCAGCAATACTTTTTTTCATGTTATTTCGATTTTAGTGTTAATTTGCGAAATTAATCAAATTATTGCTCTTTTTTGTGAAAAAAATATTAAAATATTTTAATGACATTTTGACATTTTCACAATAATGGCAGTACTTTTGCCAACTCAAATTAGCATGTACATAAATTTTAAATACAATGTCGAAAAAAGATAAGAAAAATATAGAAAGCGAACAAACAGAAAACGTACATACCGAAACTGTTGATGTAGAAGAAACGATTGAAGAACAAACTGTTGAAGAAAAACTTCAAGACGAAATAAAACAAGAAAAAGATAAGTTTTTGCGCTTATTCGCGGAATTTGAAAACTACAAAAGAAGAACCTCTAAAGAGCGTATTGACTTGTTTTCAACAGCCAGCGAAGATGTGATGCTAAGCTTATTGCCGATACTTGATGATTTTGAGCGCGCTTTAACGCACATTGAGGAGGATAAAGAAGCTGAAGAACTGCGCAAGGGCGTATTGTTAATATACCAAAAACTGGTGAACACATTAGAGCAAAAAGGCCTAAAGGCTATGGTGATTAAAAAAGGTGACGATTTTAATGCCGACAATCATGAAGCCATTACGCAAATAGCAGCACCAACCAACGATTTAAAAGGAAAAATCATTGATGTTGTTGAGAAAGGCTATAAACTGGGAGAAAAAATAATTCGTTTTCCTAAAGTTGTAATTGGGCAATAAATAATATTAATTTAAACAAGTTTTTTCTTAAAGAAAAGATTTAAAAAGAATATGGCTAAAAGAGACTATTACGAAATATTAGGAGTTAGCAAAAGCGCAAGTACTGCCGAAATTAAAAAGGCATACCGTAAAAAAGCGATAGAATTTCACCCTGATAAAAATCCAGATGATAAAGGAGCCGAGGCAAAATTTAAAGAAGCAGCCGAAGCTTACGAGGTATTAAGTAATGCTGATAAAAAAGCACGTTACGACCAATTTGGGCATCAGGCCTTCGAGAATGGCGGTGGCGGATTTAACGGTGGCGGCATGAATATGGAAGATATATTCAGTCAGTTTGGTGATATATTCGGCGGTGGATTTGGCGGCGGATTTTCCGGTTTTGGCGGTGGCGGTGGCCAGCGTAGGGTAAAAGGCAGCAACCTTCGTATTCGTGTAAAACTAACACTTGAGGAAATTGCCAACGGCGTTGAGAAAAAAATAAAGGTTAAACGTAAAGTACAAGCTCCGGGAACCACTTATAAAACCTGTTCTACCTGTAATGGTAGCGGGCAAGTTACCCGTATTACAAATACCATTTTAGGGCGTATGCAAACCTCTGCACCGTGTAATGTTTGTGGTGGTGCAGGACAAACCTTGGATAAAAAACCTGCCGATGCCGATGCACAAGGCTTAAAGGTTGCCGAAGAAACCGTATCAATAAAAATACCCGCTGGTGTTGTAGATGGCATGCAGCTTAAAGTATCCGGAAAAGGAAACGATGCACCAGGAAATGGAATTTCTGGCGATTTATTGGTGGCCATCGAAGAGGAAAACCACGCTACTTTACAACGCGAAGGCGATAACTTGCATTACGATTTATATGTGAGTTATCCAGATGCCGTTTTAGGCACTTCAAAAGAAATTGATACCGTTACCGGAAAAGTGCGCATTAAGGTTGAAGCTGGTGTGCAATCAGGTAAAATTTTACGCTTACGCGGAAAAGGTATCCCAAGTATTAATGGTTACGGCAAAGGTGATCTCTTGGTACATGTAAACGTTTGGACCCCTAAAACATTAAACAAACAGCAAAAAGAATTTTTTGAAAGCATGAGAGATGACGAGCATTTTTCACCTAAACCAGAAAGTTCGGATAAATCATTTTTTGAAAAGGTAAAAGATATGTTTTCCTAGTTATTGGAAAATATAAAGTTCTCTTGTAGTTTTAGCTTTAATTGCAAAAAAAAACTTATATTTGAACTATCACTAATTAACTTTAGTGATAATTTTTCTTTTTCATAGCAATTTTTTTCCCATCCTTAATTTTTTTTAAGGGTGGGTTTTGTTTTTAGTGAGGTTCCGTATTTTAAAATCGCAAAGCGATGAATAAAATATAGTAAACCGAACTAATCCCGATGCATATCGGGATCTCATAATCCATTTTTTTCACCCGATTTAAAAAAGTTTAACCATCTTCTCTAAGTTACTCTGTAACATTTAATATATTTACCACACTTATTTTAAACACTAAAAATTTTTAAATGAATAATCTGTTAGTGGCTCATTCGGTCTCTAAGAATTTTGGCGATTTTAAAGCTTTAAACAACGTTTCCATTGAAGTACCCAAAGGCAGTATTTTTGGTTTGCTGGGGCCAAATGGCGCGGGAAAAACAACGCTCATCCGAATTATAAACCAAATAACCATGCCAGATACCGGTACGGTACATTTAGATGGCGAATTGCTAAATCAACAGCATATAAGGGATATAGGCTATTTGCCGGAAGAGCGTGGTTTGTACAAATCTATGAAAGTAGGCGAGCAGGCTCTGTATTTGGCACAATTAAAAGGCTTGAGTAAAGCCGAAGCTAAAACCCGATTAAAATATTGGTTTGAACGTTTGGAAATTGGTGATTGGTGGAATAAAAAAATCCAAGAACTATCAAAAGGCATGGCGCAAAAAATACAGTTTGTGGTAACCGTTTTGCACGAACCGAAACTGTTGATTTTCGATGAACCCTTTTCGGGCTTCGACCCCATAAACGCCAATTTAATTAAAGACGAAATTTTGCGCTTACGCGAAAATGGTGCCACCATTATTTTTTCAACACACCGTATGGAATCTGTTGAGGAGTTGTGCGATGATATTGCACTGTTGCATCAGTCAAATAAAATATTGGATGGTAAATTGATTGATGTTAAGCGTCAATACAAAACCAACACCTACGAGGTTGGTATTAAAACCGCAGACAACAGCAGTTTGCAACAAGAATTATCCGAAAAATTCAGGGTTTCAAAAGCTAATTTTAAAACTTTGGATGATGAGCTGAAACTGAATGTTAAGCTTAACAATGGCGAAAAGCCAAACGATTTTTTATCCTATTTAACCACAAAAGGGGAAGTGTCCCATTTTGTTGAATTAATCCCAAGTGTTAACGATATTTTTATTCAAACCGTACAGAATAATTAATCGAAAAAGAATGCTTTGGGATTTTGTCTCAGAGTTGCCGTTAAAATTGTCATTCCCGAGAAGACGGGAATCTAAAATACAGAATTTTTAGAATTAAAAATTATTTATTTAATGAATCATTTACCACTTATAATAAAGCGCGAATATTTAACGAAAGTTAAAAATAAATCATTTATAATAATGACCATTTTAAGTCCTATTATTATGATAGCGCTTATCTCGGTTGTTGCCTATTTGTCGCAGTTAAACAATAACAAAACCCGTGTTATTTCTGTTTTAGATGAATCTGAAATGCTGAAAGATGTATTTAAAAACACAGAAAACACGACCTATCATATTTTAGAAAACATGTCTTTAACCGATGCTAAAACCATCGTTAAGGAAACCTCTAATTACGGTTTGTTGCATATTGAAAAGTTTGATGATTTTGATGTGCTTTCAGAGCATATTAAATTTTATTCGGAAGAATCGCCATCGTTGTCGTTAATTTCTGGTTTAGAATCGAAAATCGAAAAAAAACTGACCAATTTAAAACTTCAGCAAAAAGGGGTAGATATTGAAATGATTAAGGACTCAAAAATAAACGTGAATTTGGCGCAAGAAAGTTTTGAAGGCGAAAAAACATCTAAAATAGACAGTGTAGTTAAACTCATTTTTGGTGGGCTTGCGGGCTACTTATTATTCATGTTTATCATCATTTATGGCAATATGATTATGCGTAGCGTTATTGAAGAGAAAACCAGCCGAATTATTGAGGTTATCATTTCATCTGTAAAACCAGTGCAACTCATGCTTGGTAAAATTATTGGCACATCGTTGGCAGGTATCACGCAGTTTGTAATTTGGTTGATTTTGGGCGGTGTTTTAATGGCTATCGTATCTGCTATTTTTGGAATAGATATGGTACAATCGCCACAACAAGACATGATGCAGCAAGCCATGGAAAACCCGGAAGTAAATATGAAAGTTCAAGATGTTTTAACGGCATTTTATAATTTGCCAATTATAAATTTAATTGTGGCGTTCATCTTGTTTTTTATTAGCGGCTATTTATTGTACAGTTCGCTATACGCCGCTATTGGAGCTGCCGTAGATAACGAAACCGATACCCAACAGTTTATGTTGCCTATTTTAATGCCATTAATATTGGCGGTTTATATTGGTGTTTTTACGGTTATTGAAGACCCTCACGGAACGGTTTCAACGGTGTTTTCGTTTATACCATTTACCTCCCCCGTGGTTATGTTAATGCGTATTCCTTTTGGCGTGCCTTTATGGCAGCAGTTGGTATCTTTATTGCTGTTAATTGCTACCTTTATGTTTACCGTTTGGTTTGCGGCAAAAATTTATAGGGTTGGGATTTTAATGTATGGCAAAAAACCAAGTTATAAAGAATTAATAAAATGGATTAGGTATTAAATGCAAGATAACGTAAAAGATAAAATAGAAGACGAGGTAGAATCGTTAGGTGATGCCATTACCGAAAGCACGGTGTGGGAGAAATTCGTAGAGTTTCTTGAATTTAGAATTATAAATTTCACGTATGGCACCGGGGAAAATGCATACGATGTGGTACTGAGAGTGAAGTATATTTTGCTCGTAATTATAGTGATTGTGGCAACCACGTATATATTACGATGGATAAAAAACTTGGTTACCAAAAACATGCCCAAGGAAGATAAAGCAAAATTTACCACTGTTTTTTCTTTTGCAAGATGGGTAATTTATCTTATAGTAGTTTTAATAATTTTCGACTCAATAGGTATTAAGGTTACGGCAATTTTTGCGGCTTCTGCGGCATTGTTAATAGGTGTTGGTTTAGCATTACAAACCTTATTTCAAGATATTATTTCGGGCATTTTCATACTCGTAGACCAGTCCGTTCACGTTGGAGATATCATAGAACTTGAAGGGAAGGTTGGGCGCGTTGAGGAAATTAAACTACGTACAACACGTGCTGTAACCATTGATAATAAAGTGCTTATTATTCCAAACCACCTTTACTTGACAAACAGTCTTTATAATTGGACACAAAATGATATATCAACCAGAGAATCGGTTAGTATTGGTGTGGCCTACGGTAGCGATGTACAGCTGGTAAAAAAATTATTGATTCAAGCCGCCAGTACACATCCAGATGTAATAAGCGAACCAGAACCAACCGTTTTGTTCACTGATTTTGGAGATAGCTCATTAAATTTCAAGCTAGTTTTTACTATTAACGATAGCTTTAAGGCACAGTATCCTAAAAGTGATATTCGATTTGAAATAGACAGATTATTCAGGGAAAACAATATCAGCATTCCTTTTCCGCAGCGCGATATACATATTATTCAAAAGAAAGAATAGACTAATTTAAAAACACAAATATTAAACATGATTAAGCAAAAATTGAGAAATGTATATGTGTTGTTTCTAATTTTTGCATGTCCATTTTTAAATGCCCAACTCACAGATTTGGCACGATTGGAATACTCTTTTATTCCCAAAAACAAATCAGAGGACCAGTACACCAGATTACGGGTACTTGTGAATTATCCCATTGAAACCAAAAACAAATCCTATTTAATATTGGGCGCAGAGTATAATCGCGTTATTCTAAATCTTGAAGATAATTACCCTTTTGATACCGCGGGTTTAAATGTGATTCATATTATAGATTTGAATATTGGCTATACTTTTAAATGGAACGAATCATGGCGTGTTGGGGCAAAATTTAACCCCAGAATAGCTTCAACCTTAACCAAAAGTCTGGTATCCGATGACTATTTTATGAATGGTGGGCTATATTTTATAAATGATAGAACAAAGGACGAAAGTTTAAAACGCCCATATCGATTAATTTTAGGACTAACCTATAACGCCACAACCGGGATACCGTTCCCTTTACCTTTTGTAAGCTATTACAGGGAAATTAGCGAAAAATGGAGTTTTAATGCTGGCGTGCCCAAATCCAATTTAAAATATACCTTTAACGAAAAAAATAATTTACAGGCCTTTGTAGGTTTGGACGGATATATGGCCCATTTGCAGGAGCCATCTATTGTAAACGGTAAAAATGTAGATCATATTTCACTATCTGTCGCAATTGGCGGATTTGGGTACGAATATTGCTTTACTAAACATTTTGTCGCTTATGTGTACACCGGCTATACATTCAGATTAAATAATGTATTACGAAATGAAAATAGAAAAGAAGTTTATAAATTGAGCGACGTAAACACGTTTTATTTAAGAACAGGATTAAAATTTAAAATATAATTATGTCTAAAATATTAATAATAGAAGACGAAGCAGCCATCAGAAGGGTTTTGGTTAAAATTCTTTCCGAAGAAAGCGATACCTATCAAGTTGAAGAGGCTGAGGACGGATTAAGTGGCATTGAAAAAATAAAAAACGACGATTTCGACTTGGTGTTATGCGATATAAAAATGCCAAAAATGGATGGTGTTGAAGTATTGGAAGCCGTTAAAAAAATAAAACCGGAAACCCCAATGGTTATGATTTCTGGCCACGGCGATTTAGATACCGCAGTAAACACGATGCGTTTAGGAGCTTTCGATTACATATCGAAACCACCGGATTTAAACCGATTGTTAAATACAGTTAGAAATGCATTGGACAGAAAAGAGCTTGTGGTTGAAAACAAACTGCTTAAAAAGAAAGTGGGCAAGAATTTCCAAATGATAGGCGAGAGCAAACCCATTTCCAACATAAAAGCTATTATTGAAAAAGTAGCCCCAACCGATGCCCGTGTGCTTATTACAGGACCAAACGGAACCGGAAAAGAGCTCGTTGCACATTGGTTGCATCAAAAAAGTGAGCGCTCAAAAGGCCCCATGATTGAGGTAAATTGTGCAGCCATACCAAGCGAACTTATTGAAAGCGAATTGTTTGGTCACGTAAAAGGCGCCTTTACCAGTGCCAATAAAGACCGCGCTGGAAAATTTGAAGCGGCCAATGGTGGTACTATTTTTTTAGATGAAATAGGGGATATGAGTTTGTCGGCGCAAGCAAAAGTATTGCGAGCCTTGCAAGAAAGCCGCATCCAACGAGTTGGTAGCGATAAAGACATAAAAGTGAATGTGCGCGTAGTAGCGGCAACCAATAAAGATTTAAAAAAGGAAATTGAAGAAGGTAAATTCCGTGAAGATTTGTACCACCGATTGGCGGTTATTTTAATACAAGTCCCAGCCTTAAATGATAGGCGCGACGATATTCCTTTGCTTATCGATTATTTTTCTGATAAGATTGCCGGCGAACAAGGCACCGTTAAAAAAGCGTTTTCAGATAAAGCCGTTAGGTTGTTACAAGATTACGACTGGACTGGTAATATTCGAGAACTTCGTAACGTAGTTGAACGCTTAATTATTTTAGGCGGAACTGAAGTTAGTGAAAGTGATGTAAAGATGTTTGCGAGCAAATAGAACAATTTATAAATAAAACCTGTCAAGTATTTTTAAACCTGACAGGTTTATTAAATCGATCTATTTTTCGCATAAATTAAGCTGCGATAAATAATTTGAAGCCAAAGTTTTAAGATTGTTTATATAATGGCTTTTTATGGCTTCAATATTTTTTGTAGATATATCAATTGGTGCATCAACTTCTTTTAATGCAACATGATTGCAATCGCAAACCGCTAAAGCTTCGTTATAAGATTTAATGTTTGATGCTATAGCTGTTTTATAAGATACAATTAATTGCTCTTTTTCAAGCAGTAACGCTTTTTCTTCTTGCTGCGCTAATTTGTTTTTTATTTCGGCTGCTTTAAGTTTTAAAGCTTCCTGTTGCTTTTTTAATGCCAATTGCTCATTTTGTAAATCGGAAAGCTCCGAGCTTTCATCCGCTTCAACAACAGTTGGAGTATTGGAATAGGCGCATTTATCAATTTCAATAACACTTTCTTTACTTAAATCCCTGGCGCGTTTTACAAAAAAACGACCATCTTCATACGTTTCGGAATTCTCGACTTTAGCTAATAAATCTATGCTTTTGTTGCTTAGTTTTAATGCGGTTTCGCAACCGCAATCTTTTAAGGTCTTTTTTGATAGCTTAAAAGCTTCCAACGAACGGTTCGCGTAATATTTTAAATGGCTTATATTGTTTGATTCGTAAGCGTCTTTTACGTGCGAATAGGCATTTACAAGATAGGAGTTCGCCTCGTCGCAGTCAGTGGTTTGTGCGTTAAGGTTTAAAGTCGTTACCAAAACTAAAAGGAAGTAAAAGTATTTCATAAATTTGGGGTTAATATTAAGTAGGTGCGACGAATATATTAAAAACAAAGCGGTTTGCCGTGTAGTTCGTCGAAATTATACCGCTAACTTATTTTCAACAAAGCCATTTATATTGCTTTTTACTTCATTTGGAATGTTGCCATCTTCAACCCAAGTGTGTAAATCGCCTAAATAATTCATGCCTAAATAATTGGCTGATGCCACGAAAGGGCCATTAAAACCTTCAATTAAATCGTTGCTGTTGCTGGTACTTATCATGGCCATGTTTTTGCCTCGCAACTGTCTGCCAAGGGGTTTGTGTATGCGTATTAAATCGGAAATCCTATCGAAAAACACTTTCATATGCCCGCTCATCGTGTACCAATAAACGGGTGTTGCAAAAATTATGGTGTCGTAATTCGCTATAATATTTGTAATTAAAGCGATAAAATCATCATCTGCATTTTTATAGTCATAATCATAATGCCCTATGTTTTTAGCGTGCAAATCAATAACATCAAAATGGTATTTTAAAGCTAAATAATTTACAATGCGTTCAGTATCGCCCTTTGGTCTTGCGCTTCCTTGTATAATTACGGTTTTATTCATTTTTTAATTTCAGTAAAACGAAGTAACGCAATTCTTAAGATTTAAAAACGAATTCGTTATAGAAACAAATAATGTCAATAGAGATAAAATTGATATCATTTTTATATATTTAAAAACCATAACAAATACGATACATTTTGAAAAAAATTGATACCAACGATTTTAAAATCACCTCTAAAATTAAATTAAGCGAACAACCTTCCAGTTATGCTTTAAACGCTTCAAAAGACGAGATAAAAGATGCCTTGCAATTTGTAAGTAAAAAACTCGGGAAGCTGCAAAACACCATGTACGCCCACGATAAGTATGCGGTTTTGGTGTGTATACAAGGCATGGATACTTCAGGGAAAGACAGTTTAATTCGCGAGGTTTTTAAAAATTTCAATGCACGGGGTGTCGTGTCGCATAGTTTTAAAGTACCCACCGACTTAGAGTTGGGGCACGACTATTTATGGCGCCATTACATCGCATTGCCAGAGCGTGGAAAATTTGCTATTTTTAACCGAACACATTACGAAAACGTGCTGGTAACACGCGTGCACCCCAATTATATATTAAATGAAAGGATTCCTTCGGTAAATTCTGTTGATGATATTGATGAGGCTTTTTGGGACAAACGGTTCGAGCAAATCAATAATTTTGAAAAGCATATTGCCGAAAATGGCACCATTATATTTAAGTTTTATTTAAACCTTTCAAAAGACGAACAAAAAAACAGGTTGCTTCGCCGTTTGAATAAAAAGGAAAAACATTGGAAATTTTCACCAGACGATTTAAAGGAGCGTGCCCTTTGGGACAAATACCAAAACTGTTACGAAGATGCCATTAACCGCACCTCAAAACCACATGCGCCTTGGTACAATATTCCTGCAAACGACAAGCCCACAGCCCGCTACATTGTCGCCAAAATCATGTACGACACCCTGAGCCAATACACCGATATTAAAGAGCCAGAGCTAGATGATAAGGTAAAATCAAACCTAGCGGAATACATAAATTTACTAAACAACGAGTAGTTTTTTTGGCGTTTTAACACGCTTTCCGCTATATCTTTTTAAAACGTCATTGCGAAGGTGGAACAAATGGTGCAATCTGTCTAATTTTAGTTTTAAGCTGTTTTAGTGCTATTAATTTTTAAAAAGGATGCCGCATCAATCGTTAACGCACTTGCCGCAGGTAATTAACACAAATTTATGTTTCGAGTTAACACTCAACTTTCAATAAATAGTATATTTAAACTTTAAAATAATTTAAGTTTGTCATTTCTGCGACTTGTGCTGTACTTGTTTCAATAAAGCAGGAATCCACTTAATAGCAATTCATATGAAACGAATCTTTTTATTAATAACATTATCAAGTTCCATAATTAGTTTTTCTCAAACCGACGAACAGGTTATAAGAGAAATTTATACCCAATCCCTAACAAACGGTAAAAGTTACGATTGGTTAAATCATTTGTCAAACCAAATAGGAGGGCGGTTGTCAGGTTCTTTAAATGCCGAAAAAGCGGTGGCGTACACCAAGGCAGAACTTGAAAAATTAGGATTGGATAAAGTGTGGTTGCAACCCGTTATGGTTCCAAAATGGGTGCGTGGCGCCAAAGAATTTGCCTATATCGAAACGGCTCCCAGTGGTTTTGGCACCAAAAAAACCACGAACGTAAACATTTGTGCATTGGGCGGCTCCATAGCAACTCCAGCAATGGGGCTTAAAGCAAATATTGTTGAAGTTAAAAACTTTGATGAGCTAGAGGTTCTGGGAAAAGAACATATTGAAGGTAAAATCGTGTTTTACAATCGGCCGATGCAACCCGATGTCATTAGTACTTTCGAGGCCTACGGAGGTTGCGTAAACCAACGCTATATGGGTGCCGTTGAAGCTGCCAAATACGGTGCTGTGGGTGTTATTGTGCGCTCCATGAATTTACGATTGGACGATTTACCACATACGGGCAGCATGACTTATGGCAACCTGCCTGTTAATAAACGCATTCCGTCTGCGGCTATAAGTACTAATGATGCCGAATTGTTGAGCTCGATGTTAAAGCTGGACAAATCGCTAAAGTTCTATTTTAAGCAAAATTGCAAACAGTTGGACGATGTGTTGTCGCATAACGTGATTGGCGAAATTACCGGAAGCGAATTCCCTAATGAATACATTATAGTTGGCGGCCATTTAGATTCATGGGATTTAGGTGATGGCTCGCACGACGATGGTGCCGGAGTGGTACAGTCTATGGACGTTTTAAGGCTATTAATGGAGTCTGGAATTAAGCCAAAACGCAGTATTAGAGTCGTATTGTTTATGAATGAGGAAAACGGATTGCGGGGCGGCAATAAATACACCGAGGTTGCCAAACAGAAAGGTGAAAACCACATATTTGCATTGGAAAGTGATGCGGGCGGATTTACACCGAGAGGTTTTAGTTTCGATTGTAACGATGCCAGTTTCAATCAAATATTAAGTTGGAAGCCTTTATTTAAACCGTATTTTATCCATTATTTTGAAAGGGGCGGAAGCGGTGCCGATGTTGGCCCGTTAAAAAGCAACACCAATGTATTGGCAGGTTTACGTCCGGATTCCCAACGGTATTTCGATCACCATCATGCCGCCAACGATACCTTCGAACACGTAAATAAAAGAGAACTGGAATTGGGTGCGGCAACCATGACCGCATTGGTGTATTTGTATGATAAATATGGGGTGAATCCTATTTCGAATGACGATCAAATAAAGGATTGATTTAAACTTTTTTATATGTGGGAAGAAAAACTGAAAATTTACGACGAACTCGTTAATAAATGCCCGAGATTTGAGCGAAAAGGAAAATCGATGATTTATACTTCGGCAAATGGGTATATGTTTTCATTGCTGAATAAGGCCGGTGAAATAGGCATTCGATTTTCAAAAGAGGTACAAGAAGAATACATAAAAGCATTCAGTTCCTCAACATATAAATCTTACGGTGCGGTCATGAAAGGTTATGTGTTAATTCCAGACCACATGCTTGAAGATTTAGACAACGTCGCAAATTATTTAAACGAAAGTTACGATTATGTCATGACTTTAAATCCTAAATAAAATGAAGAAATTCACCCTAATACTAGCCTTAGTATTAACAACAGTTGTTATGGCACAATCTGAAGAAAAATTACCGTACTACGAAATTCCGGAATATCCGGAAACCTATACCGCAGGAACCGTAGCCGCTAGAATGGTTGATGGTTTGGGCTTTAGATATTATTGGGCAACCGAAGGCTTACGACAAGAAGACCTGAATTATAAACCCAGTGAAAGCGGACGAACGAGTGCAGAAACCATCGACCATTTATGGGGATTAACTAATTTTATACTGAATGCTTTATCCGAAGAAAAAAGAGGTGAAAACCAAAAGGAATTTACCTTTGAACAAAAACGAAAACAAACCCTGTTAAACATTAAAGAGGCTTCGGAAATTTTAAAAGCAACCGAAGATATTTCTAAATTTGATAACGAAAGATTTCCGTTTTGGAATCTTATTAACGGGCCTATCGCGGATGCGCTTTGGCATTGCGGACAAGTGGTGATGCTTCGGCGTGCCTCGGGAAATCCGTTCAATTCAAAAGTGAGTGTTTTCAGTGGGAAGCTAAGAGAGTAATTACAGTGTTTTTCAACTTAGCAATGAATAAATAATCAGCATTTTGCCATCTTTTTTCCATCGAATCCAACCATGGCCTTTCATATTAAAATTGTAATCCAGCAACGCCACGTACATCCATTCGTCCTTAATTTTTAGTGGCCGCATAAAACTGTACGGCGTGTTTATGGTGCCCGCTTCCTCAAAGGGTCTTGTAAAAATATTATGAATTTCGGGATTGGGAAACTCCACGCTATTAACGCCCAAAAGAAACTCGGGCCAATACATTAATTTCCCAGCATAGCGGTCAACAAAACCGGTTTTGTTGTTAGTGGTGTTAACGGTGACTTCAGTAAAATCATGGGATATGGATTGTACCTTAAAATACAGCATATCGTAATCTAATTTTAAATGATCGGGCACTAACCAAGGCGGTGCGGTAGCAATATCAAAACCACCGTATTCCAATTGTTTAAAGGTGATACTGTCTATTGGCGTATGCTCTTGAACCGATTTTCCTTGGGTTAAATTACCGTAAAAATAGAGGGTTTTGTTCTCGTGGAAATTTGGGGTAAACATGCCCAAACCCATATGGCTTTTGGGTTTAATAGCTGAATTGTTTTTAGCAACCATCGCTATGGTTTTTGCTTTTTTATTTTCAACCGGAGCGGTCGGTCTTTTTGTTTTTTTCTGCTCCATTTTTTGTTGTTCTTTTTCTTTTTGGCGTTTTTGATATTTAATAGTAAAATATGCAAACGAAGCGGCAATAATTAAAGCCAACAAAACATTGATTTTTATAATAAAATGCCTTTTTAAATTATAGGCTAAAACAAGTGCTAAACACAAGCCAATAAAAGCGCCAATAACACCGTAGCCAAAAACAATAGCGCCGCCTGCTAACATTTGCCCTTTTCCGGCTTCGGTGATTCCTGCGTAAATCAGCCCTAAAAAGAAAAAGGCAATAAGTGCTAAAAAATACATTAAAAAACTAAAGGGTTTAAACAGTTGATGTGCCATAATTAAAAATGAATTATTTTGGTAGCGGTTTCTCCTTGTTTAACTTCAATGGTAAAGGTTTCTTTTTTGCCAGCGTATTCTTTTTTTACAGCACTAACTTTTACTTCGTAAATTCCAGGGTTTAATATAAATTCTCTGGGGTTGCTGCTATTTGATGTGTAGGTTCTACTGCCTGCTACATTTTTACCAGATATTTTTTCCTTAATGCTTACCACGGCATCTACTAGTGTTTCTCCACTTTTTACACCAATCATAGCAATGCCTGTTTTAAAATTATGCGAAACTTCAATGGTTTTACCAGCTTCAACTATAACATCTTCAATTGTGTATTTGGTTTCTAAACCTTTCATACGTAAACCCATAACTTCAATATCGTAAGTACCAGGGTTTACTTCAATGGTTTGCGTTCTTCCATAAGTTCTACTGCCACCAACAACTTCTCCATCTTGAGTTTTTACTTTACTTGTGGCATCCCAACCTTCATTATTATTAAGTGTTAAAAGATTGATTTTTCCGCCATCAAAACTTACCGTTTTATGTCCGATTTTGTCTTTAATACTTTCAATATTTATAGTAGTTCCTTTAATTTTGGTGTTTTCTAAAGGGTTGACAATCATTTTATATTTTCCAGGAGGCAGATACACCCAACCCGTATCGCGATAGGTTCGTGTGCCATCAACTTCTTTATTTGTACCCGCTTTTACTATTTTAACCCAAGCATCAACAGGTTCGCCGTTTTTTGTGGCAAAAATGGAAAAATTGCCTTTCGGATCATCAATGGTTTGCGATGTGGCTTCGGTAAGCCCTTCACTTAAACCACTGGCGTTTGAAGCATCGTAATACGTTCCACCACCAGCATCGGTAGCACACCTCAATTGTTCGGTTTCACTTTCTTTAAGTCCGAAGCCTACAATATGAAGTTTAAAGTCGATACCTTCGGTTTTTGCCTTTGAAACCACATCGCAAATATCACCATCGCAAGATTCAATGCCATCGGTAATTAAAATAATGGTCGCTTTGGTGTTACTGTTTTTTAATGAATTTATGGCCACTGCAGCCGAACGTGCCAAAGGCGTTTTTCCTAAAGCGTTCATACCGCTTACCGCATTTGTAATTTGACTTTTGGATGCGTTTTTTAAATCGACCAAAAACTCAATGTCGCTGCAATCGCCTTTTTTGCGATGTCCGTAAGCCATTAACCCAATATTTTGGTTATCCGGTAGATTGTTTACGGCTGTTGCCAATACCTCCGAAGCAATTTCCTTTTTTGTTTTGCCATCAAGTTGACCCCACATGGAGCCACTGGCATCGTAGATAAATAAGATTGGAGATGGTGCTTTTTGTTCTTGTGCCGAAGTTTGAAAGATTAAACCTAAAGCACAAAAGAGAGGGATTAATAGCTTCATAATTAATGATTTTATTAAAAATAATAAAAATTTAAGTAAGTTTGGGCTATATGCTTAAAAAACAGGTGGTTAATGGTGTGTCTTGTCGTCCTAAAATTTACCAAAATCGTTATCGTTATTTGTAGTGGTTTTTTTTATATTTATAAACTAACCTAACCGACAATGAATAAACTTATTATAATTTGTTTTTTTACATCTTTTATTGCGATATCGCAAAACCAGACGGACTTATCGTATTATCTATCACAAGACATAAGTTATAACAAAAATATCCCAACGCCAGAAAGCATTATTGGACATCAAGTTGGCGAATGGCACGTAACACACGACAAACTCGTGCAATATATGTACGCCCTTGCTGAGGCATCGGATAGAATTACTTTAGAAGATAGAGGCAAAACCTTTGAAAACCGGTCGCTTTTATTGCTAACAATCACTTCGCCTAAAAACCATCAAAATATCGATGCTATTCGTAAAAAGCATATCGATGCAACCAATAATGACGGCGTAAATACAGCCGATATGCCCATTGTGGTTTATCAAGGGTTTTCCATTCATGGAAATGAACCCAGTGGTTCCAATTCGAGTTTGCTGCTAGCATATCATTTAGCTGCTGCAGAAGATGATTACATAAACGAATTGTTGGATAATACGGTTGTTTTGTTAGACCCATGTTTAAATCCTGATGGTTTACAGCGTTTTGCCTATTGGGCAAATACCAATAAAAACATCAATTTAAACCCAGATCCAAACGATAGGGAATATAGTGAGGTTTGGCCCGGTGGAAGGACGAATCATTATTGGTTTGATATGAACCGCGATTGGTTGCCCGTGCAATTGCCGGAATCTCGTGCAAGAATAGAATCTTTTCATAAATGGTTGCCAAATATTCTAACCGATCACCATGAAATGGGAACCAACACCACGTTTTTCTTTCAACCAGGTATTCCTTCAAGAACACATCCTTTAACACCTAAATTGAATCAGGAACTGACAAAAAAAGTCGGGAATTTCCATGCGGAAGCATTAAACAAAATAGGCTCTTTATACTATTCGGAAGAAAGCTATGATGATTTTTATTACGGCAAAGGCTCTACATTTCCGGATATAAACGGCGGTATTGGAATTTTATTCGAGCAAGCCAGCTCTAGAGGGCATATGCAGGAAAGCGAAAACGGTGTTTTAACTTTTCCGTTTACCATCAGGAATCAGCTCACCACCGCGTTATCCACATTGAAAGCCGCAACAAATATGCGCGAAGCTATTTTAAGCTACCAACACGATTTTTATAAAAATGCCAGACAAGAAGCCTCAAAACAGTCAACCAAGGCGATTGTTTTTGGTGATGAAAAAGATGCTGCAAAAACCTATCATTTGGCAGAAATATTAAATCGGCATAACATTAAATTCCACGATATAAAACAAGATTTTACCGCAAACGGAAAACGTTTTAAAAAAGGATATAGTTACATCATTCCTAAAAACCAGAAAAACACTCGATTAATCAATGCCATGTTTGAAAAACGCACCACGTTTCAAGATAGTTTGTTTTACGATATTTCTGCATGGACCTTGCCTTTGGCATTTAATTTGGACTATGCCGAAAATGTTTCAACAAATAATTTGGGTGAGCGAATAATCGATTTTCAGCCCAAAGACGGTAAGGTTTCAAAGCGAAGTAATTACGCTTATTTGTTGGAATGGCACGAATATTATGCGCCAAAACTGTTGAATCAGCTTCTAAAAAAGGGTGTTCGTACCAAAGTGGCCTTGAAGCCTTTTAGCATGAATAATAAGGATTATGACTATGGAACGCTTTTAATTCCTGTTCAAAATCAAAAATTAAATGGCGAAGATTTGTACGCGCTTTTAAACAAATTAGCCAAAGAGAACCATGTGCAAATTGATGGGGTACATACAGGGTTAACAGATGGGATAGATTTAGGAAGCCGGAAATTTAAAACTTTGGAAAAACCAAAAATCGCTTTGTTGGTTGGCGATGGCATAACCTCTTACGACGCTGGCGAAATTTGGCATTTATTTGATACGCGTTTTAATATTACGGCAACAAAACTAGACACCAAAACCATTAACCGTGCAGATTTAAATCTCTACAACACTATCGTTGTCCCAAATATGAGGTCTTTAAATGTATCGAACACCAAAAAACTTAAGGCTTGGGTAGAAAACGGAGGCACCCTTATTGGTTTTAGAAATACCGTAAAATGGCTTAAAGAAAAAGAATTTATTAAGTTGGAATTTAAGAAAACCAATGTGCTGGCCAAAAACATAAGCTTTGACGAAAAAAGCGATTTTAATGGCGCACAGGTTATTGGCGGTGCTATTTTTGAAGCAAAACAAGACCGGTCGCATCCTATAAATTTTGGATATAAAAATGATAAAATAGCGTTGTTTAGAAACACCACCGTTTTTATAAAAGCAGATTCTTTAAGCTATAACAACCCTATACAGTACACAAAAAATCCGCTTTTAAGCGGTTACATTTCCAAACCTAATTTAGATGTTTTGGCAGAAACCGTTCCTGTTCAAATTAAAAAATTAGGCAAAGGTAAAGTGGTGGCCTTTACGGATAACACTAATTTTAGAGCGTTTTGGTATGGCACAAACAAACTGTTTTTAAATGCTATTTTCTTTAGAAAGGAATTATAATTTTACAGCTAAAAGTGAAATTATCAAAACTGAAATCACATAGATTAACGCGATTTTAATACCGAATAAAAAAGTTAAAAACAACCACACAATTAAAAGATAAAAAGGCACTAAAGTGATGGCGATGGCAAATCTAAAAGTAGATACAAATTCTACCTCGTCTATTTTAGGTTGTACCACGAACTTCCATATTAAATAGGGTATAAGGAGGTTTAAAATCAGTAATGCTTTAAAAAACAATCGGATTCCTTTTATTTTTGGTTTCCGATTCGTTTCACAGTTTTCAAAATGATTTGCAATGCAGGAATTTACTGCTTTCGGGTTTAAATAATCAACTTGCAAACGGTTTAATGTCGCTGCAGTTTCATCATAATTATCCGATGGTATGTGCGTGGTTAACTGTGCTATTTCAGATTGGATTCTGGCCTTTAATTTCAGCACATCCTCGTTTCTGTTTTCTGAAATAAAATCTTTGGCGGATAATGGTTTTCCAAAATATATGGATGTGCTATCCGGGAATTTTTCAGCATTTTCAAAATTTAAACCCACGGGAATTAATTGTAAATCCGTATCAGGATATTTTTCTAAAGTATCAAAAACAATTCTTGTAAAACCTTTACTTAAAGGCCTTACAGCGCGTTTTAAATTATGGCTACCTTCAGGAAAAATAACAATAGCTTCATTTTTGTTTAGCAGTTCGGTGCAGGTTTCAAAAATGGCATTATTATTCGTTATGTTGCTCCAGCCATCGCGAACTCTATAAACGGGAAGCATTTGTAAACTCATCAAAAGCTTGCTTACCAACGTTTTTTTAAAAACTGCGGCCCGTGTTAGAAAATACGAAAACCTACCACTTTTTGTTGCAATTAATAAGGCATCCAACAGGGCGTTTTGATGATTGCTCAACAATAAAATGGGTTTGTTTTTTGATATGTTTTCAACATGGTAAATTTTTATTCTTCTGAAATAAAAAAACATGCCAATACTTAAATATAATCGAACGCTATATAACCAGATAAATTTCAATATGCTAAACTTCTTTTTTTATGAGACCAAAACCAAGCCAATAACAAGCCGGAAACAATATGCCAAATGCCCCAAAAGGCTGCCAAAATAGCCATACCGCCAATACCGTCAAAAAATGTGAAAATGAGCAATAACCCTAAACCTGAATTTTGGATTCCTGTTTCTATCGCTAGTGTTTTTTGATTTTTAAATGACAATTTAAATAGGCGAGCCACTATAAACCCAACCATAATGGCCAATATATTATGACTGATTCCTATGAATAAAACATGGTGGATGTAGTTGTTAAAAACTTCTAGATTTTTTGAGAATGCCAAAATTACTATGGCTATAAATATAACAATGGATAAAGGCTTTAAGATTTTGGAAAGTTTATCGGCTAACAATTCATTTTTATATCTTAACAACATCCCTAAAATTAATGGCATACCGAGAATAAGAACAACAAGTTTTACCAACTCAAAAGGTTCTAATTGTACGGTTTTTAAAATTTCCGCTGTGGGTTGGTATAAATTTCCGTAAAGTTGAAAATTAAAAGGCGTCATAACCATGGCCAAAAACGTAGCAAATGCCGTTAAACTAACTGATAGCGCAGTGTTTCCTTTAGCCAAACTCGTCATGAAATTAGAAACGTTTCCGCCGGGGCACGCTGCTACCATCATCATTCCCAAGGCAATACTTGGTTGGGGTTTTATAAGCAGTATAAACAAAAAAGTTACAAAAGGCAGCAAGACAAATTGCGATACAATGCCCAACAAAACCAGCTTGGGTTGTTTGATTAAATTCTTGAAATCGCTTAGCGAAATCCCCAATGCAACCCCGAACATAACCAATGCGAGCGCAACATTTAAAACCCAAAGGGCGTTGGTGTCAAAATTTATCTGAACGTTGTCTAATTGCTGCATACACTAAGAAACGGGCGTTCCGTTTTTTACCCTGTTTTCTGGGTTTAAAAGAATAACATCTTCACCATTTACAGCACCTAAAACCAAACATTCGCTCATAAATTTGGCAATCTGTTTTTTAGGAAAATTTACAATAGCTACAATTTGCTTATTTAACAAGGCGTCATTGGTATACAAGGTGGTTATTTGTGCAGAAGATTTTTTAATGCCTAAATCCCCAAAATCGATAGTGAGCTGGTAAGCGGGTTGTCGCGCTTCGGGAAAATCGTTTACCTCTATAATGGTGCCCACTCGCAAATCTACTTTCGTAAAATCTTCAAAAGTTATCGTGTTATTCATTTTTTAAAAATACAATTTACCAAATGAATTTTAAAATGGTTCCTGGAAATTTTAAATTATATTTTATTTAAATGAACTAGAAACAAATTTCACACGCTCTTTTAAAGTTTTTTAGTAGAAAATGACGAACTTTGAATAAACTGAAAATTATGGCACGTACACCTTCAAATATGGTTCCTTTGGGAACACAGGCTCCAGATTTCAACTTGTTCGACACGGTTTCCGGAAAAAAATTAACGCTTCAAAATTTAAAGGGAAACAAGGCAACGGTGATTATGTTTATTTGCAACCACTGTCCGTTTGTCATTCATGTAAACGCAGAACTGGTTGCTATAGCAAACGCTTACGCTGAAAAAGGTGTGTCTTTTATTGGCATTTCCAGTAACGATGTGGTAAATTATCCGCAAGATTCTCCAGAAAAAATGACCGTTCAAGCTAAAAAAGAAGGGTATCCATTTCCTTATTTATATGATGAAACCCAAGATATCGCTAAAGCTTACGATGCGGCTTGCACACCAGATATTTATGTTTTTAACGCCGATTTAAAACTGGATTATAGGGGACAAATAGACGATTCGCGCCCTGCCAACGGATTGCCAGTTACCGGAAAAGATTTGCGGCATGCCTTAGATTGTCTATTGGCAAACAAAGAAAACACCCAATTGCAAAAGCCAAGTATTGGGTGTAATATTAAATGGAAAACATCAGATTAAAGCGACTTTACAAAAGGTGAGGCTGTCTGAAAAATCTAATTCTATTTCAGGTTAAGCTTGTCGAATAATTTTAGCTTATTAGATAATCAATTTCGCTTTCGATAAGCTCAACCTGACAACTTAAATTCAAAAAACTCTTTAGACCGTTACTTCGTTCTTTGGAAACATAGAATAAAGGTTAATTGGTAATACTGCCAGAACCGGAAACCTTGGTGTCTTTTTTAGGGTTTCCTTTGTAAACAATGTCGCCAGAACCTGCTACTCTTGCTTTTAAATTGTCATTGCTTACCACTTCGGCATCACCTGAACCTGCTACAGAAACCTCGGTATTGTTGGCTTGTAAATCGAATCCGTGAAAATCGCCAGAGCCGGCAACTTTGGCTTTTAAATTATTAGTGCTGCCTTTTAATGTGAGATCGCCCGAACCTGCTATGGAGCCTTCAACAGATGTGGTTTTAACATCTAAAACTATATCGCCCGAACCTGCTAAAGCAACAACTAAATTGGTTGCGTTTATCACGTCTTTATTCCATAAATCGCCGGAACCCGCAAGCGCTACTTTGTTGATGTCCTTAAACGGAATCGTGATTTTTATGGTTTTGTTTTTACTTGATTTAAGGTTTTTACCTTTTTTTACCTTTACTTTTAAAACATTGTCTTTTACTTCGGTAACAATGTACTCAAGCAAATTGTCCTCGCCTTCAATGGTAATGTTTCCTTCGTTTCCGCTTACTAATATAAAATCCATGGGGCCGGCACATTTAATGGCGTCGTAGCTATCTGTAGTTCTGGTAACCGTGGTCATGTTGCCATTGCCTTCAATGGATTTCGATTGAGCGTAAGATGTTGTAGCAAGAAGCAAGCTTGCAAAAACCAATAAAGTTTGTTTTTTGATTAATGTTTTCATCTGTTCGTTTTTTGATTAATGATTGTTAGTTTTTTGATAATGATACACTGCCGTAATCGGATTCTATTTTAATGGTATTGCCTGAATTGGCATTTCCGTAGTGTCCGCTATAATATTTCCCTGTTCCGTTTTCTTTTTTTGTTGAAAATTGCAAACCATCGCTACTTTTAAGAGATGCGTAATCTAAATCAATTTCAAATTTGAAATGGTAGTTGGGTGCAAAGCCTATTTTAATGCCCGTGTACTCCGAGTCAATGCTTATGTTTCCAGCATTTTGTGTCATGTTGCCTATTTTTATAGCTCCGTAATCAGCCTTAAGCGAAACATTTTTATAAACATCGCCAATTATGGTGGTTAAATAGTCGCCGTTTCCTGTTATGTTATTCGCTTTTTCAATTTTCATGCTGCCGTAATCACAATTATATGTGACATCTTCGGCGGTTTCAATTTTTGAATTTGTATAGTCGGCGTTTATGTCTATACTATTGGTTTTCGAGACTGTAAACTCACTGTAATCCGCATTGATTTTTCCGCTTTTTATGTATTCAAAATAGCAGCCTTTACTGTAATCAAAGTTTATAGAATTATTATCGGCAAGCAATTCCTTGGTGGTTATTTTTCCGTAATCGCAGTTTAGTTTGGCATGACCTTCAAGTTTATCAACATTTATATTTCCGTAGTCATTATTTAAGGCCACGCTATTGGTAATAGGAATTTTAACAATGTAGTTTATTTTCATGCTTACTTTGTTTTTGCCATTCCAATTCCACCACGATTTTGATTTGCTTTTATTGAATTTTGTTTTTGCCGACACACTTTTAGATGATGCTTCGAAATCTACAGTAATATCATTGAGTTTTTCTTGAACCTTTTCTTCGTCGTTTCCAGTAGTGGTAATGGTAATTTCGAAAACGATTCTGTTATCGTTCCAAGTTACGACATCAATGTTTCCATAGCTGTTATCAACGCTTAACAAGGCATTTGATGCGACTGAATACTCTTTATTAATGGTTTTTTTCTTGGTGTATTTCCCCCCTTTATCTGTTGCTGCAGTAACAAAAAACGGCAACATAAATAACATTATTAGTGTTTTAAATGGTAATGTTAGTTTCATGGCTTAAGTTTTTAAATTGTTTGATTGTATTGATTTGTTGTAATGTGTTTTGTAATAAATCTATCCTATTCTGAAAATTTGAAATCATGGCATATATAACCCGGTTATCGTCGCCACTTTCAGCTAAATCGTCTTTTAACGATTCGTATTCAGTCTCTAAAGCTTCCATTCTTCGCATGGTATCTTCAATTAAAATTTTGGTTTCTGGCGAAGATTCATTTTCAATTTTACTTAATTCCTCGGCAATGGTTGAGGCAAAAAAGTTCTGGGTTTCGGCCATTTTAGGCGATACGCTTGCCAAATCGTTAGCCACTTCATTTGTATTCAACCCTACAAAAAACGTAATCAATAAAGCTAAAGAGGCGGCTACACCAATTAACGGTTTTAATAAACGACGCCTTTGTTTATCAGCTTTAACCAGTGGTAGCGCGCCATTTTTATTCAATTTATCTAAAAACCGTTGCTCGTGATCTGCTGAAGGTGCTTCAACATCAAAATCGTTTTCCAGTCTTTTAAATAGTTTATCTAAAGTATCGTTACTCATCTTTTTTTATTTTAATTGTGTATTACCACTTGTAATTTTTGCCTTAAACTTGCTTTGGCCCGCGATATGGTTGTTCGGCAGTTGGCGTTTGAGATATTCATAATCTCGCTTATTTCCTCGTAATCGTAACCTTCAATCAGGTTTAAGGTTAAAGCAATTCTATATGTATCCTTTAAGGTTTTCATGGTGCTTAAAACATGTTGCGCTTTAAGGTTTGTAAACTCATAATGGCTATCGATACCCGCGTTGTTGTCTTCTACCTTATACAGAACATCATCTAAAGGAACCTCGTTGTTTTTACAGTTTTTTTTATAGTGATAAATACTGTTGTTTATTACAATTCGTTTTAACCATGCGCCAAATATTTTTACGTCTTTTAGACTCTCTAGTTTTGTAAACGCCAACAAAAAAGAGTCTTGCATAACATCTTCCGCCTCAAAATTGTTTTTTACAATTCGGAGGGCTGTGTTGTACATGGCCTTGTAATAGCGGTTGTAAATTTCCAATTGCGCAGATTGGTTTTTGGCTATACATAGCTTTACAAGTTGTTCAGTATTTAAATTAGTTGGCGTCAAAAAAAAAACAAATTGTTATAGTATAGATTAAGAAGGTTTTGGTTTGTTACAGTTTGAGGAAAAAAAAATTAAATCGTAACATAAGGTAGGATTTAATTTTGCGAGTGGAATGTGAAAAAAGCTTATTCGGATGTAACAATAGATTCCGCCCAAGCTATAGCGTCATCTAAATTGCTAAATACAGCGAAAGGTTTTTTTAAGAAAGTTTTTTCAATTTCAGCATTGCTCAATGCAACGTTGTTTTTTGAAACAACTGCAAATCCTGCTAGGTTTTCTATTTTAGAAGTACGGGTGTAATTAACAGGATCCACCGAGTACGAATTTACACGATGCGTTATGTACACAAATTTTTTATTTGGAAAATAAGTTTCGGCGATATCTTCCAAAATTTTATTGGATTCCATGGTTACGGTAACCCCCTCATTAATTACAGAAACAACATAATTATCATAGACATCTATGGTCGCAATTGAAAAGGTTAATGTTGTTTTCATAAATCTAATATAGACAATTTTCACAAAAAAAAAGCTCAAAAGATTAATTTTGAGCTTTTTTAATAAGTTGAAAAATGAAGCACTACGACTCTGTCGGTTTTTCTGATTTTTCAATAGTGATTTTAAGTTCTTGCGATTTTTTATCCAAATCGATTTTAATCTTATCGCCTTCTTGAACGTGCGAAGTAATGATTTCTTCGGCCAACGCATCTTCAATGTATTTTTGAATAGCTCGTTTAAGTGGCCTTGCGCCATATTGCTTATCGAAACCTTTGTCTGCTATATAATCCTTGGCGCTTTTGGTAAGCTTTAAAACATACCCTAAATCTTCAATTCGTAATAACAGTTTGTCCAATTCGATATCAATAATTTTGTTGATATCTTCTTTTTCCAAAGGATTGAAAACAACAACGTCATCAATTCTATTTAAAAACTCCGGTGCGAACGATTTTTTTAGTGCATTCTCAATAATCTTGACTGCATTGGCATCTTCCTGCGCTTTTTGCGACGCGGTTCCAAAACCAATACCTGTTCCGAAATCCTTAAGTTTTCGGGCACCAATATTAGAAGTCATGATAATTATGGTGTTTCTAAAATCAATTTTTCGGCCTAAACTATCGGTTAAATAACCATCGTCAAGTACTTGCAATAGCATGTTAAACACATCTGGATGTGCTTTTTCAATTTCATCTAAAAGAATAACGGCATACGGCTTGCGTCTTACTTTCTCGGTTAATTGTCCGCCTTCTTCATAACCTACGTATCCTGGAGGCGCACCAATTAATCTTGAAATGGCAAATTTTTCCATGTATTCGCTCATATCTATTCTTACCAAAGAGTCTTCGCTATCAAATAATTCGCGCGATAGCACTTTGGCCAACTGCGTTTTACCAACACCGGTTTGCCCTAAAAATATAAATGAACCAATTGGTTTGTTTGGGTCTTTAAGCCCCGCACGATTACGCTGTATAGCTTTAACCACCTTGGCAACCGCTTCGTCTTGTCCAATAACTTTTCCTTTAATAAGGTTTGGCAATTCGGCAAGTTTATTGATTTCGGTTTGTGCAATCCTGTTTACGGGAATGCCCGTCATCATCGATACCACATCGGCTACATTGTCCTCGGTAACAATTTCGCGGTGTTGTTTGGTTTCTTCTTCCCATTTTTCTTGAGCTGTAGCCAATTCTTTTTCAATGCGTTTTTCATCATCTCGAAGTTTGGCGGCTTCCTCATATTTTTGCTTTTTAACAACCGAATTCTTGGTTTCCTTAACCGTTTCAAGCTGTTTTTCCAGTTCAAGAATTTGCTTCGGAACATCAATATTTGTAATGTGAACACGCGACCCAGCTTCGTCTAAAGCGTCAATGGCTTTGTCTGGTAAAAAGCGTTCGGTCATATACCTATTGGTTAATTTCACACAAGCTTCAATAGCCTCTTGTGTATAATCTACGTTATGATGCTCTTCGTATTTGCCCTTAATGTTATTGAGGATTTCAATGGTTTCCGCAACCGTAGTGGGTTCTACTATAACTTTTTGGAAACGACGCTCTAAAGCACCATCTTTTTCAATGTACTGTCTGTATTCATCAAGTGTTGTGGCGCCAATACATTGTATTTCTCCGCGTGCCAACGCCGGTTTAAACATGTTTGAAGCATCTAAACTTCCTGTGGCGCCACCGGCACCAACAATGGTGTGGATTTCGTCAATAAACAAAATCACATCGTCGTTTTTTTCAAGCTCGTTCATTACTGCTTTCATGCGTTCTTCAAACTGTCCGCGGTATTTAGTACCGGCAACCAAACTTGCCAAATCCAAGGTTACCACGCGTTTGTTAAACAAAATACGCGACACTTTTCGTTTTACAATGCGCAGCGCCAAACCTTCGGCAATGGCAGATTTACCAACTCCGGGTTCGCCAATTAAAAGCGGATTGTTTTTCTTTCGTCTACTTAAAACCTGCGACACGCGCTGGATTTCTTTTTCGCGGCCAACAACCGGGTCTAATTTTCCTTCATCGGCCATAGCGGTTAAATCGCGCCCAAAATTATCTAAAACAGGGGTTTTGGATTTTTTGTTTGCCTTACCCGATGGCGCATTAAATATATTGTCCTTTGCGGCATCGCCTTGCGCGCCGGTATCGTCATCTTGAAAAGATTCAGATTTTGGCTCTATATAATCGTTATCGTTCGTAATCATAAGTTTAAATTGTTCTTTTACATTGTCGTAATCGACTTTCAGCTTATTTAAAAGCTTGGTAGTGGGGTCGTTCTCATTTCTTAAAATACATAAAAGTAAATGAGCGGTATTTATTGACGTACTTTGAAATAATTTAGCCTCTAAAAATGTTGTTTTTAAAGCTCGTTCTGCTTGCCTTGTAAGGTGTAGGTTCTTTTTTTGGTTTGAAGCTACAGTTATATTGGGGTTTGCAGGACTTAAAATTTCTACTTTTCGCCTTAAGTGATTCAAATCAATTTCTAAGGCATTTAAAATGTTGATGGCTTTACCGTCGCCATCGCGCAATAGCCCAAGCATTAAGTGTTCGGTGCCAATAAAATCGTGCCCCAATCTTAGCGCTTCTTCTTTGCTAAATGCAATTACATCTTTTACTCTTGGTGAAAAATTATCATCCATAACTTGTTCCTTTCTGCATTAAAAATAATAATAATAGTTTATTAAAGGCAAAAACTGTTCCTTAAATTGCTAATTGACGAAAAAATCTTTATAAAATCAAAATTTTTACCCGCATACTTATTAACTAAAAAAGGATGTGAAATTGTTAATAAAAAACATGAAAAAATATGATTGAAAGTCTTACTATGACTAATGAAAGTTATATATTAGCATGTTTTGAAAAATTCATAAAAACTTAATTAAAATATTTATGGAAGAAGGAGAAAAATTGATCCCTATTAATATTGAAGATGAGATGAAATCGGCTTACATTGATTATTCAATGTCGGTCATTGTGTCACGTGCCTTACCCGATGTAAGAGATGGCTTAAAGCCAGTACACAGACGTGTGCTTTACGGGATGCACGAATTAGGTGTTAGGGCAAACTCAGCACATAAAAAATCTGCAAGAATTGTAGGGGAGGTTTTAGGTAAGTATCACCCGCACGGAGATACTTCGGTTTACGACGCTATGGTGCGTATGGCGCAAGAATGGAGTTTGCGCTATATGTTGGTTGATGGCCAAGGAAACTTTGGCTCTATTGACGGCGATAGTCCTGCAGCAATGCGTTATACCGAAGCGCGTATGCGTAAAATATCTGAGGATATGCTGGCGGATATTGACAAGGAAACCGTAGATCATAAATTAAATTTTGATGATACGCTGCAAGAGCCAACCGTTTTGCCAACCCGTATTCCTGGGCTTTTGGTAAATGGCGCTTCGGGTATTGCCGTGGGTATGGCAACCAATATGCCACCGCACAATTTAACCGAAGTGGTAAACGGAACCATTGCATATATTGAAAATAACGATATTGAAATTGACGAACTTATACAGCACATTAAAGCACCCGATTTTCCAACAGGTGGAACCATTTATGGCTACGATGGCGTAAAGGAAGCATTTCACACCGGTCGCGGACGTATTGTTATGCGTGCCAAAGCCAATATTGAAGAGGTAAACGGGCGCGAATGTATTGTCGTGGAAGAGATTCCGTATCAGGTGAATAAAGCAGACATGATTAAAAAAACTGCAGACTTGGTAAACGATAAAAAAATGGATGGTATTGCAACCATTCGCGATGAATCCGATAGAAACGGTATGCGCATCGTTTACGTTTTAAAGCGTGATGCCATTCCAAATATCGTTCTAAATAAATTATTCAAATACACCGCATTACAATCATCTTTTAGTGTTAATAATATTGCGCTGGTAAATGGACGTCCGCAATTATTGAATTTAAAAGAGCTCATTCATTATTTTGTTGAGCACAGACACGAGGTTGTGGTGCGCCGTACAACTTACGAGTTGCGCAAAGCGGAAGAACGCGCCCATATTTTAGAAGGATTGATTATAGCTTCGGATAATATTGACGAGGTTATTAAAATTATAAGAGCATCATCAAATGCCGATGAAGCCCGCGAGAAATTAATCGAACGTTTTAAACTTTCAGAAATTCAAGCGAAAGCCATTGTCGAAATGCGTTTGCGTCAGCTTACAGGTTTAGAGCAGGACAAACTGCGTTCGGAGTACGATGATTTAATGCTTACCATTGAAGACTTAAAAGATATTCTTGATAAAAAAGAACGTCGCATGGACATCATTAAAAGCGAATTGGAAGTTGTAAGGGATAAATATGGTGATGAGCGTCGTTCAACTATTGAATATGCAGGTGGCGATTTAAGTATCGAAGATATGATTCCGGATGAAAAAGTGGTCATCACAATTTCGCATGCCGGTTATATCAAGCGTACCTCATTAACCGAATACAAAACACAAAATAGAGGTGGCGTTGGTCAAAAGGCATCAACAACACGTAACGAAGATTTCTTAGAGCATTTATTTGTGGGTACCAACCATCAATATATGCTGTTCTTCACCCAAAAAGGAAAGTGTTTCTGGATGCGCGTTTACGAGATTCCAGAAGGCAGTAAAACCTCAAAAGGTCGAGCTATTCAAAATCTTATAAATATTGAGCAAGACGATAAAGTAATGGCTTTCATTTGTACTCAAGATTTAAAGGATGAAGCGTATATAAACAGCCATTATGTCATTATGGCAACTAAAAAAGGTCAAGTTAAAAAGACCTCTTTAGAGCAATATTCGCGTCCGCGTACCAACGGAATCAATGCGATAACCATTAAAGAAGATGATGTATTATTAGAAGCGAAGCTAACTACTGGCGAAAGCCAAGTAATGCTAGCCTTAAAATCTGGTAAGGCCATCCGTTTTGAAGAAGCCAAAACCAGACCAATGGGTCGTGGTGCCTCTGGTGTTCGCGGTATTCGTTTGCAAGACGAAAAAACCGATGAGGTTGTTGGAATGATTGCGGTTGATGATATGGAGAGTGATATCCTTGTCGTTTCAGAAAATGGTTATGGAAAACGCTCAAGTTTAGAGGACTACAGAATTACCAATAGAGGCGGAAAAGGTGTAAAAACTATTTCTATTACAGAAAAAACAGGTAACTTAGTGTCGATTAAGAACGTAACCGATGACGATGATTTAATGATTATCAACAAATCGGGAATTGCTATTCGAATGGCCGTTCAAGATTTAAGGGTTATGGGAAGAGCCACCCAAGGGGTTAAATTAATTAACCTAAAAGGAAACGACTCTATTGCGGCTGTTGCCAAAGTAATGCATGATGAAGATGAGGTTGAATTAGATGAAAATGGTAATACGATAAATCCAGAAACCATTGAAAATACTGATGCTTCAGAAGATGGCACAACTCTTGATAATAATAACAACGAAAACAAAAATGACAATTAACTAAATATTATTAATAAAATGAAAAAACAATTAATTATAGCTTTAGCCATCTCAATAAGTGCATTTTCATTTGCACAAAAAAAAGAATTGAGATCTGCAGAAAAAGCTATTAAAGGAAACAATTTTGCAGAAGCAAAAGCAGCACTTAATCAAGCTGAGGCTTTAATGACTTCTATGGACGACAAAAACAAAGCCAAATATTATTACTTGTTAGGGCAAGCGCTTTACGCAAATGGGGCAGGCTCAAGTCAAGATATTGATAAGGCTTTAGAGAGCTTAGAAAATGTTAATGGCGCTTATGGTGCTGAGGTGACTGCGTTAAAGCAAACCATGACTAACGACATTTTAACAAAAGGAAATCAAGCCTACGAAGACAAAGATTTTTCAACTGCTTCAAAACACTTTGAGCATGCTTACCAAACGTCTACAAAAGATACTTTATTTCTTTATTACGCTGCCGCTACCGCGGTAAATGTTCAAGAGTATGACAGAGCATTAAGACTCTACGAAGAGCTTAAGGAACTAGGTTATACTGGTATACAAAAAGAGTATTATGCTACTAACATTGAAACTGGTGAAGAAGAAGTTTTAGATGAAGGTACGCGAGATTTATATGTAAAAGCTAAAAGCCATATTAAACCAGGTGAGCGATTAACGGAATCTAAAAAAGCCGAAATCGTTAAAAATGTAGCTCTTATTTACGTAAGCCAAGGCAATAACGAAAAGGCATTAGAGGCTATGAAAGATGCTAGGGCAGAAAGTCCGGACGATATTAACTTGTTGCTTTCTGAAGCCAACGTGCATTTTAAAATGGGTAACAAGGAAGAGTTTAAAAAGCTATTGGAAATAGCAACTCAAAAAGACCCTGAAAATGCCGAGTTGCAATATAACTTGGGTGTAATTGCCGCAGAATCTGAAGATACTGAAGGTGCAAAAAAATATTACGATAAGGCTATCGAATTGGACCCTAACTATATAAATGCCTATATAAACATGGCGGCCTTAATATTAAATGGAGAGCAAGCTATTATTGAAGAAATGAACGGTTTGGGAACTTCTAAAAAAGATGATTTACGCTATGACGAGTTAAGAGAAGAGCGTCAAAATATTTACAAAAGCGCCATACCTTATTTAGATAAAGCCATAGCTATTGATTCAAAAAACATAAATGCTGCTAAAACATTAATGAATATTTACAGTGTTATTGGCGAAACAGCTAAATATAAAGCAATGAAAGAAAGAGTAGAAGCTATTGAAGCTGGAAACTAATTTTTGATTGTATTTTAAAATTGTGCTTTAAAAAGCCATAAATAAAAAACTGCCCCCGAAATTTAAAACTTTCGGGGGCAGTTTTTTTATGCGCTAATTTGGTTGGGAAATTAATAGAACGCTAAAGTTGTTTATTCGGTGGTTTCTTCCATGGTGTGGTAAACGTTTTGCACATCATCATCTTCTTCAAGTTTTTCCAATAGCTTTTCAACATCTTCAGCTTGTTCTGTTGTTAATTGCTTTGTAACCTGCGGAATGCGTTCAAATCCCGAAGATAATATTTCAATGTCACGGTTTTCCAATTCGGCCTGAATGGCTCCAAAACTTTCAAAAGGCGCGTAAATTAAAATGCCATCGTCATCGGCAAATACTTCCTCGGCACCAAAATCAATAAACTCCAATTCTATTTCCTCTGGGTCTAAACCTTCGGCATTAATTCTAAAATTACAAGTGTGGTCGAACATAAAAACCACCGATCCCGACGTGCCTAAACTACCTTCACATTTATTAAAATAACTGCGAACGTTGGCTACGGTACGTGTGTTGTTATCGGTTGCCGTTTCCACTAAAACGGCAATACCGTGTGGTGCGTAGCCTTCAAAAATCACTTCTTTATAGTCGCCTTGGTTTTTATCGCTGGCACGTTTTATAGCGCGCTCAATGTTATCTTTAGGCATGTTTACGGCCTTCGCATTTTGTATAACAGCACGCAAACGCGAATTGCTATCTGGGTCTGGACCACCTTCTTTAACCGCCATTACAATATCTTTACCAATGCGTGTAAAGGCTTTGCTCATAGCAGACCAACGCTTCATTTTCCTTGCTTTTCTAAACTCGAAAGCTCTTCCCATAATATGTTGAGTTGTTTGTTGTTAATTTGTTAAATTAAATTAAAACGTAAAAATAAAAAAAGTAAGCAGAATTGAAAGTTTCTAATATTGTTAAAAGTTTTTGTGACCATTTACAAATACTGAAAACTACCGCTGCCCACTGAATACGCTATTCGTCGTCCGGCTCTACAATGTGCTCTATGGCTTTTGCCAATTTAAAATCTTTATTGGTTACCCCATTGGCATCGTGCGTTGATAATGAAATGGTAAGCACATTGTACACGTTGCTCCAATTTGGGTGGTGGTTTAAGGCTTCACATTCAAAAGCAATTCTACTCATGGCGCTAAAGCAATCTTTAAAATTTTCGAATTCAAATTCGGCGTGAATCGCATCATCATAATACTCCCAATCTGGTAAATGCAATAATTTTTTTTCTATGTCGTCTTTTGATAATTTACTCATAATTTATGTTTTAAATTTATAGTTACACTGCTCTTATTTCAAGCATTAAGATCCATTAAATTTTTAATTCCGTTAATATATCTTGACTTAATAACTGCAGGTTTATTGGTAGTAGATTATATTTTGGCAATACTGCTAAATACCTGTCGTCGTTAGTCGTGTAAACCTGTTTAAATAAGGCTTTAGGGTTGCCCAATGATTTAATTATTTCCTTAATAAAATCGTCGTGGTGCACCAAATCGGTACTTCCTAAATGGAAGATACCAGATTTATTTCTGTTGATTATATAATGTGTTTGTTGTGTTACTTTAGTGTCGGTTGTTACATTCATAATTAAATTTGGAAATACCTCGATAGCCGTTTTGTTTTTTATATGCTGAAGTATTTCCAACACACGGGGCGACTGATTTCCAAAAACCATAGGCAAGCGTAAAATGGCGACTTGTTTTTTAGGTAATCGCAATAACATGTTTTCAATTTTTATTTTAAAATGCCCATAAATACTATTACTGTATGTTTTATCGGTTTCGTAGCTTGGATACTTGCTGTAGGCGTCAAAAACATTTGCAGACGATAGAAATATTAGTTTTATCTTATTTAGAAACACATATTCTGCAAGATGTTGATGCACTAAAACTTGCTTTGAAAAATCGCCACGAAGCGCCGAAATAATTATAGTTGGCTTTACAATATCCAGAATTTCGTAAACATCATCTTCTTCAATATTATACTGAAAAAAGTGATGGTTTTTTTCCAGGGTTTTGTTTGTTATGTTATACGTGCCAAAAGTTCTAAAATAGGAGCAGAGCTCCTTGTAAATGGCGCCGCCTAAAAATCCGCTTGCTCCTAAAATTAAAATAATATGCTTGTTTTCTTGCCTTTTCATAATTCAACCACAACATAGAAGCTATTCTAAAAAATGGATAGTTTGGTTTTTGTAGTAAATTTTGCCAAAGCCAACATACCTAATTTTGAATTTCCTTTTTTATTAAGTCCAGGCGACCACGTTGAAATTACAAATTTATCTGGAAGTAATGCAACAATGCCACCACCAACACCACTTTTTCCTGGAAGCCCAACTTCAAAGGCAAATTCTCCTGCTTCATCATAAAAACCACATGTTAGCATTAAGGCATTTACACGTTTTACTTGTCCGTCTGTAATGTGTAATTTATCTTGTAAACACCTGCCATTATTTGCAAACAAATAAAAGACATTTGATAGTTGACTACACGACATTTCTATAGAACATTGGTGAAAGTAGAAATCTAAAACTTCATCAACTGGGTTTTGTAAATTTTTAAAAGATTTTAAAAGATTAGCTGCCGCATAATTTTTAAAACCAGTTAGTTTTTCTGAAAGTGCCACATCTTTATTAAAGCAAATTGTATTATCACCTGTAAGATCTCTTAAATAGCTTAAGAAATCTTCTTTTGGGTTTTTTAAGTTTGAAACCAAAATATCAGCAATTACAATAGCTCCAGAATTTATTAATGGGTTTCTAGGAATTCCATTTTCAATTTCTAATAATGCCAATTGATTAAATTTATGTCCAGATGGCTCTACGTCAATACGTTCCCAAATAGCTTCGCCAATAAGTTCCATTGCTTTAGATAAAGCTAGAACTTTAGATATACTTTGTATTGAAAAACGCTTTTTATAATCACCAATGCCATAACTTTTCCCATCAGAAGTTCTTAAATGAATACCAAAATTATTTTTGTCAATATGTTCTAATTCAGGAATATATGAAGCCACTATGCCTTTATCAGAAGCATTAATAGCATCTTGATAAATACTTTCTAAAATGACTTGAAAATCTGGCATAAATTATTTATAAAACGGCAATTTTATAACCGTTGCAGGAATTGCATTTTTACGTATTTGGATGTTTATTTTACTGTCTACCGCGGCAAAAACATTTGGCACATAGCCTAAGCCAATTCCAATACCTAAACTGGGGCTCATTGTACCCGAGGTAACGGTGCCTATTTTTTGTCCGTTGCCATCAACAATATCGTAACCTTGGCGCGGAATGCCACGATCATCCAATTTAAAAGCTACTAATTTGCGTTCTGTTCCACGTTCTTTTTCAGCTTTAAGTGCTTCGGAATTTGTAAAATCCTTTGTGAATTTTAATATCCATCCTAAACCTGCTTCAAGCGGCGAGGTAGTATCGTCAATATCATTTCCGTAAAGGCAATAACCCATTTCTAAACGCAAAGTATCGCGTGCCGCTAAACCAATAGGTTTGATGCCGTAATCTGCACCGGCTTCGAAAACCTTGTCCCAAATTTGTTTTACCTCGGCATTTTTGCAATAAATTTCAAAACCACCGCTGCCCGTATAACCGGTTGCCGAAATAATAACATGCTCGATACCGGCAAAATCACCTACTACAAAATTGTAGAATTTTATAGCGGATAAGTCATGGCTTGTTAAAGCTTGCATCGCTTCAATGGCTTTTGGGCCTTGAATGGCGAGTAATGCGTAGTCTTCGCTTAAATTGCGCATGGTGGCACCAACATCGTTTTTAGACTGAATCCAGTTCCAATCTTTTTCAATATTACTGGCATTAACAACCAATAAATAGGATTGTTCTTTAAGTTTATAAATAATTAAATCGTCAATAATACCACCGTCATCATTTGGTAAACAACTGTATTGGGCTTTTCCAATAGTTAATTTACTGGCATCGTTACTGCTTACTTTTTGGATTAAATCCAGCGCGTGTTCGCCTTCAATTAAAAACTCGCCCATGTGCGATACATCAAACACGCCAACAGATTTTCTAACGGTTTCGTGTTCTGCATTTACACCTTCGTACTGCACGGGCATATTGTAACCGGCAAAAGGTACCATTTTTGCTCCGAGAGCAATGTGTGTTTGATTTAAAGCTGTGTTTTTCATTGAGAATAATTATTTTATCATTCCCTCGAAGGAGGGAATCTCATTAATTTGTATCTAAAACAAATGTATTGAATTTTTATAGATTTCGCTTTCGCGGAAAGGAAAATATTGCGCGAAAACCCATTGAATTTAATAAAGTTTTAAAAGAAGTTTAATCCGTTATATCCTAAAGGAAAAAGAATAAAAAGAACCTGAACAAGAATTTTGTTGTTCAGGTTTTAAATTTAATATAAAATGGATGTGTTTTAAAGCACAAGCGATAAACCTAAAATAAGTTGATCGGGGCGCGTGTCTAACCTATTATCCACATTAATGCCGTTGTTGTCTAAAAAAGTAGCTTCGTTGTTGCTCAAACCTCTTTCGTATCGCACATCTATACCAAGTTTGTTAAAATTAAGTCCGATACCAAAATTAAGTCCAACCGAAAAATCATTTTCTATTTTGTCAATGGACAGGTTGGATGCTTTAAAATCGGTATCTAAAATGTATTGAAACGAGGGGCCACCAAAAACACTAATGGGACCTAGTACTTTTAAACCGACAAGCATGGGCGCATCAATTTTTTGCATGTTAAAGCTATTGTTGTTGTAATCGCTTTTTGTGCTTGTGTAAACCAACTCGGGTTTAAAAAAAACTTGCTTACCAATTTTACCGAACACGCCAAAGTGATACCCTATATTTCTATCGGGATGTTCGGCATTGCTGCTTATTGATTCAAAATAATTGCCATTGGCATTGTAGTTTAAACCAGCTTTAAAACCAAAGCCAGTATCGGTTTGTGCGTAAGTGGCCGTTGATATCGATACTAAAAATAATAAGGTAATAAAAAAAGAATTCTTCATAATTGTTCGTTTTTTGTGATTTTGAGGTATAGTATCAAAAACGTTGCCAAACGAAAATTATTTCTTTAGTACGGACTTATTTAAAAATAAAAAAGGTCCTTTTAAATGAATAAAAGAACCTTTTTTTATAAAATTTATCTGTTATTTTCTACCGATAACAGTCTGTACTTTTTCAATAATTGATGCACTATTTAAACCGTATTTTTCCATGAGTTGGGCTGGTGTTCCAGATTCTCCAAAGGTATCGTTGGTTGCCACAAATTCTTGCGGCGTAGGGTTGTGTAAAGCTAATGTTCTGGCAACACTTTCGCCTAAACCACCTAAAAAGTTATGCTCTTCGGCCGTAACAACACATCTGGTTTTTGCAACCGATTCCAAAATTGCCTTTTCATCCAAGGGCTTAATGGTGTGGATGTTTATCACTTCAGCAGAAATTCCTTTTTCGTGCAACACTTTTGAGGCTTCCAAAGCTTCCCAAACCAAATGGCCTGTAGCTACAATGGTAACATCGGTGCCTTCGGTAAGCTTTATGGCTTTACCGATTTCGAATTTTTGATTTTCCGGCGTAAACACAGGGACTGCAGGTCTTCCAAAACGTAAATAAACAGGACCTTCGTGGTCTGCAATAGCAATGGTGGCTGCTTTGGTTTGGTTGTAATCGCAGGTATTGATTACCGTCATGCCCGGAAGCATTTTCATCAATCCAATATCTTCAAGAATTTGGTGTGTGGCACCATCTTCACCTAAAGTCAAGCCCGCATGCGAAGCACATATTTTCACATTTTTACCCGAATAGGCGATAGATTGACGAATTTGATCGTAAACCCTTCCCGTTGAAAAATTGGCAAAAGTACCCGTAAACGGAATTTTTCCGCCAATGGTTAAACCAGCGGCAATGCCCATCATGTTGGCTTCGGCAATACCCACTTGGAAGAAACGCTCAGGGTTTTCTTTAATAAATTGATCCATTTTTAACGACCCAATTAAATCGGCACAAAGTGCTACAACATTGGGGTTGGTTCTACCTAATTCGGTTAGTCCCGCTCCAAAACCGCTTCGTGTATCTTTTTTTTCTGTGTATGTGTATGTTTTCATTTTTCTTTTTAATTGGGAATTAATAATCGCCTAAAGTTTCTGCATTTTGAGCTAAAGCACTTTCCAATTGCTCGTCGTTTGGTGCTTTTCCGTGCCACGCGTGTGTGTGCATCATAAAATCAACACCGTTACCCATCATGGTTTTTAACAAAACACAAACCGGTTTTCCTTTTCCTGTTTCCGCCTTTGCTTCTGCCATACCTTTTAAAATGGCTTCAATATTGTTGCCTTCTTCAATGTCTATAACCGTCCAGCCAAAAGCTTCAAATTTAGCTTTAATGCTTCCCATGGGCAAAACATCGTCTGTAGCACCATCAATTTGCTTTCCGTTTAAATCTATGGTAGAAATTAAGTTGTCTACTTTTTTAGCCGAAGCGTACATAATGGCTTCCCAATTTTGACCTTCCTGCAACTCGCCATCGCCGTGTAAGGAGTACACCAAATGCTTGTCGCCATTCAGTTTTTTAGCTTGAGCAGCACCTAAAGCAACACTCATGCCTTGACCTAAGGAACCAGAAGCGATTCTTATTCCCGGTAAGCCTTCGTGTGTTGTTGGATGCCCTTGTAAACGCGAATTAATCAATCTGAAGGTATTTAATTCATCTACCGAAAAATAACCGGTTCTCGCCAACACACTGTAATAAACCGGGGAGATGTGCCCATTTGATAAAAAGAAAAGGTCTTCACCAATACCATCCATATCAAAATGGTCTTTTCTATCCATAATTTCACTATAAAGTGCTACAAAAAATTCAGCGCATCCTAATGAACCTCCGGGGTGACCAGAATTTACTTTATGCACCATTCGTAAAATATCCCTACGAACCTGCGTTGTTAAATCTTCTAATTGTTGTGTGTTTGGCATGTTTAAATTATTAGTTTTTTTGCGCGACAAAAATAATCTTTTAAATACCCTTAACAAAATAGATATGATGCATTTATTAACTAATTATGAAGATTTGCTAACAATTGAAAATTTTATTTTGAAATTCGTTGTAAATTATGTTTTTTCCACTTGGTTAAATGGGTATTCACATCTATAAATTTTATTAAATGTTTAAGAGCAAAAGCCATTTTGTTAATTATCTTTGCCAGCGACAGATTTTAAATTTATGACATTCGAATTAAAAGCGAAAGACACCCAGAGTAAAGCCCGAGCAGGAAAAATAACCACAGATCACGGGGTTATAGAAACCCCAATTTTTATGCCCGTTGGAACGGTTGCCACCGTAAAAGGCGTGCATCAACGTGAATTAAAAGACGACATAAACCCGGATATTATTTTGGGGAATACCTATCATTTATATTTACGTCCGCAAACCCATATTTTAGAAAAAGCTGGCGGATTGCACAAGTTTATGAATTGGGACAGGAATATTTTAACCGATTCCGGTGGTTATCAAGTGTATTCGCTTTCAGCAAATAGAAAAATAAAGGAGGAGGGTGTTAAGTTTAAATCCCATATCGATGGGAGTTACCATACGTTTACACCAGAAAACGTGATGGAAATACAACGTACCATTGGCGCCGATATTATTATGGCTTTTGATGAGTGCACACCATATCCGTGCGATTACAATTATGCCAAACGTTCGATGCACATGACGCATCGTTGGTTAGACCGTTGCATCAACCATTTAGAAAAAACACCTTTAAAATACGGTTATAATCAAGCTTTTTTTCCAATAGTTCAAGGTAGTACCTATAAAGATTTACGTAAGCAATCGGCGGAATATATCGCCAATGCAGGTGCGGTAGGTAATGCCATTGGCGGACTGTCAGTTGGAGAACCTGCCGAAGAAATGTATGCCATGACCGAGGTTGTGACCAACATTCTTCCCGAAGATAAACTACGTTATTTAATGGGTGTTGGGACACCAATCAATATTTTAGAAAATATTGCGTTAGGTGTAGATATGTTTGATTGCGTTATGCCAACGCGTAATGCCAGAAATGGTATGCTGTTTACGGCACATGGTTCAATCAATATTAAAAATTTAAAATGGGCCGATGATTTTTCGCCAGTTGACGAGATGGGCATCACTTTTGTAGATACCGAATACAGTAAAGCTTATTTAAGACATTTATTCACGGTTAACGAGCTGTTGGGTAAACAAATTGCAACCATTCACAACTTAGGTTTTTATATGTGGTTGGTTCGCGAAGCGAGAAAACATATATTAGCGGGAGATTTTAGAGTTTGGAAAGACAAAATGGTAAAACAAATGGATAACCGCCTTTAAAAAATAGGAAAAGAAAAATGGAATAGAGATAAAAGAATAGAGATAAAAAATACTTTTGGATACGTCTTTTCTCTAGCATCTTTTTTCTTACCTCTAAAAAATAAATATGAAATTGAATTGAAAATATTAGACTGGTACATATTAAAACGCTATTTGTTTACATTTTTTATGATGCTGCTGTTGTTTATTCCTATTGGGATAACCGTACATCTTGCAGAAAAAATTGGTAAAATTCTTGAAAACGAAGTGCCTTTTGATGCCGTTATGCTGTATCTGCTTGATTTCACCATCTATTTTGCCCATTTATTATTTCCGTTGTTTTTATTCCTATCGGTTATTTGGTTTACTTCGAAACTGGCCAACAATACCGAAATTATTGCTTTTTTAAGTTCCGGGGTATCGTTCTCAAGATTTTTAAAACCGTATTTAATCGGCGCCTTTTTTGTCGCTATTTTAGCACTTATATTGGGTTTGTATTTGGCACCAAAAGCAAGTCAGGGGTTTAACGATTTTAGCTATAAATATTTTAAAAAAGGTAGAAAAGTTGCCGAAAACCAGAATGTTTTTAGGCAAATTAACGACAATGATTTTATTTACGTGAGCAGTTTCGATCTTAAAAACAAACAAGGCAGTAACTTTACTTTAGAGCATATAAAGGACAATAAGCTCGTTTACAAAATAAAAGCGAGCACCATAAAATTTATTGATAAAGACAGCACGTATCAACTGCGGAATTACACTAAACGCACCGTTGGTGAATTTGATGATATTCTTGAAAGCGCAACAAAGAAAGACACCGTTTTTAGTTTTGATATTGAAGATTTAACACCGGTTATTTATATTGCCGAAACGCTTTCTTATGGCGATTTAACCGATTTTATTGCCAAAGAAGAAAAACGTGGGTCTTCCAATATTGGGCGCTATAAATTGGTGCTTTACAGAAAATGGAGTTTACCGGTTTCGGTATTCATATTAACCATTATTGCGGTAGCCGTATCGTCCATAAAAAGACGCGGAGGCATGGGTGTTAATTTAGCTGTGGGTATTTGTATTGCCATGGTTTTTGTGTTTTTCGATAAAATATTTGGTGTTATGGCAGAACAGTCAAATTTCCCGCCGGTTATTGCGGTATGGTTTCCTAATGTCATTTTTGGTATTTTAGCCATATATCTTTTACGTAATGCCAAACGCTAAACTCAAAAACTACTTACATCTTCATTTTCTAGTTTTTATTGCAGGCTTTACTGCTATTTTAGGCGAGTTAATTACAATTAGTGCGGTTTCTTTGGTTTGGTTTAGAATGGTTATGGCTTCCGTTTTAATGTTTGCTTATATTAAAATAGCCAAAGTAAAATTAAAAGTGTCACCCAAAGCCATTATTAAGTTTTCGCTGGCAGGCGTCATTATCGCCTTGCATTGGATTACCTTTTTCGGCGCTATTGATGCATCCAATATTTCAATCACATTGGCTATGTTTTCAACGGGTGCTTTTTTCGCATCTTTTATAGAGCCGGTTATTTACAAACGTGCCATAATTTGGTATGAAATTATTTTCGGAATCGTCGTAATTATCGGTGTTTTTGTCATAACCCAAAGCGAATTCAAATATATTAATGGGATTATTTTGGGCATTTCATCGGCTTTCTTTTCGTCGTTATTCGCCGTGCTAAACGGTAGTTTTTTAAAACAACATACCGCCACCGTTATTTCATTTTATGAGTTTTTAAGTGGTGTATTGTTTATATCGATTTATATATTCTTTTTTGGAGGTGGATTTTCTGCGGAATTTTTCAATTTAAGCACTTCAGATTTCGGCTATCTTTTTATTTTGGCTTCCATTTGTACGGCTTATGCCTTTATTGCCTCGGTGTACGTTATGAAACTTATCAGCCCCTATACCGTTGTGTTAACCTATAATTTAGAACCTATTTACGGTATTTTATTGGCCATTGTACTTTTCCCTGAAAAGGAAAAAATGACTCTGGAATTTTATTATGGCGCTATTGTAATTATTGCAACGGTTATGCTAAATGGCGTTATAAAAAACATAAGGACGTTAAAAAGAAACCCTTCTTAACAGAATAACAAAATTAAAGTTTTTATATTTACTCAAATCATACCAATTTGATAATTAAGGTTTCGTGTTATTAAAATTTTATTTCGTTTCGTTTGTAATTTTAAAACAAAATAAAATATGTAATTTTGTACCCTAACCAAGATTAATAGTCCAAACAAAAAATTCTTATGGAATATTTAGAATTTGAATTACCAATTAAAGACCTAGAAGACCAATTGCTAAAATGCAAGGTAATTGGAGAAGAAAGTGAAGTTGATGTTACCGAAACTTGCTCGCAAATTGAAAAGAAACTAAAAGCGACCCAAAAAGATATTTATAAAAACCTAACGCCATGGCAGCGTGTGCAATTATCACGTCACCCTAACAGACCATATACTATGGACTATATAAAGGCCATTTGCGGGAATTCGTTTTTAGAACTCCATGGCGATAGAAGCTTTAAGGATGATAAAGCCATGATTGGTGGCTTGGGAAAAATTGGCGACCAAAGTTTTATGTTTATTGGTCAGCAAAAAGGCTACAATACTAAAACGCGCCAATACCGTAATTTTGGTATGGCCAACCCTGAAGGATACCGTAAAGCCTTGCGTTTAATGAAATCTGCCGAAAAATTCGGAATTCCAGTGGTTACCCTTTTAGATACGCCTGGAGCTTACCCTGGTTTAGAAGCTGAAGAACGCGGACAAGGAGAAGCCATTGCTAGAAATATTTTAGAAATGACACGTTTAAAAGTACCTATTATCACCATAGTTGTAGGCGAAGGAGCCTCTGGTGGTGCTTTGGGCATTGGCGTAGGCGATAGGGTGCTTATGTTGGAAAACACATGGTATTCGGTAATCTCGCCAGAATCCTGTTCTTCTATACTTTGGCGCAGTTGGGAGCATAAGGAAGAAGCGGCAAAAGCTTTAAAACTGACTGCTACCGATATGAAAAAACTAAAGTTGGTAGACGAAATTATAAAAGAACCACTTGGTGGTGCACATCGAGATAGGGATAAAACATTTACTTCTGTTAGCAACACAATTTTGAAAACTTTTGACGCGCTTAAAAACTTATCACCAAAAGATTTGGTGTCTCAGCGTATGGATAAATATATGCAAATGGGAGTTTTTAAGGGGTAAGCCTTTTAAAATAGCAACAATGCAAAATCTGAAGTTAACAACTTCAGATTTTTTTATGGTTATTGACAATATTTATAAGTTATTAACAGTTAAATTGTTAACTAAAGGTTAACAATCAAGATTCACTTTTCATACTAAAACACATACAAATTAATTACTTTCGTAGTTATGAAACAACCTAACCAAATCCAAGGATATAAAGTAGATAAAAGCACTATCATTAGTCTTGAAAAAGGAAAGATTCCACCACAAGCTATTGATTTAGAGGAAGTTGTGTTAGGTGCAATGATGATTGATAAAAAGGGGGTTGACGAGGTTATCGATATTTTAAGTCCAGAAGCATTTTACAAAGAAGCGCATCAGCATATTTTTGAAGCTATTTTTCATTTGTTCGAAAACAGCGAACCTGTTGACTTATTAACCGTTTCTACGCAGTTAAAGAAGAATTCTAAGCTGGAATTGTCGGGTGGCGATTTTTATTTGATTTCACTTACACAAAAAGTGTCATCTTCGGCGCATATCGAGTTTCATGCACGTATCATATTACAGAAATTCATCCAACGCAGTTTAATAAAAATTTCAAGTGAAATCATTGAAGATTCTTATGATGAAACCAAAGACGTTTTCGATTTATTGGATAAAGCCGAGGCTAAACTTTACGAAGTTACCCAAGGAAACATAAAAAAATCGAGTGAAACCGCACAGGATTTAGTTATTCAAGCTAAAAAGAAAATTGAGGAAATTTCAAATAAAGAAGGCTTAAGTGGTATTCCAACAGGATTTAACAAACTCGATAAATTAACATCGGGTTGGCAGCCTTCCGATTTAATTATTGTGGCGGCACGTCCGGGCATGGGTAAAACGGCCTTAACCTTGTCTATGGCTCGAAATATTGCCGTTGATCAAAATATACCCGTTGCTTTCTTCTCTTTGGAAATGGCATCGGTACAACTGATTACGCGTTTAATTTCTAGTGAAACGGGATTGTCGTCCGAAAAATTACGAACCGGAAAACTGGAAAAACACGAGTGGGAACAGCTTAACGTAAAAGTAAAAGGCTTGGAAAAAGCACCGCTCTTTATTGATGATACACCGTCGTTATCCATTTTCGATTTACGTGCCAAAGCACGCCGATTATCATCGCAACACGGTATAAAATTGATTATGATTGATTACTTGCAATTAATGACCGGTGGCAGTAGCCATGGCGGAAATCGTGAGCAAGAAATCTCGATGATTTCAAGAAACCTGAAAGCTTTGGCAAAAGAGTTGAACGTGCCCGTAATAGCCTTATCGCAGTTATCGCGAGCTGTGGAAACTCGTGGCGGCAGCAAGCGTCCCTTATTATCGGATTTACGTGAATCGGGTGCGATTGAGCAAGATGCCGATATTGTATCGTTTATTTACAGACCCGAATATTATAAAATTGACGAATGGGACGATGATGAGCGTTCGCCAACCGAAGGTCAAGCAGAATTTATTGTGGCAAAACACCGTAATGGTGGTTTGGAAAACATACGTTTAAAGTTTATCGGACATTTAGGTAAGTTCGATAATTTAGATGATTTTGATTCGCCTTTCGAGTTTCATTCTAAAATGAATGCCGCCGCCAATGATGACACGTTTAAAACGGATAATTTTAAAGCAAGTCCGGACCAAGCCTTTGGCAGCTCGTTTAATGAGGATGATGAAAGTGATGTGCCGTTTTAAAGCTACTTTGTCATTCCTGCGGAGGCAGGAATCCACTTTTATTAAAGCTTTTAAAAACAAAATGCAGTTAACTTTTAGTTTCTGATGTTATTAGAACAAAACGTTAAATCATTTTTAAAGGCATATTTTTTAAGTATCTTTCGGTATAAATAATTAATTGTAATTTCGAGCGCAGCGAGAAATCCCATTAAAGTTATCCCCAATTTTGAAAAAGATATTTTTCACATTATTATTGATTGTTTTAGGGTTTAAATCCTATGCGTCCTACATCCTTATTCCTATGGATGCAGAGAGTCAAAAAAATCATTTGAAGGCTTACGGTATAACCTATTGGACGCTAAATAAACAGCTAAAAATAAAATGGCTACTAAATTATCGTGGCGGTTCGTTTTTATTGCCCGATACCGAAGAAATTCAACGAGAATGCCAAATACGTGGAGTTTCGTTTGAAGTGATTTCCAATTCAAAAGCAGAAACTATTTTAGAAGATATTAGCAGTCCGAGTAAAAACATGGAAGCCGTAGTTTTAGAAAAAGCGCCTAAAATTGCCGTTTACACGCCTTATGGCAAACAACCTTGGGACGATGCCGTAACCATGGTGTTGCAATACGCTGAAATTCCTTATGAAACCGTTTACGACGAAGAGGTTTTAAACGACGGTTTGTTGCTGTTTGATTGGCTGCATTTGCACCACGAAGATTTTACGGGACAGTTTGGTAAATTTTACGGAGCTTACAGGTCTGCAAATTGGTATATTCAAGAAAAAAAGGATGCCGAAGCATTGGCTGCAAAATTAGGTTACAGTAAGGTTTCTGATGCGAAACTTGATGTGGCCTTAAAAATCAGGGACTATGTTATTGGTGGTGGTTTTATGTTTGCCATGTGTAGCGCGACCGATAGTTTTGATATCGCATTATCGGCCGAAGACATCGATATTTGCGAACCCATGTTTGATGGTGATGGCAGCACTCCCGGATATCAAAATAAAATAGATTACAACAAAACCTTTGCTTTTACAGATTTTACTTTAGAAACAAATCCGAGTATTTATGAGTTTTCGTCAATAGATATGACCAGAAAGCGCATGATTCGTAAAACGGTGGACTATTTTTCCTTAATGGAATTTTCGGCTAAATGGGATCCCATTCCAACCATGCTATGCCAAAACCACACCGCTTTGGTAAAAGGATTTATGGGACAAACCACGGCCTTTACGAGAGATGAAATAAAATCGAATGTATTGGTAATGGGCGAAAACAAATCTAATGGAGAAGCCAAATATATTCATGGCATAAAAGGAAAAGGGTTTTTTACGTTTTATGGCGGGCACGACCCCGAAGATTATCAGCATAGGGTAGGCGATGCCAAAACCGAATTGGATTTACACCCAACCTCTCCGGGGTATCGATTGATTTTAAACAATGTATTGTTTCCGGCGGCAAGAAAGAAAAAGCAGAAAACTTAATTTAATCTTGCCCCGATTTTATTAATGTAAAAGCATTATTAGCAATAACCCTTTGTGCATTTTGGAAAAATTCTGTCAATTCGAGTGAATTTTACGATTGAAATGAGTAAAATTTGTATAGAGAATAAGGGTTTTTGAACCATAAATGAGTTCTCGATACAATTTTTCGTTCCTCAAAATCACTCGAACTGACATATTGAAATTATTTTCATTCAAAATGAACAACGGCTTAGTAATACCTTATTTTCACCCAAACTTCGGCATCATTTTTTTTGACTTCGGAAACAAAGGCTTTTGAACTTGGTCGCCAACCTTCTTTGTTTTTTGTGGAATTGAAATTAGCCCTTCTGTACGTAATTCTGTTAGTAGACTTTACCATCTTGATGATATCGTTTTCTTTTGGTTTTGTATCCTCTATTGATGCTATTTGACCCACTTTTTCCAATCCGCGTCGCCAAATAATTTTCGCTATTTGACCTTTGGTTGGTTGTACATAAGGACCGTTTTCGGTTTCGTTGCCAACATACAACCATCCGGATTCGCCAATCGAACTGGAGTTTTTAATATTAGATATGGCAGAATTCATATCGAGCGAGTCGCGTTTTATGCCCCAAATATTTGTCAGGTATTCTATATAGTCTTCAACTGAATTTGCCTTTTCAATATGATTCCAATATTGTTCTGGCTGTAAACTGTTTTTTAAATCATCATAAAGCTTCTTATTTATTGAATCTGATTTTTTAAGGTCTTTATAAGTTTCAGTCGCTTTTATTGTTAAAACATCAATTTGATCTGCTTGTAAATCCATTTGCTTTCTGGTAGTGCTAACATAATACAGAAACCCTACGAGCATGGCAACTATTATATAATAAGCCCATTGATAACGCTTGTCCTTTTTTTCAATTTCCTTAATTTTATCATCGATACGTTTCATTCTTTTCTAATTTAAATTTTTATATAATTATAAAACTCGGTGTTAAATTTTTCAATTTCAGTATCCGATAATTTATTCATAACACGTGTTAAGCGCTCGCGTTTTAGTTTTAAGAGCTCCATTAAATCTATATTTCGTTCTCTTTTTTTAATGGCTCCAAAAGGATTAATGGATAATAAATTCAAAGCCAAACTTCCTGTTGCGGCAATCCAAAAAGGTACTGTAATAAAATCTGTAAAGCCTAAAAATGCAAATGTAATAAGGCTTAAAACGCCAACAATTATAATCATCTTCCAGCTTTTTTTAATGCCTTTTTCGTGCATTTTAGAGGCGCGATTTATTTCATCTTCTGAAACTAATAAATCTTCAAGATCAACCTCCGTTTGAATGGCTTTTCCTGTAGATTCTTCTGTTGTATTCGCAATAATTTTCGCTGGAGCTTCAGACACACCAATAAGTTTGAGTACTTTTTTAAGATTTGCCGAGGCTTTTTCTTTTAATCCGAGAAAAGACAAAATATCATGTATCGCTTTATCAGGGTTATTGGTTAAATCTGCATATTGCCTACGTTGCCAACGCATAGGTAATTTACATTCTTCAATAAGGATAGGGACCATTTTCTTTTTGGTGTTAATGGCAATGGAAACCTCGTCCTGAACATTGGGCGACTCGACGGAAGTTGGTGATAAAATAAGCATTAAAGTTCCTGATTTTTCCAAGGCTTCCTCGATGGCATCGTCCCAGTTTTCACCGAGACCGATACCTAGTTGGTCTATCCAAACGTTTACGCCCAAGCTTTGCAATTCTTTAACAAGTCCGATAGCGAAGGGTCTATCTTTACTTGAGTAGCTTACAAAAATAGTTTCTGCACTCATGTTATTCGTTTTTAGTTGGTTAGGATTAATTAAGGAGATGTTAATATAGTCATTTTTTGATTAGATTATTAGTTTTTTTTTTATAAGGATTCATTTTATTACGATGGTAACCAGTTGTTTATACTGCTAATTGATTCTGAAAGTTATTTTATAAAAAGTTGAGATTAACTTAATAATTGCGCTTTTAAAAATTGTGTAAATTCATCATCATCTTTATTTGTTAAGGCAACATATCCGGCGTATGCATTGGTATGCATAGACACTTTTTCCCTAATGGGTATATTTGTTGACGCTTTTATGTAAAACTCTTTGGCGCGTTCCAAATTACCTAAATACATGTTTGCTTCGGCAACGGTGGCATATTTCCAAAGATTATCATCGCAATGCTCCGTAGCTTCCAATGCTTGATTTGCATATTTTTTCATTTCAGATTTTCCCGTTTCCGGATCGGTTACAATACTTAAAAAAGCTAAATTGATGGCGTGATAATATATTTGGGAATAGGCTTCGTTTTCAACCGAAATTTCTAAGGCTTTACTATAATAATCACGGGATAGCTGACTGGATTTATACGAATAGGTTTTTAAATAGTCGCGTTTATGCCTCCCAGCGATGATTCCCATTAAATCCGTATTGTTTTTTGCCATGGGGTGATGGTTTAGTATCTCATAAACTTCGTCTTTACGTTCAAGCCCTTCCAATGCAAAAATGAGTTGGGTTAAGCCTCTTTTATCGAGATCGTCTTTTATGGGAAGCAGCTTTTTAACTACGGCATCATACTTGCCCAAGGTTAAATTTATTTCTTCTTTATTGGTATATTGATTAAAGAATTTACTTCCTGTTAAGCTGTTTAAAATTAAAGTGTAGGCATCGTCTTTTTCGTTGTCCGGTTTTACTATTTGTAAATGTTTGCCATCCACAATTTCGCAATATTCTTGACTAAAGGGTTTGTGGCAAGAATCGATTGAAACATATTCATCTTCTGATGAAGCCGCTACCTTTAGTTTAAAAGGATACGCATTGTTGAAGGTGTCTTTCCATTGGTTGCGAAGCGATGTTATGTAATCACCTTCACTACTCAGTTCGCTATATTTTTTGTTCCATTGTTTGGCAAGCACTTCTGGAGCAATGCCGTTACTGGGCGTGCCGAACATAATGAGATGCGAAATTCTATTTCTATGGTCTTCGTCCAGTCCTAAAATGGCTTTTTGCGCAACTAATCCGCCCAAACTGTGCGCAACGATTGCTATGCGATTGTAATCTTTGAATTTATATTTTATGGATGTTTTTAAGAAACCGGCGATTTTATCTACGTCAAGAATAGCACCCCAAATATCTTTTCCCAATTTTGGCTGTACAACAGGCGAATACCCCAGGGGTTTCATGGCCCAACCATCAAAATTGGAATCGGCCTGCAACATTTTCGGGATATTGCCAAAGGTATCTTTTGATTCTCCCGAGAAACCATGAACAAAAAGCAATAAGTTGTTTCCTTCCGATCGTTCCCAAGATTCTAAATCACTACTTTTTGAAGCTACGGATTCAACTTGTTGCGCTTGAACCTTAAATTTATTGGTAACGATTTTCTCTTTAAAACTTTTGGGAATATAACTAATAACAAAGTCGCTATTCATTTGAAGGTTGGCGTAAGGCGTTTGGTCCTTAACAATGTCGCTGCGTTCCTTAAGTGTTTTAATCAACTCAGGAATTCGGGTGAACACATAATTAACGGTTTCCACCATTCTAATGTATTCATCGGCAAAAAAGTGTTTATGCTTAGCGTTTAGTGCCTCAATAAAGGACGTTGTAAGCACGCTGTAATCATCGTTATTATCGCCCCACGATAACTCTTCGGCTTGAGACGAGGCTATAATTACCATGCCTTGTTCGTCATCGATTTCCTGGGCGATGCCTTCTAAGTCTTCAGATTTATGAAGCGTATTTTGGGCTGTGTTTTTTGAAATGGTTTGCGAAATAATATCGTCTTTTCCATCAAAAAAACCTCCAGAATGGCAACAGTCAAACATGATAATCATTCTTTTTGATTTCATTTGACTGAGTTTCTCCCTTAATTTCTCTCCCAATATTAAGCTTTCGCTGGTAGCTCCATAGGGCAATAAGTATGAGCGCCCTTCGTGATAGCCACCATGCCCGGAATAAAATAAAAGGAAAGATGAGTTCTCATCAATTTTGGTTATGTAATTATCAATGGCCGTATTAATGCTTTCGGTTGTGGCTTCTTTATCGAGTAAGAGCGTGATGTTTTCTTCTTTGTAGCCACACAATTCTTGATTGGTTAACACATCAAAAATAACTTGAGCGTCCCTAAGCACTTGGGTGGTTTTTTGTTCATTGTCCACACCAATAATCAAAGCGTATGCGTTATCTAGTTTTTTCATATTGAATTTACAATGATATTTTGTTGAATAATGTTTTCATTTGAATAACTTGATTAGAAGTAATCTTTGGAGAATTTAAGCCAATATTGTTCAGCTCTATAAGGGTTTTTAACTGACGCGCTTTTTGATTGTTGATGATGTCGTGATCGGCTAAAGTGGTTGTTAATGCAAAATTCGAGGCACCATTGGTAGCGATTCCTTTTGTAGCTGCCATGTTTTTTAGGGTTTGGTTAATAGCATCCTGTAATTCCAGCAACTCTTGATATGGGGTTTCGGCATGACTTTTTTTAGGAACTATTTTTGAATCTTTGGGAATAATGCTGCTTCCATCTTTTGGGATGATGCTGGAGCCATCTTTTGCGGTTATTTCCGAAGACCCCAATCCAATTAATTTTGAGGCTTCTTGCAGTTTGTCGTCAATAAAGTTCATTTCAAAACCTTGCGCACCGGCTTTAATTGAACCTAAGCTACCAATAACTTTTCCTATATGTTCTCTAAAAAAAAGTAATCCCGCCAATACGGTTAATGGCCAGATAATAACGTCTAGTAAATTTATTAATTCTTGCATGGCTTTTTTTTTGGTTAGTATTATATGGTTTTGTTTTTCCAAAAATTCATTATTTGATTAATGAATTCTGGCGTGTTTTTAATGGTTTTAAAATGATAATCGTGTTGAAACGTGGTTGGTGTGTAATTAAACCCTTGGGCCACAGATTTTTTTAGAAATTCTATGGCTTTGTCTTTTTCGCCCATTGATGCATGGTACTGCGCCCAACCGTAATCGATAGCTCCAAACTGATAATCGGTTCTTAAACCGTTTAGTTTTTCAATTTGAGTTTTGGCAGCTTCAGAGTGGCCGTTTTTAAAATAACTTATGGCTAACAATACCAAATATTCAATATTATGGGGTTCAGCTTCGTGTAGCGATTTATATAAATCTTCAGCATTTGTATAATCACCTTTATAATAATAGGCCGTGGCGAGATTGGGTTTAGCGTTAGTTGCGTTGCTGTTCGAAATAACTTTATTAAAATAGGTATCTGCTTCAGCTTTTTTATTGGCATTTAAAAACTGCATTCCGGTAAATACATTTAAATAATCCATATCTTCATTTGACGCGGTTAAAGCATAGTGCGACAGGTATTTTTCCAGCTCTATAATTTTACCGGATTTCACATAGGCACTTAATAACGGACGCTTTAAATAATTGGCCTCAATAATGTTTGTAACGGGCGCTAATATTTTTATAACGTTGTTGTACTTACCAAGTTCAACGTCGGCAAGTCCTTTAACATAATATCTAAAGCCGCAGCGTGTACAATTGTCTAAAACCATGTCTTCCATAGGGATTTCATTGTATATGGCGTCAATGTCTTCAGGCCTATTAACATATTGCAGGGCAATGGTCATGGTGGTTTGATTGGTGTTCATATCCAAAGAAGCCACATCGTATTCTTTTTTAATAGCGCGATAGGTTTTATCGTTTTTTCCGCTAATAATGGATTCGTAGAAAAGCATCCAGTTTTTTTGTCTTGCGTTTAATGTTGAATTTGTTGCAACGGTTTTTATTAGTGAATCTGTAATTGAAAATAAACCTTTGTTGTAATAGTAAGCCATAAGATGGGCTTTTGGTTCGAAAAAATCCAAATCGTTTTTAATGGCTTTGTTTAAGTATTCCAAGTGGATTTTGTCATTTTCAATATTATCCAACGCATTTATTAAATACTGATAGGCTTCATAATTAGGAGGTGTTTCTTCGTAATATGAAGCTACTTGATTATTGTTTTTCTTTATATAACCAGACTCATCTTGTCGGTCTTCAGTCGATAAATACCCAAGAACATCTTGTTTTAATTTTTCCGCACAATCCAGCGGTGCATTGGGGTCGCACTTAATGGTTTCAAAAGAGATTAAAGTTTTGTCAACCAAACCATCTTTTATGGAGCCCTGCAAAAACAACGTATCTTTTTCCATGTAAAAAGTGCCTTCAATGACCTTACCTGGTTTTAGGTAGTTTTTTAGAAGATTGTTTAAATCTATTGATTTTCCGGCTTGAGATTTTATAACACTGGTATAATCGCTAACAATTTTAGATGAAATCACTTGGCCAACTTCATTTTCGGTAATGCCGTGGCTAATATACCTAGCCGCTATTCTGCCCACATTGTCTAAATCTGTATTGCCCGTTGTGTTTTCAAAATCCAAAACAGCAATTTTATCGTTTCCCTTTAATGCCTTTAATGAAATCTTTTCCCCAAAATTATTTTTAAAAATGAGGGTAATGGCAATACCAGAAAGCAAACCAATAACAAATAAAGACGAAAAGTACATTTTTTGAAATGCACTTTTGTTATACGGTGTTGTTGGGTCTTGGGTTTGTTGTATTTCGTGTTTAAGAAGCCTAAACTTCCATACATAGTAAATATAAATGGGGAACCCAAACAACAGAATAACGATGAGATAGGTAACACTTTTTTCAGGAAGTCCGAGGGGCGAAGTTATAAGCGCTAACACTTGCAATACTACCCAGCTCGATACTATATAAATAGAAAGCATTTTAAAAACTCCCTTTTTATGGCACTCTTTAACGAAACCTTTTAGGTTCATTTTTCAGTTGATTAATTGAAGTGGTTAAGAGTAAATGGGATTAATAGCTTGCTAAAGTTACATTTTTTCACTAATATAGAGCATAATTAACTTTAAAAATATATATCATGGCAAGTAACAAAAACTCTGATACTATTCATCCGAAGGACGGAAGTAGTATCATCCCAAAAGATGGAAGCAGTATTAAACCAAAAGACGGCTCTAGTATCATTCCAAAAGATGGAAGCAGTATTAAACCAAAAGATGGCTCTAGCATCATTCCAAAAGACGGTAGCAGTATTAAACCAAAAGATAAAAGACATTAAACCTGACTGTTATTTGAAATAGATACTATTCAATGATTAAATCTTGCCCTATATTTTAAGCAATTGAAAACATAAAAAAACCGAGACAGAAATGACTCGGTTTTTTTATTGGACCCAAATAGCAAATCATTCCTCAACAAAAAACTGCTTTTTTAAACTTAAGTGTATTTGTTGCAAATGAAAGCTGATGGTAGTTAAATTCGCAGCGTGTTTAAAAACTACTATTTGCGATATAAAAATGAAGTAAATTTTTAAATTGATTAATCAACCAGCTCAATGGTTCTTTTGAAAGTGTAGATAAACCCATCAGCACCGGTACCAGTTGTTGTTATGTTTTGGTCAATTGTTAACGTGTTTTGAGAAATCTCAAAATTACCAAACTCGGAGGTATTAATGGTCAAAAAGGTTTTGCCGCTAGGACCTTGAATAACATCAAATTCATAAGTTCCGGAATCCAGCGCATCCTCAATCGTGTCGTCATCATTATTATTTTCAACAACAAGCGTTTTGGTTGCATCGTTAAAAGCCCATACAATGGTATCAAGGCTAAATGTTTCATTTACGCCGGCAACACCACCAGTTACGTTAACCAAGTGCCATAAATATTTTACTTTTTGAGGGTCTATGGGGTCTTCACTGGTTGAACAGCTTGAAAAAATAAACAAACAACTTAAAACGATTAGAATAGACTTCTTCATTATTTAAAATTTTAAAGATTTAGGATTTTATATATAGATGATAAAAAAACCAAAAGGTTGCGTTGAAATAATTTTAAATAGTGATTTATGGTTCGAAAAAGAGCGTTTTTTTCTATTTCTTATACTTAACTTTGTTAAAATAACCATGTTAATTCGAATTCTGATTCTATGAAATTTTTCAAGCTGCTCATATTTTTCCTCTTTTTGGTAACGGTTTCCTGTAAAAATAAAGTGCCGGTAAAAACAGGCGTTATTCCACAACCCAACCTAATCGAGTATCAACAAGGCACATTTACGGTTACTGATAATACGGTAATTGTTTCTGAAAATTCTGAAGAAGGAAAACGCATCGCAGCTGAATTGGTTTCTTTTTTTGATAAAAACTTCAATATAAAACTAAATACCTCGACCAAAATTCAGGACAATGCCATTCAATTAATAATATCTGAAGATGGTGATAATAAGGAAGCGTATCAACTTAACGTGACTAAAAAAGGTGTTTCGATAACAGGGAAAACCTACCATGGCGTGTTTTATGGGGTACAAACCTTAAAGCAGTTGCTAACGCCTAAAGCTTTGATTAATGCACCGATACTTCATTTTGTTCATATTAAAGATGCACCCGAATTTGGTTGGCGTGGTATGATGTTGGACGTGTCGCGGCATTTTTTCCCTAAAGATTCCGTTAAAAAAGTAATCGACATTTTAGCCATGCACAAAATGAATAAATTCCATTGGCATTTGGTTGATGGCATTGGTTGGAGGATTCAAATTGATAAGTATCCGGAATTAATCGAAAAAGGGGCTTGGAGAAAAGTAAAAGAAAACAAAAAACCGTGGGAAGGTTTTGAGGCAACTTATAAGGATACCGAAGGTGAGGTTTACGGCGGATTTTATACCAAAGCTGATATTAAAGAGGTTGTGGCATATGCTGCCGAACGGTATATTGATGTGATTCCTGAAATTGAAATGCCCGGGCATTCTGAAGCGGCACTGCAATGTTATCCGGAATTTACTTGTGATGGCGAAGGTACATCCGGGGTGTATTGCGCCGGTAACGATGGATCTTTTGAGTTTTTACAGAATATAATTAGCGAGGTTGTGCCACTGTTTCCGTACAAATATTTACATATTGGTGGCGATGAGGTTGGTAAATCGGCTTGGTTAAATTGTAAAAAATGCCAAAAAAGAATGCAGGATGAAAATCTTGAAAATGCCGAAGAATTGCAAAGCTATTTTGTAAAACGTATGGAAAAATTCATCCATTCGAAAAATAAAAAATTAATTGGATGGGACGAAATACTGGAAGGTGGTTTGCCGGAGCGAGCCACTGTTATGTCGTGGCGCGGATTTGAGGGTGGTATAGAAGCCGCCAATGCAGGGCACGATGTGGTAATGTCGCCCGGGTCTCCTTTGTATTTTGATCACAATCAAGGCAAAAGCGAGTTCGAGCCACCATCTTGGGGCGGCTACAACAACTTGCTCAAGGTTTACGATTTTAATCCCGTTCCCGATGCTATTGCAGCAGATAAAAGGCATCATATTCTTGGTGGGCAAGCCAATCTTTGGACCGAACAAATCAAAACCTTAAGTCATGCACAATATATGATGTTGCCCAGGTTGAGTGCGTTGTCTGAAGCACTTTGGACAAACCCTAACCAAAAAAACAAGAATGAATTCATAAAAAGAATAGATGTTCATTTTGATAGATTTAAGGAACTAAACTACCATTTCGCGGGGAGTTCACTGGCACCAGATTATAACGTAACTTATAATAAAGCTGATAAAACCTTTGTGCTTGAATTGAAAAACGAATTGGGTATAAATGAGATTAGATATACTTTAGACGGTACGGCACCAACAGTAAACTCGGAATTATATACGGCGCCAATACGCTACACCAAGCCCATTAATGTACACGCACAAGCCTTTAGAAACGGGGAGCCTATTGGTTTTCCTTTAAAGAAAATGTTTTCCACCGGTTTTGGCGATAAATGCAAGGTTACATATACCCATCCTTATAACGAAAGTTACAGCGGCGGAGGCGAACAGGCTTTGTTTAATAATAAGTTTGCAAATCCAAGAGGCGACGACCCCAATTGGCAAGGGTTTCCTAAAAAGGACTTTGAAGTAATTCTCGACTTGGGAGAACCCAATGCATTATCTTATGTTGGTTTAAACTTTTTTCAGCACATTGGGGCTACTTCCGTTATGTTGCCAACTCAAGTGGTTATTGGTATTTCGGAAGATGGTAAAGCCTTTAAAACAATTTTGGATAAAACTTTAGAAACCGTAAAAGACAGAGATCCTATTATAAAAAGAATAGAAACGGAATTTGAAAAGCAAGACGTTTCCTTTATTAAAATTTCAGCAAAAAACAGAGGTCAATTACCAGAATGGCATATTCGAAACGGTTTTGCTTGGGTATTTGTTGATGAGGTTACGGTAAAATAAAACATCAAATTTCTATGAATTTTTTTCAAAAAGAAATACGGTTAAAAGCACAATCAAGAGGGTTTCATTTGATTACGGACGCTATTTTAGAGGCGATTCCAGAAATTAGAACCATTAAAATAGGGCAGATGCAGGTGTTTATAAAGCATACATCGGCGAGTTTAACCATAAATGAAAATGCTGACTACACGGTAAGAACCGATTTTGAAAGTCATTTCAATAAAATGATTCCTGAAAACGCACCGTATTACGAGCATACTTACGAAGGGCCTGATGATATGCCCGCACATATTAAAGCATCGGTTTTAGGCGCTTCAGTACTCATACCAATACGCAACGGAAAACTAAATTTAGGGATTTGGCAAGGGGTTTATTTGTGTGAACACAGAAACTCTGGTGGTTCAAGAAAACTTGTAATTACCGCCTACGGGATTTGAGTTCTTTAAGGAATCTTTATTTTTTCCTCCTTGTCAATAATTAATTTTTGTAAAATGTGTTCAACCCCAAACTCATCATTGGTTTTGGTTTCAAAACGCGCTGTTTGCTTTACCACCTCATGGGCGTTTTTCATGGCATAGCTAAAATAGCCCTGTTTTAGCATTTCTATATCATTATGGTAATCGCCAAAAACCATCGTTTCTTCAGCTGAAATTTGATACGAATCTTGCAGCAATTTAATGGCATGACCTTTATTGGCCAAATTATCGGAAATATCCACCCAATGTCTCGCCGAGGTTTTTACTTTAAAATGAGCTTCCAAATGCTTTACATGCGGATAGATATGTTTTTCTGAATTTTCTTCGTGATAAAGAGAAACCTTGTAAATATCTTCATTAATCTCGTCGATGTTTTCAATAATTTGAAAACTCGGATAATACTCAGTTAAAACATCCGATAGAGCTGTCGAGTTCTTTGTTATAAAGGCTTTGGTTTTTCCACAGAAAACGGGGTGTGCATTTTCTAATGAATCAATCAGAGCTGTAATTTCTGAAAGCTTATCTGTTTTTATGGGCGTAGATAGCAGGGTTTCGTCTCTCTTAGATACAAGTCCGCCATTTTCCGAAACTATAATGATATCGTTTTTTATACCGTTTAATTTTTTGGTAATGCTATAGTGGGGCCTGCCACTGGCGGCTACAAACAACACGCCGTGGTCTGTCATTTTATTGAATAATTTAAAAAACTCGGGACTCACTTGGTGCTTCGAGTTTAGGAGCGTACCGTCCATATCGGTAACCACTAATTTTACTTTTGATAGATTCATGCCAGGGTTGTTTTAATAATTTGCAAAAGTAACACTCCTTTGATAGAGAATTGTTTTTTAAAAGTTAATTTTAGTTAAACAAAAAAAATCCGATTCAATTAAGAACCGGATTTTTATATTAAGCGAATAATATGATTTTACAATAGGCGAAACGCCTTATTTAATTTTCTCTACTACAGCTTTAAAAGCCTCTGGGTTATTCATGGCTAAATCCGCTAAAACCTTACGGTTTAATTCAATGTCATTAGCTCTTAATTTCCCCATAAATTGAGAATAAGATAAACCATGTTCTCTGGCTCCAGCGTTAATACGCGTAATCCATAAAGCACGGAATGTTCTTTTTTTGTTTCTACGGTCTCTGTACGAATATTGCATCGCTTTGTCAACCGCATTTTTTGCTACTGTCCAAACGTTTTTACGACGTCCGAAATAGCCTTTTGCTTGTTTAATTACCTTTTTTCTTCTGGCTCTTTTGGCTACAGAATTTACTGATCTTGGCATAATTTTAATTGTTTTTTGTAGTAGGCGACCGATAATCGGTACTTTTAACTTCGTATTTCTATCTTCGTACTTGGTTGCCTAACTCCAGGGTTTATAAATTGTTTTAACCGGTTAAAACGGTATTACTTTAAACGTAACATGGTTTTAACATTATCTTCGTCAGCCTTATGTACTAAAGTATCATGGGTTAACGCTAGCTTACGCTTTTTAGATTTCTTTGTTAAGATGTGACTCTTAAAAGCGTGCTTCCTTTTAATTTTACCAGTACCCGTAAGCTTAAAACGCTTTTTGGCACTAGATTTTGTTTTCATTTTAGGCATTTTTTCTCCTAGTTTTTTAATTATTTCGCTTAATTGCTTTTGTGCCGAACCTTTTTCGGCGTCGTATTGTTTTACTAAAATTTCTACCTTGGTATAAGCCGTAGGGTCAAATCTAGTATTTTAACTATTCATTACTTTTTGGGAGCAATAAACATCGTCATCCGTTTACCTTCTAAACGAGGCATTTGCTCAACTTTCCCAAATTCTTCAAGGTCTTGGGCTAATCGTAATAACAAAATCTGGCCTTGCTCCTTAAATATGATTGAACGTCCTTTAAAGAATACAAAAGCTTTTAATTTTGCACCTTCTTTTAAGAACTTCTCAGCATGTTTCTTTTTAAATTCGTAATCGTGGTCATCAGTTTGAGGACCAAAACGAATTTCTTTAATCGTTACTTTGGTGGCTTTAGATTTTAAAGCTTTGTCCCGTTTCTTTTGTTCATAAAGAAACTTCTTATAATCCATAACCTTACATACCGGAGGATCAGCATTTGGTGAAATCTCTACAAGATCTAATTCCTGCTCGTTTGCTATTCTCATAGCATCACCTTTGGTATAAATACCAATTTCGACGTTGTCTCCAACAAGGCGTACTTTTTGCGCTGTAATCTTAGAGTTAATCTTATGTTTATCCTCTTGTGAAACCCTTCTGGGTTGATGTCTTCTTCTAATTGCTATGGCGTTATGGTTTTAAATTAAACTTATTGTTTTTTAAAATGATTTTAATGTTTTTTTAATATCTTCTTTTATTATTTCAGTGAAAGCCTCTAAGGTAATCATTCCTAAATCTGCACCACCGTGTTGTCTAACCGTAATTTTGCCTTCTTGCTCTTCTTGCTCACCAATAATAATCATATAAGGGTGTTTCTGGATCTCTGCTTCACGTATTTTTTTCCCTATAGTCTCATTTCTATGGTCAACGAGGGCGCGAATTTCGTTATTTTCTAGCAAATTTAAAACTTTTTCAGAGTATTTTTCATATTTCTCGCTAATTGATAATATAATTGTTTGAATTGGCATCAACCAAATAGGAAAATTTCCGCCTGTATGTTCAAGCAATAAAGCCACAAAACGCTCCATGCTACCAAAAGGTGCACGATGTATCATAATAGGTCTGTGTAGCTCATTGTCACTGCCTTTATAGGTTAAATCGAAACGTTCGGGCAGGGTGTAATCTACCTGAATAGTGCCCAATTGCCACTTTCTGCCTAAAGCATCTTTAACCATAAAGTCCAATTTTGGTCCATAAAAAGCAGCCTCGCCAGTTTCAATTACATAATCTAAGCCTTTTTCTTCGGCAGCATTAATAATGGCTTGCTCCGCTTTTTCCCAATTTTCAACAGTACCAATGTATTTGTCTGGATTTTCCGGATCCCTTACAGAAACCTGCGCCGTAAAGTTTTCAAATCCTAAGGAACCAAATACATAAAGTACCAAATCTATCACATCCTTAAATTCCTTATCCAATTGCTCTGGCGTACAAAACAGGTGGGCATCATCTTGAGTAAAACCGCGTACACGGGTTAAACCGTGCAGTTCGCCACTTTGTTCGTATCTGTAAACGGTGCCAAATTCAGCAAAACGTTTGGGTAAATCTTTATAGCTCCATGGACTGCTTTTGTAAATTTCACAGTGGTGCGGACAATTCATGGGCTTTAATAAAAACTCTTCATCTTCTTTTGGAGTCTTAATCGGCTGAAAACTATCTGCCCCATATTTTTCATAATGACCGGAGGTTACATATAATTCTTTTTGGCCAATATGTGGTGTTACTACCATTTCGTAACCCGCTTTCTTTTGTGCCGCTTTTAAAAAGTTCTCTAAACGCTCGCGTAAGGCAGCACCTTTTGGAAGCCAAAGCGGTAAACCCTGTCCCACTTTTTGCGAAAATGTAAAAAGCTCCAACTCTTTGCCAAGTTTCCTGTGGTCACGCTTTTTGGCCTCTTCAAGCAGCTCCAAATATTCGGTAAGCTCCTTTTGCTTTGGGAACGAAATACCATAAACACGGGTTAGTTGTGGTTTGTTTTCGTCACCTCGCCAATAAGCACCGGCAACACTCAATACCTTAACCGCTTTTATAATACTGGTATTGGGTATATGTCCTCCACGGCACAAATCGGTAAAAGTCGAGTGGTCGCAAAACGTAATCGTGCCATCTTCCAAGTTCTCTATCAGTTCCGTTTTAAACGGGTTGTCCTTATAAAGTTCCAGCGCATCGGCCTTACTTGCCGAACGCATTTTAAAATCGTGTTTGCCACGGGCAATCTCCAGCATTTTGTTTTCAATCGCTTTAAAATCCTTTTCCGAAACCACATGCTCACCAAAATCTACATCATAGTAAAACCCGTTTTCAATAGCAGGGCCAATGGTAAGTTTGGCATGAGGATACAATTCCTCAATAGCCTGTGCCAAAACGTGTGCCGAAGAATGCCAAAATGCCGTTTTACCTTCATCATCCCGCCATGTATATAAAACCAAAGCGCCATCGGTGGTTAACGGTGTAACGGTTTCTACGGTTGTACCATTAAAATTGGCCGAAATTACATTCCGCGCAAATCCTTCACTTATGCTTTTGGCAACATCCATTGGTGTAACGTTCTCTTCAAACGTTTTTACACTGCCATCAGGTAATGTTATATGTATCATTAAAAAAAATTAAATTCAGTGTGCAAAGATACTAGTATAAATAAATCCACACAATACATATATAATATATATAGGTATAATTTTTCAAGGGCGTTCCCCCGTTTGGTCGCTGAGGCTCCCGAAGCGGGGTCGGGCTTTCCAATACAATCTTTTTAAAAACGTCATTGCGAGGAGTTGGCGACGTGGCAATCTGCAAAAATTCAGTTCAAAGCCCAATACACCGCTTATTCTTTTTAAAAAGGCTTTCCACTGCTATCCCTAACGCAAGCGTGCCGGCAAATGGCGCCGCGCAAAAACCGGCGTCGGTGCCGTCCCCAAAAAAGAGGACCGATACCATAATATATGGCATACATTAAGTAACGGTTCTCGCAAATGCCCACGGCACAACCGCGCCGCCGCCGTGTTTTGCCAACGGCGCTCCCCGATTTCCAGTACGGCGGGATGCAGGACCATGGGTTTCAGGTTTTTTTTCCGGCCATAACCACCAGAGATTAAGCCCCTTAAAGCGCCCAAAAAAAAAGCCCAAAAAAAAGGCAAAAAAAGTTGTTGTTAAATGGAAAATGTGTCGTATGTTTGCAGCCGCTAAAACGGGCACG